>JBKOYD010000051.1:0-18243 GCA_046725195.1 Acidobacteriota bacterium | reverse complement strand
ATGCAGATCAGCCGGGGGCGCGCTCGGTGACTCTTGGTGAGATCCTTTTAACGACCGCTTGCCCCCTTCCCAACTGTCCTATTTCTGTGAGGTGCTTGTAATGCTAACTGTCCTGGAACCGTTTCAACGGTTCCAAGAGCGAGTGACACGCCGAATCACCTGGCTGAAGCCAGGTGAGAATGAGAAGCGGACCTTTGTTCATCGGGCTGCGGCCAGCCTAAATGAGAAGGTATGTTTAGCGGACGCCGCACCCTACGCCTGAAACGCAACGCTTCCTCCAACGATCGTCAATTTCACATTGCCGTTTCCGTCCACTGCCACCAAATCTGCTCGCTTTCCGACCTCAATCGAACCACAGTCTCGGTCGATCCCTAATAGACGCGCCGGATTCAATGCGGCCATCTGCGCAACTTCAACCTCTGATGCGCCGAGCGAACGCATCGTTCGGACGGCATCAAGCATCGTGATCACTGAACCTGCAATGCTGCCCGAAGCATTGCTGGTACGGCCGCTTTTCACGGTTATTGTTTCGCCCCAAATTTCATACTCACCGTCACCTCTTCCGGCAGCCGCGATGGCATCGCTGATCAAGCTAATGCCCTGGGATCCTTTTACCTTCATCAATAGTCTTAGAATGAATGGGTCGACGTGCACACCATCAGCGATCAAGTCCAACGTAACATCACTACGAGATAGCCCCCAGGCAATTGGGCCCGGATTTCGATGATGGAGAGGTGCCATTGCATTCATGAAGTGGGTCATGTGACGTGCGCCAGCCATGTACGCTTGGTCAAGCTCAGTAACTGTGGCACCCGTGTGCCCAATCGAGGTTATCCATCCTCGTTTCTTTAGTGTTGCAATCAATCTGAGAGCGCCTTCGATTTCGGGGGCAAGAGTCATCATCATTCGTGACCCGTGTGCATTAAGTGAAGGAAGCGCGTCCAGTTGGCCTTCGTCGCGAAACAACTTCAAATGTTGAGTATGTAAAGCGCCACAGTGCGCAGTATTCACAAAGGGCCCCTCGTAATGAAGACCAACAGCGCGAGCTTCGAGACAAGAATCGTGCTGTTCGGAAATCAACTGATCGACCGTCTTTGCCGTGCGGCGATATCCTTCATCCGCTTCTGGAACGACCGTAGGCAGCCACGACGTGACACCCTGAGTTACAAGAAAGCGTGCAAGGTGATGAAGATCTGTCGCATTCGCATCGTTAGTGTCCACACCGTCGGCCCCATGAATGTGAATGTCAACAAAGCCGGGAAAAACAGTGGCACCATCGAGTTCGATCGAGTGCACATCGTCTCGGGTAGGTTCCAGCGCAACTATCTGCGATCCTGAAATTATGAGATCGTTGGATTCACTTATGCCTGAGGGCAGCACCAAACGTGCTCTTCGTAATCTGAGACTGTCTTGTGGTGAATTAGTCATTGGGTATGCGGGTGGTCAAGCTGCAAATGTCTAAGATAGAATTGGCGTACGCAGTACAAAAACTTCAGTCCATGGTCCTCGGGCGAATCAGCGTGAAAATTATTGCACAGGCTTGCTTGGTTCCGTATGCGACGCTCCTGCTGGCTTTGGCATTTGTCACTTGCACTGAAGCTCAAACAACACTGCCGAAAACCTGCGAAGGAATCGAACAACAACTGAAAGCAGCTGAACAAGCGGAAGCAAAGGGAGATTGGTCCACTGCACTCAGCAAGTATCAGGAATCTACTGAAATCAGACCCTCGTGCGCAGAAGCTCTGGTGAATTTGGGAGCCATATATAATCGGCTGAATCAACCAGAACAGGCCATTGCAAGTTTCCAGCGCGCGGTTGCACAAAAACCGCAATTACTCGCCGCACATCTTAATCTCGGTATCACGTATTTTCGATCCAATCGCTACGAGTTAGCCATTGAGTCGTTGCACAACGTCCTCAAAATTGATTCGCGAAATCTCCAGGCACACCAACTACTGGCACTTTCACTGATTGCGGGCGAAAAATTCGAAGAGGCCTCAGTTGAACTCGAAAAGACGTTAGCCCTCAATCCCGACGATGCACCAGCATTATTTTCGTTAGGCGAAACGTATGTACGGCTGAAGCAGTATAAAAAAGCCTTCTCGCATTTGGAACGCCTGACGCGATTGCAACCCGATGTCGCAAAGTATCACCTCGTTCTTGGAGAAGCTCTGGAAAACTCAGGCGAATCGGAACGGGCAATTAATGAATTCCACAGAGCAGCCAGTCTAGATCCCACATTAACTGACGCACATTACGCGCTGGGACAAGCTCTGCTAAAACAAGGAAATCTCGACAATGCCATACTGGAATTTCAACAAGAGCTAAAGTTGAATCCTGATATGGTGCTCGCCCGTTACCAGCTTGGCAAAATCTATTTTCAACAAGGCAAGCTCGAAGAGGCGACTGAAGCGTTGACAAAAGTAATTGAAGTCGAGCCCAATTTTCGGCCTGCCCTGGAAACGTTGGGCCAGACGTTTTTGAAAAAGGGCGCAAATGAAAAGGCTATCGAAGTACTTGAACGCGCTGTTAACCTCGAGCCCACCTGGCCCAATGGGCAAGCCTTGCTGGGTCGTGCCTACCTAAAGGCCGGCCGACGCGAAGATGCGCAGAAAGCATTTGACGCTTCGCGCCGTCTGGCAGAAGAGGAGCGCCGACGCCTTGAGTTAAAGTTGAATAACTCAAAGACACCTTCTAAACCGTAGCTGCTCTCTGATAACTAAGATAAAACCGCTAGATTAAGATACCACTGGCTTTAGCCGCGTGGAGTGTCAGCTTCAACCTAATAGAGCAAACCCTTATAGAGCAAACCCTTTGACTTCGACGCACGGCTTGGCTCGGCTTCGCCGTGCGCAGTGATTTGGAGGCGCGGGTTAGACTGAAATTGAAACTCCACACGGCTAAAGCCGGTGGTATCTACTGGAATTCAGAAGGGAGCCCTTCTAGCTCGAAACTGGCAGCTCCTGAGACAAGAAAAGCCGCTTCCGATTAGACGGAAGAGGCTTTCTTGTTCCTGAACAGTCAAAAGCCTAAAAATTAAACTTAAGCCCAAACTGTATTTGCCTTGGATCGCGTGTGGAGAAAAACTGTCCAAACTGAGGGTTACTACCACTACCGATCAGATTCGAAATGCTGCTAAACACTGGGTCAGTGGGCAACCTATCAGGAATGGTCTGGAACACATCGTTGAAGATTGTCTTGTTGAAGACGTTGAATAACTCGGCCCGAAACTGAAGCGAGTAGCGTTCGGTAAATCTGAAATTCTTCGCTACGTTCACATCTGTAAAGAACTGACTTGGAAACCGGAACGGAGAGCGCGGCGAATTACCGGCCTGCCCCGTAAGCGTAGTTCTGAAGGCAAACGGATTAAATGCGTAGGGAATGCCTCCATTGGGATTAACAGGAATATTCTGGAGTGGATCGCTCACTATATCCGGACGGGTACCACGCGCTGGAACAGTCGTCGCACCCTGAACGACTCGGTTCAGCGGAAGACCAGTTTGTGCAGTAGTAATACCCGCCACTTCCCACCCACTCAACAAATAGCGACCGAAGGTTGAACTTGCGAACCCGGAATGGAAAGTGGGTATCTCATAAACGTAACTCGCCACAAATACGTGGGTACGATCCAGTCTCGAGACAGCTCGTTCCAATTGCAAATCGGTTCGCAGTTGGGGCACGTCGATGGCGTCGCGGTCGTTTGTTGAATCCGTAAGAGTCTTGGACCATGTGTAAGCAAGCTGCGCAGCGATGCCTCGAGTCGGCCGCAGTCTGAATGAAGTAAGCAATCCGTGGTAACGTGAAGTCGCGCTGGTTTGACGATCCGTGATTGCCCCAAAGCCGCGGAAAGGTCGTGCCAGGTTTATGCAGTTGGCTGGATTGTTGCTCGCGTTCAGTGCGGTATCGCATCCTGCAATGCCGCGAGATGCATTAACAATCTCCTGCGGAGTGGGCGCGTTAATATCGACAGGTCGAATTAGATGGTTTCCTGCGGATCCAGCGTAGCCAATCTCAACAAGGGCGCTACGCGACAATTCCTGCTGCCATGATATTGCCCACTGCTGAATAATCGGAGTGACCCATGGCGAAGTAGTGGCGTTTACTGTGCCGAGATTGCCGCGGGTTGCCGGATTAGCGGGGGCAGGATTGCCGAACAGGACAGGTGCTGCCACCGTACCTTGTGGGCTGTTTGAATTGTTGAATGGCGGAGTCGTGAAAGAATTCTGTTCGACGATTCCAATCAAAGCCTGATCGTAGTAGATACCGTAACCACCGCGTAGGACCATCTTGCTGTTTCCATTAGGATTCCAAGCAAAGCCGAAGCGTGGTGCCCAATCGTTTGTGTCGTTAAGCTGTACTCGGCGTCCATACGGTGAATTGGAGCCGGCGTACGCGAAGCCGTTAGTAACGTCAAACGTGTTTGTATTGAATGCTGTACAGGCCACGTTGGCGCAAACGGGGGCTTTAGCCGGGTTGTAAAGCTGCGGGAGGAAAGTCGCCAACACATTGTTCTTGTCGTAGGGTTGTCGATAGCGGTAATAGCGGAGGCCCAAATCGAGTTGCAGGTTGGGTCGCACTCTCCAAGTATCCTGAGCGTAGAACTCGGCGCGGCCAAAACGAAGATGTTCGGTAACATCTCTTTCAGGTTCGGTGTAGCTTGCGGCTCGCCCGAGTAGGAAGTCTGCGAGGCCAATTCCAGACGAGGTGCTGCTAACTCTCGTCATAAGCCCTGTAAAGCCATACCTACCTTGGGTGAGACTAGCGGCGTTCTCATCTTTGGATTCCCAACTCAGGTCAGCTCCAAACTTCCAGGTGTGCTGTCCGGAAATGATCGTGAGATTATCTTTGGGATTCCAGTTCTTATATCGAACGTTAAACAGTTGTCCCGAACCAATAGTAGGCACGGTAGTCGTAGCTACACCGGTGATGTCAATGACGGGTGGGAGCTTTGAATTGTTTTCGGGGAACAGCTCAGTGTTGGGAACTGTTACGTCCACGCCGTTGTAGCGGCCGAGCAGGTCAGTGGTGATCTTATTACCGGAAAACGAGAAGGTCGCCTCGTTCACGATGTTGGCCCCAAAGCTGCTGGTTAAACTGATGGCGAGAATTTCTCCGGGAACAAGCGTGTTCGTGGTTGCCAAATCCGGAAACGGCTCGTTGAAGAATAGTCCACCTAGCTCGCGAGTCTCCGACAGATCGTGTGTATACCGCCCAGTGAGCCTCTGCGTTGCCGAGAAGTTGTGATCGATACGCACAGTCTCCTGACGCGTGTTCTGAATACTCGGCGTCGTCACAGCAAATCGGTTTGGTGCACGACCAGGTGTTGTCGATGGAACATTTGGTTCTGGAATCAGACTCAAGAGCGCCTTCGCCGTCTGATTGATTCTGTTATCCGGAATGATGTTTCCGTTGAATTGTAGTCCAGTGACTGGATCGAAGATGGGTAAATTGCCCGCTTCTGAAAAGTTTCCCTGGCGTTCTAGCAAGCTCGGGACGGCGACCGGGGACACGGTGGAGGGTGCACGAATAATTCGACGCCACTCTTCCGAGAAAAGGAAAAATGTCTTTTCGCGATCGGTGTTGTAAAGACCGGGTATGACAACGGGACCGCTCACCAGGTAACCGAAGTTGTTGTAACGCAATTTCGGACGTGGTGTACGCGCCTCGCCGGCAACATTCAAGCCTAACCTGACTTGCTGATCATTAGGGCCAAACGAGCCGTTTGCATTATTAAAAAAGCTATTCGCATTCAATCTATCGTTGCGCAAGAATTCGTAGAGCGTGCCATGGAATTCTTTGCCACCTCCACGCGTAACGAGGTTAACTACCCCACCTCCCGACTTGCCAAACTCTGCCGTTGGCACCGACGTGATCACACGAAACTCCTGTATCGAATCAACGGTCGGAATTGAGAGAAGCGTAATGCTCGAACCAACGTCTGTATTGCTAACGCCATCGACGAGAAAATTGATCGCGTTTCGCCGAGTGCCGTTGATGGAAAAGTTAACGGTGTTCGTAAGGCCGATGCCGATTTCTGAGGTGCCATCACTGGTCACTCCTGGAACAAGGTTCATCAGCTGCATGAAGTTGCGGTTATTGAGGGGCAACTCAACGACGCGGCGATTCTCTACGACATCTCCTACAGTCGATGTCGTCTGAAGCAGCGGTGTTTCTGAAACGACCGTAATTGTCTCACTGATGGCGCCGGGCTCCAGCGCCACGTTGATGGTCTTATGATCGTTGACGCTGATTTCGAGACCCTTACTCAGGTACTCTTTAAATCCTGTCACTTTCACAGACAAGTCATAAGTGCCAGGCTGAACTTGCGTCACGGTGTAGTTGCCACTGTCATCGGTCTGCACTGTTCGTACTTCCCCAGTACGACTGTTTGTCAGAGTCACGACAGCATTAGATACCAACGCTCCGTTAGCGTCAGTCACTTGACCAGAGATTCGCGCAGAAACTTCCTGCGAGAACGCGGTGCTGGTAAAGAACACCAGCAAAGCGAGCGGTAAAAGGCCATAGCCCATTCTTCTAATCTTTTTCATTTAGATACCTCGCATCTATGTATTGAGAGCCTTCGTGATGATGACTGGGGCCGGAATCCTGCTGTTGACTGTTCAGTTGTTGTACCGAGCAGAATTTTGACCGTCTGGGTGCAGAGCGCGACATTTTCGGAATTATGGACAAGCTTTAGATTTTTGGATAAACAAAGCAAGTTTTCTTGCTGGGACGTCCTCTTATTCCGTGCCATCGGTGCTCATTCAGTAAGAATTTACGGCAGAATCAGGATAGGTGTTCTTCCACGGACTTGAGCCGCCCTGGAACCGCGGCGAACACATCAGTCACAGGCAATCTCTGTGCGCTTCATACGCGACAACTCTGCTGTCAGCGAAAACACTACACGAACAGAGTTATTTCAAACGTCAGCGATTCGGCACACTGACGCTTTCAATGGCTGATCCGAACGCAGCCTTATTAACCCGCTCCAGATAATCACCCTTTGGATTCAGCTCGCTCGGTCGCACGGTGAAGTCGTATGAAAAGAGAATAATCCCATCTGCTCGAAGTGACCGCGCCACGTTGATCTTTTCGATCGTCGATTCAACTGGAATTCGATAAGCACCAATACCGGCCCAGACATTGCGTTTCGCGTCGTGAGCCGTGGTGGCAGCGACTTCAATCTGTTTCTGAAACACAGCAGTGTCGGTTGAGTACGCCATCGGACACGCAACGTCGAGAATTCCCATCTGCAACCAGCGACGCCAATCCTGAAATCTTCGAGTGTATGCGTTCTCATCGTTAGCGAAGACTGCAGCTGATACCAACACTTCGGGGCGGCGTTTCTTGACAGCGCCATAGATCCGCTCAACGAGTGCAGTCACCTGAGCTCGCTGGAAGTCAGCGAACTTCGTAGGAAATAATTCTGGTGCAGCAAGCGGATCTTTCTTTATCGACTCCTTTAGTTTAAGGCGCTCGTCAGAACTCAATTGCGGCTCGAGCCACTGACGAAACTTTGTAAGCGAAGTCTTACTGAAGTCAAAATCCGGACTTGCGAATCGCACGTAGTCAAAATGCAACCCGTCCACTGGGTAATGTTTAAGAACATCCATCCATATCTTGTAAATGTGCTCTCGTAATTTCGGATTGGCAGGTCCGGTGTAAACGCCTTCTAACTCACCTCGGTTAGCTTTGGACCACGTCACAATCTTTTCGCGATAAACCGGGTTCCGGGGAGACATATTGTAGAGCTCAGCCGCGACCGGTTTGGGAACCGCAAGCCATTCCGGATGCTTGTTGTAAACATGACCACTATCAGTCGGCAGAGCATCCAGGTTCGCGAGCAAGCTTGTATTGAGCCAGGCGTGAACTTTGAGACCGCGCTGGTGTGCCTGGACAATGGTCAAGGCAAGTGGATCGAATGTTGAAGGTTGGTCCTTTAGCTCGATAGCGCGAGGCTCTACGCTCGATTTGTAGTAAGCATCGCCGCGCCCACGAACCTGGACAATCAGTGTATTGAAGCCGTTGTCTGCCGCCGAGTTAACGAGGACCTGGATCTTTTCAGGCGAAGTAAGTGTCGTTCGTACGACCCATAGCGCTCGCACCTCGTGGTTAAGACCTGACTGTGTAGGAGTTGAGCTGTTTTGCGACCAAACCGGCATGGCGAGAAGCAAAGATACGCCCAACCATAGAATGAAAAAACCTTTGCGCATCCTAAAGTTCAAAACTCCTCGCATTGTTCTGGAGTCGCGAACAAACACGCTTCGCGCTCAGACGAACTTCATCAATACTGATAACGCAGAGCCACGACTATCGCGCGCGGTCCATATTGCACCGCTGTGCCCGTTATTGCTCCGAAGTTGGTGTTCGCTATCGACGCACTCGGGACACCATACTGAACATGATTGAATGCATTGAACAAATCAGCGCGCAATATAAGTTTTTGACCTTCAAACGGCATCGGAAAGACTTTCATGATGCCGAGGTCAACTTGCTTTTCGCCATCCAAAAAGAACGTATTTCTTCCAAGAATCGGAGCATTGAAATCCGCAATTGTCAGAGCGCGAAAGGCTGCTCGTGGAAGTGCAGTTTGCGAAGTTGCCGGAAGGCTTACGCTGTTACCCAGTACTGACGGGTCAAGCAACACTGGCCGACTTTCATTAAAACTATCAAGATTGAGATCCAGGGCGGTGGTGGTCACCGTAAATGGAGTTCCTTTAGCCAGCTTTACCACTGCTGAAAACTGCCAGCCTCCTAAAGTCTGACCGAGCAGGCCCTTCTCGCCCTGGAAAAACGGGAGACGATAAGTGCCATAGAAGGTAAACCGATGCGGCGTGTGAAAACGAGAAAGAGCGCGCGCATCACGCGCATTATTTCCGTTCTGATTGCTGTCGCCGGCACCTACGAAGGTGGCCTCAGATGTCGTGTCAATGGATTTGCTGAAGGTGTAGGCTCCCTGGAAATTCAGATTACGACTAAGTCGTTTGGTCCATTCGACCTGTAATCCGTTGTAATAACTCCAGGAGGAATTACTAACGGCCAAGTTGGTAGAGTACAGTCCATTGGGTCGGCGTTCGTTAGTGCGTGGGACGCGCACACTGTATTCGAGATTACCCAGTGGCACGGCGACAGGACACTGTGCGTTAGTAGCAATGCCGGCCAAGCCTGTACCAGCGCAAACGATGTTCGCCGCTGGACGAATAATTTGTCCGCGGACGTCAAAGGCCCGTGGATCACCGGCCGGCCGACTGGCGGCGTCATAAAGCACGGTCGGCGCATTGTTGGGATGGTTGGCTACCAGAACTCCATCGGCACTGTGCAGAGGCAGATTGTCGAGGCTATAGCGCAACAGACCGATTCCTCGATTACCGGTGTAGCTCACGCGCAGAGACGAGCTAAAAGGCATCTGCCGTTCAAAGCTCAGGTTCCACTGCTGTGTATATGGCATCTCCAAACCCGGGTCGATAGCGGTAATGATATGACGGGACGTTTGAGGCCCGGGCACAAAGACAAAACCATTTGTTGGATCGGCCAGATTAGTTGGATTGAACTGCGGGTTTGTATTCGCCACAGTGGTGGCCGAAATGTTGTAGAAGAAAGCATTGGGTGGGTTGAATCTCACCGTGGCGCCGCCCTGTGAAAAGACCGACTGGAAGAGCCGTCCGTGATAAATTCCGTAACCTCCGCGAATCGACGAATCACCTGGCCCGCCGAAGACTTTCGCAAAGAATCCATCCTCAAATCGCGGACTCCAGGCAAACCCCAAGCGAGGCTCAATGTTGTCTTTGTCATCCGCAAAGCCATAGTTTATACGGCCGGCAGCTTCCTTCGGCGCAGAGACGTACTCATATCGAAGCCCTAAATTGAGCGTCAGATTCTCACGAACTCTCCAGTTATCTTCGAAGTACAGGTTTGATTCATTGATTCTATTCTGCAGAAAGAATGGCCCATAGCCTTTTTGGAAGTTCCCTATGCATCCATTGATGAAAGAGTTGAAGCCATTCACGTAATTGATGCCGTTGCAAGTCGCCACGGTGCTGCTATAGAAGCCGCGCGAAAAGTTATCGGCGAGGTCGTCGAGTCGTTGACGTCGAATATCAGTTCCCGCCTTTAGACTGTGATTGTTGAAAACCGTGTTGAAGTTGTAGACAAATTGATTATCAGTCTGATAGCGCTGAATAGGAAAGTTGCCAGCATTGCCAATGGTCGACTGACTAGTTATTGGTGTCGGGTTGAAAAAGCGGATGATCGGCGTGTCGTTACCGTCTGCGATGTTGACAAGCGTTGTCCTCAAGCCAAGACCGTAACGGAATTCGCCTACACTCTTCGAGGAGAAGAGATGGGTCCACGTCAACCCGAAGTTCTGTTGCTTATGATTCTGGTCGGCACGTTCTCCGGGGATTATGTCGTCTGCTACGAAGCGCTGGCGAGTGTATTGCCAACGAGCCGATAAGTAGTCTGACTGACGTGGATTCCAGTCAAGACGTCCAGAATAATCTCGGGCGGGAAAATCAAATCCTTGCTGGCCGCGGAAAACGCGTGCCCCACTCGCCGGATCATTTGGAACGGCATTGCTAAACCGATCGATGACCGATTGTATGAACGCTCGATTTGCCGGTGTGTTGTTGGCCGGTGTTTGTAGAAACCAGTTTGCGGGGTTACGTTCGGCCAACGTGAAGACATCGCGGCTAAAGTTATTCGCACCGGTGTTTTCCGTGTGGTCGAGACTGACGAAAAGAAAGAGGTCGTTCTTGATAATCGGAAAGCCTGACGTGAAGCCGAATTGATTGCGTCTTGCCACGCCTTTCCTCACTCCCGGAGCGAAGACGTTGTTAGTTGCGTTTAGAGCGCTGTCGTTGTGGTACCAGTAAACATCGCCGTGAAGCTCATTGGTTCCAGACTTGGTCTGGACAAGCACTACGGCACCGTAACCGCGACCAAACTCAGAAGTGAAGTTGTTAGTGATTACCTGAAATTCTTTGATAGTTGAGAGTGACGCTCCCTGGCGATTCTGATTCTCCGAAGAGTCATCATTATTGACGCCGTTAATTTGAAACGTAGCGCCGCGAGTCCCGGTACCATTGAAATTGATCGAAGATCCGGATGACGCTGTTGGATTGTTCTGACCACTCGTTGGATTCTCCTGAAAGCCTGTGAACGTTTCGGCAAGCGTTAGGAAGTTTCCCTGATTAAACGTCGGCTTCTCCAGGATCTCCTGACTATTAAGCGATCCTTTTATCTCCGCGTTAGTCGTGTTGATTGGCGCGGCGTCAGTCGTCACCACAACGGCTTCGGTAACTCCGCTTGGAGTGAGACTGAAATCGATCACCCGTGTTTGATTCAGCATGATCTCAATGTTCTCTTGCGACACTTTGCTGAAGCCCGTACCGGAGGCGCTGACGGTATAACGACCTAGCGGCAGAAACGTAGCTGAGTAAGTACCGTCGCCGGCGGTTTTGAGATGGCGCTCCTGTCCTGTCTCCATGTTGCGAATCACCACCTCGACGCCGGGAACAACTGCACCTTTTGAATCGCTTACAGTTCCTTGCAAAGTTCCGGTGACTGTCTGTGCATAACCCGTCGCGGGCATGAAAGACAGCACGATCAATAACAATGTCAGAAAAAAGAATCGGTTCCTGGTTTTCGAATTCAGCATGGGGCGCCTCCTGCTCACTTCATCGGGTCAAGTTGCCTCGATGAGCTTCTTAAAGTTGAAATCATTTTGTTGATATTGTTCGCTGTGTATCCCGGACCGCGAAGCGCGACACCAGTACGCGCTCCCGTCATTTGACCGTTGGCTAGAACCAACTGACCATTAACCATGACGTAGCTGATACCAAGTGGAAACTGATGCGGCTTATCGTAAGTGGCCTGGTCCGCGATTGTGTTCTCGTCGAAAATTACGATGTCGGCCGCAAATCCTTCGCGAATCATTCCCCGATCGCGAAAGCCAAACGTTTGAGCCGGCAGCGAAGTCATTTTTCTGATTGCGTCCTCAAGCGAAATCAGTTTGAGTTCGCGCACGTAGTGACCAAGTACTCGTGCATTGTTGCCATAACCGCGCGGATGCGGAACGCTATCATCGACCTCCCGCACGCCGCTATCAGAAGCAATCATCGTGAATGATTCCTGCATGATGCGCTTCACGTCGTCCTCATTCATGCCGTGATAGATCATTCCGGCGCCGCCGGCTTCATACATTTCAAGCATCTGTTCGATTTGGCTATTAACGTCGCTCTTGTTCCGAACCTGCTTTGTTATTTCAGCAATCGATTTACCGTTGAATGTTTTCTCCGGTTCGTACGAGGCCACTACCGCAAACGAGTAATCCTTAAAGCCGCTCCGCTTCAACGAGTCTTTTGTATCGGCGATAACTCGTTCGCGAGTGGCTTTGTCGGCCAATCTCTTCTTTGCCTCTTCCAAACCACCAGCGCGAAGCCAACTCGGCAAACGAGAATCAAGCGAAGTTGAACTCGCCGTATATGCGTACTGATCAACCGTAACCATCAGGCCGCGGGTGCGAGCATCACGCACCAGACCAAGAGTCATTGGACTTTGGCCCCAAAGCTTCTTGCTACTTATCTTGAAGTGAGAAATCTCGACCGGTAGTCCAGCTTGCTCGCCGATCTGAATGCTCTCACGAATAGCATCAGCTACCTTTTCGCCTTCGTTCCGCATATGCGTCGCGTACAAACCACCATACCTACCTGCGACGCGAGCAAGCGCCACAATCTCATCGGTCTTCGCATAGGTTCCGGGCACATAGATGAGGCCAGTCGAAAGACCAACAGCGCCGTCCTTCATGCCTTGTTCAACGACGGCTTCCATCTGTTTCAACTCTTCAGGAGTGGGAGCGCGATCGCCGAGTCCCATCACCTTCCGACGCACAGAACCATGGGCAATGAGAGTACCCAAATTGACGGCGATCGGTTTCTCCTGCAGTCGTCCGAGAAACTCACCGACCTCCGTCATTGAAGATCCACAGTTTCCGGTGACCAATGAGGTCACACCCATCCGAACAAAATTTTCTGCAGCTGGAAGACTGTAGATTGACTCAACGTGTGTGTGGACGTCGATAAAACCCGGCGCCAGAATCTGGCCTTTCGCATCGATCGTTTGGCGCGCTTCGTTTGAGGCGACGCGACCAATGCGCGCAATACGTCCGTCTTTAATGGCGACATCCGCCCTGAACCATGGATTGCCACTGCCGTCGATGACGCGTGCATTAGTGATCACAAGATCATAGGCCACACTTGACTGGGCTCCGACGCGAAGGCGTGGAGCAAGAAGACCACTCAGCGCGAGTGCCATCAACGCTAGTGCAGCAGACTTAGGTAACAGACTCGTATTCACAGTTACGGGCCAAGGATTTCAGATAGACCAGGCGGGAACCCGGCCTCTCAATTCAAGGAAAAAAACTCAGTGTTGATAAGAATTGCTTAGATTTTGAAGCCGTAGACGCCGGATTATAGGCCCGCTATAGGAATAATAAAAGCTAAAGATTCTTATCATTTCGATAACATATGCTGATGTGAAAAAAATTTCTTCGGGATCGTCGCTTCCAAAGAGTCTTTTGCGACCCCTAAAGTTTGGATCGGGATCTTTCCGTTTTTGGATCAATGCCTTCATCCTGCGCTTATGATCCTCCGGGGCAAAAACCAAACACCTTGTAATATCAAAGAATTAGTTCATAAAAGGCTTGACGGACAATGCTTTGGCTATATACTTGCATCTAAAAATACCAAGCAATTGCAGTTGGGAATCTTGATCGATTTGGTCTGGTGCGTTGGCTCCAAGCAGGCTATTCGATTACGCGTCGACTACAGAGCATTGCGCCTCTCCACTTTCTCAAGAACGTCAGTTGAATTTCTACTCCAGCGAACAGCTTAGGTCGTTCCGCGTAGCCCCATTGATTAGGAGGAAATATGCTGAAGTGTACACGTTTGATTCCGGTATTGTTCATCATCGTAGTCACCACCGCGTCATCGCTCGCCCAAACGAGCACTTCGCGAATAACCGGCATCGTCACTGATGCCAATGGTGCAATTATCAGCGCCGCCACGGTTACAGCAACCAATGAGGCGACCGGCGCGAAACAAGTCCAGAACACAACAGACGCCGGCTTGTACGCCTTTGCTTCACTTCCTGCCGGCAATTACACCATCCTGGTGGAAAAGAGCGGATTCAGGACATTTCAGAAAACCGGAAATGTGCTGACTGTCGGTGCTCCCTTGGTGGTTGACGTGAGCATGGAGGTCGGACAACCAACGGAAAGAGTAGAAGTGACGGGAAACTATGAGCGGCTTGAGACAACCAGCGCGATGCTCGGGGGTGTGGTTGATAGAAAGGCGATTGCTGAGCTGCCGCTGAACGGGCGTAATCCACTAAACTTGATAACGCTCGAGCCTGGACTGGTGCAACGAACTACAGGCGGAGCGGGCTCGGGAACTCACGTGTTTGGGTCTCGTGATCGAGCGCACAATGTGACCATTGACGGTATTGACGCCAATGAATCGTCAGTGCCAAATCCACAAAGCAACATCTTTCGGCTCACACCTGACAACGTTCAAGAGTATCGGGTCGTAACGCATAACGCGACTCCCGAATTTGGACGCAACAGCGGCGCTAATGTAACCGTTGCCACGCGGTCCGGTACCAACGACTTCCATGGAGACATCTTCTACTATCACCGCAATACGGCGCTTAATGCAAATGAGTGGTTCAACAACGCAAGTGGAATCGAGAGGCCAGTGCTCCTGCTACATCAATTTGGTGTCGATGGTGGCGGTCCGATAATAAAAAACAAAACGTTTTTCTTCGGCAGCTGGCAAAACAATCGGATCAAACAGACACAGCCTATTGGAGCCACTTTTGGCGTGCCAAGGACATACACGGCCGCAGCGAGAAGCGGCATCTTTAGATTCGTGCGAGGTACGATTACTGTCGATGGGAGACCAATAAATAGCAACTCACCTTTGCTTGTGGATGCCGCCGGAAATTTGAAGCCAGGAGTCCCAGTGTGTGGCGGTTCCCTGGCTAATAACTGTATCGACAGCTACAACATTTTTGGCCAAGATCCCCTTCACATCGGAGCAGACCCCACTGTTACTCGGATGATCTCAACCTTTCCCTTGCCGAATAGTTTCAATGTTGGCGATGGGCTGAATACAGGAGGTTTCGCTTGGAATGCACCGTCTCGATTTAAGGGGCCGTTCTATATGTTTAGGGTAGACCATAAATTCAACGACAAGAACGATATCTTTGGTCGTTTTCTTTGGTCTGACTACGACACCTTTGAGGGAGATTTCCTGAACGCCCGGCCTTCCGTCTTCCCCGGTTTCCCACCGCTTGGAGAAGTCTTCCGCAGATCACAAAGCCTGGCGGTCAGTTACCGGCGAGTCTTCTCATCTCAGCTCGTGAATGAATTCACTGCTGGCTACAGTCGCTTTCGATTCTTCTTCTCATTGCGGGAATCTCAGGTGGGTGTGGAGCCTCCCCCTTACGGCCAGGAGTGTTTCGGTGACGATTCATTCCAGCTCATTGACACGCCGTTCTGTAATACGCCACACACAAAACGAGTAGTGACCACAAGACAGTTCATTGATAACCTTAGCTACCTTCGTGGCGCTCATACCTTTCGAATGGGATTCAACTTTCGCTTTTATAGTCATGACGATGAACGAGGCGTTCCTGGAGGCTTCAACTCATCCCCAACAATTGTTTTCAACCGGACAAATCGTTCTCCTTTAAACGAGTCGCCCGCCTGGGTCCTCCCCGCCACCACTGCGATTAATTCTACTGACCGAAACAATCTACAGAACGCCATTGTCGAACTGGCGGGGATTCCTGGACTGGTTACCCAAGCCTTTCAGGCCAAACTCGGCGAGGATGCTTACGGAAATGATCTATTTACGCTGGAGACAAGGGCTAAACAGTTCAACTTCTACTTCCAGGACGAATGGCGGTTAACCCCTAAGCTCACACTGAACTATGGCGTTCGGTGGGAACTAAATCGACCCGCAACCGACGCTGGCGGCCGAGTATTCGTTCCTGACCGTCCGGTCGATGGCTCCCAGGGCGTTGTTAGTTACGTTCCCGCCGAGACCTGGTGGAAACGCGGCAATAACAATGCCTTTGCGCCCCGTGTTGGTGTGGCATGGTCTCCCTGGGACAGCAAGACCGTTATCCGAGCAGGGTATGGAATTGCCTTTGATACTCTCTCCACCTTCCAGGCGACTTCGATTGGCGGCAAGGTGCCCGGAAGCGTGTTGCAGTGCCGCGTGAATGTGCAGGATTCAGCGGCAACCTCAGCTCCTTGTACTGACATGCCCAACAACGTTCGTCTTACCCAACTGTTAACCAGCATCAACCCGTTCACCTTAGGAGTGCCAACGGCACAACCGAGCAGCCAACTCGCTCCTCCCAATCGTCCCTTAGGTGTCGCGCCAAGTGTTGGCGCCTTCGATCCAAACCTGCAGATACCAACCGTGCACGAGTGGAGCCTGACAGTGCAAAGGGAGCTGCCCTGGAATTTTGTGGCCCAGGTGGGCTATATAGGCAAACGTGGCACGCACTTGTATCGTGCTTACGACTCGAACCAGCTTCGTACGGATCAACCAGGCTTCCTACAATCATTTTTGATTGCGCGAAACAATGTTCGAAAGGGCTGCCGGCCGGACGGTACGGATGATCCAACTGTCGCCGGCACATGTGTTGGGACACCCCCAACTCTGCTGCTTCAACTTACTCCTGCTGCCACATTGAATGGCTTCAGCTCCGACTTTTTGCTTAATGCCTTAGGCACCGTTGCATCTCGAATTGATCGCGTTGCTTCTCCAAGCTCGATTGTAGACCGCGGTTTTCCCGCCAACTACTTTAGGCCCAACGCCCAGTTCAGTGAGATCTTTTACTTTGATGCTGGAGGGGATTCCTATTACCACGGGGCCATTTTGCAGGTGCGGAGGAGGTTTGAGAAAGGATTCGATTTAGGCCTTTCTTACACCTTCAGCAAGTCAATCGACAATATGTCGGTTGATCCCGTAGCGGCGACATCAGGCGGAGGGCTAGGCAACAACTCCCGCACACCAACCGATGTGCGAAACTTCCTGCTGGATCGGAGTGTCTCCGATTTCGACAACACGCACGTTTTGGTGGTGAACTCAATGTACGAGCTTCCCTTTGGAAAAGGTCAGATGTTTGGCAACAATTGGCCCGGTGCTTTGAATCACCTTCTCGGTGGTTGGACCCTGACCGGAATCTACACTTATCAGAGCGGCGAACCTTACACCATCAATAGCGGCTCCGCGACTGCTAATTTCACGACCGCCGGCAAACAAACGCGTGCAAATCTGGTTGGCCCATTGCCACCATCCGGTCTGCAGTTTGTGCCAGATATCCAGGGCCCAGTGGTTTTCAACGTCACTGACCGCGACCCTGCCACCAATTGCCGTCAGGTCATAGGAACAAACAGTTCCTTCTGCATTCCAGAACCAGGCGAATTCGGTATGGGACGCAACACAATACGGGGTCCTGGCTTCTGGAACGTCGACTTTGGCGTTTTAAAGCGTTTTCAGATTAACGAGCGGGTTAACGTTCAGTTCCGGGCCGAGTTTTTCAATCTTTTCAATCATCCAAACTTCGAGAATCCGCGCAATGCGACAGAAGGTTCGCCGACAGTGACGAGTTCGCTGTTTGGCCAAACCTGCTGCGTCACATCCTCAGTCCCGTCGTCGACGACGATTATTGCCACGGGCGAGCCCAACCGCGTGATTCAATTCGCGCTGAAGGTGCAGTTCTAAAGCCAGTGGGGAAAAGGAGAAACAGCGAGACATCGTGTTGATATCTCTCTGTTTCTTCATTATGGGTCACCGAGGATTGTCCCTGATATGAAAAGGCAGTACCTACTTTTATCCTTGGTGCCGCAACCTGCGGCTTACTCTGTCCTCGCAGGCCGACCTTACCGTGCAATCAGATGACGGCTGAAGAGCTTTTGGCAAGGCATCTTGAGTCGAACTGTCTCCAAGTCCTCAAGCGATCACTACTCGCATCATCGCGGGCACTCGTTATCTTCCGGACTACTCCGACTGGACAGTCTGGTCTTGGGCATCCAGAGTCCGGTTGATCGGAGGAATGCTGTCCTCTGCATCGCCACTGCTTGGAACTCGAAAACCGACATGTGAAATTGGAGTATGCCGGAATCAGAAAGATCCAGACGCTCCCCGAGCTCAAATACTCTCCGGGGCG
>JBKOYD010000180.1:0-10065 GCA_046725195.1 Acidobacteriota bacterium | reverse complement strand
AACGGCTTTGCCGCCTGATGTGAGGCGATGGCTGTGCCTCGCCGACAAGCTGCTTGCATGATTGGGCTGTGCCCTTGGTTCGGGCTTTGCCCCAATTGACTTCTGCAAAAGCAACTGGAGATTCCAATGAATCAGATCATGTGGCGAGGTGCGAACCGAGGGCATAGCCCCGAATCCGGGGGTGCAGTTAACGGCGAGGCACAGCCATCGCCTCACATCAGGCGGCAAAGCCGTAGCGAGTAATTTGGTTGCGGCTCTGCTGCGCTGCGTTCTCTGCGTCTTCTGCGGTTGAAATGCGTCAAATCCTTTACCGCAGAGACGCAGAGATGCAGAGACGCAGAGACGCATCAGAGGCGGGGCAGAGAAAGTTTATTCCGTTATCTGCTTGTCGAAGACGAGCAAGGATGCTTCGCTTCGTTTAATGACATAACATTCCACAACAGCCTATGCATCTGCGAAGTGAATCTATCCAGAGATGGTGGCCTACCACTCAGTCCCTCGATCTTGTGCAGGGTCCGGTAGAGGAAGTGGCTGCTGCGGTTCACACCGAGGTGAAGCGCTTCCTCATGGGCGAAGAGGTCGTCACATCGTGGGATTCTACTGCGTTTTTGATGAAGTTGGCGCTCCAGTTTTTTCAACTTCGACAGCAAAGACATGTGTTGGTCCAAACATGTTTGAGCGGAAAACGAGCCACTTGCCATCTGGACTAAAGGAAACGTTCGGTTCGAGTTCGTAATTATGTTTGGCCATATTCACCAAACGTTCGGGTTTGAGAAAGCCTGATCGGATGAGATCTTCCGAGTGAGGGTTCTTGATGCTGGCAACATCCGGGATTGATTGTGGTCGAAACAGGTAGATCCATTTTCCATCTGGAGCGTGGGCCACCATCTCGTTATCGCCGCCGTCTCCAGCGAAGAGCTTCCCATCCCGCGAAACGTTGAAGTGAACAGACCAATCATTCCGTTGCATGTGGTACCAGGTTCTTTTGCCGGTTTCGAGCTCATAACTGGCAAGCCAGAAGTCCTCACCGCGCGGGATTTGCAAGTCGTACCAGATCACGCGTCCGTCGTTGCTGAAAAACTCGTGCCCAGCGATTTCCATGTTCATTGTGCGCGTATGAATTTTCTTAAGCCCACTGCCATCTGCACGCATCGTCCAAATGCGGTCTACTTTGTGCCATGGTCCCTCATGACAAAACATGATGAGGTTTGGATCCGTGGGCGAGAACTGTAGATGACCGAGCCAGTCCGTGGTTTTAAGAATCGTCTTTACCTCACCGGTATTGGTATTCACGGTGTACATCGCCATTGGCAGATGCTGTTCGAGACGATTGTTCATCATCACTTCTTTTCGCTCGGCAAAGGTCAACGGCTTGCCGTCAGGCCCTAGTTGTTGTTTCGGCAAGTCAGGATTGATGCCATACTGTCGCTGGTTCTGTCCTCCATATGGGCCCTGACCCTCTACTTCCGTGCGAGCGCCGAGTAACAATGTCTCGTCAGCATTGACGGACGAAAGACCACCGCGAAAAGGAAGCTTGATGATCTCTTTGGTCGCGCGCGTATCGAGATGGGTCGCGAAAAGGGTATTGTCTTTAGTGTAATAAACCTGACGACTCTTCCTGCCTACGACAATCACATTCACCCGTCCGTCGACCACCCTTTCGATCTCGCCCGTCTTGAGGTTAATCGTCGAAACCCCGGTTGGCGTTGTGATAATCAACTTATCGCCTTCGGTGGTATAGGCGTTCTGATGGAAGTAGAGACTCTGGCTGCCCGGTTCGCGCGATAAGCGGATGACGCGATGACCGGTGTCAGGATCGATCCATTCAGTCGGCGGATCGGCAGCTGTTGCAGGCATCCTCAGAATTGAACCAGCCAATAACAAGAATAGGAGTGTCAGTTTGTATTTGCGCATTGCTGAAACTCTTTCTGAATTGTAGGGGGTGGCACTGCGTGGCCAGCTCTTCGTGATCGACGTCTTTTCACGAGGACCCTATGTATTCGTCTACGGTGCATTAAACGAACGGAGGGTGGCCACGGAGTGCCACCCCCACAATTGTTAGTCAATGTGAATGATGCCGCGTTGAAAAGCTTCTGACACTGCTTGTGCGCGATCATTGCACCCCAATTTTGCAAAGATATTGCTGGCGTGAACTCTGACAGTTCCTTCACTGATATCAAGTGTGTTCGCAATCTCTTTGTTTGAACCACCTTTTGCGATCAGACGAAGGATCTCTAACTCACGCGGGCTCAATTCCGATCTGGGAATTCTCTCCGCAAGGCGTGCTGCAATCTCCGGAGGTAACATTCGTTGTCCCGCGTTGACTGCTCTGATCGCGCCAATCAAGTCATGACCCTTAACATCTTTCAGGAAATATGCGCGAGCACCAGCCTGCAACGCTTGAAAGATGTCTTCGTCACCGCCGAACGTCGACAACACGATGATCTTTGCTCGCGGGAATTCACTGACGATCGTAGCTATTGCATCAATTCCACTCAACAGAGGGATTCTCAGATCCATCAACACCACGTCGGGCTGGTGTTCTCGAAACAGATCAATTGCCTCCCTACCGTTTCGCGCCTCGGCAACGGTAAGCATATCGGGTTGGCTGTTTATGATGGCGCCCAGCCCAGCCCGCACCACGAAGTGATCCTCAACGATCATGACGCGGAGGCGTTCGCTTTCGTTCATGAGATTCTCAAGTTCACTTTCATAGTGGAACTTCCACTAGTAGCTCCGTGCCGTGGCCCAGTTGACTCTTGAGCGTCAAGCGTCCGCCAATTCTCTCAGCGCGTTCACGCATCCCAGTCAAACCATAATGGCCCACGCCTAGAGGGATGATGTTTTCGGTATCAAATCCACTGCCGTCATCCTGGACGGACAGCATCAGGCGATCGTCGTCATATCGTAGTTTGATATCAATATTGCGAGCGGCGGCGTGTTTGACAGCATTGGCCATCGCTTCCTGAAAGATTCGCAGGAGATTCTTCTCGATAACTGGGCTCACACGTCGGGGTGTGCCAACGACCTGGACTTTCGCTTCTGCGGCGGCACTGGCAGCCATCTTGGCAGCTATCTCAGGAAGCTCCGACGCCAATTCATGTCGCTCGAGTTCATCTGAGCGAAGATCGGAGACCGCTCGTCGCGCTTCTGACAAACTGTAACGAACGAGATTACAAGCCTGGTCCAGTCGGTGACTCAAACTCGGCGGCACATCGGACGTGTGCATGCTAATCGAGTCGAGTTGCAAAGCAATGCCCGCCAAATTCTGGGCCAAGGTGTCATGAATCTCACGAGCAATCCGATTACGCTCACCCAACACTGCCGAATAACGCGCTTTCAATTCAACCATTCTGAGCCGGTACAGCAACGCTGCCAGCAACAGCACAGTGGCGATGATGAGCCCTACGAAAATTGGCGTCTGATAGAAACGCGGCTTTAGGTAAAAGCCAAACGAAGTTCCCGATTCGTTCCACGCGCCATCGAGATAACCAGCAATGACGCGAAACTTATATTGGCCGGGCGGCAGATTGGCGTAATAGGCGAATCGCCTGACGCCCGCATCAACCCATTCCTTGTCGACGCCTTCGAGCATGTACTTGAATCGAAGTTTTTCTGGTGAAATGTAGCTTAGCGCCGCGTAGTGAATCTCGACCTCACCTGAACCAACAGGCAGTTGGGTCTCAGGAGTCATTTGCAGTGATTGTTTGTTGATGACTACTTTCTCGATGTGTACGGGAGGAACCAGTCCACTGGAATATAAACGATTGGGATCTACGACCACTACACCCTTCATCGAACAGAACATTAGCTCGCCTTCGTTAGTCTTCCAAGCCGCTGGTTGATTGCCAATATTGTAGGCTCTGGTCTGCATTCCATCGCGGACTCCGTAGTCAATTGAATTGACTTTTGCAATCCGGCCATCAGCAACATCGCGGAGTTCTGCCTTGCTGACGCGAAATAGACCTTGAGCACAACTGAACCAAAAGTTGCCCCTTTCATCGTCGAGCATTGCGTAGACAAAACTTACGAGCAACCCGTTTTCAGAGGTGAAGTTAAAGAACTTCCCATCTTTGAATCTGCTAAGACCATCGCGTGTGGCAAACCAAAGGGCTCCTTCATCGTCCTGATAACTTGCGCTAACCCGACTTCCTGCAAGCCCGTCGTTCTTTGTAAGGGTCACAAATCTTCCGTTTTCGAACTTGCTAACTCCGCGACCATGGGTGCCAATCCAGAGCGCTCCCTGTTGATCTGCGAGTAACGTGCGCACCTGGTCGCTCGCTAATCCTTCGCGAGTGGTGTAGTGCTTTGGATTACTTTCGGTGTGCGAGTATTCAAAAAGACCGTCGCCGTCTGTTCCGACCCACATGTGGCCCACCTGGTCACGATAGATGGCTCTGATCTCAAAGCCACTTTTCCATCCCGGAAGCCTGTGTAGCCCAGCTCGCGATAGAACGAGAAGGTCCTGTTCAGCACCAATCCAAAGATTGCCGTCAGCATCTTCCGCAAGCGACTTGACGGAGCCAACGGGCGAACCATTCAAATTCTCATAAGTAGACAGGCTGCCGTTCTTGTATCCAACAAATCCATTCGCCGTACCGATCCAGAGAGTTCCGCGGCTGTCCTGAAAAACTGAACGCGTGCTCTCATTGGGTAGACCGTTCGGCTTTGAAATTGTGAAGAGTTGTTTTGTTCGAAGACGTGCAAGCCCATTTGATTGAAACCCAACCCAGATGTTGTCTTCGCGATCTCTGAAAATGCTGTAAACCACTCCCAGGCTCGCATTGCTTCCTCCAAGTGGCACCGTTTCAAACTTTGCGTCTTTAAGTTTGACTATTCCCTCTCGCAACGCGACCCACAGAGTTCCGTCGGAGTCTTCGTAGAGTTGATTGATCCGCTGCGTGAGCTTTTCTCTGCCTGTGAGGATGCGGCCGTCCTTCCATTTCTTAATTACAGCATTGCGAAAACCGAGCCACAGCGAACCATCCCTACTGCTCGCCAGGTGATCGAGCTGGCCGTCACTCGCTTCAATCGCGCCTTTAACTACAGAGAATCTTTCGTTCAATAATCGGTGAAGACTCGAGCCGGTCGCCAACCAAACGCCTTCAGAGGAATCGGCACAGATGGCCGTAACCGAGTTCTCCGCTAAACCGTCGGCGGTAGTGAACTGTTTGAAAACTCCATGTGAATACCGTGCGGCCCCCCGCGGTGTGCCTAACCAAATGTTTCCTTCGCGGTCTTTGCTTAATTCGGTGACGACATCGTCGGGAAGACCGTCAGCTGTAGTAAAAGTTTTGAACGCGTTGCCTTTAAGGAGAGTGAGACCACCTCCATAAGTGCCAATCCACAATCCTCCATCGTTGTCTTCCTGGATGGCCCACACTTCGTTGTCGCGCAAACTTCCCGTCTCAACTGTAAAGGCAGTGAAGCTGGTCCCATTAAATCGAACAAGGCCATAATCTGTCCCGAGCCAGAGATAAGCGTCCTTCGTTTGGACAATAGCCCGGATTCTTGATTGAGTGAGGCCTTCAGCCTCGCCCCAGAAGTCAATGCCACGGATATCGGGGGTAGCGGCCCACAACTCGCTCTTCGCACTCGATGCATCGATATTTGACGAGAAAAGCGGCAACGCGGCGACAAGCACGCTTATGAGAACCAGTGTGTGTTTTTCGGTCCTTCGTGCCACAGCTTCTCCGATAAGAACCTGAGCCAAAACGAGTTCGGCTTCACTTGTAAGGCGAGTGTTCCTGTAACAAAGGTGCGGGTTGTAATAGCCGTAATTATACTCACCCCGCATGTTTTTCAACATAATTTCCGGCAACCTTGGGGACTAAGCAGATCGCATAGCGCGGGCTACACTGATGTGCAATAGCAGGTGCCCCAAAATGAACTATGTTCAGCTTCGATTCATCGACCGTGCGCAGATGAACCGTCTGTGCTTACAGGCTGAGAGTCTCGAGGACGTACTTCTGATGCATTTTTAGTATCAGAAGAATCGCAAAATCTACTTCAGCCATTCAGGCGCTCCTTTCTTTCGTTCCGGCAAAGATAAATTTCTTAAGTTGGCGTGCCGCTCTGAAGTTCTCTCTCGGTGAACACCGGATCAGTTCGATGACCAAACCGCCGCGCGTAAGCGTTATCCCAGACGCGAAGGAGATAAGAAAATGAACGCGAGAGCTGTGACTAATGCCCTGGTCCTTTTGGCCGTCTCTGTTTTTATTGGGGTTGTATCCACCAATGTCGTGGCCCAAATCGGCGGTGGCGGATCCATTCAGGGAACAATAACGGACCCAGGAGGCGCTGTGGTTCCTGGAGCTAATGTCGTTGTGACGAATACCGCGACCGGAGTCGAAACTACCAAACAGACGAATACGTCGGGCGTTTATGTCGTCTCGCCGTTGCCACCAGGTGAATACAAAATCGTAGTTTCACTTTCTGGTTTTCAGAAGCTAATTCAGGAGAAGGTGACCCTCGACGCGTTAAGCACAGTTACCGTAAACCTCACACTAAAGGTCGGTGAAGTGAGTGAAACGGTTACCGTATCGGAGGCTCCTCCTCAATTGAACACTTCTGATCCGCGACTCGGTACGACGATCAGGAATGAGTTGTATACAAATCTGCCGCTGGCGATGGGCACAGCTGTCGCAGGTTCTGGCATTGGTCAGGGCCCCAGAAATCCGGGTGCTTTTATTTTCTTATTGCCAGGTGTGACTGAGGGCAATCGCTGGGGACAGATCAATGGTGCGCAGGGTTTCTCAAAGGACGTGTTCATCGAGGGCGTCCCAATCACCGACCCAATACAGCAAGGAGAAGGTCGTACGATCGCATTGGGAGTTTCGGTGGAAGCCGTCGAGCAATTCCAGGTGGAAACAAGTGGTACCGGCGTAGAGTTTAATGGTCAAGGCTCGGAGAACTATACGATCAAATCCGGAACGAGCCAGTTTCACGGTTCCGGGTTCGAGTACTTACGAAATACAGTCCTCGACGCCCGCGGGTTCTTCCCAGCAGTTCGTCCGGTAGAGCACCAAAACGAATTCGGTTTCACCATCGGTGGACCAATAGTCAGGAAAAAGCTCTTCTTCTTTTTCTCCTACGACGGTTGGCGTTATCGCGTCACCAGTCCAACGCAACTCGTGTCGATACCAACACTGAAGCAGCGCACCGGCGATTTCACCGAGTTGGGTGTGAATATTTATGATCCCGTCTCGACCCTGTGTGTGGCTGGAGCATGCACGCGAACACAGTTCAGCGATCCTTCGCGCGGAACGCCAGGAAATCCCCTCGGTCTCAACATCATTCCGGCATCGCGGATTTCAGCGATCTCAAAGGTCTATCAGTCGCTTTTGCCGGCGCCGACGAGTGCCGGTATTGCCAATAATTACCTCGGACAAGTGCCCGTAGGCTATGACAACAACAGCTACAATCTGAAGATTGACTACAACCTTACGGACACTCAGCGTCTGTCCGGACTTTATACCTACGGCAAGAGGAGTCAGTCCGGGCCGTACAGGGAAGTAAGCAATGCGTTTCCTCAGTCGGCTTTGCCCCTGCCGTATACAGATACACGACTGGTTGCGGAGATCCCGAAGGTGCTGCAACTGAAGCATAGCTGGTCCATCAACGCCAATCTGGTCAATCAGCTGAGTTTCGGCTACAACCATTTCTTCGTTCCGATTACGAATGCTACCTCCGCTGGCAAGTGGTCAGCGCAGTCAGGCCTTAAAGGGCTGCCTCCCGGAGACGCCAGCGATGCTTTCCTTGAAGCCACATTTGCCGGATCTAATTCGCCTTCTGGTTGGCGTGCAGTCAACTCAAGAGACTTCGAAGACAATAACTACAACTACACGCTCCAAGACAACGTGTTGTATTTGAGGGGCAAACATTCATTCAAATTCGGGTTTCAGTATCAGCGCACGTACGACAAAGTCAAAAACGATGACACTGGGAGCTTTTTCGTCGCCAACTTCAGTAACAGTCAGACCGCCCAATTCAGCTCGGGGAGCACATTGAATAACAATACGGGTAACTCGTATGCGAGTTATTTGATCGGGGCGCTTAGCTCTGCAACTGTGCTTGAGGATACGGTGTCAGGTTCAACGCCTACGACTGCCGAATTCAGTACGACGTCCTTCTGGGTGGCGGATGACTTCAAAGTGAACCCACGCCTCACTTTGAATCTTGGGCTCCGTTACGATTACATGGTGCCTTATACAGAGAGGGATGATCATTTTACGTTTCTAGATCCGACGGCGCCGAACCCAGCTGCTGGAGGACGGCCCGGAGTCCTGCGGTTCGGCGGAAACTACGCCCCGGATGCCATCAGCTGTCATTGCAGTCAGATCGTCAATACCTATCCCAATGCCTGGGGTCCGCGAGTTGGGTTTGCTTACGCGTTCAACGATAAGACTGTGTTGCGCGGAGGTTATGGGATCATGTACACGAGACGCGGCGCCGTCGGTGGCCGTGAGAACGCGCGTCAAGGTTCAGGGTTTACCGGGTTAAATGCCAGCCCAGCGCTCGTCGCACCAAATGCATTTGATCCGGCCTTCCTGTGGCAGAGCGGTATTCCGCCATTCATCAAAGGCCCAATATTCGACGAGACTTATCTAACCGGATTCAACGCACCAGGAGTCGCGGGTGGAACATTGACCTACGCGGATCCTAATAGTCAGCCCCCACGTTACCAGAATTGGAATTTCTCAATTCAGCGTTCTCTTACCTCATCATTAGTCTTGACTGCGGCTTATGTCGGAAGCAACGGCAAACAACTCGCGGGAGCAGGCCATGGTAGTTGGTCCAATCAGATCGATCCGAGGTATTTGGTTTTAGGGGATCGCTTAAACCAAAATGCTACGCCGGCGAATGTTGCAGCGGCCGCCGCTATCGTGCCTGGTATTGCACTACCGTTCCCGACATTCACTGGAACAATCGCTCAGATGTTGCGACCGTTCCCGCAGTATGGAGGTATCGCCGATCCTTACGGTAACGTTGGTCAAACGAATTACCACGCTATGCAAGCATCACTTCAGCAGCGTCTGTCACAGGGGCTTACATTTAACGTCAACTATACTTTCAGTAAGTCGCTGGGCAACATTTTCGGCATCCGGAGTGCCTACCTGGGGCACCTCGATAAGTCACTTAGCAACACTGATATGCCTCAAGTCTTCAACGCGTTCTTCACTTACGATCTACCCTTTGGAAAAGGGCGAAGGTTCGAAAGTGGAAACAAGGTGGCCCAGGCGTTGATTAGTGGCTGGCAATTCTCCGATATCACGAGGTTCGCATCGGGCACGCCGCTCGGACCTTTCACTGGTACATGCACGTTGCCTCAGGCCGGTACGTGCTACGCCAACTTTAATCCTGCCTTTACCGGATCAGTTCGGATCAATGGAGATTGGGGTAACGGCGATGTGAAAGCGGCGGTAGCGAGTGCGACTCCCTTTATTGACAGAAATGCCTTCATCAACGCGCCTGCCTTCACATACGGCAATACACCCGTTCTCGGCGCCTACGGGCTTCGCAACCCGCATTTACTCAACACCGACATGAGCCTGTCGCGAAATTTTCAAGTGACCGAGGACGTGAGAGTTGTATTCGGCATTGATGGTTTCAACGTCTTCAACTATGTTCGTTTCGGAGGAATCAACACTAATATCACCAACGCTGCGTTCGGCAAGGTCACCACTCAGACCAATCTTCCTCGAGTATTTCAAGGGAGGCTAAGGATCCAGTTTTGATTGAATTAGTTTTTCGCCGGTGCGTTGTAAAGAACTGCCTTACTGGGACCGCAGGCGTCTCGCCTGCCAACGTTACTATGCAGGCTTGGTAGTTCTGTCAGGCTTGTGTGGCGACGCTGCGGCAGGCGAGACGCCTGCGGTCCCAGTAAATGAGTTCGCCGCCTCATCCCGTTCCAAATTTGGAACACCTGGAAGGCGCAACTTCACCAGGGGAATCCAAATCTCACAACTCGCGTTCAAAGCGAATCCAAATCGCGCAAGTTTCAAGCTCATAGCAATCAGCCACGTGGCCGTTACCAATCGTGAATGCACTGACTCTCTTATACAG
>JBKOYD010000178.1:0-38339 GCA_046725195.1 Acidobacteriota bacterium | reverse complement strand
GACAGCAACAGCACGTTCTGCAGTCGTTTTCCGGGCGGTTGGGCCACCACATCAATGCCGGACTCAAGGACATCGTCGGCGTCGATAAGACTCATCTCACCACGTCCGCCGCCAAATAGTTCCTGAAACAGCGCGCTGAAGTTTTTGTTGATCTGCTCAAACGCGTGACGAAAACGCTCCCGGGATCGGCGCTTAATCTCTCTCAACGCCTCCTCCGTGGATGAGATACCTTCGATGATATCCTGCCGCTGAACGGTCAGGAACAATAAACGTTCTTCCGCTTCCGCCAGCTCTTCGAGCGCCATCATGTTGACACCGCCAAAGCCTTCGAGGCGAGTTCGCAATTCTTCGACCCGCTTATGGCTTGTATCGAGATCGAAGTCTTCTTGAAGCGTCAGTTCGCGTGCCAGGTCTTCCAGAGACTGGCTTAACTCCGTCTGGCAGTTTTCATGAACGAAGGTCTGACGTGCCTGGGCTTCAGCGCGTTGCACTTCCAGGCCTGCGCGTGAATCACGCATTTCGCCCGCCCTCCGATTGAGTTCGGACAACTCCTCGGAGAATTCGTCAGCTTGTTGTCGCGCCCGCTGCAACTTATCTGAAAGGGCCGAGATCTGCTCCTCTTCCCGAGCACGATCGTTTTCAACAGAACTAGCCTTCATTTCGAGGTCGGCAATGGAAAGTTTCAAATCATCGATACGACTGTTCATCTCTGCAAGATCGAGTCGATGTCGTTCCACTCGCGCCGCGACATCAGCAAGTTCACCTTCAACACGACGAACTTCCGCCGACGTGGCCCGCCGTCTTTCAGCGGCTGCAGCAGCAGTGGCCCGTTGTTCGGCAAGCGCTTCACTCTCTACCTCCGCTTCCCTTCTGACGTCAGCCAACAAAGCTGAGGCTCGTATGACATTGTCAGCCGCGGCTTCCCTTGCCGTCTCAGCAGTTTCAGCCTCCAGCAAAGCCACACTACGCCGATGTTCAACCTCGAGTCGTTCTTCATCAACGCGAGCAGAGTCTTGACCAACAACGCGCATGTGACGCTCCGCACGCTCCACCTCTTGCTCCAAAGCAGCAGCAGTATGCTCACGGGTCATCGCTTCGCGCTCTTCTCGGCCAATGGCTTCATTTAGGAGAACTACAGCGTCCTCCAACTCAACAAGATGAGCGCGGGCGTTCCTTGCAGAAATTCCAGCAGCTTCAACCTCCCTTTCAAGCGTTTGAGCGCGCGTTTCAAGCTCTCTCAGTTCTCGCTTGAAGGCCAGGAGCCCGGCCCCTTCCTGGAGGTCACGCGCATCACCAGCGCTGACGAATTGCCCGCTCGCAATCCAGTCGCCGTTCAACGTCACATACATCTCGCCAGTCGCGATGGATTTACTCATAGCATCTTCGAGATTAGCGGCAAGCCGCGCGTTCATCTTTTGGGGAAGTGTCCTCTTTAGTACTGTAACTAGCTCTTGGGGCGCGCCCAGTAAATCACAGATCCGAAGATCCTCGCTTAAATCCTCAACGAGCCCGATGGAGAGAGCCGGACGTTCTTCCAGGCTACAGGTGAGTGGGGTCAGGGTGTCGGTTTCTTCACTCCCACCGTGCAAGCCCGCAACCAGGAAACTGGCGCGACCTCCGTTATTCTCGCGCAACCATTGGGCAGCTCGAACAGCGTCATCAGGCGTCGGCACGACTATCGACTGCAAAGAAGAGCCGAGCACACCCTCTACGGCACGTTCCCACTTCGCTTCGACATTCAACGCGTCAGCAAGTGTGCCAATGAAGTGAAAATCGCGCTGGGTTTCGCTGGGAGAAAAAATGAGTTGTACGGCCGGAGAATAATAGGCGCGTCTTTGATCCAGTTCTTTCAAACTCTCCAGGCGATGACTTGCACGAGAATACTCATCTCGAACCCGCGTCAGCTCTGCTTCCGTATCACTAACGGCTTCATGGCCGCGCACAACGGCATCGACAGCCGACTCGCGCTCTACCTGAAGACTTGAAACTCGCTCGCGAGCGTCGCCCAGCTCCCGAGAGAACTTTTCTGCTTCTAACTTCCTTTCGGCGTGTTGGGTCGCTGCGCGTTCACCTTCGCGAGCCAAACCCTCAGCTTGTTGAGAGAGTCGCTCTAATGTGCCCTCAAGTTGGCGGGCAATTTCACGGACTCGTTCGGCAATCGCGGTTTGGGTAAGCAGGTCCGCGCGAGCGTTTTCGATCTCAACTTCTGCTGCGGTAGCCGCGGCTAGCCTTTGTGCGTACGCTTCTTCGGCAGTGCGTAAAAGCAGCGCGCTTTTGTCCGATTCCTCGCGAAGGCGAATATCTTCCTGCTGCAACCGGCGGCACTCCGCCTCGATTAAAACAAGCCTCGCCGTTAATGCTTCGATCTCCGAAGTAACTTCGCTTTTGCGCTTCGCAAGCTCACTCAATTGCTCCTGTTGATACAGACACTCACGAGCTTGCCGGTCGCGCTGAAGCACAGCTTCAGCAGCCGCTGCGCGAGCCGTCGTCAATTCGTCCTCGAAGGTCCTCGCCTCCTGTGTTGCCAATCGCGCGGCTTCTTCCCGCTTGCCGAGTTCTTCTGCAATACCCAGTTCGAGCTCAGTAACTTGAGTAAGTTTTTGCTTCGTATCATCAAGGACGGCAGCAAGCTTGCTGTCTTCAGCCACGTAGACGTGCCGCAGAAGTTCACGCAGCTCTTCTCGGAGTACTCCATACCGACGAGCCTTCGCCGCTTGTCTTCTCAAACTGTTTACTTGGCGATCAATTTCGGAAACGATGTCCGAGATGCGCGAGAGATTTGATCGAGCCGATTCTAGCCTGGCTTCAGTCGCACGCTGTCTGACACGGAACTTGGTAATACCTGCCGCCTCTTCGATGATTGTGCGGCGATCCATGGGCTTGGCGGAAAGTATCTGTCCTATCCGCCCTTGCTCAATGATGGCGTAGTGACCACCTGCGAGACCGGTGCCTGAAAACAGATCTTGAATATCACGAAGACGACAGATTTTGTCGTTGAGAAGATACTCACTCTCACCTGATCTATAAAGTCTTCGAGTGACTGACACGGCCTCACCAGGTGAAAACTCAAGCGCCAGGTTTCGACGGCGCCAATGTCGCTTGTGAGGAATCCTGGAGACTGGCGGCGCCTCCGGTACAACGAGTTCCAGATTTTCAGCGCTGCCTTCAACAACTTCTGAAGCCTCGAGTACCGTGACTTCTGTATTTGAATTGGCTGCCAGCTCCTGGGGCAGGATCTGATCGAGATTAACCAGGTGATCATCAATGCGCTCGAGAGTGGAATCGATATCTTCGATATCTGGCTCGTCTTCGAGAACGTCGTCGCGCACCATGTGCATTACCACTTCGGCCATGCCGCTAGGCGGACGGTTGCGCGCTCCCTGGAAAATGACATCTTTCATCTCCCCGCCGCGCAGATGCTTCACCCGTTGTTCACCAAGGACCCAGGCTATGGCGTCAGCCACGTTGCTCTTGCCACAGCCATTGGGGCCAACGATGGCGGTTATTCCGTCTCCTGTGAAGATTATTTCGGTGTAGTCGGCGAAGGACTTAAAGCCAGTAATTTCCAGGCGTTGCAGTTTGAACATTAGCGCTAGAGCTCTGATTTCGGCCTGCCTCTGAGCCCCGGAATTTGGGCCTCGAGAGGTATGAGTACGGGTGAGCCACTATAAGTGTCAGGCGCTTAGAATGTCAACCAGAACTTGAACTTAGCTTTCCTTATTGAAGTGAGAACCAAAGTTAGTGGGCACGCTTAATTCAATTGCCTGGAACGGCCAACGCGGGCAACCGAAGTCCGCTAGATTTTCGTTAAGGCTTGAAATCGTCTCGCCGACTGTAAAGAAGGAGCTTTACGCCCGGACGCAGCTCAAACGCTCCGCCTGTTTTGAGGGAAGGAACCTGCTTATAAAGTGCGCCAAAATTGGCGTCAATCTCCTCTTTCTGACTCTCGTTAGCAATAATCAGGGGTTCCGTTGTTTGAGCCATACGACCGTAGTACCCCACGCGGCTGTAATTCCGGAAGTACCACGGGAGAGGCCAATAATCAGGACTAACAATCGTTATTCCAGTGAGGTCCCCGGTGTACTGTTTTGAGAGCTTGTCGACTTCAGCAACTAAGTCCAGCATTCCACGCTTTGTATGAGCGTAGACATACACATACTTCTCGTCATCGTTATCGTAGTTAAAAAAGTTCAAGTCGATGGTTTGGTAGATGCTCAAGGCAACAGCGGCCCCGAGAACAACTATCCCGTATGTCCAAGCTTGTCCTTTTTGATATATCGACTGAATTGCGTACCCGGCGATCATCGCGAGAGGAACAACAAAGTTCAAGAGCAACCAGGGTGTCTTGTAAGGGATTAGCGAATAAGCGGCGATTAACCCAAATGCCCACAACGCAGTAAAAAACGCAAGAGGATTCCTGGGCCTCCAAACAATTATTCCGGCACCAATCAACCCAAGAAACAGCAACGCCGTTTCACGTCGTATCAGCCAGATAATGTAAGTATAGAACGGGTGCACATGTGCAGTGTTCCCCGTCTTGGCCCAGACTTCGAAAGTCTTAAGCGCGTCGTAGATGCCCTGGTAATTGGTGAAGAATGATGAATAGAACAGTAGATTTACGGCGAGGAAAACAACCACCGCCAGAGCGATCCAGATCGCCAGGTTAGTAGTGCCGCCCAAGTCACTGACCAATCTTCTGAATTCGTCACGCCTCGCTGATCGCTTATTTCGCTTCGATTTAATGGGTTCAAAAGTTGAGCCGTAAAAACGGAGGTAAAAGTAGGTTAAAGCGAGCGCGATGATTAAGACGCCGACAGAAATCATTGCCGTTTCTTTCGTCGCAAATAGAAGAGCGGCCGAGGCGCTTGCGAATATCACGTAAGTCGGATTGCGCTCATCGTAAAACCGAATAGCTGCTACAACAATTCCCAGCGTGAAGAAAACAAACTGCGTTTCGTGGATAAAATATCGTGACAAGTACACGGCTCCAGGCGACACCGCCAGCAGCAGGCCGGCAGCAAGCGTAGCGACGGCTCCCATACGTCTCCGAAGCGCAAAAACAAGTCCGATGGTAGCGAGTCCGAAGAAAGCAGGTACAAGCCGGATCGCTATCGTATTTAAACCATAGCTTTCCCGCGCTGCGTTTCCAAACAACAATTTAATAGTCCATGGAATCAGGGCGGCGAAATAGTAAAGAGTTGGTCCATGGTAGTTTTCTGGATCATATTTGTAAGTACCGTCACGCACGAGTCTCAATAAGAAATTGCCGTTGACTCCCTCGTCATGGTGCAGCGGCACGAGATCGAGGTCGTACAACCGAAGAACCGCTGCTACGATGAAGATCGCAATCACACCAATTAGCCAGGCGCGCTCAGGTATGTCATTGACAAGCGTTTCTTCGCTCGCGCGAGCAACGCCAGGACTGAACGATAGCTTTGTGGTTCCAGCCTTCTTTCTATGGCTTAATTTTGTAAAGACTGTATCCACCTACTTCCCCCACCTTCTGGAAATGCGTAAAAAACCGTTCGTTGACTGGCGTCACATTTCTCTCATGCGGCCCTATAACAGCATAGTCGACACCATAGTTATTGAGTGTCTGTTCTGCGTCTTCAGTACCGAGATAGACCCTCTTAATCTCACCTTCTCTTTGAACAAACTCCAACCCATGCGTCCAAATATGTCCGGGATAACCCATAAGGGAGCGACGACCTGTCAGGAACACTGGAGTGTTGTGGACGGGAGCGTGAATAATCAGAGCCCGCGGTGGTGTTTGCTGTTTCACGAGTTCAGCAAAGCGAATACCGGCCGTATCGAATATGCCGTACTTGTAAGAGCGAAACGTTATCCCAAGAACATCAAGCGCTCCAGCAAACGTAACGCAAACAAACAGTAGGATTGCAACGACTCGTCGAACGGGACCCTGACGCCATAGTCGCGCGAGCAGCATAGCTACCAATGGTGCGGATGCGAGCCACCAATAATAAAGTACTTTGATGTTGTCCCAGATCCAGGGTGCCAGCCTAATTAAGTTGGGAATAATGAAGCAAAGCGTAAAAGGGAGATAAAAGAGCAATACCCGCTTCGGGACAATATAACCGTTACTCTTTACGAGAATTGCCGCAACGATCAGCGGTATGAACAGTCCGGTATTCTTGAACCAAAACCAAATGGGGTTTTCCTCGCCTCTGTCCCAACCGAATTCCCACGCGAAAAAGCTACCGGCACTAACAGCGCTATGGGACGTGGACCAAACAAGTTGTGGAATCGCGATCAGAGATGCAACTGCGAAAAACGCAAACCAGTCGCCCCAGCGCATCTGAAGCAAAGCCAGGCATGCTCCCATCGTCATGACCACGACGAAACTGTGCGCATGTACCAACGGTAATAGTCCGGCAGCAACCCCTGCAGCAACCATGTGCCGAGCAGGGAAAATATGGTTGTCGCGCTCTATAACTCTCTTTTGTTTTGACTTAACACGTCTTCGATTGTCTCTTTCTGCTTTGCCCTTCCTTTCTGTCGCCAACCACCACTGCGTAAATACGATCACCGCCAAAGGCAGTCCCATGAGGAATCCACGTTGTGGAACTAATAGAGCTGATATCGCGTTGCCCCACCGCCAGGTCGTGTCCGGAATAACGGTAAACGATGGCGGAAGGTCAGTAAGCACTCCGAAAAGGCCTTTGTCGTTCTTAACTGCCTTCTCAAACAGAAGCACCCAACCAAAGCCACCATTGAGTATCACCAACAATGGCGTGATAACCGCTGCCAGCCTGTCTCGCAACATGACCAGAGCCCAGCGATGAACTAATCCGACAAATGAAAGCGCGAGAATAAAATTCTCGATGAACATTGACTCGCGCAGGTCCGCACCGCATCGCACAAAAATTGCGGAGACGAAGTCAGAAAGAAATGGATAAGTAAATCTAACTCCTGCGTACGTCGGGTCTTCAGGCGGAAAGTTGTTACCGTAGGCGAAGCTCGTTATCACACTCAGGTGAAATGGAAGATCGCCAAAGTTATTGAGTAAACCAGTACTGATGCCTTCCGCATCCCGGATCACGGCTCGGCTGAAAACCCTCCACAAAACTAAGGTGGCAACGACATAGAAAATGAAATAACCGACCGATATTGCGTCTGGTCGAAACAAGACCCGACGCATGCTCTTTAAGGTGAGGTTGAAATCTAATTTGAAGTGACTCCAAGGTCCGTGATCGATGAGGATGGCAAATGGGATGCAGCAGATTGCGATTGTAATCAGAACAGCGCTACCAGTCAGTCCCAGAAAAGAAGCGACGACAAAACCGACCAAGCCAAGAGAAGCTAATCCAAGGGGGGCCCCTGAACACAATCGCGTCACCAACGATGTATTCTCATCGTAAAGGTATGTCGCAACTGTGCCGCTTAGGGTGACCAGCAAAGCCAGTGCTAAAGAAGCCATCATGTGTTGGAAGTGAGTTTTCCCGCTTTGCTTTTGGTGTCGCTACTTCCTTTAAGCCTGCCATCAGTTGTTAACGCATTCGATTATACCGGGATCAACCTCTGCATCAAGACCGACGCGAGTTGCCCTGCGAATGACTAACATCTTTGCATCCTTCAAAGTTATACGTTAGCTTTTTCTTAGAGGAATAATAAATGTTAAGAGCAGGTATAGTCGGTTTGCCCAACGTGGGCAAGTCAACCTTATTCAACGCACTCACGGCCCAAGCCTCTGCACTTGCCGCAAACTATCCTTTTGCCACCATCGAACCCAATGTCGGAGTCGTTTCAGTTCCAGATGAACGTTTGGAGCCATTAGCTCGGCTGGTAAAGACTGAAGTAATCATTCCCGCAACTGTTGAGTTCCTGGATATCGCGGGTCTTGTTCGCGGTGCTTCAAAAGGCGAGGGATTGGGAAATCAATTTCTCGCAAACATTCGCGAAACAGACACAGTGGTCCAAGTCGTCCGTTGTTTTGAAGACGACAGCGTGATTCATGTGGAGGGAGCGGTCGATCCGCGACGTGACATCGAGACGATACAGATCGAACTAGCCTTGGCAGATCTGGCAACGGTGGAACGGCGACGGGAAAAGGCACAAAAGAACATGAAGAGTGGGGAAAAAGGCGCTCGCACCGAGTTGGAGGTGTTGGGCAAGATACAGCCCGTGCTAGAGCAGGGTCGCTCAGCCAGAACCGTTGCGCTCTCTACTGACGAACGCGGAGTTGCTCGCAACTTCTTTCTATTGACGACAAAGCCAACCATCTATGCCGCAAACGTTGACGAGCGAACCCTCGCCAACGCCGACAACAATGACATGGTCAAGGCGATCCGTGAAATCGCCGCATCCGAATCAGCAGAATGTGTAGTTATCTGCGCTCAGCTTGAGTCAGAACTAGTGGCGCTGCCGCCTCAAGAGAGGCTTGACTATCTCAAGAGCCTTGAGGTGACTACCAGCGGCGTCGATCAACTGATAAAGAGTGCGTACCAATTGCTGGGCTTGATGTCGTTTCTGACTGCAGGGGAAAAAGAAGTCCGCGCGTGGACAGTCCCACAGGGAACAAGGGCCCAGACGGCAGCCGGCACCATTCATTCGGATATTGAGCGTGGTTTTATCCGAGCGGAAGTTGTCAGTTACGACGATTTAGCGGCGGCCGGCTCATATGCTGTCGTCCGCGAAAAGGGACTATTACGACTCGAAGGCAAAGACTACATCATGCAAGAAGGTGACGTAGTTCACTTTCGATTCAATGTGTAATTTATTGGAAACCTTTAGTTCGTTGGTGGGCCAGTGCGACCATTCCGCACAATATCAATTAACGCCTGCAGTTTTTGATCCGTACGATGCTGCGATTGAGCAAGTCTGGCAATAAGCTCGTCGGTTTTCGCGATACTCCTATCGGTTTTGGCAAAACGCTCATCGGTTCGCGCAAATCGATCTTCGTTTCTTATTTGTGCGTCAATCAGAATGGTAATCTTCTCATCTTGACGACGTGACTCGTTGCGGGCGCGGAGGCCGGCTCTTATCATCAAATTGACGATTCGCTCAAGGCGGTCAAATCGCTGTTCTGGTGTCATTTGCTTTTCCTTCGGGTGAGGTGAAATACCGACGAATGATGGCCTTAGCCTTGAATTCGGTCAAGTTGTTCGCGGCGGGCTGGATGGGCTTTCAAGAAAGAGGCGAGGAAGACTTGCTAGTTCCCGCAATGGGCAACCGGGAGAGGAGCTGCGGGACTCCCGGTTGCCTCCGACAACGACTACCGTAGCAGGGCACGAATACCGACCAGGATCAGATAACCGATCGCGAGTACAACCGCCACCTTGATCAACAACACCGCTAGTCCAATTAGAACGGTGATAATGCCAAGTGTAATTCCAGCTACTTTCAAGACCAGTGGCACACCAACAGTAAAAACAAATAATCCCAGGAGTATCATTCCCACAATTCTCAGAACGTCTTTTGCGTCTCTCATTGTCTGTTCTCCGATCCGCTTTCCTGCCCCCGATTGCCGGCTTTTAATCGCCCACTGGCAGGTATACGACATTTCCCGCAACAGCGTTCCGTTCAAGATTTCGCATGTTTCACTTGCAAAATGGTTATTTGTGAACGCCGTCAACTGGGAACAAATTTAGAATTGGCCGATCATGTTGGTCGCGTCTTTAAATCTTTTCGGCGATAATTATACATACTTTTGAACGTCATGAACCGCTGGGATTCAAGAAGTCTGTTTAGTGAAGATGTTTCGGCAACTATGCCGGCGGACAGCGCACCTTTGGCTGAGCGCATGCGACCGCGCTCGCTCAAGGAGTTTATCGGTCAAAGCCATTTGGTTGGCGAGGGCCGCATTCTTCGGCGACTGCTCGAAAGTGGTGGCGCTTTACCGTCGTTGATCCTCTGGGGAGCACCGGGAACGGGCAAGACAACGTTAGCACGATTGCTGGCAGAAAGTAGCGGTTTACGTTTCATCCCATTGTCAGCCGTGTTCTCAGGAGTGAAAGATTTAAGGGAAGCGATCCAGCAAGCGCGAACCGAACAACGCTACGGCAAACGCACGGTGCTATTCATCGACGAGATCCATCGCTTCAATAAAACGCAGCAGGACGCTCTCCTGCACGCTGTTGAAAACGGAACGGTAACACTAATCGGTGCGACGACTGAGAATCCTTCTTTCGAAGTTACGAGCGCACTCTTATCAAGGTGTCGCGTCCTCGTCCTGAACCAGCTATCGGAAGATGAGATCAAGACCATTCTCCAGAACGCACTAAGCGACGAGCAGCGTGGCCTGGCTCATTATAGTCCCTCTATCTCGGATCAGTTGCTGGAGCGGATCGCACACTCTGCGGGCGGCGACGCGCGCGTAGCACTAACGGCCTTGGATGCAGCAGTGGAGTCCACCGCACCAGGGGAAGAAGGTGTCAGACAAATAACTGAGCAAACAGTTATTGAAGCGCTCGGCCGTGCTCACTATGCTTACGATAAAGGTGGAGAGGAACATTACAACCTTATCTCCGCTCTCATTAAGTCGTTACGCAACTCGGATGTGGATGCATCGCTCTACTGGCTTGCGAGGATGATTGAAGGCGGCGCTGATCCGATCTTCATCGTACGCCGATTGTGTATTCTGGCCTCCGAGGATATCGGCCTCGCAGATCCACAGGCAATGGTCCAGGCGGCAGCAGCGGCCCACATTGTGCAACTCATAGGACTCCCCGAAGCCCTGTTTCCCTTGTCGCAAGCCACCATTTACCTTGCGCGAGCGCCAAAATCGAACGCGGTTAAAACAGCATATCACGCTGCACTCAGAGACGCTGCTGAGACCGCTCGAGAGCCCGTTCCATTGCATCTCCGCAACGCGGTCACGCCGTTGATGAAACATATCGGCTACGGTAAGGAATACCGTTACGTTCATAACGACCCGGCCGCTCAGGAAGAAATGGAGAGTTTGCCGCCACAGTTGCGCGGGCGAAAATACTTCGAAGAAGATGAAGCCACGGACAAGACGAACAAGGGGTGAAGGAATGTGAAAGTGCCTGGCAGAAAATCTGACAAGGAATTGGCCTTTCTTCACGACCTATTTGTTTCTCCTGATTGGGGCGAGCGCTTTGCTGAATTAATTGATGAGAATTTGAAACTACCCAGTGAGGGAAAAGCGCTTTACGTGGCGGTCGGAACTGGCGGACATGCGATGGCATTGCAGGAGCGGGCTGGGGAGAAGCTTGAACTTCTGTGTTTGGACGAGAATGTCGAGTGCCTGGAGTTGGCTCGAGCAAAAGCAACTGCGGTCAATGAGAAGGTTGAATTTCGTGTGGTCAAACTAGATGATTTTGAACTGCCGGATAACAAGTTCGATCTTGTCATAGGCAATGCTTCTCTTGTGCCGCGTCAAAGGGTTCGCAAAATGTTTTCCGAGATGGTCAGGGTCGCTGCACCAGGCGCATCGATTGCTCTAACATTGCCAACATATTCCAGCTTCGGCGAGTTCTTCTCAATCTACTGGGAATCACTCCACAATCGGGGTCTGATTGATCATGAATCCGATGTAGAGCAACTCATAACCGAATTGCCAACTATTTCAGATGTCGAGGATATGGCCGAGGAAGAGGGCTTGGAGGACGTAGCTTCATGGACGCGCATTGAGGAATTCGACTACGACTCTGGGGAGCAATTTCTCAACTCTCCATTGGTAGCAGAGTTCTTGATGCAGGATTGGCTTGCTTCCGTACCGGAGAACGCGAGAGCAGAAGTGTCCCGAGAAATCTCTCGACTAATCAACGAAGAAAGACATGAAGCGGAATTCGCACTGTCCGTGAAGGCTACTTTAGTCGTTGGGCGTAAGTCTCACAGTCATTAGTGCGACCGGGGATTCAAGCGGATAAACTCTGTAAGCAGGATTCTACTTGTCTAAATCTTTTCGTGCCTCTTTTTCACCTTCGTCCAGCCCCTCTTTGAACGCCCGCTTGCTTTGTCCAAGCGACTTTGCAAGCTGAGGCAGCCGGGTAGCGCCAAACAGCAGAAAAATCACGATCACGATTACAACAAGCTCCGGGGTTCCGAGCCCTGCGATCGCCAGTATTGTTTCACTCATAAAATCCTCTTTTCAGAAGTGGCTCGGTGCCACTCGCGGCAGTTATTCGCCGGTATCCGATTCGTAGAACAGGTATTTCCTCCAGGTTTCGTCTGCTCGACCGAGATACCTCATGATTTGGCGGTTTACGTGCAGCGAAAAACCTCTAGGCCTACGCAACAAGTGCATGCCGGACTCTTCCGGAGTGCGATTGCCCTTCTTATGGTTACAACGCTTGCAGCAAGCAACCAGATTATCCCACGCAGACTCCCCACCGCGCGAGCGTGGCTGCACATGATCGAGCGTCAGTTCAGAAGGCGGATACTGCCTACCGCAATACTGGCAGGTCGAGTGGTCACGTAACAGAATGTTTTTGCGAGATAGCGAGCGACGTTCAAAAGGGATGTGAATGTATTCTGTGAGTCGAATCACAGAAGGTGCATGAATTGAGAGTTTTTGCGAATGAAGAATATGGCCGTTGTGCTCTTCCACACGAGCCACTCCTTTAAAGATCATCACGACGGCGCGCCTTTCGGTGCACACGTTAATGGGCTCGAAAGAGGTATTCAGCACTAAAACCCTGCCATTCATACTAAACCTGATATTACGCGAGCGCGGAAGAAGGTGTCAAAATTATGTTTGGTTTGCACCCACATTTGATGCTCCGGGTCCGAGTCGCTGCTGCTTTTTAGCTCCCTGGCAAGCACAGGGAACGAAAGGCGCGACCGGCCCATGCCAATGGACGCCTCGCACGCTTCTTGGAGGGCTTCAATAGGCTGGCCTTGCTAGCGTCAGCACAAAAACACTACTTGCGCCGGCCGCCAGCAAGACTTCGGTGCAAGACGACACGGTAGCACCCGTCGTAAAAACGTCGTCAACCAGGAGGATATCCTCACCCGCGATCAAGCGGGGATATCGAACGGCAAAAGCCTTCGCCACAGTCTCGTGCCGACCCTTTGCATCAAGTCCTGCTCTATATTTCTCCGAAGCTGACACCCGCAAAAGACTTACTTCGTCCAACGGTACTTCCAGAGACTTCGATATTACACGTGCAATTACTGACGCCTGATTGAAACCGCGTAGGCGTATCCGTTTCGGGTGGAGCGGCACTGGAATAACCCTCGTAATGAAATTTATTGGATGCCGTCGGCACGCCTGAGACAGAAGTTCCGCGAGATGGCGCGAGAGGTAAGGCTGACGTTTAAGCAGAAGAATGGATTCACGCAGACCGCCCTCGTATAAGCCAACGGCACGAGCCGCGACATACGGATGTGAATCGCATCGCCTGCATCTCACCTGCTCTCGCTCCGCTTTCTGAATATCTCCCGCTGAGACAACTCCGCATTTCCAGCATATTGTTTCGTGACCAGTAAAAATCGGTGTTACACGCCAACAGGTCTCACAAACAATTCCGAACGAACGCTTTTCAACACTTATACCGCAGAGCTTGCACGCTTGTGGGTACGCCAGGGTAAGCAATGCATCTGACACCAGGTGAGCGGCTTCTGTGAGGAACATTGTCTGATAGGTTAAATTGTAGGCAAAAAGTCAGCGGCCTCCCGGATTGTTCTGGGGAGGCCGCAATAATGACTTCTCTGCTGGTGAGAACTAATCCTCGTCTTCGCCCAGCAGTCCGCGTTCTTGAAGGTCCTGGCAGCGAACACAATGCCTGGCCCAAGGTACGGCTTCAAGCCGTTTCTCCGGAAGTGCTTCCCCGCAATGAACGCACTTGCCATAACCGGCTGCCTCGATTCTCTCAAGAGCTTCATCGATTAAATTGAGTAGTTGGCGATCGTTGTCAGACATCGATACCAGCAGTTCTTTTGTATAAGCATTGGCCGCCATGTCTGCCGGGTCTTGCGTGGCTTCGGCATCTCGTTCGCGGCTGTAAAGCTCAGCCGCCTGCACCTGACCAACGAGGCCTTCTCTGCGGCCCAATAATTTGTCTCGGAAAACTTTGGTTCGCCTTTTATCCATTATGTGTTTTAGTCCTCCACCCTACTTGATATTGATCGAGACGTTATCATTTCTGATACGGCAGACCATGAACGATTGTGTATGCTCGGTACAACTGCTCGAGCAACAGCACGCGCGCCATTTCGTGTGTAAGCGTCAAACGAGAAAGTGACCAACGCTTGTCCGCTTGCGATACGAAGTCCTGCGAAACGCCGTGCGGACCGCCGACTACGAACGCGACTTCCTTGATACCGTTCCCCTCCCAAGTTTCGACCTGCGAGGCCAATTGCTGAGACGTCCATTCTGAGCCGTCCGGATCCAAAAGAACTGTTATAGCCCCAGGCCGAAGCGCGTCTGAGATGCGCTTGGTGTCCTTATCGATGCCCGCCTTATCAAGGCGACCAAGTTCCCGCAGCTCAGTCACATCACAACGAACGAAATGAGAAAGTCGCTCGACGTAGTCCTCAATAAGAGCTCGTAATCTGGCATCGCGAGTCTTTCCTGTCCAAATGATCCGGAAGCGCATCACCTAAAATCGCATCAACATTAAAGCCTGTACCGCGCAATCTTCTCGTAAAGATTCTTGCGACTGATTCCCAGGATACGCGCACACTCACTCTTATTGCCCTTCGTACTGTCCAGGATTCTTGCTATGTAGTCAGCTTCCAATTCGGCTAAGCTCTGTGGCTTCTCCTTCTGGCGTTGTGCGCTGACGGCATCACGAAGTCCGGACGGTAAATGATCTTCTTCAAGCCGTCTCCCAGTCGAAACGATCACAGCTCGCTCAACAATATTTGCGAGCTCTCGAGCATTCCCCGGGAAGTCATATGACCGAAGGAGCATTAGGACCGAGGGCGATATGCGCTCGACTTTGCGTCCATGCTTCGCTGAGTAATGCTTCAAGAAGTATTGAATGAGCTTTGAAAGATCGTCCTTACGTTCTCGCAGCGCAGGCACTCGAATGTGAATTACATTCAACCTATAAAAGAGGTCGTCGCGAAAAGCACGACGCTTAACCGCTTCCGCTAGATCAACGTTTGTCAAAGCAATCAAACGAGCGTCAAGCTTTATCGTGTTTCTTCCCCCCAGCCGCTCAAATTCTCGCTCTTCGATTACGCGCAAAAGCTTCGCCTGCGCATCAATCGAAAGGTGTGCTATTTCATCGAGGATGATGGTGCCTTTGTGAGCGGCTTCCAAACGCCCCGGTTTAGCTTCACTGGCGCCCGTGAAGGCTCCTCGTTCGTAGCCGAAGAGTTCTGCCTCGAGTAGGTCACCAGGAAGCGTCGCGCAATCAATCTTGACGAATGGCTGACCCGACCGCGAAGACCTCGAGTGAATGAAGGATGCGAGAACATCTTTCCCCACTCCCGATTCTCCGGTAATGAGAACATTCGTATCGGTTGAACTCACGCGCTCCGCGAGACCAACTGCCTCGCGCATGCCCTCAGAGCGCGCAAATAATTCGATCACGATTCTCTTCTCAAAGAGCTACTTTCCGAACTAATCCCTATGGGCAACTCAACGCGCTTTGATTCGCGCCACAGACGTTCCAGGTCGTAGAACTGGCGCGCCTTCTGCTCAAATACATGGACCACAAAGTCGCCGTAATCCAGCAGAATCCATTCAGCAGTCTTATACCCTTCGACTCGCGCTGCGGTAGATCCAGCCTTCTTAAGGCTCTCGTATATCTCGTCGGAAATGGCTTGAACCTGCCGTTCGTTCGCACCACTGATGATGACAAAATAGTCAGTAAAGCTGGCTATCTCACGCAAATCCAGAACGACCACGTCGATAGCTTTCTTCTCGGCGGCTGCATGAAGTGCGGTCAAAACCCGGTCGTCGAGATTGTCGCTCGCGGTTGCAACTTGAGAATGGGAGCGCCCACGGTGCTGTGGGTTCAGTGATTGTTCCTTAGCTGTTGAGTTTTGCTTCATGCGAATCTTTGTAAATCCCGTATTTCTTTATGTATTCAGCCACCGGCTCCGTCACCAAAGTCTTTAACTCGTCAATCCGGCCTTGACTCGCAACCCGGCGAATGCTTGTCGCCGAAACGTCCGTGTTCACAACATCAGTGAGATATATCCTGGGTTGATTCACCGAGCGTGCAAGCTCGCGCTCAACCGACATGACCGACCTTAGGTCTACGATCCGATCTCGTATGGCAACCGGAATGTCCTCTATGTCATATCCCGGTCTAGTGACCACGATGTGATTGGACATAGTCAGTAAGCGTTCCCACTGGCGCCACGTCGTAATCTCAGACCATGAATCGGCACCCATGATAAAAAAGAGCTGGACCGATGATCCAAAGCTTTGCTGAAAATGTTCGACGGTATCAACCGTATAGCGTCGATCGGCAGCGTCGAGTTCAAAGGTCGAAATTTTCAATCGTTCGTCGTTCTGCGTTGCCAGCGCTAGCATTGCGTAACGATGGATCGGTGCTGTTACCGGCCGCGCAATCTTATGGGGCGCAATTTGAGCCGGAACAAAAAGTATTCTTTCAATCTCAAATAACTCTGCAACTCTGCGCGCAACGTCGAGGTGGCCAAGATGTATCGGATCGAATGTTCCGCCGTACAAAGCTATACGCTGTTTCGCGCACATCTCTTACAAAGCCAGTTCAACCGTATCCGTCTTGTTTTCGGCGGCGTTCAATTCATCCAACTCTGCCGACACGGCGTTGATAAGTTCACGAATACCTTCGTTCGTCGCCGACGAGATCGGAAAGAAAGGTCTCTCATCTTTCTTTGCGCGGTGCCGCAACGAATCCAATCGCTGTACATCGTCCAGAGCGTCAATCTTTGTCGCGACGACAAACTGTGGCCTTGCAGCTAACTCTGGATTATACGAAGCTAACTCTCTATTTACAGTTTCATAGTCTGCGACAGTTTCGCGCCCAGATAAGGAAGACACATCCACTAGATGAAGTAATAACTTCGTGCGCTCAATGTGCCGCAGGAATCGATCGCCCAGTCCGGCGCCGGCGTGGGCACCTTCAATCAAACCAGGTATGTCGGCAATAACAAAGGTGCGAAAGTCTCCAAGGTCGACAACACCTAAATGTGGTTCCAGGGTTGTGAATGGATAGTCGGCTACTTTCGGACGCGCTGCGGACACTGTGGAAATGAACGTCGACTTTCCCACGTTTGGAAAACCCACTAGACCAACGTCCGCCAGCAGCTTCAGCTCAAGCTGCAACTCCCGTTCTTCTCCTTTGCTCCCGTTCTGATGATAGCGAGGAGCACGATTTGTTGAGGTCGTGAAATGGGCATTACCGAATCCGCCTCGTCCTCCACGTGCTGCCAGCCAACGCTCACCATCTTGTGTAAGGTCGTGTAACAAAGCGCCGCTTTCGGCATCAAAGATCTGCGTTCCCACTGGAACTCTTACGGTCAGGTCTGCACCATTGTGTCCTGAACGGTTAGAACCTTCGCCATGTAGTCCTCGGTCAGCTATGTGTCGAGGGTTGTATCGAAGATGCAGCAACGTATTGAGTGAAGCATCTGCGACTAGAATTACGTCGCCACCGCGGCCGCCATCCCCACCCGAAGGACCACCACGCGGCACAAACTTCTCGCGCCGGAATGCAGTAACGCCGTTACCTCCGTCTCCCCCTTGAATGTGAATCTTGGCGCGATCAATAAACATCTAAATACAAAGCGACGCCGGGGCGCGCAATCGTGTGCTGCTCAGGCGTCGCGAACTTGCAAGGGCATGTTTTCTACGCAGCAGTTTGCTCCTGAGGATAGACGCTGACGAACTTGCCCGCTCGACCTTTATCTTCAAACTTTACGACGCCATCAATCAAAGCAAAGAGCGTGTCGTCTTTACCTCGCCCGACATTGCTACCCGGTTTCCATTTCGTGCCTCGCTGCCGCGCGATGATATTGCCGCCCAACACTCGCTCGCCGCCGAACTTCTTCAAACCCAATCGCTGAGAATGTGAATCGCGACCATTACGAGATGAGCCAACGCCTTTTTTGTGTGCCATAAGAAAACTCCTGAAAGAAGTAGCCGTGGCCTTTGATTCCAAGCCCCAAGGCCAAGGGCGACTTCCTAGTTATCCAATCGAATCAATCTTCAGTGTTGTATAACTTTGGCGATGACCACGCGTACGCTTGTAATGTTTGCGACGCTTTTTCTTGAAGACTACGATCTTTTGGTCACGTCCGTGATCAACTACCGTCGCCGAGATCTTCGCGCCATCTGCGCCTGAACTTAACAAGGTTTCTAGCTCAATCGAACTACCTGGATCGGCTGCAATGGAGGGCACGCGAATGGTTTGCCCCTCTTCGACCAAAAACTGTTTGCCGCCGGCTCTAACTACTCCATGTGACATCTCTCTTTACCTCTCAGACGCGCCAAATCGTCATAGAAAAGTCGGATATTATAGGGAACGGCGCAGTAAACGGCAACCGTTCACGCCCGCTGCGCGCCCGCCGCTATCTCACTGCCGTTCCTACGACCATTTCGTGCCAAGAAATACTCCATGAAATTGGTTGATATCTCCCCGGCTCGAAATTTTGGGTCATCCATAATCTTCAGGTGAAGGGGTATAGTTGTCTTAATTCCTTCAATTACCATCGCCTCCAACGCCCGTTTCATGCGAGCGATGGCAAGTTCACGTGTGCGGGCATGCACGATTACCTTGGCAATAAGGGAATCGTAAAAAGGGGACACCTGGTAACCCGAATACACGTAGGTATCAACGCGCACTCCTGGTCCGCCCGGAAGATTGAAGGCGGTAATAACACCGGGTGAAGGTGAAAACGTCTCCGGATTTTCCGCATTGATCCGACACTCGATCGCATGGCCGACAATCAGCAGGTCATCTTGCCTGTAACCAAGAGGTTCACCTTCCGCGATCCTAATTTGATTGCGGACGATATCGGCAAGAGTAACCATCTCGGTAACAGGATGTTCGACCTGAATGCGCGTATTCATTTCCATGAAGTAGAAGCTTCCGTCTGCGTCGAGTAGAAACTCGACCGTGCCTGCGCTCGAGTAACCAAGCTTCTTGCAAGCAGCGACGGCCGCTTCGCCCATGGTCTTGCGAAGTTCTGGGGTCAAGACTGTTGACGGTGCTTCTTCCATTAGCTTCTGATGTCGACGCTGAATGGAGCACTCACGCTCACCCAGGTGAATGCACTCGCCATACTCATCCGCAAGTACCTGGATCTCAATGTGCCGCGGCCGATCGACATAACGTTCAATGTAGACGCTACCATCTTTAAATGCCGCAGCTGCTTCAGTTGACGCAGTTTCGAGGGCGTTCGCCAGATCGTGCTGTGAACGTACAATGCGCATCCCGCGTCCACCGCCTCCAGCTGATGCCTTCACGATTACTGGAAAGCCAATCTCACGGGCCAACTTTAGCCCTTCCTCTTCGGAACTAATTGCACCGGAGCTTCCAGGCAACACAGGCAAACCAGCTTCATGCATGGCGCGACGTGCTTCGATCTTGTCTCCCATGAGACGAATCACGCTGGCTGGTGGTCCTATAAATTTGATGTTGCAAGCTTCGCAGATCTCTGCGAAATAAGGCGACTCGGCTAGAAAGCCGTAACCAGGATGAATTGCGTCGACATTGAAAATTTCGGCAGTACTTATGATTGCGGGAATGTTGAGGTAACTCTGCGCAGATGGAGCCGGACCAATACACGCGGCTTCATCGGCGAATCGCACATGCAACGAATCACGATCAACGTCGCTATGAACCGCAACTGTCTTGATGCCCATCTCTTTGCAGGTCCAAATAATGCGACAGGCGATCTCGCCGCGGTTCGCGATTAATATCTTCTTAAATTTGCGCGCGCTAAAAGACATAAGACGCGTTTCTCAAAAGTTAACGTCCAACCCTAGGGTCCACTGCGGTAAGCGCTTGGTCTCACTAGATGTTGGACGTTGGACTGCTAACTTCTGATTCCGAAAAGAGGCTGGCCATATTCCACTGGCTGCCCATTCTCGACATAGATTTTCACCACTTCACCAGTGGCCTCAGCTTGAATCTCGTTCATGAGCTTCATAGCCTCGATAATACATACAACCGTGTCGGGCTCGACGTTACTGCCGATCTTTACGAAGGCCTCTGCGCTTGGAGAAGGCGAGCGATAAAAAGTCCCAACTATCGGCGAAGGGATAATGTGTAAGCCTTGATCCTCAGATGCTGCAGTTTCCGCTCGAGCGCCAGGATGAGACGGCGCTGAAGCTGCTCCGGCTTGTGATGTTGCCGGCGCTGGCGTCTTCGTGACATTCGCAGTAGCGGCCGGCGCAGGAGCTTCAGAACCTGTTGCCGTAGTCCCTTCGCGACGAAGGCGTACGCGAAACCCTTCTCGTTCCAGCTCAAACTCAGCGAGGCCGTTCTCCCTAAGTAAAGCTATAAGCTCGCGTAGCTCATCCATATTGACGGACGCGCCAGGCCGATCGTTCGTTTCCGACTGGCCTTGCCGCACGCGGCTTTTGCGGTTCGCGCTATTGTCACTCTGTTCTTTAGCTGAAGACATGAAGACTTTGTCTTAGTGCTGACCCGTCGTAAAGTAAAAACGAACAAAAGAGATTAGCCCCAAAAGACTCGGTCTGTGCCTGCCGAAAATCAGTTGGGGCTGTTAGCTACCGAGCGTTTTCGCGACGCACGCTCATAACTATCCTAGTTACTATTCCTCAGTCGATTCATCGCTCGAGGTTTTTTCGCTACCGCTTGCTTCGGGTTTTGCATCGGCATCAAGGCCAGACGCTTTCTTTGAGGTTGACACCTTCTTCTTGGCTGTTGCGCCCTTTGCTCGCTTCCTGGCGGCTTCAATAACCTCGACTTCGCGGGGATTATCAACTAACTCAATAATAGCCAGTTCTGCTCGATCCCCGTCTCGGTGACCGAGTTTCAGGATACGAGTGTAACCACCCGGGCGGTCCTTGTAACGATCGCCCAATTCATTGAAGAGACGCTTTAAGGCAGCGACTCCTCCAGTTCGCTCCGGCCTGATTTGGCCTCGCTTTCCCGTGGTAGCTGTCAAGCTTGCGTTCCCTGCATGAAAAAAACCAGCAGCTTGTCGACGCAGATGTAATGCTCGGGCATCAGAGCCTTCGGCTGAGAGATTGCGAGCCTTACGCGACAACGTAATAGCGCGCTCAACGAATGGTCGCAACTCTTTCGCTTTTGGCAGAGTAGTCACGATTCGCTCTTCACGCGAATTGATCAAGGAAGTCGCCAGATTTCGAAGCATCGAATTGCGATGCTCGCTGGTGCGACCGAGTTTTCGATGTGCCTTTAAGTGTCGCATGGCTCTAGACTACTGTTCCTCTTCGCCTTCGTAATCCGACAGATCAGCTCCGTCGCGGCCGCCCGTTCCTGGAATCGGATTGCCTTGTTCGTCGAACTCCATGCCAAAGTCGAGACCCATGCCATTAAGGATTTCCTTTATCTCGTTGAGCGACTTCTTACCGAAGTTCTTCGTCGCAAGCATTTCGCGTTCAGTGCGCTGCACGAGGTCTCGAATTGTCCGAATATCGGCATTCTTGAGACAGTTGTAAGAACGCACGGAAAGTTCCAGTTCATCGACCGACCGATCCAACTGATCATTGCGCGGCAGCGGTGGACGTTCCATCTTCGCGTAAGCAAAATCATCAGTGTCTTCTTCGAAGTTAATGAAGATCGACATATGGTCTTTAATCAACTTCGCGGCGAGTCCAATCGAATCTTCCGGTTTGACGGAACCGTCGGTCCAGACTTCGATCGTCAGCTTGTCAAACTCGGTGTTCTGACCGAGACGAGCTGCTTCAACATTGTAGTTGACCTTCTTAACGGGCGTATGGACCGAATCAATCGGTATGTACCCAAGAGATAGGTCCTCGTCGAAATTTCTGTCTGCCGAAACGTATCCACGTCCCCGCTTGAGTCGCATTTCGATTTTCAGAGATCCGCCTTCGCTGACGGTCGCGATGTGGACGGTCGGGTCAAGAACTTCGACATCCGCATCGGCTTCAATATCGGCAGCAGTGACTTCACCCGCCTCATCTTTTGAAATTCTCAAGGTTTTCGGCTCACTGCTGTGTAGCTTGAAAGGGACCTGCTTGAGATTAAGAATAACGTCAGTAGCGTCTTCAACCACGCCCTTAATGGACGAGAACTCGTGCTCTACACCTTCGATTTTTACTGCCGTAATCGCAGCGCCCTCAATTGAAGAGAGAAGAGCACGACGAAGTGAGTTGCCGACGGTAGTGCCGAAGCCCCGTTCGAACGGCTGGGCCGAAAAACGGCCGTACCGCTCTGTCAAAGTCTCCGTGTCTGCCGCGAGCCGACGCGGCATTTGAAATCCCGTCCAAAGATTATTTTGATCCATAGCCATAGCGTTCAGGTTCCTAAGAAGAGTGCATCTGACCAGGCGATGGCGATGATGGCACCACCGCCGGTCGCGGTTAATTACTTACTATAAAGTTCGACAATTAGTTGCTCGTTTATCAGGCGATCAATATCTTCCCGCACCGGCAAGCTGATGACTCGTGCAGTCATGTCGCCACCGTCAGCGGTAATCCAGGACGGACGACCACGGCCGGAGGCGGTTTGCCACGCGCCCTCGATGTGCGAATTCTTCCGGCTCGACTCTCTCACACTAATCGCATCGCCGGGTTTAACTTGATAAGAAGGAATATCTACTTTTCGGTCGTTTACCAGGATGTGTCCGTGATTCACCAACTGCCGTGCCTGACGACGTGAGGTGGAAAAGCCGGCGCGATAAACTGCGTTATCCAGACGCCGCTCCAACAGGAACAACAGGTTTTCGCCCGTGATGCCCTTCATGCGAGCAGCACGTTCGAAATAATTACGAAACTGCCCCTCGAGAATGAAGTAGATGCGCTTGACCTTTTGCTTTTCTCGCAATTGCTGGCCGTAACCAACAAGCGCCTTGCCGCGCCGCAGCGAATTACCGTGCTGTCCGGGCGGCTGCGTACCACGTTTTTCAATCGGACATGCGGGTTTGTAACAACGATCGCCCTTCAAAAAGAGCTTTGCGCCTTCGCGTCGGCAAAGACGACAGACTGCATCTCTATACCTAGCCAACTATTTGCCTCCAGTCTAAACCGGTCTAAAAGTTAGACGGAAAAGTTTACAGGTTGCGCCTCAGCGCTGACCCTTCATCCTTTGGGTTAATTCATTGTCAATTGCCAAATGCCGATTTCCAATTTAACCAACTCCAACCCTTAATTCCTTGAATTGGCAACTGGCAATTGGCAATCGGAAAATGCCTCAAACTCTACGCCTCTTTGGCGGTCGGCAACCGTTATGAGGAATCGGTGTAGTATCGCGAATAGTCGTGACTCTAATGCCGGCATTCGCGATGGCCCGAATGGCGGACTCACGACCTCCCCCCGGACCTTTCACCCGTACCTCGCATTGGTGCATTCCTGCTTCATGGGCCTTTTTGGCGGCCTCGTAGGCGGCCTGTTGCGCCGCAAAGGGAGTTCCCTTGCGTGAGCCACGAAAACCCCGCGCGCCTGCTGACGACTGGGCTATCAGGTTCCCTTCCAAGTCGGTAATCGAAATCATCGTATTGTTGAATGATGCAGCAATATGGACGATACCATTAGGAACGTTCTTCTTTTCTTTCTTGCGAAAGACCTTCTTCTTTCCGCCTGCTTTTGCCATAAACTTTTTTCAGTAGTTAACAGTCAATGACCGCACCATCAAACAAGAGCCTACTTCTTGCCGGGTGCCTTCTTCTTAGCAATCGTTGCGCGTCGAGGTCCCTTACGAGTGCGAGCGTTTGTGTGAGTTCGCTGACCGCGCACAGGAAGCGCACGCCGGTGTCGCAAACCACGATAGCATCCGATATCCATCAACCGCTTGATGTCCATCTGGACTCGTTTTCGAAGATCGCCTTCGATTTCACCTTGCGCTTCGAGGACAGCACGAATGCGGCTCAATTCGTCTTCGCTCAGATCCTTTATGCGCGTATCGTGATTTACACCCGCTTCCTTAAGCACCGAATTTGAGCGCGAGCGGCCAATTCCAAAAATGTAGGTTAGGCCAACCTCGGCTCTCTTATTTGGTGGAAGATCCACGCCAGCTACACGTGCCATCTTATTTCTCGCTATCCTTGTCTCTGCTTATGTTTCGGATTAACACAAATCACCCGAACCACGCCCTTGCGATGGATGATTTTGCATTTGTCGCACATCTTCTTAACTGACGCACGGACTTTCATTACGTAACCTCTAATCTTCGATATCTATTTATATCGGTATGTGATTCGACCCCGATTAAGATCGTAAGGCGAAAGCTCTACCAAAACCCGATCACCCGGAAGGATGCGAATAAAATGCTTGCGCATTTTCCCCGAGATGTGCGCAAGCACCTGGTGCTGGCTATCTTCCAACTCAACCCGAAACATAGCGTTTGGCAAAGTTTCCAGCACCTTTGCCATGACTTCTATAGCCTCTTCCTTCGCCATACCCTCTCAGATTGAAATTTTGACACTGCCGACAAACTGCGAATAATACCATGCCAGTATACCTTTGCCAAGCCACGCTGCGCCTATCAGTTACAAGCAGCCGAGTAGGGCGACACTGTGTCGATCGAGGGCGCCCTGGTGAGCACTTCCGGTCCTTCTTCCGTGATGGCTATCGTGTGCTCGACGTGCGCGCTTGGCTGACCATCCAGGGTCACGACGGTCCAGCCGTCCGACAATACCTTGGTGTAGTGAGAGCCTTTGTTCACCATCGGTTCGACGGCGAAAATATAGCCATTCTTGATCTTTGGTCCTAACCCCGGCTTACCATAATTAGGAATTTGCGGATCTTCATGCATCCGACGCCCTATGCCATGTCCTACGTAATCGCGGACGACGGAATAGCCGTTGGCTTCAGCATGCTGTTGCACTGCCCATCCGATGTCGCCCAAATGTTTTCCCGGACGGCACTGCTCTATAGCTCTTTCAAGGCATTCCTCAGTGATACGAATGAGTTTTAGACGCTCTTCGTCCACTCCACCAACGGGAACTGTGGTTGCAGTGTCACCCACAAAACCTTCAAGTGTAACCCCACAATCAATCGAGAAGATATCGCCTTCTTTTAACTTGTAGCTCGAAGGAAACCCATGCACTACTTGTTCGTTGACAGAAGCACAAATCGAATACGGAAATCCGTTGTAGCCCTTGAAAGTCGGCAAAGCACCCGCATCGCGAATCATTCTCTCTGCGGCCTGATCGATTTCAATCGTGGTAACGCCAGGTTCGACCATGCTCCGAAGATGTGACAGCACAAGTCCAGCAAGTCGGCCAGAGGCCCGCATCTTCTCGATTTCTCGCTTTGATTTACCGATGATCATTGAAAATCTCGCAACACGTTAATCGTCGGCTGTAACTATCCCTTCTATATCCCTATAGATAACCTCCGGCTCGCGTGTGCCGTCAACCGTTCGGAGGAGGTTCGCCGACTTGTAATAATCGATCAACGGACGAGTCTGTTCCTCGTAGGTGGCAAGCCTGGCCTTCACCGTCTCCGGGTTATCGTCAACTCGGACCACAAGGTGTGCTTCAGGATGAAAGTCGCAGACACTGTCATGACGAGGCGGCTTAAAATGGATATTGTAAATCTCACCACATACCGGACAGCTGCGACGACCTGTCATTCTTTTCTCAAGTAGATCGCGCGGAACGTCAATCAGAATCGCTACGATCTGCTTATTTTGCTCAGCTGCCAATTTTTCCAAACTAACAGCCTGAGCTGGTGTTCGAGGGAAGCCATCCAGAATGTAACCGTTTCGGCAATCAATTTGAGCCGTCCGCTCTTTAACTAAACGTATTGTCAAATCATCAGGGACCAGTTGTCCCTTCTCCATTATGTCTTTAACTTCCTCGCTCAGGGGAGTGTGCGCGTTCTTAAGCGTCCGAAAAATATCTCCGGTAGAGATCTGCGGCAGATTCAAGCGTTCCTGAAGCAACCGCGCCTGAGTACCCTTGCCAGCGCCAGGCGCACCCGTCAACACGATGATCTTCGACATACCCGATTGAGATGACTTGCGATTTTTGGTTTTGAATTGAAGAAGCGACCTGAGGGAACTCCAAGTCGCAAAATCGGAAATCTAAAACAAAAGTCAGGCTCGCCGGCCTCGCAATCTCCCTCCACTGCCGAGAAACCCTTCGTAATTTCGCATCACGAGCTGCGCTTCGATCTGCGCAACCGTATCCATCGCGACGCCTACAAGAATCAGCAGTGATGTCCCGCCGAAGTAAAACTGATAACCCATTCCAGTCGGGATCCAGGACAAGCCCGGTGTCGTACTAATAAACGCATCGAGCCATGATCCAATCAGCGGCAGTCGCGCTACTTTAAATCCGCTGAGCATAAACTGTGGCACAAACGCGACTAAGGCCAGATACACGGCGCCAACTGTCGTCAACCGAGTAAGAATCGAATTGAGATATTCGGCCGTTGCCCTTCCCGGGCGAATACCCGGCATGAACCCGCCGTGTTTGCGGAGATTGTCGGCCACCTCCTCAACGTTGAAGACGATCGAAACATAAAAGAAAGTGAAGAAGATTATCAGGGTTAGGAAGATCAACTCGTAATACGGGTCGCTCGCATGAAACGTCGTAAAAAATCCGTAGACCTTAGCCCACAAGGATTCCATCTTGTTCGGATCAGGAGGAAAGGCCGCAAACAAGCTTTGCGGCATCGACAAGACTGAAGAGGCAAATATTACAGGGATGACGCCACCCATGTTGATCTTGAGCGGCATTGTAGTTTGCTGCCCACCGACCAATTGACGACCAACATGTCGCTTCGCATAGCTGACAGGTATTTTCCGACGCGCCGCCTCGACGAACACAATGAATGCGATGATGGCAATCAGCGCCAACAATAAAGCAATCACGCCGATCGTCTCCATCGTATCTCCGCCACGAACCCGCTCAAACACCTGCTCTACGCCACGAGGCAAACCGATAACAATACCAGCAAAGATCAACAACGAGATTCCATTGCCGACACCGCGTTCAGTTATTTGCTCACCTAGCCACATTACAAATATTGTCCCGGTGGTGAGCGTAAGTACTGTGGTTAATAGAAATCCCCACGTCGGCGCACCCACACCGTTCACCTGAAGCCAGTGAGCAACAAACGAAGTCTGCACAGCAGCAAGGCCAACAGTGAGGTATCGCGTCCATTGATTGATTTTTTGCCGGCCCATCTCGCCTTCTTCTTGCAGCTTCTTCAACTGCGGTGAGACTACGGTCATGAGCTGCAAAATAATTGAAGCTGTGATGTAGGGCGTCACACCGAGAGCGAAAATCGAGATGGTGCGAAAATTTCCTCCGGAGAAAAGATCGAGCACGCCAAGCAGTGTTCCCGCGACATCCCGCCAAACCTCATCCAACCGTGCTTTGTTGATTCCTGGCGAGCCAACGTGCGCGCCGAAACGATAGACAGCGAGTAGACCAAGCGTAAAGAAAATGCGCCGGCGTAAATCCGGCACATTAAACATGTTGCGAACGGCGGCTAGAAACTTTTCCATACGAACCCTTCTGGCAGAAACTGCAAACTAACCGGTAATTTCGACCACCGCACCACCAGCTTTTTCGATCTTCTCACGAGCACTTTTTGTAAAGCGATGCGCCGACACGCGAAGTGGCTTCGAAACATCGCCGTTTCCCAACACCACAACATCATGTTTCGCCTTCTTGATTAGACCGCGATGATGCAAAACCTCGGGAGTTATTTCTTCGTCAGCTGTGAAATGTCGATCCAGAGACGCAAGGCTGATCTCCAACCACTGTTTCTTGAAGATATTGGTAAAGCCGCGCTTTGGTAAGCGTCGATGAAGCGGCATCTGACCGCCTTCAAAACCGATTTTAGCCGAGTAGCCAGAACGGGACTTTTGTCCCTTTTCTCCTCTGCCTGCGGTTTTGCCCAAACCAGAGCCCGGACCTCGACCAACTCGTTTCTTTTTATGCGTCGAACCCTTTGCTGGCCGAAGACTGTTAAGACTGATTGCCATCATCTACTCCGTATGTTTGTCGCTACTCTACTATTCGCAGCAAGTGCGGCACTTTTGCCACGACGCCTCGCATAGATTCCGTGTCAGGACGCTCAACAATCTGGTTAAGCTTCCGCAGACCTAAGCTAAGAACCACCGTCTTGTGCTTTTTGGGGGATGCAATGAAGCTTCGATAGTACTGGATTCGAATTTTGGCTTTCTCTGCCTCTGCTTTTGTTTTACGTGGCATGGCCCCTCACATTCCTTCCAAGCGATACTCGATTACATTTCCTCAACTTGCTTACCACGCAAACGCGCCAACTCCATTGGATCTTTCATTCGAAGCAAGGCATCGAAAGTGGCCCTCACTACGTTATGAGGGTTTGTAGATCCGAGCACTTTTGTACGCACGTCTCTAACACCTACGGCTTGCATAACGGCGCGCACCGCCCCGCCAGCGATCACGCCTGTTCCTTCGGAAGCAGGTTTGACCAAAACCCGGCCTGCACCATACTCGCCAATTAACTGATGTGGCAGTGTGTTGTTGATTAAGGGAACGCGAATCAGATTCTTCTTGGCCGACTCGATTCCCTTCTTTATGGCCAGGGGAACCTCTCGCGCTTTACCGGTACCGAAACCGACGTGTCCACCCTCATCACCTACGACGACGAGCGCAGCAAAGGAAAGGTTCTTACCGCCCTTAACCACTTTTGTAACGCGATTGATTGAGATCACCTGATCCTTCAGGTCGAGTCCCTGCGCGGGAATACGTTGCTTGGGTTGTCTCATAACTATTCTTTGCTCTTCTTACGTGGCTTCTTTTCGGCTTTCTTATCTGGTTCGGCTTCCTGCTGCTGTTCCGCTTCCGCAGCAACAACGACTTCATTCTTATTCAATCCAGCAGCCCTGGCGGCCTCAGTTAACGCCTTGATCCGCCCGTGATAAAGATAGCCGCCTCGATCGAATACTACTTGTTCAATTCCCTTGGCGAGCGCGCGCTCAGCGATCGCCTGGCCAATCCGGCGCGCAGCATCCAAATTGCCGCCGGTCTGGCCTCGCAGATCCTTCTCGGTGGTTGATGCCGATACCAAAGTTTGGCCCCGGCGATCGTCAATTATCTGGGCATATATGTGGTTCAAGCTACGATAGATCGCCAGCCGTGGCCTTTCGCTGCTTCCTGTCACCTTACGTCGAATACGCGAATGAATTGCGGTTCGAACTACTGCTCTACTTGTGTTTGCCATCTCTCCTCATTTGCAATTGCCGATTGCCAAGTGCCGATTTCCAAAATCGCTTTTATAACAAGTTCTGGATCGACAATTGGCAATCGGCAATCGGCAATCGAAAATTACTTGCCTGTCTTGCCGGGCTTCAACTTGATAGGCACGTTCGCGTAGCGCACGCCCTTACCTTTGTACGCATCAGGCTTGCGTAACTTGTGCATCTCTGCCGCAACCTGTCCCAGTTTTTGCTTATCAATACTCGTCAACGTTAGCGTGGTTTGGTACTGCTGAATGCTTCCCTTGGTCGTCAATCTTTCTGCTTTCGCATCAACTTCAGCCGGCAACGGAAACTCAATCGGATGCGAGTAGCCTAAGGAGAAAACAATCTTCTTTCCCTGCACGTCCGCCTTGTAACCGACACCGACCACGTCCATTTGCTTGCTGAAACCTTCGGTTACACCAAGGATAGCGTTATTTGCCAGCGCTCGCGCCAGACCATGTAAGGGCGCCTGGTCCTCGGAGGTACGTTCGGCGCGCAGTTCTTCGCCGTCGACCTTGAAACTAATCCCCGGCGGAATCGGGGTCTTCAGCGTACCTTTCGGCCCTTTAACTTCGAGCTCTTGCTCCTTGACGGTAACGGTCACGCCTTTCGGCACCGTAATAACTTTTTTTCCTATTCGCGACATAATGTCATTTCCAATTTCCGATTTCGAATTGCCAATTGTTTCCGAAGCTTCAACTAATCAACGCACTCAACGCTAATTGGAAATCGGCAATTGGCAATTGGCCAATGTCAATAGATCTGGGCCAACAACTCACCGCCGATATTCTCACGACGTGCGGTCTTGCCGCTCATCAACCCTTTCGAGGTCGAAACGATATTGATTCCGTACCCACCGAGCACTTTCGGTATCTCACTCGAGCCAACATATACTCGGCGACCCGGCGTAGATACTCTCTGCAAATGAGTGATTGAAGACGTGCCACGCGCGTCATAACGAAGAAAGATTCTTATGGTGCGCTTGAGTCCCTCGCCCTTAATGACGAAATTATTGATATAGCCCTCTTCCTTCAAAATACGGGCAATCTCAAGTTTGAGCTTTGAGGCCGGAATATCAACCCGCGAATGCTTGGCCGATATGGCGTTGCGGATTCGCGTTAACATATCGGCGATAGGATCAGTCATGTACATTAACTCCAATTTTTGATTGCTAATTGCCAATCGCCAATTTAAAGAAAATTGGAAACTGGTAATCGGAAATCGGCAATGTCTTTACCAGCTCGACTTAACTACACCAGGGATCTGCCCCTGCAGCGCTAACTCGCGAAAACAGATGCGGCACAAGTTGAATTTTCGCAAGTAACCGCGCGGCCGTCCGCAACGCTTGCATCGAGTGTAGGTCCGCACCGAAAACTTCGGTTTGCGTGCTGCCTTCGCAATCAGTGATTTCTTTGCCATAAGTTCGTCAGTCTTGAATTGCTAATGGTTACTAGGTTCTAAAAGGCATCCCGAGCCCTTTCAAAAGCGCGCGTGCCTGCTCATCGTTTCGTGCGGAAGTTACAATAGAGATGTTCATGCCCCGCGTCTTGTCGACCTTGTTGAAGTCTATTTCCGGAAAGATCAGTTGCTCTCGGATTCCGATGGTGTAGTTTCCACGGCCATCAAACGCCTTTGGTGAAACTCCGCGGAAGTCTCTGACTCGCGGTAGCGCAACAGATACGAGGCGATCGAGAAATTCGTACATTCGATCTCCGCGCAAAGTCACGACAACGCCGATTGGCATGCCTTGCCTCAACTTGAACGAGGCGATGGATTTCTTGGCCTTCGTAATCACGGGCTTCTGCCCGGTTACTGCGCGCAGCTCATCAGCTGCGGCATCGAGAATCTTGGCGTTGGCGATGGCTTCACCCATCCCCATATTGACCACTATCTTCTCAACGCGCGGAATAGCCATCGGGTTGCGAATGCCAAACTCCCTGGCAATCTGCGGCGCCACGTCCTTTTGATATCGCTCTTTTAACCTTGCTGCCATTTCCAGTCCTCGACTTTACCGCGTACGGCCTTTCTATTTTTCTAACGCGTGTCCGCTAGCCGCAGCAACGCGGGTCTTCGAACCATCGCTTTCAACTTGATATTTCACACGGGTCGGCTTGCCAGATTGCGGATCAATCAGCTGAACATTGGAGATGTCAATGAAAGCCTCTTTATCCACAATGCCACCTCCGCGGTTGGCCTGAGGGTTTGCCTTCTGGTGGCGCTTAATCATTCCAACGCCTTCGATCTTGATCTTTCCCTTCGTGGGAGCCACCTCCAACACTCGACCACGCTTTCCCTTGTCGCGCCCGGCAATAATCGCAACCTGGTCATTCTTTTTAATCTTCGAACGCTTTGCTCCTGACATCTCTAAATAACCTCCGGCGCGAGCGAAACAATCTTCATAAAATTCTTATCGCGCAACTCACGCGCTACTGGACCGAATACGCGAGTTCCTATAGGTGTTCCATCCTCTTTAATAAGTACGGCAGCGTTCTGATCAAACCTGACGTAGGTTCCGTCCGCCCTACGTACTTCCTTGCGGGTCCTCACAATCACAGCATCCTGAACGGTGCCCTTTTTAATAGTGCCATCGGGGGAGGCTTCTTTGACCGTAACTTTAATACGGTCCCCCAGGCTGGCAATTTTTCCCGTCGATCCGCCGATTGGCATAATCATCTCAACACGACGGGCTCCCGAATTGTCAGCAACCTCTAGTGAGGTTTGCATCTGAATCACTGTCGTTACCTCCGACTCTCTCATCTTTGGTCTTTGGTCTTAGGGCTTCGGTCTTAGGAGAAAACAGCAAGACCAAAGTCCAAAGACCCAAGACCGGGCAGCAAGTCTTACTTAGCTGCTTTCTGTACTATCTCAACCACGCGCCAGCGCTTACGAGCCGAAAGGGGTCGCGTCTCAACAATTCGCACCTTATCGCCGACTGTTGCGCCCAGCTCGTCGTGCGCCATAAATCTTGACGTGCGACGCACGTAACGACGGTACTTGCGATGTCGGACCAATCGATCTACGCGAACCACAACGGTCTTCTGCATCTTGTCGGACGAGACGGTTCCTACTTTTTGTGAACGATGTGCCCGACTGGCAGCCTGCGGCGCTACTGCCTCGCTCGATCCTTCAGTGATATTGTCTTGATTGTCTGCCATTCTTTAACTCTCTTGCGCAGCCTGATCTCGCGCTGCGGTTTTTTAACTAGCTGCCTCAGGGCGCTGTCGTGCAATGGTTTGAATGCGCGCGAGCGACTTCTTTTCCTGGCGAATGCGCTTTACTGCGTCGACCTCACCAAGTGCCAATTTGAAGTTGAGTCGAAACAGCGACTCGCGCAACCGCACAGCCTCGGCCCGCAGTTCGTCTTCACTCATCTCTCGATACTTATCGAGCTCTTCGCGTTTCTTCATTGTTAGATCGCGCCTCCTTCTTGATCAGCGCGCGTTACAAATTTCGTTCTAATCGGAAGTTTCTGAGCGGCCAAGCGCATAGCATCTCGCGCAGTCTTTTCGTCAACTCCTTCGATCTCGTAAAGAATTCGGCCCGGCTTCACCACGGCCACCCAATATTCCGGAGCGCCTTTGCCTTTTCCCATACGAGTTTCCGCGGGCTTCTTTGTAACCGGCTTATCGGGAAACATTCGAATCCAGATCTTGCCGCCACGTTTGATATGCCTCGTCATTGCGATACGAGCCGCCTCAATCTGGCGATCTGTTATCCACGCGGGTTCAAGGCTCTTCAGGCCAAACTCACCGAAGCTAATCTCGCTGCCACGAGTGGCGACGCCGGTCATGCGACCGCGCATCTGCTTTCGGTGTTTAACTTTCTTCGGCATCAACATGATTTTCAGTATTGCCGATTGCCGATTGCCGATTGCCGATTGAAAAACTTGCTGGTGCCTTGATCAATCGGCAATTGGCAATTGGCAATCGGAAATCTCCTATTGACTATCTCCTCTTGGCCTTCTTCCGTCCGATCCACCTTCACGCTCACGACGAGTACGTGGACGCCGCTCACGCTCACCCACACGAGTCTCGTTGATCGGGTCTGAACCGGTACCTCGCGCCATTGCAGCTTTAGGATCGAGGATTTCACCACGGTAGATCCACACTTTGACACCGATCTGTCCAAAAGTTGTTTGCGCCTCAGCTAACCCGTAGTCAATGTCGGCACGCAAGGTGTGAAGCGGAAGCTGACCCTGCAGGTGCCACTCGCTCCGCGCGATTTCAGCGCCGTTGAGACGTCCACTCACTTTCACCTTGATTCCCTGCGCTCCGAAGCGAAGCGACTCTTCCACGGCTTTTCTCATGGCGCGTCGAAAAGCAATGCGCTTCTCGAGTTGGGCCGCAATCTTTTCCGCCTGTAATTGCGCGTTTAGCTCCGGCTTATGTATCTCCTGTATCGACACAAGCACTTCACGACCCGTCTTGGATGACAGGTCGCCTTTTAGCTTGTCGATCTCGGCGCCCTTCCGGCCGATGATGATTCCGGGTCGGGACGTGTAGATGATTATCTTCAATCGATTGGCGGCCCGCTCAATGTCGACGTGCGAAACTCCGGCGCCTGCAAAACGTTGCTTCAGATCACGCTTCAACTTCAGATCTTCCAGCAGAAACTCGCCGAACTGCTTCTTGGCAAACCAATGAGAGTGCCAGTCTTTGTTGTAGCCGAGTCGAAAACCGTATGGATGAACTTTTTGACCCACAATCTTCTCCAGTGATTTCTTCAGTTTGAGATCTGAGATCTGAATCTGAGATCCTATTCTTCCGACTTTGTTTTCTTCTTCTTCGACGCCTTTTTGGCAGCGGGCTTATCGGTTGCAGTTGGCTTAGCTTCACTCTTTGATACAGTGCGTTTCGCGCGCGGTGCAGCTGCAGCCCCTCCCCGCCTGCGACCCTTGCTCTCCGCGAGTTTCGCTGGTTTTGCGGTTACCGGTGGTGTCGTCTTGCTGACTTTGGAATCCGGTCTCTCATCGTTACTCAATGAAATCGTCACGTGACAAAAATGCCTTTGCTCGCGATACGCACGGCCTTGCGGAGCGGGTCTCACGCGGCGTCGATTCTTGGTCGGCCCACGATCCACGAAGGCAGTTCTGACCCAGAGATCATCCGGATCGATGGATATGTTGGCCTTCTCCGCAGCCTCATTAGCATTGGCAATAGCCGAACGCATGCATTTCTCGATGCTATCGGCAGCCCTCTTCTTGGAATACCGTAGAATCGCCAAAGCCTGATTTACATCCTTGCCACGGATCATATCTACGACCAGCCGCGCCTTCTGCGCCGAACCTCGCAAATATTTTGCACTCGCTGTTGCTTCCATCCTGACCTCGTCAATCGCAGATTGTTAATCGTGTCAGTCGTGAATCGCGCCCGCTCGGATCCACGAGCTATGACTCACTGCCCTAACACTACTTTGCCGGCGCTACTGCCGCGACCTTGCTCGCCTTCTCCACCTTAGTGCCGGAATGTCCCTTGAACGTTCGTGTCGGCGCAAACTCACCGAGCTTGTGGCCCACCATGTTTTCCGTCACATATATCGGCAAGTGTCGCTTGCCATTGTGGACACCGAAAGTTAGTCCAACCATGTCGGGAGTAATCGTGGACCGTCGCGACCACGTCTTGATCACTGGTGGACGCTGTCCGCCGGCACGAGCCTTCTCGACCGCCTTCGAAATTCCCTTATCTATAAACGGTCCCTTTTTAACTGAACGAGCCATTAGTTACTCCATTTCGAATTTCGAATTTCGAACTGCGTTGTCGGAGATCTCAATTTCGCAATCCGCAATTTCGCAATTCCTACTTGGTTCTTCGATCCTTCAGAATCATCTTCTGAGTTCGTTTGTTGCTGCGCGTCTTGTAACCACGTGTGGGTTGACCCCATGGAGTCACAGGATTCCTTCCACCGGAGGTCTTACCTTCACCGCCGCCGTGTGGATGGTCCACCGGGTTCATTGCCACACCACGCACCTTGGGCCGTAATCCTTTCCAACGCGATCGTCCAGCTTTACCCAGCGAAACGTTTTCATGCTCGATGTTGCCAACCTGCCCAACTGTAGCCTTACAAACCAATGGCACCCGTCGCACTTCACCAGAAGGCATACGCAACTGAGCGTAGCTCCCTTCCTTCGCCACCAGCTGAGCAAACGTCCCGGCAGAACGGGCCATCTGCCCGCCCTTTCCAGGCCGCAGCTCGATGTTGTGGATCTGAGTACCGAGCGGAATATTAATAAGTGGCAGCGCGTTTCCAGGGAGAATGTCGGCCTCGGCGCCACTCATAATGGTTTTCCCGACCTCGAGACCCGTGGGCGCGATGATGTATCGCTTCTCACCGTCGAGATAAGTAATCAGAGCAATGTGGGCAGACCGGTTTGGATCATACTCAATCTGCGTGACGCGTCCGGGTACGCCTTCTTTGTCGCGCTTGAAATCAACGATCCGATAAAACCGTTTATGGCCGCCGCCTCGACGTCGTACCGTTATCCGGCCATCGTTGTTGCGTCCCGAAATCCGCTTCTTCGGTTCCAGTAGCGACTTCTCGGGAATCGCGCCAAGTGTCAACTCGTCGCGGGTCAGGTACGTTTGATAACGTCGAGCTGCTGATGTGGGTGTAAGTTTCTTTATGCCCATAACTTTTTAATTCGAATTTCGAAATGCGAATTTGCGTTCAATTCCGCCATTCGAAATTCTATATGGCCTCGCCGTAATCCACTGGCTTCTCGCCTTGCTTCAGTGTTACGTAAGCCTTCTTCCAGGAAGGCTTCCTGCCTTCAAATCGGCCGCGTCGCGCAGTCTTGCCCATGAAGTTGATAGTACGAACGTGGTCTACCTTTACCTGGAAGATCGACTCGACTGCCGATTTGATCTCCGGTTTTGTTGCGCGACGATCAACTCTGAAGGTCAGCAGCTGCTGGGTGTCCTGCGACTCTTCCTTAGCCACGAGCGCTTTCTCCGTAATCACTGGCGACTTAATGATGTCCCAAACCGTTCTCATCTATGCCGCCTCCTGCTTCGGTTTACGTGTACGTTTTGGCTTCGCTGTCGGCTCTTCCGTAACGGTTGGCTCTGAGGAATCGTCGCCGCCTTTGCGCGCACCCAATAATTGCTCAAGCTCTTCTGCCGCCGAGCGCGATAGCACCAGGTGGTCGTGATATAAAAGATCGTAGATGTTCAGACCAAAGCTATTTACAACTTTGGCGCGACGTAAGTTTCTTGCTGAAAGAATCAGATTCTCATTCTCCAGAGAATCAACTATCAGTGTCTTTCCGCCGAGTCCAAGCTTGCCTAGAGATTCCGAGAAATCTTTCGTCTTTGGCTTACTCAAGGTCCAGCCATCAAGTACAAAGACGTTGCCCTCGCGCACACGTTCCGAAAGTGCTGATCGCAACGCTCCTTGCCGCATTTTCTTCGGCAGGCTGTAGGACCAATCCCGGGGCTGAGGTCCATGGACGTTGCCGCCGCCCTTCCAAAGCGGTGAGCGCAGAGAGGCGATGCGAGCGCGACCAGTTCCTTTTTGCTTCCACAGCTTTCTTCCGGCGCCGGATACGTCGCCGCGGGTCTTGGTTGCGGATGTACCCTGCCGAGCATTTGCCATGAAGTTTCGCACAGCAGCATGGATTAGCGGCTCATTTAACGGCGCGCCAAACACTGCATCAGATAGCTGCACTTCGCCAACCTCTTCGTTCTTTATATTGCGCACCTTAACTGTCGGCATAACTAACTCCAGTGATAAGTGATAAGCGCTGAGTGATAGCCCGATCGATTCCGATCATAGTTGATTGAGCGAATAGGACGAGCGTTCTCATCGCCAGTCACTCATGACTCATCATTACTTTTTCTTCTTCTCAGTCTTCGTCGCTTTGCGAACAATCACGACGCTTCCATAAGCTCCCGGCACCGCACCTCGAATCATCAAGAGATTGTTCTCCGCGTCGACACGAGCAACAGTGAGACCTTTGACAGTAACGCGCGCGTCTCCCATGTGACCCGACGACCTGTTTCCTTTAATAACTCGCGATGGATACGCTGACGCGCCTATTGAACCGGGTGCGCGCACGTTCATCGAACCGTGTGATTCTGGACCACGATTGAAATGATGACGCTTGACAGTGCCTGCGAACCCGCGGCCTTTTGAACGACCGATGACATCAACCATCTCACCGTCGGCAAACTGATCGACCAGCACCTTGTCACCAACGTTTGTGTTGTCGTCGGACGCGAGTAGCCGAAACTCCTTTAAGACGCGGGTTGGGGGAATGCCGCCACCGGTCTTCTCAAAATGCCCGCGCATTGGCTTCGTGACGTTTTTTAGCTTCAGCGGCGTTTCGTCAACCAGCCCTAGCTGCACGGCATCGTATCCGTCAGGGCCTGCCGAAGATTTTTTCTGAACAACCACACACGGACCGGCCTTTATGACAGTCACAGGTGTTACTGAGCCGTCAGCCGCAAAGATTTGCGTCATGCCGAGCTTTCTTCCGATGATTCCGTTAATCATTTTCGATTTCCGATTGCCAATCTTGTTTATTGCCAATTGCCGATTGCCGATTTTGAGAACCTTTAACGACTCGATTCCTCGCCTGCCATTGAATTGGCAATTGGCAATCGGAAATCGGCAATGTCCTTACTGCCTCCCGAACGCTTTGATCTCGACGTCTACCCCAGCAGGCAAGTCGAGCTTCATGAGCGCGTCAACCGTCTGCGGAGTCGGGTCGAGAATGTCCATAAGGCGCTTGTGCGTGCGAATCTCAAACTGCTCGCGCGATTTCTTGTCGACGTGGGGCGAGCGCAACACAGTCCACTTATTCTTTACAGTGGGTAGAGGGATCGGACCTGCCACACGAGCACCAGTGCGTTTCGCGGTCTCGACGATTTCCGTAGTGGACTGATCCAACACGCGGTGGTCATAGGCTTTGAGCCGAATTCGTATCTTTTCGTTCATAGATATTTGGCCTTTGGTCTTAGGTCTTTGGTCTTGGACGATGTCTTGGCAAAGACCTAAGACCAAAGTCCCAAGACCATCTATTCCATCACTTCCGAGACAGTACCTGCCCCAACCGTGCGGCCACCTTCGCGGATCGCGAAGCGCAGCCCCTTCTCCATCGCGATCGGCGAGATC
>JBKOYD010000052.1:0-7215 GCA_046725195.1 Acidobacteriota bacterium | reverse complement strand
TGTGGACCAAGACGCGGGCTGTGCTGGCTAACGAGAACGATCTACGAGACTCGACAATCAATGTCGACGTTGAGAATGAGGTCGTTACTTTGAGCGGCTCGGTTGCTAACGACGCTCAGAGAGCGAAGGCCGAGAAAGTCGTTCGTAGCGTTGAAGGTGTAAAGAGCGTGAAAAACCAGCTCGCAATTGCCGTCATGAGCCCACCTATTAAATAGAAGAATTAAGAGTTAGATCATGGAACTCAAAGACGAGGAGAGGCTAACTATCTCTTGGAGCAGCACTAATGCCAAATAGCATGCCAACACGTTGTTAGCTCCGAGTTAAATATATATCCGCCGGTTCGTCGGTGAACTTTTTTATCCGAATTAGGACGTGCAGAGCGATGAATCGGTAAACCGCCGTTTCGAAATCGGCGAAGGATCGGAAGCGGAACAACAACCGAAGGCCATAGGAAAGGCGGCGGGTAAAAATCCAGTTCAGTCTCAGGGAGGAAATGATGATCTTCAAAAATCGCGCTGATGCAGGAAGAAAATTGGCCGCGCGGCTGACACATTATGCAGATCGTGCGGACGTGTTGGTGCTAGCGCTGCCACGGGGTGGGGTGCCTGTTGCCTACGAGGTGGCGAAAAAACTCAAGGCGCCACTCGAGGTTTTTCTGGTGAGGAAACTTGGCGTTCCCGGTTACGAAGAATTAGCAATGGGGGCAATTGCCTCAGGCGGCGTGCGAGTCATCAATGAGGAGTTAGTTAATTACTTAGGAATCCCCGATGAAGCTATCGACACGATTGCAGCAGTTGAACAGCGGGAACTTGAAAGGCGCGCTCTCGCTTACCGAGACAATCGTCCACAACCTGAAATCAAGAACCATGTCGTGATCCTGATTGATGATGGTCTGGCTACTGGTTCAACCATGCGTGCGGCAGCCGCATCGTTGCGTCTACAAAAGCCTCGACGGATCGTGGTAGCGGTTCCCGTTTCTTCTCCCGAAACCTGTGACGAGTTTCGCAGTGAAGTCGATGAGATCATCTGCGCTGTGACGCCTCAGCATTTCCAAGGAGTGGGCCTGTGGTATGAGGACTTTTCGCAGACTTCGGATGAGGAGGTGCGCGATCTGCTAAAGCGAGCTACGCAACAGGAACATCAAGTTGCTTCATGTGCGAATTAGTGCAAACGTGTTTAGTTAGCTAAAGAGATACCATGCGGCAGACAATCAGCCGACTGGTTGATGGAGTCGTCCTAGACAACGGTGGCTAGATTCTCTCCAACGACTGCTGCAATCTAGAACTGCTCATAACGGGCCATTTGGGAGTTGTACGTGAAGATACTCCTGGCTCTTGACGATTCTGAGTACTCGGCTGAAGCGGTTAAAGAAATTGCGGTTCGACCATGGCCGCTAGATACGATCGTGCGCGTGCTCTCTGTCGTAGAGCCGGTTACACCACCGGCCACAGAGTTATGGTATGACGCCGGCGGCAGTCTTGAACGCGTGCAACAGGAGATGAACAAACGTACCAACGAACTGACCATGAGTGTGGCTAAAAAACTCGAAGGTAAGGGATTCACTGTTGAAACAACAGTCCGCGATGGCGACCCTCGCTCGGAAATAGTTGATGAAGCTGAGAATTGGTCAGCTGACTTGATTGTCTTGGGGTCGCACGGGTACACAGGCGTCAAGCGCTTTCTTCTGGGGAGCGTGGCGTCGTCGGTTGTGAGTCATGCTCCCTGTTCGGTCGAAGTCGTAAGGCGGAAGGAGCAGATCCAGTGATCCTCAGAGTCGAAGACATATAGGAAGATAGATATGCCAACCCGCGCACAATTGGGTGAAGCAGCAGAACAGGAGCGAGATCATACGACGTTAATGCGTGCGGCCCTTGAAGGACAAACGGAGACCGTCGGAAGTTTACTTTCGAGCGGAGTCGACATGAATGAAAGAGACGACGAAGGCCGGACAGCTCTGATGTTTGCGGTAACGAATATGCACGGCGACTCCGCGAAGATATTGCTCGAGCATAAAGCAGATGTGAATGTAAAAGCCACCGATGGTTCCACGGCATTGATGCTCGCGGCATCAGCTGGTGACAGCGAGATTGTCCGGGATTTGCTGAGCAAGGGTGCCGACGTATAAGCGAAATTCACTCAGACGGGAAAGACAGCCTTGATGCTTGCGAAAGAGAAGGGCTATACCGATATTATCCAATTACTTGAAGTAGCCGGAGCTAAGCAATGAGCTCTGAAACTGGCCCACCAGACCGTGAATGGCATAAACGCTGTGGTTCAAGGAATATTATGCAACGCATAGAAAACCTGGTAATCGTATTCTCACTCCTTTTCATGATCGTCGGATGTAGCGTTGCTAAGCGAGCTACGCGGAGTTCGGAAACCGATGCCTTGTTGCGTGCCGCCAGCGCGGGAAATGCCGACACTGTCAGGGCACTAGTCGCCTCTCCTAACGTAGATGTTAATGGGATCGATGAGCATGGCAATACCCCGCTAATCGAAGCCGCCCGATTCGGACACGATGAGGTAGTTACAGCATTGCTCATGGCCAAGGCAGACGCGAAGGCGAAGAATGATGAAGGCAAGACCGCTCTTATGTTGGCGGCCGAAGGTGGACATGATGAAACCGTTAGGGTGCTCACACAGTTCGCACCTGAGAAGTAAAGATGAATTATCACGGCGTCGGGACTGCAGTGTTGTCACCAACTACAAGAGTGGCCTTACGTTGAGTTGAAAGAATCTATACCGAAAGCGGTCTGCGATGCCCGGAAGCGGAAAAAGAGAGCAATGGCAAATCAAAAATAGCATTGAGCTAAGATTTCAGGGCGGACATAAAGGAGACCTGCACATGAACCGTGAGCAAAGTGTCGATCCGTCGCAGCCCGACGATGAGCCTGAGCCACCTTCAGCGCGGCCACATGATCCTATCGAACCGGATCCGATGAACCCTAAGTCGGTGCCGCCGTTGCCCGCCACCGAACCGCAAGTTGAGGAGTTGCCTGAGGAGGATTGGGATTGGGCTGAGCATGAAGACTGATGAGCGAAGAATGCGATCCACCGATCGGTTAAGGGTCCTCTAAAGCGTGAAGGACACAGCGCGCTTCCAAAAAGGCGTTATCGCGCCAGGCTCGTATCGCGGCATCTAAGCGTTCGGCTGCTTCGCGCTCGCGCTCGGCGAAGAAGGGGGCCGCGACCAGAAAGAAATAAGGCTTACCAAAATTGATGACAGCTGAAAAAGAAGTGCAGGAACAGTCGAATTCGACACAACGTGCCCGACAATCAAAACGTCTGACACCAAGTTTCGCCCAGAGCGAAAGTCAGGATTTCTCAACTCCGGCAGTTGAGTTCCGCAGTGTACATTTCTCCTTCGATGAGCAGAAAGTTCTCGATGGAGTCAGCTTCACCGTAATGCGAGGCGAGATCAAGATCATCCTGAGTGGTTCGGGCGGTGGCAAGTCCACAATCCTTAAACTTATTCTCGGGTTGCTGAAGCCGGACGGAGGACAGGTTCTAATTGACGGCGAAGATATTACAGATTTCGATGAATCGCTGTTAAAACCTGTACGCGACAAGATCGGAATGGTCTTCCAGGAAGGCGGACTCTTCGATTCGCTCTCGGTTTATGACAATGTCGCATATCGATTGCACGAGGAAGGCGTGCCTGAGGAAGACGTAGAAAGGGAAGTTCGTCAGTTATTACGGTTCGTCGATCTTGAAAGCGAAACGGATAAGCTGCCGAACCAATTATCGGGCGGGATGCAAAAACGGGTCGGCATCGCACGTACCTTGGTTGGTAATCCCAGGATCCTTCTGTTTGACGAGCCTACCGTAGCCCTGGATCCTCCAACTGCCGCAACCATTTCAGAATTAATTATCCGGCTGCGCGATCTGGAAAACATCGCCTCCATCCTCGTTACGCACGAGATGGATACCGTCAAATACATAACGACTGCATACGCTGCCGTTACTGAAAAGGGCGAGGTCACTGTCGAGGAGGAAGGCGATAAGTTCTGTCTCAGCAATACGAAGATCCTGATGCTGCGCGAGGGGCGCGTGATCTTTAGCGGTACAAATGAAGAATTCGTTCAATCTGAGAATTCATACATTCAGAAGTTTATTAGCGGCACGGAAATGGAACCTGACCAGATGACACAATAAATTCATAGGTGCATCTGGTTCGAGGGATTACCTTCTTCATCCAACTTCAGTGGTTATATGAAACGGGCAGATTTCATCGAAACTTAGTCAGTTTTGTTAACAATCACCCCACGACCTGGGAGCAATTTCCTGATAAGGAAGATTCGCATCCTAATGCTATTCGAGGCCGCAACCTTCCTGGCTGCTTCCCTCATTCACTCCGGCGTGATGATTACCGGGTACGAGCTTCAGCAAGCGCGCATCGCGGAGGGGGTGATCGCGATTGTGCTTCTCATCGGTGCGGCGTTGACGTGGATCCGACCGGCGTGGACGCGACAGGCAGGCCTTGCCGCCCAAGGGTTTGCGCTGTTGGGCACGCTGGTCGGGATTTTCACGATCATCGTCGGGGTGGGGCCACGAACGGTTCCTGACATCGCTTACCATTTTGCTATCGTTGTGGTCCTGGTTTGGGGCCTGATATCTGCCAATCGCATCTAGGGAAATATTATTCATCGAAGCTGGTCGCTCTCTGCGGCGTGGCCTAATCCAAACTTAAAACAAAACTCATTCACAAGCTTCCGGTGAAGGTGTGCGCCATCGAGCAGTTGTGGCGCACTGAGGCAGAGCGTTCCCGAAGTAACCCCTAGATGACCCGGTTTCTCTGAGGCATATGATTTGCGAGTTTAACTGCCCGCGATTCTCACCTTTTTCCGATCACAATGTAAACCCGGAAGGGGCATGGCTCTCGTGCTGAAACCGGAAAGGCACGAAGCTCCTTTGGGAAGTGATTCGGGAAGGAGAAGCGTCAGACGGTCAACGAAGTCTCGGCGCCTGGTGATTTAAACGCAGCAGTAAGTTAAGGAACTAGAAATGAAACACCCTCAGAGATGTAAGAAAGCGAGACGAAGGCTGCGTCGACGAAGGAGTTCAAACCTGGCGTTAAATGTTCATCCGTTTGCGGCCGGGGAAACTACTGAAGTCTGGCTTTAACGAAAAGCAGTTTCGCGCTGCGAATTAGTTTGGAAACTCGAGAGGCAGCAATTCCCAAAGCACCTTTTTATACTCGGTTTAGCCCTGGCAACTTTCGCTTCGTTTACGATCAGCGCTGATGGGCCATAAAGGGAATGAAAACGATTGAAGAGTGCATTCCAACTCACCGACTCACCCGAAAAGTGGCTTTTGGTTAGAAAGACTGAGCACATGGCCACATTAAAAAACGGCCGCCAGTATTGGCAGCCGTAAGTACTTGATTGATTGGTCGGCAACAACTTGGAAGGGAATTCGTCCCTTCGCTGGTGTGCACGGCGGGTTGGATTGGCTTGAATCTGAAGTCTTAATTACGCAGGCTTTTGGATTGGCGTCCCATGCCCGGAGACAAGCTGCCATTTCCCGTTCTGCTTAACAAACACGTCAGTCCAGCGATATTGACCGCTAATGTCACGACCCTTGTATGTGCCTTTATCCGTCGTCTTGTAAGTGACCACTGCCGTGTCGCCGTAAACAACCACCTTCATATCCTCAATCTTCGAAGACTCAATCTTCAAAGCACCCGATTTCAGGTCAGCAATACCTTGTGCTTTGGTAGAGACCATGCCATCAGGAGCCGTGAAGATGTAGGTGTCTGCCATGTACCGTTCGGACGCAGACGGGTCGCCTTTTATCAGGGTGTCAGTTAGCTCCTGTTCTATCTGCATCAACGCTTGCTCGACGCTGCTGCTTGCTGCCACTTTCTCTCCCTTTGGTTTTTCTTGATTAGCAGGCTTGTCCGGCGTTTGACTCAAACCAATGGATGACGCCGTGATTACCATTACAGCTAGGGCAAGTATTTGTTTCATGGATGTAGCTCCTTTCAAATGGAAGGTTGGAAGGGGTGTCGGGAAGTTATTGAAGTGAGAGGGTTCTATATCAAAATGGGTGGCAAGTCAACGATTTCGAATTGCCATCGCATCAATTGCGACAACCTCTCCATCGAGCAACGCTTTGTTTTGTCTTTAGTTGAAATTCCAGCTCGGTGAATTTAAAAGTTTTCTAGTTTCGAGAGATGAACTCGAAACGCCATCCTCGTAACCACAGCGCGCGGTATCTGTCCCACTTCGGTTCGAGCAGCCATGTGCCTTGTAGAACGGCGCCGACGTCAGAGTTGGCATTGGATCTCCGTAAATAAAACATGAAATTTCCCGACCAATCGCCTGATTCGTCTTACCAACGAAAGTTCGCAAAACCGCTATCGCCATTCCTTTTTCAGCGTTAAGATACTTTCATCGTCCAACATCTAACTTCATAGTCTGACCATTCGAAGAATGACCTTTCCGATGAAAGGGGATCTGTCATGCCGCAGGCGTTTATTGAGCAAAAAACAGGTGAGAGAGGAACGATGAGGAAGCTTAGTCAGGCGACTTACCGACTCATCTGTGTTGTCATTATTTTCGCCTGTCTTGTATTGGCAGGGACAGTAACCTCCGTGCATGCTCGACGAACCTCGTCCCGCATTGGGAACCCAGACAACGATGTAGAAAAGAGAGTTAAGCTAACGACCAATGTCACTGCAATTCCGATAGCCTCTTTAAAGCCTTTGAGGAAAATTCCGCAAAGAAGCGTGATGAGTGTGAGGGTAATGACTACATTAACTATTATTGCAGGGAAGGTTTCAAGCTGACGGTGCACGATCGGATTTTCTACAACATGAGCAGTAGCGTCGGCCGCGGAAAGCGTGATCGTAATAATGAAATCCGTTGCGACGAATCCCAGCAGAATCAGAATGAAGAGCTTACCCTCCCAACGTGATAGGAGGGAGGCCAGCATTGAAATCGAACCTTCTCCATGCGGACTTTCCTCAGCAACCCGACGATAGATTGGCAGCGCCCCAAAGAGCGTAAGCAGCACAAGAATTATCGTTGCGACCGGCGCCAGTGCGCCGGCTGCGAGAAACGCGATGCCTGGTTGGTAGCCGAGAGTCGAGAAGTAATCAACACCGGTCAGACACATCACTTTGTGCCACGGATGATGGCGATGATGCTCTTTCTCGCGTTCGAATGGACCCTCGATCTCTTTGACATGACCTTCCAACAGCCAGCGCTTAAA
>JBKOYD010000118.1:0-35566 GCA_046725195.1 Acidobacteriota bacterium | reverse complement strand
ACTTCAGAGTTCCGAATGTTGTCCTTCGTCCGATTTGCAAAACGTATGCCTGTGACCATGTCATAGCGTCCAAACGTGATTAGCGTCGGGGCATTGATCTTGTTGAGCTGCGACTCGACGTCATGCCCAATCACTGCATTCGATTGTTGTATGAAAGCGTCAACGGGTGGTGAAGGACGTGACCGCACAAATGCCGAGAGCGTCTCGATATACTCCGGCTGCCTGTTGTAGAGATTTGGAGTGAGGCACCAGGGGAAGATGCCGCGTATCACCAACTCGGTCACACTTCCAAACGCATTGGCCATGACTTGCCAGCCTTCAACCACTGTCTTGACAAAAAGATCTGTTTTGGTCCAACCACTGTGAAGCGATAACGACTTCACCTTCTCGGGATACTTAGCCGCAAGCCACAGCCCAACTGCTGCTCCAAGCGATAGTCCCATAACGTGAGCCGTCTCCACACCAATGGCTTGCATGAAGGCGCTCACGTCATCGGCAAAGAGTTCGGTGGAATAGACTCCCGCGGGTTTGTCAGTCTCGCCAGCTCCTCTTGGATCAACGGAGATACAGGTGAAGTGTTTGGCATACTCCGCGACCTGAAAGGCATAACAGGAATTATCGGCAGTCAGGAATGGCAGCAGAATTAGCGGCTCGCCAGATCCCTGTTGGTCGTAGTTAATATTGATATCGTTTGCTTTGACCTTAGGCATTGCATACCTCCTCTTTTTTGGCGGGAATTATCCATAGATCAGGACCAAATTGATAGGTCGAGGTTTATGGTTGGGGAAGCGGCGGGGGCGCGCTCGGTTCGTGACGGGTAGGTTCGTGTGTTCGCCGCTTGCCACCCTTCCTGACTTGTTCAATTCAAGCGAGGCCAATGGGTGCACTGGCCTATGGCGAAAAAAAGTCTTCGTTTGAGAAGCTTTTGAGGTCACCTTAGCCATAGATTACGGCGGTTACGCGACAGCCTTCCTTCTAAACTGCCGAAGTCCAACAGCCAGCAACAGCGAATCGAAGATCAGCAACGCGACGAGTACAGCGAGAACCGGTAGATGTGGGAATTGCGGCACCAGCGTTCCCCGCAAGCCCTCGCTCGCATACACGAGTGGATTTATCAAAACCGCTTTTTGAAGAATTGGAAAGTTTGCAAGAGCACTCCAAGGGTAATATGTGCAACCAAAGAAAATCATTGGCGTCAGGACCAAGCTAAACATTAACCCAATCTGAGTCTGATCAATGCTGCAGCCAAGCGCGAGACCCCCACACGCTGACAAAAGGGCAACCAGCAACGTGACGCCCGCGAACGTGAGCGGCGACTGCAAGTTCAATTCAACTCCAGGACGCAACAATAACCACGCCGCCGGTATGACTGCGAGTCCCGCGACCACTGCTTGAGCAGCTCCGAAAAATACCTTTTCGATCGCCAGCCAGTCGTTTTCAATTGGGGCGAGTAGTCGATCCTCGATCTCGTGTGTGAACTGAAATTCGCCGATCAAAGGCATTGCTACGGCCCACACGCCCGTGAAGATCATGCTGATTGCCATGATCCCAGGGAGCAATAGACTCTTGTATGCGGTTGGCATGTAGCCGCTTTTCACCATGACGCGTCCGAAAATAAACACGAACATCATCGGTTGCAGGAAAGTCTGCAGCAGCAGTGGGACAAAGTTGCGTCGCGCGACATGAGCATCACGCGCCAACAGGGCAAAAAAGGTTTTCCAGTTCATAGTGGGATCAATCGCGCAGGCTCCGACCCGTATGGTGCAGGAACAAATTCTCAAGACTCGGTTCTGAAATATGTACGTCAGACAACTCGACTGATGACACAGCAGCGAGATTGGCAATCTCAGAAACAAGTGAGCCTCCACGGTCCGCGTAAACATCTATGCTGCTCTCGCCATCGGCTTCGGTCTGAGCACGCACCTCTCGCACTCCCGCCAACGTTTTAAGTCGTTCAATTAGTTCTGGCGAGTGTTTGCTGAAACGCAGTCGCAAAAGGAAACCACCAGGAACAGAGGCCTTCAATTCTGCGGGCGTACCTAAAGCGATGTTGCGTCCGTGATCAATGATCGCAAGTCGTTGACACAACGCGTCAGCCTCTTCCATGTTGTGCGTCGTCAGAAGAATTGTCTTACCACTCTGATTGTATTCACGGATAATTTCCCAAAGCAGTAGACGCGTCTGTGGATCGAGTCCGGCGCTCGGCTCGTCGAGAAAGAGCACTTGAGGATCGTGCATCATTGCGCGTGCGATCGAGAGGCGTTGCATCATGCCGCCAGAGAATCCGCGCACCATCTGATCGGCGCGGTCAGTTAATTTGAAACGCTCTAGCAACTGCGACGCTTGAGCAGAACGCGTCCGTGAGTCGAGGCCAAAGTACGCGCCATGAAAGAGCAGGATTTCGCGAGCAGTGAGTGAGAAGTCAAGATTTGGTCTCTGCGCGACGACACCAATGACTCGCTTCACTTCGACTTGTTGTCCCCACACATCATGATCACCGATCCAGGCTTGACCGTCGGTTGGTCGCACACGCGTCGTCAGTATTCCAACCGTTGTCGATTTCCCGGCCCCATTTGGACCAAGCAACCCGAAGATCTCTCCGGCGTGGACGTCGAGCGACAAACCGTCGAGCGCAACGATCTCTCGTGTGGGTTGGTTCTTATTTGCGTCGCTTTTATCAGGCGGCGAGCTCTTGGTTTTGCGACGAAATGCAAACCCGCCGCCAGCAGCGCGTGGCGGCGCAGATGTATAGACTTTTCGTAGTTCGCGTGTACGAATCCAGGCTAGCATGCGTTCAGGATTTTGGAGGTTCGTTTTGAACTCTATTGTTTCAGTTGCTCAATCATGAGCGCTGATTGTGACATCGTGAATTGCGGTTTCTGGCGGATGGCATGGTAATCGGCAGCGACGAAAATGACAATCAGCGGTGTAATGTCCTGCAGCTGATCAAAAGTTACACGGCGATACAAAATGCGCAAACGTGTTCGTCCGATTAACTGCTCGCTGCGACGAAATAAAAGCGCTCGCAGAAACGCTTATCCACAGATAACGCCAATTACGCGGATTAGTTAGTACGCTGAAAGCGTTGGCTAACTCCAGCCCAGGGTTGTGCTTTGGCAACCCTGGGGAAAAAGCTTCACACATCTATGAATCGCAACCCTGAAAGGGTTGCGACCGTTTCGTGATTCTCGAGCAAAGAACGCAACCCTTTCAGGGTTGCGTCAAAATAATCAGCGTGCTTAACCCAGAGTTGTCAGAGCCCAACCCTGGGCTGGAATTTGCGAACGCTTTCAGCGTTTTTTCGTCCTGGAACTTTCTTTGGTAGTTGCGACCAACTTTTTCAGATTCATTTGTAAGCAGAGAGCTCAGAGACGCAGAGAACGCAGAGAAGAGCTTTGCTAGTGATGCAGCTGGGCGGCGGTGTCCTCATCTACTGAATCTACTGAGGTGGATTAATTTTCTGCGGCCCGCCGACGTCAGCAGCACTTTGCCATGAACTTCCGTCAGCGTAATCCAACCTAAGTATGGCTACTCGTTCATTGAAGAGTGCTTGGTTAAGTTTACTCGGCAGCTTAGCGTTAACCCCTGCGCCAGACGTGAGCGAGTCATTCAATGTCTTTTCTTTCCCCGGCGATATATTTGTCTTAGTCATAAAAAGGTAAGCCAACCCTTCACGAGCTGCGTCTTTAGGGTCGAAAAAATATGCCCATTTAACACCAACGATTGTCTCGTTACCGGTATTTCTTATTGAAATTGTGAATTTGTAGGCGATGAAATCTCGAGTATTCTCGGTGGAGTTCCGAGAGGAAGCCCGCCCACTTACTCCCGATGGATTTAGTATCTCGCCAGGACCAGATTCACCTTTCGCATTTGGGTCCGCTAACACGCGCGTACCAGTTGGACTTACGGGCGATGTAGTGACAGAAATAGCAGCCGATGAAGGAGCAATCAGTACCTTTGAAGGCGCCTCTGTCCAACTAAATTTTGTGATCTCCACGTCGGCAGGCCTCTCGTGCAGATAACGAGGAACGGCGCGCTGCTTGATTTGATTGGCGGCTACCTTGAATTGAGGCTCAAGTGCACTATCGAGTTCAAAACACTTCCTGAAGTCCAGGTCCGCACCCGTGGCCTCGCCCCGCATTAGTCGAACAAGGCCTCGATCGCCATACGCTTTAGCGTATTGCGGCGCGATCTCGATAGCCTTATTGAGGTCAACGATTGCTCGATCAAGTTCGCCCTGTTTGGCCAAAAGGTTCCCGCGATCATCGAAGAACCGAGGATCAGGTTTGATAGCTATGGCTTTGCTTAGATCATCGATTGCCTGATTGGGATTACCCTTACGATAATATGCCATGCCGCGGAAGTAGTAACAGAATTCCTGGTCCTTGCCGCTCATTTCAATCACTTTTGTAAAATCGGCAATCGCACCATCAAGATCATTCTTTTCAAAGCGAGCTATGCCTCTCTGTGAGTATTCATATGCCGAAGCCAACTCCTGTCCTTGCGCTGAGGAAGTCAGGATAAAAAGGGAAATTAAGAGGATTGAGTAGTAACGCACGGTGTTTACTTTAGTTCTACACTGAAATTGAACCAGGCTCTCCAGATGAGTTTCAAACGATTCAAAAACTTTGCCTGCGTAACTGAGTGTGAGAAACGAGATGCAGATGAAAACCTTTCGAAGTGTTGTAGTCGACTCTGACTGTGTGCCAAATGGTAAGTCTCGAGACTGTGAACGTCAACGCTCACATTTCCCCAGCAAATGCTTTTGATCCACCCATCGAAATATACGCTGCATAACCACCCAACACCAAACAAATGACAAGCGCGATTGTGAACTCGGTCGCGTACCAGGCGGTGAAGTCTGTTGTCATCGGGAAGAAGATATAAAGGTGCGCGACGAAGAGAGCGGAAATCAACGCGAGGAGACCGTAACGATGCAACGCAAAGACGACAAGAAATGCCGACACAGCATTGAAGGGCACGATTATTAGGCTTGACGTCGAGATCAGCGACCCCATCACAGTGATGAGTATCCCTAGTGTGATCAGCGACAGCATTTCACTCCGCAACACAGCGACAAACACTAGCAACAGAAATACGCAGATGAATGCTAGAAAAAGCCCGGCTGAGAGTTGTGAGGCGAAGCGACTGAAGAACAGATGTGTATCGAGTATGACAGTAGCGGGAGTAAGCGCTACTGGTGTTGCCTTTCCTATCCAGTTCGGCGCAATTCTGCCAACTCCTGAAATCACGATCAAACTCGCGCCTATCACTGTCCCAATCAAAAGATCACGACCAACAAGCGGGTCGCGATAGTCTCCCGCCAGCAAACGACTCCACGAGATTATCCAACCCGGCCATTTCTTTCTGACAAACGGTTCCAGCGCAACATAGAGTAGCCACAGAAAGGCTGCAAGGAAAACGGCAAAAACCAGATGAAGCATGAACAGAGCAAACTCTCGATCGGCGAGGCCGTTGTGATGCGCCGAAAAAGCCCAGACGAGCATTCTCACAACGAAGAACACGATTGCCACTCGCGTTGCGCCGTGAGGGGATGTTTATGCAGAAAGTAAATTACATTCACAATAATCCGGTGCGTGCTGGTCTTGCGGATCGGGCGATTGATTATCGTTGGTCAAGTGCGAGGATCTGGCAGCGCTGCCTCTTAGAAGGTGAGCCGCTGTTGGTTGACACGGATCGAATACTGTGGAGGAGATCGAAATAGGGGCATAGCCCAAGGTTGTTTGGTGAGAGTTCAGCGGCAAGGCGGAGCAATGCCTCACATCGAGCGGCGAAGCCTTAAAGAGAACCAAAATCACCCGGCTCTTCTACCTTTTCACACCTTCAATCACACTGTAAGGTGAAGCTGTAGGAACGATTCGGGTCATCTCGAATCCTGCGCGAGCGAGCAGCTCACGATACTCTGAAGCGGTGCGTTCGCGGCCAGTGAGAAACAATAGCATCTCCAGATCAAGAAACTTACTGACACCACCTACGTTTGGTTCAGGTACTACCATCTCGACAATCAGTACTTTTCCACCTGTTGTCATCCCGCTGAAACAATGCCCGAGGATTGTGACGCATTCGTCGTCGCTCCAGTCGTGAATGATGTGCTTCAGGATGTATGCATCACCTCCAGCGGGAGCAGTTTTAAAAAAATTTTCGCCGACAGTTTCACACCTATCCTCGACACCGTTAGCCGTAAGCACATCCTTTGCTCCCGCTACCACTCTTGGATCGTCGAAAAGAATGCCTTTCATTTCTGGATACTTTGACAAGACCGACGCGAGGAGCAGTCCATGTCCGCCTCCGACGTCCACGAGTTTATTGATTCCTGAGAAATCGTAAGAATTGATGACGGCGACGACTGCTCCCGCGCTCAGGCTGGTCATAGCGTTGTGAAAACGTGCACCCACATCGGGATGCTGTTCCAACCACGAAAACCACGGCATACCGTTCTTGTGTGGAAAGGCCGGATGCCCGGTTTCTATTGAATATGGTAGCTGCGCCCAGGTCTCGAAATTCACGTCATCAGCCATCATCTCGGCGAATCCACGCAAGCTCTCGGGCGCGTCGCTGCGCAGGAGTTCCGACAATGGTGTGAGGCTAAAACGCCCGTCAACGTCTTCCGAGAAAATACCGGCCCCGGCAAGTGCGCGAAGCAAGCGATAGAGCGAACGCGGATGGACGCCCGTTGCCGCGGCTATTTCGTCGACAGTTTTGGGTCCATCCTTGAGCTGATCTGCCACTTTGAACTGCGCGGCAACAGCAATAGAACGCGAAAGTGCGAAGCCAAAGATCATATCCATCAATTGGGCCGACGGTGGTGGTGCTTGGGAGTTGTTTTTTGTCATCGCTGAGCTCCGACTGTTGATTGGACGTGAGAGTGATTGAGCCATGTAAGGCGGCCGTCCTATTTGGTTTTGAAAAAATCGTTGGGATTGTAGCACTTGATTGAGCCGCAGATTAATGTGGATAAGACGGCTCAAACGATTTTTTAGAAGAACGAGTGTGGTAAAGGGAGGAAAATTTAGAACGCTTTCAGCGTTAGGCCCGTGGGTGCAATGTGGCAACGCTTTCAGCATTAGGGACTTTGCGGTAAGTTAAGGCGGGAGCTGCTCAACGGCCAACACAGTTCGGTAGCTGTAGGTTTTATGATTTTGAATACTGGCGATCTCTTTCGGCGCTTTCGCATCCTGGGAAAAGCGGGCCAGGGCGGAATGGGCGTCGTGTATCGCGCGCACGACACGAAACTCAAACGTGACGTCGCGCTTAAATTTGTTACGCAGCTTTGTGATTACAATTCCGACCTTAACGAACGCCTTCGCCGTGAAGCCAGATCACTTGCCGCCCTGAGCCATCCAAACATCGTCGCAATCCATGATTTGGATGAAGTTGATGATGTGCCCTTTCTTGTTCTCGAGTGGATTAGCGGCAAGGCTCTAAGCGACCCCTCTTTTTCACGTCCGTTTCCGGTCGAACATTTTCAACGCATCGCTTTGCCAGTAGCCGAAGCTCTCGGGGCTGCGCACGATCAAGGAATCATCCATCGCGATGTGAAGCCTTCAAATGTGCTGATATCAAATGATGGCGTGCCGAAAGTTGTAGACTTTGGCCTCGCAAAGTTCCGGGATTTCGATCTCGATGTGATTCTGACCGCCGGTACGATCGGAACGGTCGCCTACATGTCACCAGAGCAGGCAAGGGGTGCCAATCTTGGCCCAGCTTCGGATGTTTTCTCATTCGGCATTCTTGCGTACGAACTCTTAAGCGGCGAACGTCCGTTCAAAGGTAACGGTCCAGGCTCAGTGCTTTCCGCCATCATGAACGAATGCCACAGGCCCCTGCGCGAGCTGCGAAGAGATCTGTCACACCATCTCGTCGCGGTCGTCGAACGTTGTCTGGAGAAGGATCCAAATCAACGCTTTCAGAACGGCAGAGAGCTGGCTAATTCACTGCGGCGCGGAACGGGGCGCGTAGATTCTTCATCTTTAGACGAGCCAACCTTGAAGATGTCAACTGAGCCAGCTAACTCGGTCGCCTTGCAGCAGGACATTCGATTCTGCACCACCGCTGATGGCGTGCATCTCGCGTATTCCATCATAGGAGCAGGACCATTGCTCGTTCGTGTGTTGGGCCACTTCACGCACCTTGAGATGGAATGGGAGTGGCCCGATCTGAGGCATTTCTGGGAGCGCCTGGCAGAACGTTTTACAGTGATTCGCTACGACGGTCGTGGAACGGGTCTATCAGACCACTACGAGGGTGAGTTCACCGAAGACACTCGTCAGCTAGACCTCGGTGCAGTGCTAAGCGCCGTCGGAGCAGAGCATGCGATTCTCCTCGGCATCTCTGAGGGAGGGTGGACAGCAGCAACGTACACTTTGCAGCATCCTCAGCAGATCACGCACCTAATTCTGTACGGGGCCTATTGTCGCGGTGCACGAGCGCGACCAGGATATGATAAGGAGGAGGACGAGGCACTTGTGACATTGATTCGCAAAGGCTGGGGACGGGATACCCCGGCGTTTCGTCAGGTCTTCACGAGTCAATTCTTTCAACCGGATGCTGACCCCAAATTAATCGCTCACTTCAACGAGATGCAGCGTGCTTCAGCTGACCCGGAAACCGCTGCTCGTTATCACCAGTCGTGTCATACGCGGAGTGATGGTCGGGATCTGTTCCGGCAGATCAGGGTTCCCACGCTGGTGGTCCATTGCCGCGACGACATGGCCGTCAGTGCCGAGGAGGGAAGGCTACTGGCGTCGCTTATTCCCGGCGCGCAACTCGTCCTGCTTCCGAGTCGCATGCACTACTTTCCCACGGACCGCGAGGTAATCGTAAAGGTCGTCGGAGCAATCACTCGGTTCGTTCTTAATTTCTAAGCAAACGCAGCCAATCCTAAAAATCTTCCTGGTTCGTTCTCCTTAAAAAACAATTGACGCCTTGCCATCTTAGGCATGCTGCGATAGCATGCCTAAAACGTTTAGGCTTAACACTGGAAGCTTCGTAGGTGACTAATGACCAATCCTAAGGCTGACTTGCTTCAAGGCACACTCGACATGCTCATTCTTAAGGCCCTGTCTCTGGGACCGCTGCATGGGTACGGCATCATCCAACGAATTCGCAGGATGTCGGACGAGATGCTTCACGTCGAACAAGGCGCGCTCTACCCGGCGCTCTACCGCATCGAGCAGAAGAAGTGGGTTAGTTCCAAATGGGCCAACAATGAGACAGGCCGTCGGGCAAAGTTTTACAAGCTGACTAAGGCCGGGGAGAAGCAACTACGCGTGGAGGAAGAGAGTTGGGACCGGCTCGCGCTTGTTGTCGCGAAAATGCGCGAAGCGACGTGAGATTGTGATGGGGCTTTCTACAAAATTATCGACTCATTGCAAATCGGTTTTGCCGCCCGATGTGAGGCTGCGGCTTTGCCCTGCCGTAACTGATGCGCCCTGCACGCTTTGGGCTTCGCCCTCGGTGCGGTCTAAACGGATCGATAAGACGAGATTAACAGCCGCACGAGGGCGCAGCCCAGTAATTCTAAAGAGCTCGCTACGGCAGGGCAGAGCCGCAGCCTCACATCGGGCGGCAAAGCCGGGTCTGGATTACACGATGTACGTGCTCGACTTAAGGACCACGTGATGAAGTGGATCAGTATTTTAGTCGATCGTTTCCGCGCGTTAATGCGGCGCGATGCTGTGTTGAAAGACATCGATGAAGAGTTGCAACTTCATATCGAGATGGAGACCGAAGCTAATCGCGAACTCGGAATGGCGCCTGATGAGGCACGTCTCCGCGCAATGAAAAGCTTTGGCAATGTGGGCAGTATCAGGGACATCGCATATGAGATTAGAGGAGGCGGATTCATGGAGACACTCTGGCAAGACTTGCGTTATAGCGGACGAATGCTCCTCAAACATCCGGGCTTTACTCTTATCGCTGTCGTCACGCTCAGCCTTGGCATCGGCGCGAACACGGCGATCTTCAGCATCGTCAATGCAGTTCTCCTGCGTCCATTTCCCTATGAATCGCCTGAGCAACTCGTGATACCAGGAGAGAGTAACACCGGGACCAGAGGCAACACGTCGTTGTCGTATCCCAATTTCGCAGATTGGAAAGATGATCGGAAGGTCTTTGCTTCAGCCTCGGCTGTGCGTTCGAACGAGAACTATAACCTCACAGGAGCTGGTGAACCGGAACGTCTCATGGGCCGACTTGTGTCGGCGGGCTTCTTGTCAACACTCGGGATCAAGCCACTACTTGGCCGTGACTTTGTCGCCGAAGACGATCGTACAGGTGCAACTCCTACGGTGATTCTCAGCTACGGAGTGTGGAGTCGCAGGTTCGCAAATGATCAGAATATTGTCGGCAAACAGATCACGCTCAATAACCAGAGCTACACGGTGGTCGGTGCCACCCCGCAAAATTTCCAGTATGGGCTGGATGCTGACGTCACAATTCCCATCGGTCTTTCAGCAGAACGCTTCAAAGCACGCGGCGCCGATCCAGGAATCAATGCTGTCGCACGTTTGAAACCTAACGTGTCCTTAGAGCAAGCGGAGACGGAGTTGAACGCGATTTATGCACGAATGGAACAACAGTACCCGGAGAGCAACACAGGCCGACGTTGTTACTTGACGCCACTGCACGAAAGTTTTGTCGGCAATGTTCGCCAGCCTCTTTTGATTTTGCTGGGCTCAGTAGGTCTGGTCTTGTTAATAGCGTGCGCAAACGTCGCCAATTTGTTGCTGGTTCGCTCCTCTACTCGTCAAAGAGAGATGTCGGTTCGGGTAGCACTTGGTGCGAGTGGTTGGCGCATCACTCGCCAACTACTAACCGAAAGCGTGTTGCTGGCTGCAATTGGCGGTGTGCTGGGAGTAGTGCTCGCACACTGGGGCACAAGTTTTATCGCTTATCAATTACCTGACAGCATTCCGCGTTTGCGCGAGGCCTACGTCGATATGCGTGTTTTAGGTTTCACTCTCGCTGTGTCGATATTTACAGGGTTGTTATTCGGGTTAGCGCCAGCATTACACGCTTCCCGTCTCAATCTGACTGAGGCACTGAAAGAAGGAGATCGGGCGTCATCAGGAAGTCGACATCGGATGCGTAGTGTTTTGGTAGTTGTCGAAGTTGCCCTGACGTTGACGCTTTTAGTGGGCGCTGCTTTGTTGATTCAGAGTTTTCGCCGAGTGTTGCAGGTAGACCCAGGCTTCAAGCCGGAGAACCTTCTCACGATGCAAGTCTCCGTCAACAATCCTGACGGCCGTCAAGTCTATAACTTCTTTCAACAGTTGCAGGAAAATATACGAAGACTGCCGGGTGTCAAATCGGTTGCGGTGTCAAATGGACTGCCGCTTGGAGTGGCGAACAGCCCGATTTTCATTGTTCTTGGCCGGCCGCTTCCGGAGAAGGGCAAGGAGCCGGGCGCTACTCGCTACACCGTGAGTGATGATTACTTCCAGACGATGGGCATTGAATTGCTAAGAGGACGTGTCTTCAACGCGCAGGACAAACCAGAGTCACCCCCAGTGATCATCATTGACGAAGCGCTGGCCCAACAACACTTTCAGAATGAAGACCCGATTGGAAAGCGAATATCCCAATCAACGTCCGGTACACCGAGTTTCGAGATTGTCGGCGTTGTTCGACATGTCGAGCATAACAACCTGGAGGGACAAGCGACACGCAGGCCTCAGATTTATACGAGGTTCAATCAGATTCTGGTCGATAGGTTGCCGGGCTTCACGCGGCGGATCAATTTGTTGACGCGCACCGATGTCGAACCGACGAGTCTGACTTCGGCGGTGCGTGGGCAGATTGCGGCATTGAATAAAGATCAGGCGGTCTTCAATGTGCGGACGATGGAAGAGATCGTTTCGCAGTCGGTCGCACCAAGGCGGTTCTCGATGTTGTTGTTGACCGTCTTCGCTGTCGTCGCGCTGGCGCTGGCGAGCATCGGGATTTACGGGATTATGTCGTACGCAGTCGAACAGCGTACGCGCGAGATCGGGCTGCGCATGACGCTCGGAGCACAAAGGGTAAATGTGCTGAGAATGGTGATTGGGCAGGGAATGAAGCTGGCCCTCGCGGGAGTGGCGCTGGGTCTCGTTGCGTCTGTGGCCTTAACTCGAACGATCAAGAATCTGCTCTTCGGAGTAAGCGCCACTGATCCCTTAACGTTTGCTGCGATCGCGCTGCTGTTAGCGCTGGTTGCATTGCTGGCCTGTTGGGTTCCAGCGTGGCGGGCGACGAAGGTAGACCCGATGGTTGCGCTGCGCTACGAGTGATCATAGAAAAGGTCCTAACATTGCCGATTGTCGATTTCCAATTGCCAATTGGCCTCTCTCCCGAGCGCGAACAATTGACAATCGAAATTTGGCAATCGGGTAATATTAGGCCCACCCGCCACCGAGATTGTGTAAACAATCAGACACCACCGACTTTATGCCGCGTGGTGCTTCAACTTCTGCCTCTTTTGGGGGCGCGCTTAGGTTGAAGTTGAGACTCCACGCGACATAAAGTCGGTGGTGTCTCAAAGAAAGTTTAGGCGGTTGTAGGCAGAAGTTGAAGTACCACGCGGCATAAAGCCGATGGTGTCGACTCGGAGTTAGAAATTGCACGGGGTCGCGAGGGCAGGCACTTTTGGCGGCACCGTGTCGCGGAATTTAACTGATTTTAGTCGCATCGTCGCAACGGCTGCTTCAATCTGTTCAGGCAGTAGCCCGATGCCTGCCTGGAAGAATACCCAATCTATATCTTCTTGATACCGGCGCGTGCCTTGTGCTTTCACCATTCCGTCGCGAATAAACCAGAGATTGAAGTTAATCGACATCGTATCCTCGGGATAATAGTTCTCACCGTGCTCGACAAATAGTTTGCCATCGACGAAATAACGGACTCTTTGATCGAGAACCTGAGTGACTAGGGTATGCCAGCCGGCCTGGCTGCCGCTGGTAGTTTTAAAGACATTGTCTTTCTTCCAGTTGGGCTCGGGGCTAAATGTTTCCCAGGTAGTTGCATAAAGCGTTGGGCCATCAATACCCCAGCCGCCGTTTGGTAGGTATTCAAAATCCAACTCGCTGTAGTCAGGATCCATCGGGGCTTTCAATGGGCTGATGGTGTAAAAGCTTTGGACCACCTGATCACCACCCGGCCCCGAAACCGGTGTATCTGTGAAACGAACACGAGCGGCATAAGTGCCCTCCAGATATTTGCGCTGATGACAGATCTGAGCCTGCGTGGTATTCGCGCCAGTCCCGTCGGTCGAAGAGGTCATACGCAAGATCCGATTTTCGGGTTGGCTGTCATCTTTTAGGATTGACACCGCTTCTTCTGACCAGGTTGCACCGGGTACTCCCGGCCAGCCGGCTGCGGTGCGAATGATCCAGCCATGCTTCTTTAGTTGTTTCTTATTCGCGTAACTAAAGTCATCGAATAGTACCTGGGCCAACGACTTCGCGGCTGGCGCAACACCCGAAGCCTTAGATGGCGCTTGGCTGGTGGCAGCGGGCAGTAAATTTGGCGAATCCGTGGCCGCCCGCAAACTCGGAACGGAAGAAACGAGGTCCATGACTAGGAGTAAAGCGATACTCAGTGCAACTGCACATAACCTCTTCATGACTGCTCCATCAAACCATGCCGAGCGTACTATTCGTCCTCAATCGTTGATTTACTCGCAAACGCTCGCTCGCTCATGAACTCTAAATCAAAAAGGACGGGGGGGACAAATGTGCCCGAATCAACGCGTGAGAAGAAAGGTTAGCCACAGTTTTCGCGGATGACGCAGATCAAAGACCAAAGCTGATGACACAGATGAGGCATTGAAACAATTGTTTGCATCGATAAACGTGTTTTACTGTAATCTATTAAGAATTCCCCCGCTACCGGGTGGTTGTTCCAGGGTCTGCCTCAAAAAGTCGCACGTTCAACCCGTCCAGCTGGCGCCGGTGCAGTAACCCGACCGTAAAGGATGGTTCGAGTTGTAATTAATGTTCAATGATTAAGTCTCGCGAGGTCTAAAGAGATGCCGTGTCCCCGATGTAAGAGTCCCCGGATTCAAAGAGATTACGATGATGCGATTATCGTGCTCCGTGTCGTCGGCTTTCATAAACTCCTATGCAACAACTGCGGGTTAGTATTTAAAAGCTTCGATCCTCTTGGAAAGAAACGTCGAGCACCGTCCAGGCAAGGCAGGCACGTCCGGAACCGGCGCCGCGTGGCCCGTTATTATGCTCATCTTCCGGCTGCGATTTCTCTTATCGACGGAAACGCCAAAGCCGGCAAGGTTAGTTACTCGCAACCTTCCAGGGGCCACTGCGACGCAATCAGCAAGTTTGGAATGGGCTTGTCTTTCGTGGGCACGCGCTTCCCAGAAAGCGAGCTTTCTAAAATAGGACGCCTTTTGTTTGTTACCGTCGATCTCCCGGAGGGGCCAGTCGAGGCCGTTGTATCGATAGTCACTCATGATCGCGTCGGCGAAGAAGGGAAGCGAAAATGGGCACTCGGTGTCGCCATCCACCAGATCGGCGAGCAAGATCATGAACGGCTTACCGCCTACCTCGAAAAACGCGCCACGGAGCGACCGGTTGTAGTTACAGAGTAGCCTTCTAGTCGGGTAACCGTCCGCAGGTACTTGATGTCCTTTTGTCTTTTCGTTCGCCCTCACGCAAAATGCCTGCATGACACTAATTGGCCCCGCCTTAACTCGTCGAGTGAGTAACATCCTTAGCCAGGCGGGATGGTTATTAGCGCTAGTTCTATTGGCTTCCAGCTTTGGCTGTCAAACCGGTGCAAAGCCAACTCCAAGGCCTGATGAGGGGTCCGTCAACGGGATTGTTCCGACTTATAGCTATCAAGTCGTAAAAGTTTATCCGCACGACTCGAATGCGTTTACTCAGGGACTCATTTTCCATGACGGCAAACTAGTTGAGAGTACAGGACAGGAAGGTAGATCAAGCCTGCGAAGTGTAGAGTTGGAAACGGGCAAAGTACTAAACAAAGTGGATGTGCCCAGCCCCTATTTTGCGGAAGGGATAACTCTTCTAAACAACAAAGTCTACCAATTGACCTGGCAGCATGAACTTGGCTTTATCTACGATTATAAAAGTTTCCAGAATATCGGACATTTTGCATACAACGGCGAAGGTTGGGGACTTACAACCGACGGCCGTGCGCTAATCATGAGCGATGGCTCAAATCAAATTAGATTCCTTGATCCGGACAGCTTTCAAGTTACGAAGACCATCGCAGTATTTGACGGCAACTCGTCAGTTAATGAACTGAATGAACTTGAATACATTCACGGCGAGATCTACGCCAACATCTGGCACGATTGGAGAGTAGCGATCATCAATCCCACGACTGGCCGAGTCACTGGTTGGATCGACTTAACCAACCTGCTGTCGCCGAATGAACTGCTGAGCGAAGAAGCCGTGCTAAATGGGATTGCCTACGACGAAGAGAGCAACAGACTCTTTGTTACTGGAAAACTGTGGCCGAAACTTTTCGAGATAAAGATCAACCGGCAATGAACTTTGCAGCCTACTTCCGTGCTTTTTCCTACGGCATGATCGCCGTCGCCATGTTGGCGCTGATGTTGGCCGGTGGTTTGAGCTACGGGTTGGCGCTGCTTTTTTTTGCGGTGATGATCCTAAGCTGGAAGCTCGAAGGCACCAAGTGGCAATTGCCGGAACGCATCGGATTGGGAATAGTCCTGCTTTCGATCCCGCTCTTTTATCTCGATTGGCAATATCAGAAAGCGATCGGCGAGCCCGTGGAGAGGTTGGGCGTGAACGCCCTTGCTCATTTGATAGTCTTTTTGTCCGGCGTGAAGTTGGTTCAGGTTAAGAAGGACCGCGACTGGGTCTTTCTTTACTTGATCTCGTTCTTTGAGGTTCTGTTGGCCGCCGGGCTTAGTTTCAGTCCTATTTTTCTCGTCACTCTCACTTTGTACTTGTTATGTGGTTTGTCTGCAGTGACGGCTTTGGAAATCCAGAAGGCGCGCCGGGCAGTGTTCCCGACAGAAACACGATTGCTGGTTCCTCCTGACTCCAGGGTTTTCAGGAAGGCAGGACGGAAGCAGTGGCGAAATAACGAAGCGGCCAGGTTGCCTTTTGTCGCTGTGGCATTGTTGCTTTTGATCTTCGTGCTCGCGTTGCCGTTGTTTTTGATTGCGCCACGTTCTGGTGTCGCAGCTCTTACTCGCAGCGGCGGCGGGTTGTCAAACTTCATAGGCTTTTCTGAAAACGTTACGCTCGGCCAGATCGGTGAACTTAAGCGAGACGACGATCTGGTTATGCGGGTCCGGATCGAGGAAGCTCAAACTCCACGCAACCTCCGCTGGCGAGGCGTGGCTTTGGATGAATTCACAGGTACCGGCTGGAAGAAATCTACAGAAGCACGTCGTTTAGATTTGAAACTCAGCGAGCGTGGCGGCTTCTTCCCGTTGGGAACGACGGAAGCTCTTCATCGCCTTACGACGCAAACTTTCTTTCTCGAGCCATTGGAGTCGCCAGTACTTTTTGCCGCGCCTCGGCCGGTGGCCATTCAAGGAGACCTACAGTTTATTCGCGTCGATGGGGAAGGTTCGATTCAGTCGCGCCGTCACGAGTTTGAGCGAGTGATGTACAAGGCGATCTCCGATACCGATGAACCTCCGGTTCAGAAGTTGCGAAACGACTTGCGTCCGTACTCGGAAGAGTTCGATCGATATATTCAACTACCTAGAGGTCTCGATCCCCGAATTGGGCCACTTGCGACTTCGATGATTTTGAATGCGCATGCGCGCAACCGTTACGACGCAGCCAAAGCGATCGAGTCACAGTTACAGAGGGATTATGGCTACTCATTGCAGATGAAAGCTGGCGGTCAAGATCCATTAGCCGACTTTCTTTTCAATGTTAAGGCTGGGCATTGTGAGTACTTCTCAACGTCAATGGCTGTGCTCTTGAGGACGCACGGAATTGCCGCTCGCGTAGTCAACGGATTCCTACCAGGTGAGTATAACCAGGCGGCGCGAGCGTATACGGTTAGGCAGAGTGATGCGCATTCATGGGTCGAGGTTTATTTCCCGGAAACTCATGCGTGGGTCACTTTCGATCCCACGCCATCTGCCGGCCGCATCGAGCCGGTGCATAACGGTCTGACTGCCCAGCTCCAAAAATACGCCGAAGCGTTCGAACTGTTTTGGTTTCAGTATGTGGTTGGCTATGACAAGCAGGAGCAACGTTCCCTTGCCACGTCTTTGCACAACCACGTGTTTGATTTGGCGCGTTTCGTCTCCACACTACTTGGGACTATTCGAAGTTACGTTCCAACCGACATACTCTCAATCACGCTTGCACTGATAGCGTTGGCGTTTATTGTCGCACTGGCGTTCTTAGCCAGGCGGATATGGAAGTTGGGTTGGCGCAGAGGTTTTAGTTTTTCCAATGAAGAGGGAAGAAGCTATTCGACCGTTCAATTCTACGAGCGGCTTCTGACATTGATGGAGGAGCGTGGTCTGGCACGCGACAAGCACCTAACGCCGCTCGAGTTTGCGAAGACCCTAAAGTCGGGCCAAGCGCTTATGGTTACGCGTGCTTATAACCGCGTTCGATTTGGCGGGCAGCGACTCTCGGGCATTGAAATGCGTGAGATTGAGCGGGCTCTGTTTGAGCTCGAAGCTGACGAACGACGATCATAAACGTTTACGATTTACCAGTTATGAAAAAAGTTGGTTTTGTAAGTCTTGGGTGTCCCAAAAACCTCGTCGACAGCGAGGTGATGATGGGCCATCTGAAGCAAAATGGTTATCAGATTACTGCAGACGCGGCTGACGCGGAAACGGTGGTAGTCAACACTTGTGGTTTTATCGATTCGGCCAAGAAAGAGTCAATCGATGCGATTCTTGAAGCTGCGCGCCTCAAAACTGAGGGCCACGCAAAACGATTGGTTGTCGCCGGTTGTCTGGTCGAGCGTTATCGAGATGAGTTGAAGGCAGAGATGCCGGAAGTCGACGCATTTATTGGCACAAGTCAGATTAACGACATTCTTGCTGTTTGCGATCCGAAGACTAATACGCGCTCCCTTCCAGTCGTCCCACTTGGCAATCAAAGCTCAACTTACCTTTACGATGAGTCGACACCACGAGTCCTTGCAACGCCTTCGCACTATGCTTTTGTGAAGATCGCTGAAGGTTGCGATCGACCATGTGCCTTTTGCTTCATACCACAGATGCGCGGACACTTTCGTAGTCGACGGTTCGGATCAATTATTGCCGAAGCACAACAGCTGGCTGAAGAGGGTGTCAAGGAGTTGATACTTGTCGCGCAAGATTCATCGCGTTATGGAGAAGATCTGGGGAAACAGGATGCGTTGGGTCGTTTGCTTCGTGAGTTGGCACGAACTGATGGCATCGAATGGGTGCGCGTTATGTACACCTATCCGACGCACATTAGCGATGCTTTCCTCGATGCGATCGCTGAAGAACCTAAGGCAGTGAAATACCTGGATATGCCTCTGCAGCATGCGTCGCAAAATGTTTTGAAACTCATGAAGCGCGGCGGCAACCGCAAGAGTCTGGAGCGTTTGATTGAGCGCGTGCGACGACGTGTACCCAACATCGCGATCCGCACTACTTTCATAACAGGCTTTCCAGGCGAGACGGAAGACGATTTTGAAGAACTGAGGAGCTTTGTAAAGAACGTTGAATTTGATCGAGTCGGTGTCTTTACTTACTCGGATGAAGAAGGTACTCCAGCTTTTGCATTACAGAATAAGGTTCTTCACAAGACTGCTTCTCGACGTCGAACGAGTTTGATGAAGGAACAAGCATGTATTTCCAGGCGCAAGAACAAGGCGAGAGTCGGCGACGTGGTACGAGTGTTGTTCGAAGGCGAATCGCAAGAAAGCGAACTCTTGTGGCAAGGGAGAATGGAGACGCAAGCGCCCGATATTGATGGCTGCGTTTTAATCAACGACGTTCCGGATGGCGTTATTCCAACTGAGGGTGAGTTCGTAAATGTCGAAATCACGAAAGGTCTTGAATACGATCTCATTGGTAGAATCTGTTGACACCTAACCACTAAACCCGAGTCAGTGTCGATCAAAGAATCCAGCGACGAATTGAATCCGACTGTAGTCGTGCCGGAGGGTGCTGTTGCACCTCCCACAACACGACGTTCGGGACTCGACTATCTGGCGCTAGCGATTTCGACTTGTGGTGTTGGCTACTTACCACTTGCTCCTGGAACGTTCGGCACCGTGGTAGGCGTAGCGATTTTTCTGCTACTGAGGAATCTCTTAATTAGGTTTTACCCAGGTCAAGCCGCCAGTGGCCCACGCGTTGGACTTAATCCGCAGTTTTGTTTTCTGGCTCTTGAGCTTCTCATTATCCTGGTTATTACCTTACTCGGAATTTGGGCCGCCTCAAGGACTGAAAGGGTTCTTCGTCTCAAAGATCCAGGCAAAGTTGTGGTTGATGAAGTCGCCGGTCAAATGATCGCGTTGCTGCCTATTCCGCTCTTTGCAGGTCCCTGGAAGATCTGGGTCATTGTTTCGTTTATTCTTTTTCGCTTTTTCGACATCTTGAAGCCCTATCCTGCATGGAAGCTCGAAGACTTGCACGGCGGCTTGGGAATAATGGCCGATGACGTTGTGGCGGGAGCTTACGCTGCTGTTGGCACCGCGGTCTTTATGGCGGTCTTTACGATGTCCGTTATCTAGGAGGGCGTGAGAGTTGAAGTCAATGAAGAAACGGGAAAACGAGGCAAGTGCGCGCGAAACTGAAGCGACGAGTAAAGAGACGTTGGAGGACTTGGAAGAAAAAGAGGCGTCGGAGGACGGGGCGGATACGCATCGGAACTCGCCTGGACCAAGTCCTGATGGCGCGTTTGATGAAGCGGATTCGCTGGACGAAGCCGGCCCAATGTAATTGGGGTTTGATCCGGCGCAGCATCATTTTTCCATCATTTTCCATATGACATTTGAAATTTTTCATTTGTCATTTTTAAGAAGGTGGCCTTTGGTCTTGGGTCTTAGCTCTTTGGCCTTGGGTCTCGGGTCTTAGGTCTTAGGTCTTACGTCTTGGCCTTATAGAACTGCGTTGGGGTCTTGCGCTTGAGATCTCAAAGGCTAAAGACCAAAGGCCAAAGACCAAAGACCGAAGGCCCAAGACCGAAGACCATCTCTTAAAAATGACAAATGAAAAATTTCAAATGTCATATGGAAAATGATCCCGTCTTCACCCTTCTTCCTTTTCCCCTGGTTGGCGTCCAATCCAGCCACGACGCCAGAAAAAGATCAGCATCCCAAACGCCACGAGAATCATCAGTGCCCACACGATGTAGTACCCATAACGAGAATGCAGTTCGGGCATGTTTTCGAAGTTCATTCCATAAACACCTGCTATAAACGTTAGTGGTAGCATGATGGCCGAGAAGATCGTCAACACTTTCATGATCTCGTTCAGTCTGTTGGAAACTACAGACAAATAAGCTTCCAACGATCCGCCAATCAAATCGCGATAGCTTTCAGCCAGGTCTGTCACCCGCACGAGATGGTCGTAAACGTCTCTGTAAAATGGCAGCATCTGTTGTGGAATGAGAGGAAACTCGCCCCGACTCATTCGGTGAAGAATGTCCATCTGCTTGACCGAAATTCTGCGTAATCGCAGCACGCCACGCTTGAGATCCATGATTTCGGCAAGGATCATATTGTTTGGCTTTTTAAGCTTGAAGATGTTGTCCTCGAGCTCGTCTATGCGATCATCGAAATGATCCAACACTGGAGAATAAAAATCCACAATCTGGTCGAGTATCTGGTGTAACAGAAATGCGGTTCCGCGTTGGCAGGATATCGGACTCGTACGCAGCAATTGCTTCACGTTATTGATACTGCGAAATGAATCGTGGTGATAAGTAATCACGTAGTTAGCACCCAGAAATCCGTCGAGTTCGATCGTGTTGAAACGTTCCGGACTCGTATCGGCACGGACTCCGTGGACGATGAAATAGAGGTAATCAGGGAACTCTTCGATCTTTGGATAGTGTCGATTCTCGCGACAGTCTTCCACGGTTAACGGGTGAAAGTGAAAGACGTCTAACAGCACCTGCTCATCGACTTCGGTGGGAAATTCCATATCCACCCAGATCACAAGCGATTCATCTTTCAGGAGTTCAGGCAGGTGTTCTGTGTCGAACCCTTCCTGAACATGAGTATCGCCCCGACGGTAAACAAGTATCTCCATACGCTTGGCTCCTCAGGTTTCGTCTTTCCACAACTCGACGCAAATTCGGCAGACTGTTACCATACCGAGCTTTTACTGGCAAGCAAACATTAAAGGAGCTCAGGTACAGGTTGGAATTCCACTTCTTTGTGGGATTCGTCTTGGATTCTGCAAAGGGACGGTAGAAGGATGAAGATATTCGTCGCAGACGATGTAAGTGATAGCGGATTGCAGCCTTTGCGTGCTGCGTCTTTCGAGGTAGAGAAGCGAACTGGTCTCAAGCCGGACCAATTAGTTGATGCGCTGAGGGGTTGCGAAGGTCTAATAGTTCGCAGCGAAACTAAAGTAACTGCCGACCTGATGGAGGCCGCCGGCAGTCTGCGAGTGATTGGACGCGCGGGTGTTGGCGTCGACAACATCGATGTGCCTTCGGCTACGATCCGCGGCATCGTCGTCATGAACGCACCTGACGGCAACACGATCACAACGGCCGAACACACCATTGCGTTATTGATTTCGTTGGCCCGATCGATTCCCCAAGCTAACAGCAGCTTGAAAGCAGGACGTTGGGAACGCAAGAAGTTCATCGGGGTTGAACTTCAGGGAAAAACTCTTGGTATTATCGGCCTGGGCCGTATAGGACGTGTAGTGGCATCTCGTGCGCGCGCTATGGGGATGGGAATTGTTGCCTACGATCCATTCATTGCGCCTGAGCAAGCTCGTGATCTCGAGATTGAATTGGCGCCACTCGAAGACGTTTACGCCCGTGCTGACTTCCTCACCGTACACACACCTTTGACCCCTGAAACCCGTGGAATCATCGACGGCGAAGTACTAGGGAAAATGAAAAAGGGAGCGCGCATTATTAACTGTGCACGCGGTGGCCTTGTTGACGAGAACGCGTTGTACGAGGCGATCAAAAGCGGATCAATTGCCGGCGCTGCGCTTGATGTTTTCAGCCAGGAACCACCCCCATCAGGTCATCCGTTATTGGAGCTCGATGAAGTGATAGTCACTCCGCACCTCGGCGCCTCAACGACTGAAGCGCAGGAAGGAGTTGCTTTCACTGTTGCCGAACAGATGCGAGATTTTTTGCTGACCGGAGCGCTGCGCGGAGCGGTTAACGTTCCAGCGATGGGCGTAAAAGAGCTCAATCTCATGCAGCCGTACATGGCGCTTGCGGAGAGCCTCGGCCGTTTCCAGGCTCAGTTGGTTGGAAAAGCGGTAAAGGAAGTAAAAATCGAGTTCGCTGGTGAAATAGTGGACGTCGACGCAGCGCCAGTTACGCGTGCGTTTCTGGCTGGTCTGCTCCGTGATGTGAGCGCGCGCGTAAATGTCGTCAACGCTTTTCTGATAGCGGACGAGAGGGGCATCAAGGTCACGACAACCTACGTTCGCACCAGTGGAGATATGGCCCCAGCTATTCGCACCGAAATCTACACAGAACAATCCAGCCAGACCGTGGCGGGAACGTTGTTTGGTTATGGTGGACAACGACGAGAGGGTCGCATCACAGAGATTGATGGTTTTTATCTTGAGGCGATTCCACATGGGCACATGCTGGTAATGCGCAATCGCGATGTGCCGGGCGTTATTGGAAGAGTTGGGACCATATTGGGTGAAGGTGAAGTCAATATCAGTCGCTTTCATCTCGGACGACGGGAGCGCGGTGGTGAAGCCATGGCGGTGATTGAAGTTGATGCGCCAGTGAGCAAGGAAACACTGCAGTCACTGCGATTACTTGAGCAGGTAATATCTGCCGATCCGATTGAGTTGTCGTGAGAAGTGGCTGGGCAAACAATGGTGTAACCCACTTTTTGCAAACTTTGATGAGAAGTTGTCATGGCGACAAGTCCGCAACCCGCCTCACAAGAACGCATTCCATTCGCAGCAGCAGATGCCCTTCCCAAGAAGACCCCGCCCTCGTCTAAGCGAATAGACTCAATCGATCTACTGCGCGGAATCGTGATGGTCATAATGATGTTGGACCATACCCGCGACTTCGTGCATAACGCGGTATTCCAATTTGATCCAACTGACCTAACACGAACCAACATCGCCTTGTTCTTCACGCGTTGGATTACACATTTCTGCGCACCTGTCTTCGTATTCCTCGCTGGCACAGGCGCTTATCTCCAGTTCGCACGCGGTAAGAGCAAAACCCAGTTGTCACGTTTTCTCATTACTCGCGGACTATGGTTGATCTTCCTTGAGCTGACTCTGGTTAGGTTAGGCGTAACGTTTAGTGTTGATTATCGGCTGTTCGGTTTCTTGCAGGTAATCTGGGTTATCGGTGTTTCGATGATCGTCCTCGCAGCATTAATACACCTTCCACTGAAAGTCGTCGCCGCGTTTGGCCTCCTGATGGTACTTTTTCATAACTTGCTGGACGGATTTCGCGTCACCGGATGGCAAGGGCCCCAAAGTCCCGTACCGGGCCTCGCCGCGAAAGTTTGGATACTGCTGCACCAGGCCTTCGAAAGCTTTCCCGTTGGCAGCAGCTTTCCGGGTCCGATGGTGGTGGTGATCTATCCCTTAATTCCGTGGATTGGCGTAATGGCTGTTGGGTACGCATTTGGCGTTCTGTACACTTTCGATGCTGCGCATAGACAACGATTGCTGCTGATCATCGGAGGCACTGCGACCTTACTCTTCTTCATCCTGCGCGCGATCAATCTGTATGGCGATCCGGGAAAATGGTCGACTGAGAAAAACTTGGTCTATACTGCGCTCTCCTTTTTAAACACAACGAAGTATCCACCGTCATTGCTATTCCTGCTGATGACTCTTGGACCAGCAATTATGTCTCTGGCGCTGTTTGAGGCGACGCAAACCGCAGCGCGTGCAGGCGTGATACGGGAGTTCTTTATTACCTTTGGACGTGTCCCACTGTTTTTCTACTTGCTTCAATGGTACACGGCGCATGTTATTGCTCTGCTGCTGCACCTCGCTTTGCGCAAGCCTACATATCAACTCTATCAGTTACCAATCGACTGGTCCGGGTCACCGCAGGGTGTCGGTTTCAACCTGGGAGTGGTTTACCTTTCATGGCTCGTTGGCGTGCTATTGCTGTATCCGCTATGTAAATGGTTTGCTGGCGTCAAGCAGCGACGCCGCGATTGGTGGCTGTCGTATTTGTGATTGCCGATTGTCGATTGCCGATTCAACTAATTGCCGATTGCCAATTGCCAATTTGCGGGACTGACGAGTTTTCGATTGACGATTCCATGGGCGGCATTCGCCCTCCCCAATCCGCAATCGTCAATTGGCAATCGGCAATCTAAAATCTTGCCATGCAAAATAAAGAAATCCGTCTCGCTAGCCGTCCCGTTGGCATACCAACTCTCGCTAACTTTCAATTCGTCGACACTGAAGTGCCGCAACCTGGTGACGACGAAGTCCTGGTGCGCTTGCGCTTTATCTCCGTCGACCCATACCTGCGCGGACGAATGCGAGCCGGCAAGTCGTACATCCCGCCTTTCGAAGTGGGCCAGGTAGTGCAGAGTGGTGCCATTGGCGAAGTTGTGGAATCGCGCTCTCCCAACTTCGGACCCGGAGACCTCGTTACCGGTATGTTTGGTTGGAGACTTTACGACGTAGCAAATGCTCGCGGCTTGATGAAAGTAATACCCGGCATATCACCAAGTACGGCTCTTGGCGTTCTCGGTATTCCTGGACTTACTGCGTATTTTGGTTTGCTTGATATTGGTCAGCCAAGGGAAGGCGAAACTGTTGTGGTCTCAGGCGCGGCTGGAGCTGTTGGGATGACGGTTTGTCAGATAGCAAAGATCAAAGGATGTCGTGTCGTTGGTATTGCTGGTAGCGATGAAAAGAATCGGTATCTGATTGACCAGTTAGGCGTAGACGTCGCGCTGAATTACAAGACAAAGGACCTGCCATTTGCTTTAAAGGACGCATGTCCGCAAGGCGTCGATGTGTATTTCGACAACGTTGGTGGTGTGGTATCAGACGCAGTGCTTCCACTGATTTCAAATGGTGCGCGCATTGTGATCTGCGGTCAGATTTCCATGTACAATTCCGACCAACCCGACGTCGGCTTGCGAGCGCAACCCTTCCTGTTAGTGAAAAGCGCCCTCATGAAAGGCTTCATCGTGACGCAATATTCGGCCCGCTTCACTGAAGGTGTTAAGCAACTTGCCGAGTGGTTCCAATCAGGCAAACTGAAACACGCCGAGACAATTACCGAAGGGTTCGAAAACACCCCGCGCGCGTTCTTGGGATTGTTCTCCGGCGACAACCTGGGGAAACAAATTGTGAAGATCGGATAATTGGGCCACAGAAAAACACTGATTATACAGATCAGAACAGAACTATCATCTGTGCTAATCAGTCTATCGTGGCCGAGTTTTGTTGACCGCATCCTTCAGCTCTCGAAACAGACGCGCGAGATCCTTGGCCTGATAGTTTGCATTCAAGCCACTCGGATTCGGTAAGACCCACAAAATGGTGTCGCCAATCGTCTCTTCCTGCCGCCCAATCAATGCTTTCGGTTGATTGAACGCAATTCGATAAGCGCCGAGACCGAGGACCGCCAGCACTTCGGGCCGATATCGAAGCACTTTCGCACGCAATAGTTCGCCGCCAGCGACTATTTCCTCTTTTGTTAGTAGATCCGCTTTCGCTGTTGTCCGTGGAACCACATTCGTGATGCCGTAACCGCTCTTCAGCAACTCGAGTTCATCAAACGGTGAGAGGAGACGGTCAGTCAGGCCTGCGGCATGGAGAGCCGGCCAAAAACGATTTCCAGGTCGCGCGAAATGGTGTCCGACAGCAGCGGTATACAAACCTGGGTTGATTCCGCAAAAGAGAACACGCAGTCCTGGAGCAATAACGTCGGAGACCACTTTTCCGGTGGCGTCAAGGAGTTGCTCCTTTGTCGGCTTCCACGGCTTGACCACGATTTGAGGTTAATAGACGTCAAAATGCGTCTGGCGTGAAGTACTTTGTTTTGACACCCGATCGATGATGGTGACCTGCAATATGTAGCGACCGGGCAGCAATTCATTCAACGAGATCTCTGCAGCATATGGAAGTCGCGCGAGGTCTGCGACTCCATCTGTACTAATTTTTCTCAACGCAGTGGTGATGACCGGTTGGTCGTCCCGTATTACCTGAACTTGCACGGCAACGTCGGGCTTTTGGTCAACAGTTGAGATAGCAGTGTTGTAAGCGAAGATCAGAAAGCGTAGAGTCGAATCGCGTTTTAGACGATGACTAGCGCTTAGCGCGATGGGGCTTCCTTCTGCGGCGCTTGAAACGTTGGTCAACGTAGATTGGGGACGTTCGCCGAGAAGCAAACTACTCATCGCCAACCGCTTCTTCGACAGGTCAAGTACTTCAATCCAGGCGTGAGCGCTTCCAACTCGTCCACTTTTATCATCACGTGCAGCTACTCTCGCCTGGTAAAGTCCCGGTGGCAGTCTTGCCGGATAGGTAAACGTGATGTCGGCTCGATAGGTCTTTGTTGCTTCCAGGGACGGTGCAGTAGTGACAATACGTTCCATGAAACTTGCCTTGGCGACACCCTTGTCGTCGTAGTACACCCCTGAGAGATCAACAACAGCTTGAATCTTTCCGTCGGGTTGTTCGCCAAACACGAGGAATTCGGCGGGCATTTGGATGCCCGTTGAGAGTGTGCCGCCTTTTCCGGCGACATCGTAATAGTCAACACTCAGAAGAATCGGAAGTTCTCGATCGGGATACGGAGCCATTATTGTCTCGCGAAGCTTGGCCGGAATTGTCTTACTTTCCGGTTGCGATGTCGGCGTTTTTGCCGTGACAGGAGGCGTAGGATCTAAATCAAAAAACCCTTTGCGAACTCTCACGGTAAGATCCGGTCTACCGATCACCTTCACCTCAAGGCTCCGAAATCTCCCCTTCTTTTGTGCTTCTGCGTCGGGTTTCCAAGCGAGTAGATAGTATGTCGAGGTTTCCTTGATGGCGGGCTGAAGACCCTGTCTCAGATCGTTCGTGTTGAAGATTGCCCGTCCTCCCGTGTCGGCAGCGAGGGCATACATTCCATTCTGGGATGCAGTCAATTCTCCACGCGTGGCGCTTTGAAGTTGCCCGCTCGGATCAAAAGGTGTTTCGATGCTTGCGTCGTGGAGATCCGCCACAAGACCGCGAGCGTCCATCGAATAAATTACGACACCGCTCTTTGCTGCTGCGGAGGTAATGTCGCGCAATTTGTTCATTGAATCGCCTCGCCGGTTCTCAATCAGAAAGCCGCCCGAAAGGAAGAACAACACTTTTCGTCCAGGTAGATTTTTGGCGGAGCGAACTAATCTTTCGAGTCCGATGAGAGTATTGGAGGTGAATTGGTTTGCCTGCGCCTGAATCGATTGCGCTCGGGCACGCACTATGCCTGCTGCAGTCTCCCTGGAAATGCCGGGGTTGAGCCTCATGGTTTCGGAAATATAAAACTCGAGGACATCACGATCGAGGCCGTCGATCAACATCGCCTCGTATTCGCCCATGGGTGGACGATCTGAATCCCGCACTGAGTAAGACTTGGCGCCGAGCCGTTCCAGGGCAGTACGAAGTACCGTGCGATCGCTGGTCAGTTGTTGCAGGAATCCGATTTGTCCAGTAGCGGAGGCGATCGCAGCCTGATCGTTCTGACCCATCTCCTTCTCAATGAAGGTTGAAATAACCTTTCTCGCAGCGGTGAAGCCGCCCAAATCCATGTGGAAATCGTCCACGTAAAAGAAGACTATTCTTCCACGATCCAATGGTACGGGGCGCTTGAGATTAAGAGTGGTGCTGCCCCGCGCGGCAGAGAGTTGGCTCTCCTCGTCACTTCCGGCTGTAATCTGCTCAAACGACTGAATCGCTCGAGGCTTACCGTCAATGCGTAGCTCGAAGTTCTCCTGTTTGAGGTCATTAACAAACCGCCCCTGCTTATCAAAGACCATCACGTCGGTCTGCACCAGTTCAGTGTAGACTCGTACTACTTCCTCCTGTGGTTTTCGTTCAGGAGTCTGTGTTGTCTGAGCTGGAACAATGGACCATGCGATCAAAAGACACAACAACACTTTGTAATGAGCCAAAAGGGAAGGGTTGCGACCTATAAACATAAATGAGCTCGAAAGGAGATGAGCCGGCGTCTGGAACCACTTTTGGGAATGCCAACTCAGCTACGAGATCGCGGGGTGACGTGCAGTAAACTATGTATCAAATACGCCCGTTGTGGCAATGGGAAAGGCTCGTCTGTTACGCTTCTTGTTGAGGGACGGGCGTTCTGATTTCAATTTCCTTGCCTGCTTTTGACGTTCCCGGGGTCGCAAGGTTAGTTTGTTCCCCGAAGCATTTCCTGCGTAATACCTAAAACGGTTGATGTGGATACTGTGCTTGTACGTGCGTATAGGCGTGTGTTTCAGATGCAGGGTTGCTAATTCCCGTTGAAGATTCAAGAAGCTTCAACATTTCCAAAAGCTAACGGAGAACACCAGATACATGACGGGTAATGAGATAACAGTAAGACTTGAAAATGTTACCAAGACCTTTGGGGACTTTACGGCGGTGAAGGAGTTAAGCCTCTCAGCTCGCGCAGGCAGAATATTCGGTCTTCTTGGTCCAAATGGAGCAGGTAAGACGACAACCATCCGCATGATGGTGAACATCACTGCGCCCGATTCTGGGAATATCGAGTTGTTTGGCCGAAAACTCGATACCCAGCTGCAGGATCATATTGGTTACCTTCCTGAGGAGCGCGGTCTTTACAGGCGAATGAAGGTCGTAGATCAGTTGCGGTTTTTTGCCGAGCTTCGAAATGTTCGAGGCAAAGACGCCGAGCCTAAGATCGATTCCTGGCTTGCTCGTGTGAAACTCTCCGAGTGGAAGAACAAAAGGTCGATGGAACTTTCAAAAGGCATGCAACAAAAGGTGCAGTTCATCACTGCAGTGATTCATGACCCCGACTTGCTTATCCTCGACGAACCGTTTTCAGGTCTCGATCCCGTTAATGTTGAATTGCTGAAAGAGATTGTGCTCGATCTAAAACGAGTGGGAAAGACTATCATCTTCTCAACTCATCAGATGGAAGTGGCTGAGAAGATCTGCGACGACATCTGTCTGCTGAATCGGTCGCGCAAAGTTTTCGAGGGCAGTCTACGCGAAATCAAGAGCAGCTTTGGACGCAACTCCGTTGCTGTGCGATGCGAGGGTGGCGATGGTGTTTTGGACGACCCGGCGCTTGTCAGCAAGCTCGTGAGACACGCAGATGAGGCTCAAGCACTTCTCGCAGATGGGGCGGACGCGCAGGCACTCTTGCGTCGACTGATTGGAGCGGGAGCAACAATTGGTAAGTTTGAGATGGTTGAGCCCAGTCTTAACGATATATTCATTGCAAAAGTTACGGAAAACGCATGAGAAAATTCCTGGCTGTAGTCAAACGAGAATATGCCCAGCGCGTGCGCGCTAAGATGTTCATTCTCTCAACCATCCTGCTGCCATTGGTGTTGTCTCTTTTTGGTCTGGTTCCGGCGTTGATTTTGAGTATCAATGCTGGTGAGCCGTTAAGAATCGCAGTTGTGGACCAAACCGGCAAAATGTATGGCCGCCTGCGTGAGGTCTTGTTCAGCGAAGGCTCCGTGTCTGACGAGGCAAATCCTGAGACTAATGCGAACGTGCAGAATGATGCGTCGAATGAACGTTTCCGCGGAGCCGGAAGAGCAAGCTCAGGGAATTTTGAACTCCACGAAGTCAGTTCCGCCAACCGATCATTGGATGATGTGCGAGCCGAACTCGACGCGCGCCTACGGGCGAAGGATCTCGACGGATATGTGATCCTGCCAGCGGATTTTATGAATCATGGCAAAGCGGAGTTCTTTAATCGGAATCCTGGAGACGTCTTCACAAAAGGAGTGCTCTCGTCAGCGCTAAACCGAGCAGTAAGGGAACAGCGATTGATAGAAGCCCAAGTCGATCTCAAGACCCGACTCGAGCTTTCAAAACCCGTCGATCTGCAGGCAGTGAAGATCGGAGCCACAGGCGAAGAGCGCGATTCGGGTGGTAGTTTCGTTCTGGTCTTCGGCGTTGGGTTCATTATGTATCTGTCGATCCTGATGTACGGTCAGGTAGTCCTTGGCGCAGTCATCGAAGAGAAGGAAACTCGGATAGCTGAGATCCTATTCTCATCGGTGAAGCCTTTCACGTTGATGATGGGCAAGCTTGTCGGAGTTTCGCTCGTTGCGCTAACTCAACTCGCAATTTGGGGATCAGCATTCGGCGCTTTTGCCCTCTACGGTGTCAACTTGCTTGCTTCGAAGGGATTGAGAGCGAGCATTCCAAGTATTCCGATTTCTCACTACATCTACTTCGCCCTGTTTTTTCTGCTCGGTTACTTTATCTATTCAACTATTTACGCGCTGGTTGGATCGATGGTAACCACTGCTCAGGAAGGCGGGCAGTTGGCGATGCCCATTATTCTGATCTTAGTTGTCAGTTTTTACCTTTTCCTTCCTGTGAGTCGCAGTCCCGATTCCACGTTCGCTTTCTGGGTCTCAATGCTGCCTTTTTCTGCACCGGTAACGATGTTGGTGCGCATTGTCACGCAGACTCCTCCGTTCTGGCAGATTGCCTTGTCGTTGTTAATTGGTTTTGGGAGCGTGTTGCTAATAATGTGGTTTGCGTCGCGAATCTATCGAGTGGGAATGTTGATGTACGGGAAGCGCGCGTCAATTCCCGAGGCGTGGAGATGGGTGCGCCAGGCGTAGAGCGCGCGGCAGGGTGGAGAGCGGAAAGAAATCATTTTCCATATGACATTTGAAATTTTTCATTTGTCATTTGGTTTGGGACTTGGGTCCTTGGCTTTTGGTCTTCGGTCTTAGGTCTTTGCCTTTGGTCTTTGGTCTTTGGTCTTTGATCTCAATCCAAGGCACTGGGCGCTTGAGACTCATCAAGCTAAGTTCGCAGAACCAAGACGAAAGTCAAAAAATCCAAGACTTCAAGACCAAAGACGAAAGGCCCAAGACTCAAGACCCAAAACCAAAGACCCAAAACCAAAGACCAAAGGCCCAAGCCCAAAGAACCACCCCATGATCGAGATCGAAAAGAAGTATCGCCTAACTAGAGCTCAGCGCGATAGTGTCTTGGAGCGTCTCAAAGAAATTGGCGCTAAGTTGCGCGGCGAACATTTTGAAGAGAACACACTTTACGGTGGGGAAACACTTAAGAGTGAGTCATCCGTCCTGCGGCTAAGGCGTGTCGGCAAAACTGCTACGCTCACCTACAAAGAACGGTTCACAACATCTTCAGAAATCAAACATCAGCGCGAGGATGAAACTAATGTAGCGGATGCAGAGGCCATGGATGCGATTCTCGATGCGCTCGGCTTCAGCCCAAACATGGTCTATGAAAAGCGACGGCAAACCTGGCGTTTAGGCAAAGCCGAAATTGTTGTCGATGAATTACCTTTTGGGTTGTTCATGGAAATCGAGGGAAGCGAAGAGGACATCAAAGCCACTGAGCGCAAACTTGGACTCAAACGGCTCAGAGCAGAACACGCAACGTATCCACAACTGACAGAAAAACACGGGCATCGCTACGGCAACGTCATCGAGTCACGATTTGAACCGTGATTTAGTACAAGTTGGTGGACTGGCAAAGCGAGACACCCTTAAGCTCACCTTGAACTGCCTCCGAGTTGAAGTCCGACTAAAGTGCAACGACGATACCCTTTAGTTGCCGCGTCCATTTACACCACTCACCTCTGTCGGACCGCGGGCGTCTCGCCCGCCAACCTCACGTTACAAGTATGATTGGAATTGTGAGCGCCGTCCTTTAAAGCCGTAGCGCGCCTGCACCGATCGTGGCGGGCGAGACGCCCGCGGTCCCAGTTCGGCGTCTTGGTATCACCGTATGCGATCAGAATTGTGTGCGCGCTGCCCTTGAAAGCGGTAGCGTGTGTTCGATCGGGGCGGGCGTCCCGCCCACGTCCCAGAGAAGCTGGGACACGTCGCCAGATTTTGTCTACTAACACCTCCCACTTTTCGTCACTTCAAGCCACCCGCTTATAAATTTCCTCACAAAACGATCATGTCGCTCTGATAGGCGCCCGGCATAAGTCTTGAAAAGGAAGTTGTGGCAACACCACGGCTCTGCCCCGCACGAGCGACAACGCTCTTCAAACTTACTCACGATTCCGAAAGTCATTTCTAACAATGATTTTGATACTCACAATGATTCTCTTTACTCCTTTGGCCATGATAGTTCATGAGTTGGGACACCTTGTGGCTGCGAGAAGTTGCAAGGTGCCGGCGTCAGAATTAGGTTTGGGATTGGGTCCGAGACTCGCAGGCTTTCGCATCCTAGGCATCCGCTTCAATCTTCGCGCGTTTCCGATAGGTTCTTTCGTGAGGCTTGACGGTACGGCTTTGAAAGAAAAATCCGTGCGGGTTCAACTGCTCATACATTTTGGTGGGATTCTCTTCAACCTGGTCGCCGGCTTCCTTACCTACGGGACAACGTTTGGCTGGCTGAACCTACTACTCGCCGCCGGTAATAGTCTTCCGCTTTACCAGCATGACGGCTGGAAGTGTGGAGTCGTGATCATGCGCGCACTAATGCAGCGCAAGAGTCAACCTGCCGAATGGGTTTTCACTTTTTCAGGTGGTTTCGTGAGTCTTGTAATTGCATGGTCCGTAATTAGACTTTTCATTTAACTAGCGGGAGCACTAAGCCCTCCTAAAAAAAGTGATCACTTGACTTTTTTCCAGACGAGGTCGTTGTTCTCTCGACGGTCAAGCATGTGTGTGACGCGGCCACTATTATCGCGCACGAAAACCTTTTCGCCTCGAAGAGTACCTCTGGGAAAGTAGGTGTTAACATTATTGCTCGAGTTTCAACGCGCTGACGTCAACGAAATAAATATCGCCTAGTCCATTTTGTGGTCCCTGATAGGCTGCCGATAATTCCTGAAATGTCCACTCTTTAGTCTTTGGCTTGTCAATAGCACTGCGCGAGCTGGCCCAGAAGAAATACCTTCCGTCAGGTGAGATTTTGGGCGAAAGTTCATGCGCTGGAGAGTTAATCGGCGCGCCAAGATTCTTGGCTTTGGTCCACTGGCCATGGCGGTTGTAGCTGATGTAGAGATCGTAACCACCCAATCCTTCTGGCCTTGCTGCCGCCATAAAGATCAGAAAACTTTCGTCCGGTGCGATGTATGGCTCAAACTCGTCATAGGTTGAGTTTATGGCGTCTCCCAGGTTTTCCGGCTCTTGATATTTGCCGTTCACTAAACGCGATCGATATAAGTCAATACCGCCTTTGCCACCTTTTCGTCCGGAACCGAAATATAGCGTGCCGTCTTTAGTTAACGTAGGAAAGAACTCGCTACTCTTGCTGTTAACAGGAGCGCCCAGATTCCGAGGCTCACTCCAAAGTCCTTGCGACGTTTGGTCCATCACCCAAATATCCAAGCTGCCTTCAGCATTCGGAGAAACATCCGACGCGACTGGTCGGCGTGAGATGAAAAACATTCGCTTGCCATCGCTCGTAATGAATTGGTCGGCGTCACAGTACCGGCCGGAAAATGGCGCCACTGCGACCGGACTCCACTTACCGTTTTTGAAACGGGAAAAAACAATCGTCCAAAAATTGAAATCTGGTGTGCTCTTGACCAGATAGAGTGTTTGACCGTCGGGCGAAAACTGCGGCACACATTCATAGTCACCAGTCGAGATAGTGCCGGGCGCAAACACCGTTGGAGTTGGAATCGGCTTATCTGAAGCGTAAGGTGGTTTATGTTTGGTGTGCTGGCCGAATGTAGCTGGCAATGAGATCAAACAACACAGGACAGCAATTGCTAGCGTCGGATTGCGTTTCATATCAATTAACCTAAGCAGCTGTTAGAGGTGCCATAGCGGAGACCCAACATGTCAGATTGCGGAGGAATCAAGAGAATGTTGAGTCAGATCCTGCGGGCTATATGAAGTTGCTGGCAAATTATTTCTCGCAGAACGCCGTGCGATGAGTGCGACTGGCAGTCCAACCAGCAGAGCGTGACCAACGAGTCCGCCCAGCAGTGAACCAAGCGAGAACCGAATACTCGAAGTTGCCGAAAGTGGCAATACCACGTAGTTCATCACGAGATAGACCGCCAAACCATATGCCATTCCCTATAATACCGCTTGCCGGATCAACATCGGTAGCAGGAGACTTGCGCCGCAATATATACCAGCGACGGTGAAAGCAATCAAAAAGTGTAGCAATATGCCGAACAAGAAGGTCGTCACTCCGCCGCTGAAAGCAGATCGCCCGACCAGGCCGCTGGTAATGAATTGAAAGACGCGAATTGGGCTGACTCCTCTGAGCCCGTTGAAGACCACGGCGTACAAGCCATCAAGGACTCCGACAACCAATCCACCGTAGAGTATGACCTCAAGGGCGCGAGGCGGATTCGAATCAGTTGGAGGTGCGAAGGGATTTTGGTTCATGATTGTTTTGCCTTTTGACTGATCAAGATCCGGCGTCTCAACCAGGCCTGCTCCTGGAGCGGCGACGTGTTTATAGCCCTGCGTTCAGCTCTTTATGCAGCCATGAAGTCGATATTGAGCTTGTACAATTTGACTTTGCTGTAGAAAGTCGTTGTTTTTAGACTCAGCAATCGGGCTGCTGCTCGTTGGTTACTGTTAACCTGTGTGAGAGCTTGTTGTATCAGCTCGATCTCAAACTTCGTTACTTCATCATAGAATTTCACACCGCGCTTCCAATCGAAATCTAGAACGCGTGAATGATTGTTCGCCTTCACTTCCAGAACGCGTGCGATACTCCTGATTACTTCAGTCTTTAAGGTCTCAACATCAGATAAAAAAGTGACGCTATCGGAAGATGTGGATTCTTCACTGTTCAACCGTTTCACGCTTGTTACTTCGGATAAATGTAGGATGGGTCGCTCTTTGTGTCCTTGGTAAGCGACGACGTGATTGACCGCGGAGTTCGTCTCGACAGGCATCTCAATGGAGTAGAGCTTGATTTTGGAGTGAAGCGTCGTCGCGTTCAGGCTAAGTAGACGAGCAGCTTCGGCCTTCCTACCGTTCGAATACAGCAGCGCCTGCATGATGAGATTAATTTCAAATCGGCGTACCTCATCAAAGAAGTTGGTGCGTTGTTGCACATTCGGCCGTTGCGGTTCAGCAACTCCGTATGCTTGTCGTAGGAGCGCATAGGCCACTGTCTTGAGAACTTCACTCTTAGTCAATTCGATTATTGAGTTGCTCTTACTGTCGTCGAAGGTTCGTTCAGGAGTTTGCATATTGATTGCTCTTGCTCCATGGCGCTTTTCGCTCAATGAGATGGGAAGACTCATGAGTGTTTCTCCCGAGCGACGGTTGCAGA
>JBKOYD010000037.1:0-24620 GCA_046725195.1 Acidobacteriota bacterium | reverse complement strand
CTGGATGGCTGCGCGCACCTCACTTCGCGACCTAACCGTTTCGGCACGCTTCCCAGATCACATCTTTGCTGGTGAATCGGCTCCCGTGATTGTCACGGTGCGGAACACAAAACTTCTGCTGCCTTCGTTTTCTATTTTTGTGGAAGCACGCGGGCCAAGCGTGGACGCAGACGACACGTCAAAACGTCGCAAACGATACGGGAAGCGCTTGCTTGCCTATTTCAGTTATGTCCCCCACCGTGCTGCTGCAGAGCAGAGAGTTGAGCAACTGTTTCCCAGACGTGGTCATGTGTTAATCGACGGGTTCGAGTTATCCACTCGTTTCCCGTTCGGATTCTTTCGCAGGCGCCGGCGCCTTCGCGCACGCGACGTCGACATCATCGTTTACCCCAAGCCAGAACCAATTGGCGACGAACTTCACTTGCTGCCGATGTACGCGGGACGTATGCCTTCGTTACGTCGCGGAGCTGGTCATGACCTGTTCTCAATGCGTGACTATCAACCTCAAGACGACCTGCGCCATATCGATTGGAAAGCGACGGCGAGATCGCGCCGGCTGACGGTGCGGGAGTTTACCTCAGAAGACGAACGAAGAATTACCATCGTGCTGGATACTCGTCTACCTCTCGAACCGGACGAGGAATTGAAAGAGCGATTTGAACGAGGCGTGGTGCAGACAACTTCACTCTTGAAGCACTTTATTGACGAGCGAGCGGAAGTCAGACTTGTGTTGGGAGATGAGGTTGGACCTTTTGGTTCAGGTTCAGAACATTTGTATCGTGGTCTGCGACGGCTCGCCCTCGTGACCCCTCTCAATAACCAGGCAGAAGTGGAAGTTGGCCGGATTGATGCCGCGATGAATAGGAGCCTTACCCGCGAAGTGGAACACGACTACGCGATTCTGTTAACAGCGGCAAATCCAGGTTCGATTCCGGCAAGCGTGTGGCGGACCAGTCATGTCATTTATTTGTAATGTCTACACTGGGACCGCAGGCGTCTCGCCTGCTGTGCGTTGCGGTAAAAGTCAGTTACAAATGTTAGGACCTTGTTTGGCGACAGTTGGCAGGCGAGACGCCTGCGGTCCCAGTAGTAGCATTTGCGGCGTGTCACGTAGATGTCGTGTCGAAATAGTTGCCTTAGAAGGATGACCAGTGGCCGAACCTTTCCGAACTCAGCAGCAATTTTTTAGCTATTCCAACTCAACTATTTTGTTGATTGGTCTGTGCTTTATTTTGTCTGGCGGGACCGGTCTCATCTATGAAGTGCTCTGGGCACGCATGCTGGGATTGGTTTTCGGCGCGACGACCCTGGCAGTAAGCACGGTGCTGGCTGCTTTTATGGGTGGCCTTGCATTGGGTAGTGCCTTGGCCGGCAAATTTGCGGAACGGATTAAGAAACCACTAAGCACGTATGGCTGGATAGAAATCTGCATTGCTGCGTACGCGCTGCTGGTCCCATTTCTATTTCGATGGGTCGATAATTTATACGCATTTATCTGGCAGCAATTTCACCCTGGTTTTTTTGCATTTAGTCTTTGGCGCTTCCTGCTTTCGTGTTTGATGTTGCTAGTTCCGACTACACTTATGGGAGCTACACTACCGGTCTTGTCGGCGGCGTTAGTCAACAGATTCCGCGGTAGTTCAACCTCAGTGACAAGGCTCTACGCGTGCAATCTCGTGGGCGCCATACTGGGAACACTTGCCGCCGGTTTTGTTTTGCTGCCCTCACTCGGCGTCCACACGACGATTGTGGTGGCCGCAGCGATCAACGTCATCGTGGGCGTTACTGCCGTGCTGGCTCAACGCCAAGCCACGTTAAATGCGCAGCCACGTGTCGAAGCGACAGCCAATGAAGTCGCCACGACCTCCGCGGAAATTGACAGCCACAGATTCTGGTACCTGGCCGCATTTGCCTCTGGTTTCGTTACAATCAGTACACAGGTTTCATGGACACGAATATTGACCATGATCATTGGCTCAAGCACCTACGCTTTCAGCATTGTCGTGGCGCTATTCCTGATTGGTCTCGCAGGGGGGGCGTGGTTCATTGGTCGGAAAGATCGCTCAGTCCGACTGCGCATGACCATACTTAGGGTCGAGATTATTACTGCGGCCGGGCTTTTTCTGAGCCTCTTTGTAGTGAACTTGATTCCGGCACTGCTCGTGAACCTTGGTCTACGACTTCAAATTTCGTCATGGGCTGGTCTTCTTGCATTGCAGGTCGTGTCAGCGAGTTTGCTGATTCTGATACCGGCGCTTTTGATGGGTATGGTTATGCCGGTGGTTCTCGGTTGGGCCAGCGCTAAACATTCCACGGCGGTCGCATTGGTTGGACGAAGTTATGCGATAAACACAATTGGCGCGATCGCCGGTGCTTTCATCACGGGCTTTATTCTGATTCCGAAGACCAGTACCAAGTTTACGTTGTTGTTTGCGGCGGCGATTTGTTTGATCGTTGTGGGTTTGGCTTACCAACCTCCTGAAACAGCACGCGACCCCGCGTTGAAGCGCAGTTTCGCAGTCGGCGTTATTCCCGTGCTTGTTATCTTGCTTTTCGTTCTGGCTCCGCCGATGAATCTTGCGGATCTATCAATCGGCGCCTATGACAGTTTGGTGCGTGTGCTTGCACAGACACGCGAAGGAGTGAAGGCCGAAGCAGAACAATCACCAGGGCCGAACGTTCACGAACTACTAATGTATCAGGAAGGTCCTACATCCACAGTGTCCGTACGACGAGACCAAACCACGATCTCCATGGCGATTAACGGACGCACGAATGCCTCTGACAGCGTATACGACATGCCTACGCAGGTCATGGTGGCCCAGGTACCTCTGCTCGTTGCGCCGAAGATCAAGAAGGGTTTGATCATAGGGTTTGCGACCGGCGTTAGCTTGGGTGCCATGTTGCAGTCACCTATCGAGTCTGTCACCTGTGTAGAGCTTGAGCCTGCGACCGTCAGAGGGTCGCGATATTTTGACCACGTCAACAATCAACCGCTTAGTGATCCGCGAGCGAAATTGATTATTGACGACGCGCGAACCTACTTGCGAGTTACCCCTGATCGATACGACATCATTGTCAGTGAACCGAGCCATCCGTGGGTGCCGGGTGTCGCGAATCTCTTCACGCAGGAATTCTTCGAAATGGGACGGCAGCGTCTGAACGAAAACGGCGTGTTTGTGCAATGGTTACAGATCTACCAATTGTCTACGGACAGTCTGCGGTCTGTTTTGGCGACATATCTAAAGGTGTTTCCTCACGTGCTGCTGTTTCGCGTGGGCGGATTAAACAAGGGTAAGGATCTGATTCTTGTGGGAAGCAACGAGCAGTTGAATCTCACCCAGTTGCCGGAACGGTTAAAGGACCCTCGAATTGTTGCTGAACTCGCGCGCGTGAACCTGAGAACGGAGGCTGATGTGAGATCATGGTTTATCTGCGATGAATCGAAATTGGAACCGGCAGTGGCAGGAGCGACGATCAATACCGACGACAACATGCACATCGAAACGACCGTACCGCGCGAAGCATTTCGCCCCCTAATGCAAACGAACGCGGAATGGGTCCAAGCGCTTGCTAAATAGAATTGCGAAGTAGAAATGCGAAATTGCGGAATTGCGAAATTGCGAAATTTGATTACGATGCTGCTAAATTCCGCAATTCCGCAATTTCGCAATTCTTACGCTATCGGACATGCTTGCAGCGACACCAGCTGCCACTTGCCATCACGCTGCGAATACACATGCACGATCTTGTAGTTGCCGCTGAAGTTCCGACCTTGATAGAACCACTTGGCAGAGTCTCTCGCTGACAGTACAGCCGTGCTACCCCAAATACGCACAGTGACGTTCTCGCGATTGAGATACTCGACCCGCACGACTCCCGAAGTGACATCTTCTATAAATTGCGCTTTGTCATCCCCTTCCATTGGATACGCAAAGAAGAAATCATCAGCCATAATGCGATTCAGCGTTTGTGCGTCGCCACGCACCAGTGCTTTCACCCATTCGTCGTTCATTTGACGAAGCTCTTGCTCGATTTTGATTTTGTGGCGATCGGCTGGTTCCGGCTGTGACATGCGAAGTCTCCTTTCGCGAGAATTCAAAGACTGCGTGCGTTAGTCGGGTTAGGATAAATAATAATACAAAGAGACGTGGTCTTCACATTTATGAGTCAGTTCGCTTCATTTAATCATGATCTCCGCCGCCGCTTCACCACTCCGAATGCAGTCGGGAACACCAGCACCGTGATAAGAATTACCCGCGAGCGTTAGTCCGGGCAATTTCCCGAGCTCACTGTCAATAGCGTCTACACGATCAAGATGTCCGACTTCATACTGCGGCATCGATTCTTTCCATTTTGCGACCTCGGCAAATAGTGGTTCACCTGTAATTTGCAGTAACGCGCAGAGGTCAGCTTTGCAGAGCGAGATGATCTCCGATTCGTCCAGCGCAAACATGTCAGGTTGCAGCGCCCCGCCCACAAAAGCGCGTAGCAGAACATGGTCGTGAGGAGCGCGCCCTGGGAACTTTACACTGCTGAATGTGCAAGCCATTAGCGAACGCTTTTCGATGAAAGGAACAACAAAACCGAAACCATCAAGGGGATGATTGATATCAGCTCGTCGATAAGCAAAGTTCACCGTTGCTGTCGACGCGTACTTTATCTGGTTCAGTTTGTGCGCGAGTTGAGGACTCGTGTTTCCTAAGAGTGAGCCGGCGGCGTAGGCGGGTAACGCCAAACAGACAGCATCAGCCTCGATTGCTTCGCCATCGTGGAAGGTCACGGTCCACTTCTCGTTATTTGAAGTCACAGCGTCGACTCGTGTGTTCAATCGAATGTCCGTCCGAATCAAGCGAGAGACTCGAGCCAAATGTTTTTCAAGCGCCTCTACAATGACCGTCATTCCGGAATCAAACGAGAGGAACAGACCATATCGCGCGCCGCTCGTGCCGCGACTTTCCGCCGCATCTTTGAGGCGGCCCTGACGCAACATAGCAAGAATGATGCTTCGATGTTCCCGCTCCATGTCGAGGAAACGAGGTAATGTTGCCTTGAGGCTCAGCGATTCCGGATCTGCAGTGTAGATGCCGCCAACCATTGGTTGGGCCATTCGCGTCAGCGCTTCATTGCCCAGGCGTCGTCGGACGAACCTCGCAAGCGTTTCGTCGTCAGTGCCATTTGATTTTCTTCGTGGCAGAAACAGGTCCGCGCTCATTCGCACCTTGCCACCAAGACTGAAGATATCAGTAGTGATAAAAGGCCAGATCCGCGAGGGCGCTAGTAGCTGAAATCCTTCTGGCACTGGACGAAGCTTTCCGTTCTTTACAATGAAACTACGTCGGCACTCTTCGTTTGTTTTGATCAGATGCGACGTGAGACCAAGTCGACTAGCGAGTGCGAGCGCTTCGGGTTTTTCGGAAATGAAAGAGTCAGGTCCCCGCTCGAGAAGGAAGCCGTCGCGGTTCTCGGTTTGAATTGTTCCGCCGAGTCGCGAAGAGGCTTCAAGGATCGTTAATTTGACTGGCTGCTTTCGTTCGTCGCTGAGCTCGACGAGGCGATGCGCTGCTGCAAGACCCGAAATACCACCGCCAATGATGACTATGCGTTTCACAGCGAATAACTATCGACTTTCTGTGCGGGTCAACGTTGCCCGACCTCACGGGCTGCCTGGCGCGATACAACAATCGGCGGGACAGGTAATCCTCGCGCCGAGTGAACCAATAAACCGTGGCGGCTCATTGTTGATCCGCTCCAACATTAGTTCTCTAATCATCTTGATGAACGCCGGATGCGTACCTGCAGTTGCAGCTCGAACCATGTTCATACCGATCTCTTCAGCTAACTGATGAGCTAGAACGTCGAGATCGTAAATGACCTCCATATGATCAGAAACAAAACCTATCGGCGCGACAACTACATCAGTTACTCCTTCAGTTCTCAGCTGCTTCAAGTGATCACATATATCCGGCCCCAGCCAGGGTTGAGCCGGCGAACCGCTACGGCTTTGATAGACAAGTTGCCAATCCTGGATATCAAGTGCCTCGGCGGTTAAGCGCCCCGCTTCCTTGAGTTGTTGGGCATAGTCGCAGTTGGCGGCCATCGATTCAGGAATGCTGTGCGCCGTGAAAACCAGCTGCAATCGTGGCGAGGTTTTTAATATTGGATTCTTGGACTGAAGAGATTTTGCTAATGCCGCGTGAATTTGAGCAACGTTTGCTTCAATGAACAATGGATGATTGTAAAACACGCGCAGCTTCTCAACGCGTGGTGCGTTCATACCCACAGCGGCCTGAGCGTCCGCGATGTTTTGCCGGTACTGACGACAACTCGAGTACGAACTGTATGCGGATGTCACAAAAGCGAGTGCGTTTTTGACTCCGTCCGCGGCCATTTGTGTGAGTGTGTCAGACAACAACGGATGCCAGTTACGATTGCCCCAATAGATAGGAAGTTTTGGTCCGTTATTCTCCAACTCTTTTTTGAGCGCCGCGATGAGGATTCTATTCTGCTGATTTATTGGACTGATCCCGTCAAACATTTCGTAATGATGCGCTACCTGAAGCATCCGCTCACGGGGGACATTGCGACCTCGGAGCACATTCTCGAGGAAGGGAATTACATCGTCCATGCCCTCAGGTCCGCCGAAGGAGACCAGGAGCAGTGCGTCGTACCCGCCGTTTTCAGTGTTTGCTTTGACGTCCACGTAAATTGAAGCACCTCATTACTGGGACCGCAGGCGTCTCGCCTGCCGCCCGTTACATAACATGCAAGGATCGTCGTAACAGGCCTTTACCGGAACGGCAGGCGAGACGCCTGCGGTCCCAGTTAGAGCAGCTCTATCGGGCGCTCATCTCGTGAACCATTTCAACCAGAGCGATCACATTTTCAACGGGTGTATTGGGTAGGATGCCGTGGCCGAGATTGAAGATGTGCCCTGGTCGCATCGCCGCCTGATCGAGAATCCGTTTCGCTTGCAACCGCAGCGCGCTTTGATTTGCGAACAAGACAACCGGATCGAGATTTCCCATTACCGCCACATCGTGGCCAACTCTATTCCAAGCATCGTCCAAGCTCACGCGCCAGTCGAGTCCAATTACATCGCCACCCGCATCTCGCATGAGTTCCAATAGCGCGTTTGTGCCTGTTCCGAAATGAATCGCCGGAATACCGGGCGTAATATTTTTAATGACACTTCGAGTGTGCGGCAAAACAAACTCTCGATAATCATCCGGACTCAAGCATCCTACCCACGAATCAAACAACTGTACTGCTTGAGCGCCCGCCTCAATCTGTGCGTTCAGATATTTACTGAGTGCGCGGGAAATTAGCGACATCAAGGTATTCCACGCGCCCCTGTCGTTATACATGAGCGTTTTGGTGTGGACGTAGTTCTTGGAACCTCCTCCGTCGATGATGTATGACGCTAACGTAAATGGCGCTCCCGAAAAACCAATCAATGGCACATTGGGTTTGAGAGCGCGACGCACTTGTCGTATGGCTTCGTACACAAAATCAAGCGCGTCCGGGTCCTCAAATTCGCGTAAACGATCCACGTCGGAAGCACTCCGGATAGGATTAAGAATCACAGGTCCTTCGCCATGCGCAAACTCGAGATTGATCCCGATTGGCTCGAGTATCAGCAAGATGTCGGCGAAAATTATTGCGGCATCGACGCCTAGTCGCTCCGTCGCGGTCACCGTTACCTCAGCAGCCAGTGATGGCGTTTTACAGAGTTCAAGAAACGTAGTCTTGGCGCGAACATCGCGATACTCCTTCATGTATCGGCCAGCCTGTCGCATCAGCCAAATCGGCGTGTAGGGCACTCGTTCGCGACGGCACGCACGCAGGAACGGACTCTGAATCAACGTAAGTTGGGTAATTTCGGCGCTTTCAGAAACCAATTCGATCCCTCGGCCTTCACCTATAACTTTAAGAACTTTCGAAAAGAAGCTAGCGTTAAACGAAACATAGCTGCCTCTTCAGGCACTAACTAAAAGTTACCGCTTGATCTGTTTTCAGACATTGGTGCAGAACGGGATTCAGACTACAATAATCCGCTAAAAAGCTGTAGCGAACTGACTGTGAGAAAGTTGCCACAAGTCAGTAGTTTGCGGTGTTTGCACTGTTGAGAGAGCGGTGATAGATGAACGGACAAGCTAGAGCTTTGATCGAGTCCATGCCTAACGACATCGGGGCTGAGGCGGTTGCTCCGCTCAGTTTCGACGAAGCGTTTACCCTCCATCACCGCGCCGTTTTTAGAACGGCTAGGGCGGTCGTGCGCGACTCAGCCCTGGCCGAAGACGTGACGCAGGAAGTATTTCTAAGACTGTATCGCAATCTCAACGCCACGCCGGGAGAGGATTTACTGCGTGCGTGGCTTTTGCGTGTGACACTGAACGTGGCGCGAAACACCTTGCGGGGTCAAAGCCGCTCGATGATTCGCGATAACGAGTATCACAGGACTACCGAGAGTGGCTTTATGGCTGAAGCTCCGGAAGAGGATTATGAGCGCCGCATGGCAATTGAAGAGGCGCGTCGGGCTTTGGACAAGATAAAGGAGCCAATGAGGAGCTGCCTGCTTCTAAAGCAGCAGGGCCTTTCATATCGGGAGATAGCCACCAGTTTGTCGCTCAAGGAGACGAACATCGGCAGTTTGGTGGCGCGCGGTCGCAAAGAATTTGCGAGAGTCTATGGCAAGATCGGAGGCAGGCGATGAGGCGGTGTTTGGATGAGGCAATGCTGCAAAGCTATTTCGACGGTGAGCTTTCCAATGAAATGATGGAAAGCGCAACGTCGCATCTGGCTTCTTGCGTAGTGTGCGCGGCTGCGGCGCGCGAGCTGGAGCAGGAAACCACACTTTTGACAACAGCTTTGACGGCAGAATTTGGGGCGAGCGTTCCCACTGAACGGCTGCGACAGCGAATCAACGCGGCAGTCACGGATGTGCGCGTGGCGAAAGCGGGCACCGAAACGACTGGTGGAGTCGCGGCGTTCTTAAACTCACTTTCCGGTCTTTTCAGCTTTGGATCTCAACGAACTTTTGGATATGCAAGCTTGGTTGTTCTGTTGGCTTTCGCAGCGATTCTCGGTGTCGTGAAGATGAAACAGTCAGCATCACCCAAAAACACCAGCGAGTTGCAGGCGAACGCGGGTCCCACTACTACACCAAGCAATGTCGATACACATGTCGGTCCCAGCCTTGACTCACCCGTTCAAGTATCTACCCCAATAGTTCCGCCGAAGGTTCTGCAACGTCAGTTTGCCGCCGCTCCTCCCAAGGTTGCTGCGGTAAAAGCTGCTCCCGTGAAACTTATTCCAGGCGAACGTTCCTATCTACAGGCCATTGCCAGATTGGATTCCACAATCAAATCTGACAAGAAGGCGATGAGACCTGCTTTGCAGGTTGAATATGAACGCAATCTCGCGGTCGTCGATCGCGCAATCGCTGCCACTCGAAGTGCGGCTAAGAGTAATCCCAACGATCCCGACGCGGCCGATTTCATGTTTGCTGCTTATCAAAGCAAAGTTGATCTCCTCAATACGATCGCTGATGCGCGTCTTGGTGGAGGTCGCTCACACTGAAAGGGCCGGGTTCTAAGTTGACAATGAAGTTGTTCGCAGTTTCCGTAATCCTCGGGCTAACTCTCTCTCCAGCAGTTTCAACCACAGCTCACGACGAAATAAACGATCCGGAACCCTTCGAAAAAGTCGAGCGATCGACTCCAGTAGATCCCCAAGTTACTGTCACACTTTGTGTTGCCTCTGGTTCCCTTACGGTTCGAGGATGGGACAAGAATGAGGCACGGGCACGCTCTATGGACGCCGCGCAGATTGAGTTTCATCGCATCGACAAGGCTAAAGACACCTCAACGCCGGCCCGCAGAATCGACGTGATGGTCCTCGATAAGACGTCCAGGATGAATCCGAAGGTTGATTGTCAGGCGGTGGCGGACGTCGAAATGGATGTACCTTTTGGAGCGACGGTTCAGGTGCAAACCCGCGACGGCGACATTCGTATTGCTGGCGTTGCAGCGGCATACGCCGGCTCTCAAAATGGGGACATCGTGATTGAACGGGCCACAAAACTAGTCGAAGCGGGTAGTGTCGGCGGCAGCATTTCACTCAAAGACTCGAGTGGACGGGTCAATTTGAGTTCTGCAGGCGGTGGCGTGGAGGCGGCGAACATTCGAGCAGCAACCACTGAAGACACTTTTGAAGTTGGTACGGTAAGCGGTGATATCGAGTTGGATCGAGTAAGCAATCCAAAGGTCATGGCGAAGACCGTCAATGGAAACGTTACTATGACCGGACCGTTGGCAAAATCAGGCTACTATGGATTCACCAATATGGCTGGCGACGTCGTGCTCGCACTGCCACACGATGCATCGTTTCAACTTAATGTGAAGATTTCCGAGAAACGCGACATCGTCTCGGATTTTGCCCTTACCTATTTGGGAGAGGCCGCCCCACCACAACCCGCTGCAAAGCCAAAGCCCGCTCCTGAAAGCGCTCCCAAGCCTCCCACCGCAAAAACGCAACCCCCGCAAAAAGGTGGGCCGATCGTCGCTCCGATGGTAGTAGAAAAGCCGGCCGTGGCCGTCCCCTACGTACTTCGCCGTTTCAACGCCATCTGCGGATCAGGTGATGCGACCATTTCAATCGCCTCTTTTGGCGGTACCGTGCGACTCAAGAAGATCTGATTTCGCTTCTGTGTAAGCCCCTTCTAAGATTTACGATCCGTGTCAACCCCCTAAGTCGCAGGTATACCCTTCAGCGTTTCAAACGGGATCTTTGCACTTCTGAGAACGCGGTTTTGCTTACAGATCCATTGCAGTTCACCCTTCCTCCTCGCATTTGTCGCAAGTGGACATTTCACTAAAATTGAAGTGACCCGTTTTGTTAGAAAAATGCCGCTTTTTCGGCCGAAATTTGTTGTCACAACCAGCTACGGGCCGGTGTTTTGACTATAGAGCAACGCAGAAGGGCCGAGGGCGGTTACGAACTAGCAATTTAGGCTAACTGCTCTCGGCTCTAATCGTAGAGGACAGATGGATGTATAGCACGAATCAAAATGGCGAAAAGAAGATGTACCGAGTAATTCTACTTGTGGCCATTGGTCTAGCCGCATTCTCAAGTGCAATGAAGGAGTTGAACCAGTTCCAGCAATTAACGCTCGATGCTGGAAATTTGATCGCACAGTGGTCTGACATTGTGGTGCCAACTGCTAGTGCTCGTACTCCCGCAAAAATTGACACGTGCGAAGCACCGAAAATGGTCTCGCAGATTTCTGAACGCTCGGACGAGTTCCGTTGGAATGGAAGCGTTGCTCAGGGCCAGGCGATTGAGATCAAGGGGATTAATGGTGATATCGTAGCCGAGCCGGCTGCCGGTGGGGAGGTTCAGGTCGTCGCTCTCAAGAAATCGCGTCGCAGCGAGATCAATTCGGTGCAACTCAAAGTAGTGCAGCACGCGGGGGGCGTGACTATTTGTGCGTTGTATCCTGGCGAAGACGATCTGAATCCGAATACTTGTGAGCCAGGCGAAGGCAAAGGCAGGAATTCAACTCGCAATAATGACGTACGAGTTGACTTTAAAGTGCGCGTTCCCTATCGCGTGGGATTCATTGGCCGAACCATTAACGGTGAGATAAGCGCTACGTCTCTCACGGGAAATGTTGTAAGCAAAACGATCAACGGCGGTATCAGGATTTCCACAACCGGTTATGCGGAAGCGTCCACTATAAACGGAGAAATCTCAGCGAGACTGGGAGATTCAAACTGGCCCGACTCGGTCTCATTTAAAACTTTGAATGGCGGAATCGTTTTGGATCTTCCAGCGAACGCGAGTACTGATGTCGACGCAAAGACGATGAACGGAACTATCACTTCTGACTTTCCACTTAACCTGACTGATTTTAAGAACCGAAAGCACGTTCAAGGCAGAATCGGAGTTGGAGGACGTGAACTCGTTTTGAAAACTCTGAACGGCAGTATTAATCTGCGCATCGCGAGCTAAAGAAATTTCCCGACAGACCGAGTAGAGAAGAGAGAGACAATGTTACGAAAAGCCCACATTATTGCAGTTCTTGTGCTTGTCGCGCTGGCAAGCAACGGAACTAGTCCGGCGGCGACAGTTGGCGCTGCCTATCAGGACCGTCGTCCGATTCCGTCCGTAGCCGCCAATGTTGATTCGTCGGCCGATCCTGGGGAGCCGGGCGATGAAGTGCGCGAGGAGTTTCACCAGACCTATCCGTTATCAGCAACTGGGCGCGTGAGTGTTGAGAATCTGAATGGTGGAGTACAGATCAAAGTTTGGGATCGAGCCGCAGTACAAGTTGATGCGATAAAGAGAGCTTACCGGAAAGAACGACTGGCAGACGCAAGGATTGAGGTTAATTCCTCCGAAGAAAATATAAGAATCAAAACAGAATACCCTGACGAAAACCAGAGCTTTAGAGGCGACGAACGACGTTATGACAATCCAGCGATTGTTGACTACACATTGACTGTACCGCGGAAGGCTGCGCTCGAGTCTGTGGAGCTTGTGAATGGTTCTCTCGACATCGATGGCGTTGAAGGTAATATCAAAGCGTCGTCCATAAATGGTCGCGTCACCGCACGCGGTCTGCTGGGAGAAGCCAAGCTGTCAACCATCAATGGTCCATTGCAAGCGACGTTTGTGCAGCTCGATGAGTCAAAGCCTATCTCGCTTGGTTCAGTTAATGGAAGTGTCACTTTGGTTATTCCGTCAGATTCAAATGCTTCAATTCGTGCCGGCACGGTTCACGGAGGTATCTCCAACGATTTTGGTCTCCAGGTGCGACACGGTGAATATGTAGGTCATAACCTGGATGGTCAAATTGGCACTGGTGGTCCACGCATCAAGCTTGGAAATGTGAATGGACCTATTCGAATTACACACGCACAGGATGGACGGACAATTAGCCCTGGCACGTCGATAGTAATTGACAAAGACAAGGTCAAGGACAAAGCGAAGGAAGGAGTGGACGAGGATGTTGAGCGCTCCGTAGAGCAGGCAACTGCTGACGTCGTAGCTAGTGAGGCTAATCGTGCCGTGAGGATAGAAGCGAGCCGAATTGCGCGACAGGCGCAATTAGAAGCACAGCGTCAAGTCGACGTCGCCTTAAAAGATGCGCAGCGCGAAATTGAGCGGGCCCAGTTCGAGGTGCAACGCGACCGCCAAGCGCGTGCTCAGGTGAGAGTGCTGGCGAATAAAGGAAAAGGTGTCGGCGTGAGCTCGGGCACAGGTGAAGGCGTCGGCACTGTAACTAACGAGAATGGCCGTTTTACTACGCAGGAGTCAAAGACCTTCGCTGCCACCGGGACTCCGCGAGTGAACATCTGTACCTTTGATGGGCGAATAACCGTCCGCGGTTGGGACAAGGCAGAAGTGATGTACACCGCAACCAAACGCGCGGAAAACGAAGACAGTCTCAAACAACTCGCTGTCCAGACTGAACAACAAGGCGATGCAATTTCTATAATTGCAGTCAACGAGAACGAGCAGAACGGAAGTGTGCACCTGGACGTTTATGTGCCGCGCCACTCGACGGTCCACGTTTCCTCGGACGATGGACAGCTAAACCTGGCAGGAGTAACGGGAGAGATCACTCTTCGAACTGGCGATGGAGCTATCGAGGTCTCGGACGGTGGAGGCCAGCTTCAAGTGAACACGGGCGATGGACGTATTCACGTTGCCCGATTCGATGGCCAGGTTGATGCACGCACGGGCGATGGTGCGATTGCGTTGGATGGTAACTTCAGTGCGGTTTCGGCGCGCACTGGTGATGGCACTATTTCGTTGGCAGTGCCCGCAGGTTCGAACTTCACGATTGAAACAAATGCTCCCGACGAAATCAGCAACGAAGGGTTTACTGTTGCGGAAGACATTACTCCTTCCCGGCGAGTCAAGCGGTGGAGAGTTGGCAACGGTGGAAAGGTCTTCGTTCTCAAAACAGGCGACGGGAAGATCCTTCTGCGTCCGCGCTAAATAACTTGTCATGCGCTCGGGAAGATTCTTCGGACTTCTTGCGTCCAAATGAGCGGGAACCTTTCGAGCAGCTTTCGAAACAGCTAAATCGTATTCGTTTCAAACTGCGAGTAGGGAAACGTCTTCATGAAGGTCGCGCTGCTCAGCATTGCCCTAATCTGCCTGTGCTTTGCGACTTCATATTCTCAAAGTCCTTCTCCAGAACCCTCACCATCATCATCCGAACAGAAAATTGCCGAGAAGAGCAAGGGAGGGGTATCCCCTCCCACACCTTCCACGCTAAAAGTTGGGAAGGCTGCACTTTCACTTCCAGCCGAGAAAGCTTCTCCCGTTAAGCTGCCCCTTTTTGCAAAGCCACCCGCAATCGACGGAAAACTCGACGACGACGTCTGGAAGAGTGCCGTCGTGCTGAAGGACTTTTACCAGATCCAGCCGGGTGACAATCTCATTCCAGAGAATCGCACGGAAGTCATGCTCGGGTATGACGCACGCTTCATTTACATCGGCTTTCATTGCTTCGACGATCCAAGCAAGGTGCGCGCAAATATCCCCAAGCGCGATCAAATCTGGGACGACGACTACGTCGGAATTCTCTTCGACACTTTTAACGACCAGCGGCGGGCTTACGAGTTTGACTTCAATCCTCTCGGTGTGCAGGCAGATGGTATTTGGACGGAAGGACAAGGCGAAGACTTCAGTCTCGACCTGGTTATGGAATCGAAAGGTATGGTCACGACCGACGGTTACACGATCGAGGTCGCCATTCCATTCAAGTCCCTGCGTTATGTTGCCGGCAAAGACAAGCTATGGGGTGTTCACTTCTGGCGGCGAACCAAGCGGTTAAACAATTCGCTGGACATGTGGATTCCCATGGATCGCGACAAAAGCAGTTGGCTCGCACAGGCGGGACATCTTACAGGTCTCGAAAACATATCAACCGAGCGCACGCTCGATCTTATTCCCAGCATAACCGTTTCTGAGACCGGCAAACGAAAATCGGCTCTACCATTTGGCGCGTTGGCAGGGACCATTGATCCCGGTCGCTTTGTAAACGAGCCCATCGATGTCGATCCTGGTCTTACGGGGAAATATACCGTCACACCGACGGTGACACTCGATTTTGCAATCAATCCGGATTTTGCTCAGGTTGAAGCTGATCAACTCGTCGTCACCGCGAATCAGCGTTTTCCGATCTTCTTTGAAGAGAAACGACCATTCTTCTTAGAAGGGATCGATATCTTCAATACCCAAATAGCTGCCGTACACACCAGAGCTATTGTCGATCCCGATTTTGCGGTCAAGCTTACTGGCAAAGTGAATCGAAATACCTTTGGGTTGTTGCTTGCTTCAGATAACGCGCCCGGCAATTTCAGTGAGGAAGACAGAACCAATCCCAACACCTTTCCGCGTATTCAGAGATTCGTTGATAAGAATGCGCCGGTTGGCATCCTCAGATTGAAACGTGACGTAGGCAAGTCGGACTCATTTGTCGGCTTTATAGCGACCTACCGGCGCTTCGTCGATACGTATAACGAACTGGGTGGCTTTGATGGACGTTTCCGCTTAAACAAGCAGACCACGTTCAGTTGGCAGGTATTGGCTACGCACACTCGCGACCTGCTTTTCTTTCCAGAGGAAGGTAAGGTCCGCGACAGTAAACAGAATGGGTTTATTTATGCAGCGAACTATGACCAAAGCGGCAGATATTTCGGCCAGCAGTTTTCGATCGTCGGACGTACTCGTTACTACCGCGCGGACGTCGGCTTTAATCGCCGGACCAACACCAACAACCCAAATTGGTTTCTTCGATACAACTCTGAGCCGAAGCCCAAAGCAAAACTGATTTCGTGGCGTGTCTACACCGACTTTAATTCCAACTTTGATTGGCAGGGACGCTCGCAGAATTTCAATAACGAAACCCAGATTCAGTTCAGTTTTAGAAGAGATACGTATCTCGGGACGGGTGTTGACAATGGATATGATCGAGTCTTCGAAAGCGAGTTTGGGCCAATGCGTCAGCCAGGCTCGAACTGTGTGGCCGAGAATACTTGCACATTTGCCGGCGAAGACAACGAGCGTTCAACACCAACCAAGGCAGTATATGTTTTCGGTGGCTCGACACCGAGCAAGAAATACAACTTCAACTTTTTCCTTCTTCGGGCTTGGGGAGCAATGGACTTTGATTTTGGCGCCGAACCAAAGTTTCCGCGTGTGAGTCCAACTGCACTTGCTGCTGCCGAAGCCCGTAGCGCGGGTCTCTGCACCACTGTCCCGCTTCCCGCGGTTTGTCGCGCACCGCAGGATCCTGGTCCGGGAGATTCCTGGCGTTTCGACGGAGGAATTAGTTACCAGCCCACGAGCGCACTCAATGCCCGCCTGAGTTATACCAAGGAACGACTCACCCGTTACGACACTGGTCGTCTGGCGTTTGATGACAACATTGTTTCGTTGCGCACGACTTACCAGTTCACTCGCTTCTTGTTCGCGCGTGGCCGCGTCGATTACGACACACTCGCTTCGAACGTCAAAGGGCAGTTCTTGCTTGGTTGGACACCAAATCCAGGCACTGCCTTTTATGTCGGCTATAACGATGACCTAAACCGCAACGGTTTTAGTCCGTTTACCCGGCAACTCGAACCCGGTTTCCGGCGGAATGGAAGGACCTTCTTCATCAAGATGTCGTACCTGATCCGTCGCAGCTTCTGACGACATTCCTGCTTTAACGGCATTTTCAAAACGCCACGGCGCAGAATGAGATTCACCTCACCGCATGTTAAACTACCTAGTCTGGTCCGCCCCTAAATCACTGTATCTGGATGGATAAGAACGCTACAGTTGGCCGTAGGGTTGCTCTACATTGCAAAAGATGCCTGATTCTTCAGAACGACAGATAAGCCTCGAAAAGTTACTGTTCCTTGGAGTGCCGCTTGTCTTTGCGGCGTTCGCATTCACTTCATGCAAGAGTGACTATCAAGCGTCGGCCCGTCAGGGGCAGGTGCGCCCTGGTGAAGCCAAAGCTGCGAGACAGGTAAAAACTGTTGCCGTAGCGGAAACACCATTCGGCGAAACCGTAACCGCGAACGGAACACTTGCCGCATACGATCAAACAACGGTTAGTGTGAAAGTACCCGGACGGGTACGCACAATCTCGGTCGACCTCGGAACCGTTGTGGCACGCGGACAAGTAGTCGCGCAAGTTGACCCTGAAGATTACCGTTTGCGCGTACAGCAATCAGAAGCTGCGTTGGCGCAAGCACGAGCTCGTCTCGGTTTGGCCCCGGACGGAACTGATGACAGAGTTGATCCAGAGCAGACGGCAACTGTGCGTCAAGCGCGAGCGATGCTTGATGAAGCGCGCTTCAATCGAGACCGCGCGGCGAGATTAGTGGAGCAAGGCATCATAGCCAAAGCGGAGTTTGATACCGCGAACGCGACATTTAAGGTGGCTGAGGGTCGTTATCAGGATGCTTATGAAGAAATTCGCAATCGGCAAGGTGTGCTCGCCCAACGAAGATCCGAACTCGCCCTCGCACGACAACAACTGAAGGACACCGCGGTAGTTGCTCCTCTCGATGGAATCGTGCAGGAAAAACGCACGAGTGTTGGTGAGTATTTGGCCGCCGGAGCACCAGTGGTCAACATCGTAAGAATGGATCCACTACGACTGCGAGCTGAAATACCGGAACGTGAGTCGCACACGGTGCACACAGGACAGGACGTTCGTGTAACCGTTGAGGGTGACACGAATGTCTATGTAGGCAAGATCATGCGACTTAGTCCAGTGATCGCAGAGCAGAACCGGATGCTAGTGGTTGAAGCCGACGTTCGAAATAATGGGAAGCTCCGGCCCGGATCGTTTGCGCACGCTGAGATTGTGACAAACGACGCTAAAATGGCTGTGACAGTTCCGAATAACGCGATTGTTACCTTTGCTGGTATCGAAAAAGTGATTGTCGTACAAAACGGGAAAGCGCTTGAAAAGCCGATAACTACAGGCCGTCGCAATGCTGAGTTTACAGAGATAGTTGCTGGCATAAATGTCGGCGAAAAGGTGATTGTCGACCCGGGCAATCTGCAATCGGGCCAGCCTGTTGAAGTGATTGCTGGTCAGTAGTCCGTTGTCCGTTGTCCGTTGTCAGTAGTTAGTTAGTAATTCGTTGTCTTGATGTGACTACAACAACGACTGACAACTGACAACTGACTACGGACAACGGACTAAAAGCTAACAATGCAAAAACTAGCCGAAATATGTATCCGCCGTCCGGTTTTCGCGACCATGATCGTGTTGTCACTGGTCGTTGTCGGCGCTGCTGGTTTTTTCAAACTTGGCGTGGACCGTTTCCCATCAGTGGATCTTCCAACGGTAAGTGTTCGTACTGGTCTGCCAGGTGCGGCGCCCGAAGAGGTTGAGGCTCTCGTTACCCAACAAGTTGAAGAGGTTATCAATACAGTAGACGGCATCAGCGAACTGCGTTCAGTTTCTGGCCAGGGCACATCAATCGTAATCGCCACCTTCAAATTGGACCGGAATCTCGAGTCCGCTGCTCAGGACGTTCGCGATCGTGTCGCAACTCTTGGACGACAACTACCCGAAGACGCAACTCCTCCTATCGTGCAGAAATTCGATAACGACAGTACACCCGTACTGACACTCTCGCTATCAGCCGATCGATCGCTTAGAGAGCTCACAGAACTCGCGGACAAAACAGTACGAGTACAGCTTGAACGTATCGGTGGCGTTGGTGAGGTTCGAGTTGTAGGCGGTTTGGATCGAGCAATTAACGTTTGGATAGATGCTGAGAGACTGGCCGCCTATCAGATTTCAATCGCACAAATTCGTGAAGCCCTTTCGCGACAAAACGCCGACGTTCCCGGCGGCAATGTCACTACCAATAAAGAGGAGTTGACGCTTAGAACGCTAGGTCGCTTCACTGACCCGCGCCAGTTTGAAGATCTGGTGGTGGCCAATGTCAATGGCGCGCCCGTGCGACTCCGGGATGTTGGCAGGGTCGAAGATGGCACAAAAGAACAACGCTCCCTTTCGCGATTGAATGGTGTTCCAACTGTAACGCTAGACATCAGGCGACAATCAGGTGCGAATACAGTAGAAGTCATCAACGGTGTTAAAGACGCACTTCCTCGCGTGACGTCCCAACTTCCGCAAGACGTCCAGTTGGAAATCATTCGCGACCAATCACGCTACATTGAAGCAGCGCTTCATGAGATTCAGACTCACCTAATTCTAGGCAGCATCCTTGCGAGTCTTGTTGTGCTCGTCTTTATGCGCTCATGGCGCTCGACGTTGATTGCTGCAGTCGCGATTCCGTGCTCAGTCATTTCGACGTTTGGAATGATGCGCGCACTGAACTTCACGCTAAACAGCGTGACGATGCTTGCTCTCGTATTGATGGTAGGTGTTGTTATCGACGATGCGATCGTCGTTCTGGAGAATATTTTCCGATTCATTGAAGAGAAGCGGATCGAGGCCAAGGAAGCAGCGCGCGAGGCGACAAAAGATATAGGTCTGGCCGTTTTGGCTACAACCCTGTCTCTCGTAGTTATCTTTCTGCCCGTGTCTTTCATGTCGTCAATTTCTGGACGTTTCCTGTACCAGTTTGGCATCACAGCGGCCGTAGCCATTCTTGTCAGTCTGCTGGTTTCCTTCACGCTGACACCGATGATGAGTTCTCGTCTCATTCGTGTCGGCGATGCCAAGGGTGGCCACGAATCTCCGGCCTCACGAAGAGGTTTCTACAAGTGGATCGACGCGGGTTACTCTCATCTGCTGGCGTTTGCTATGCGGCACCGCCTTGCTGTAGCGATCCTGGCGTTGGGGACAGTTCTCACGAGTATTCCGCTTTATCGCGCCGTCAAACAGGAGTTCATTCCCACTAATGTCGACGAAGCTGAGTTCGAAGTAAGTGTGAATGGTCCAGAAGGCACTAATCTGGCGGTCATGAATGAGACGATTGCTGCAATGGAAAAGGACATACTGGCAACTCCGGGCGTAAGGCTGGTGTTGTCGTCGGTGGGCGGCAATTTTCTCGGGGGCGTGAATCAGGGTGGCGCCTATATCCGAATTGCGCCCCACGAAGAAAGAACTCTGTCAATCGGTCGAGTCTGGACCGAACTGAAAAAGGGAAATCCCTTTAATGCCTTTAAGGGAAACTACACGCAGCAGGATGTCATGACGGAGGTGCGCCGGCGACTGCAAAAGTACGCGCCAATGCGCATCGGTGTTCGTAACAGCCAGTCATTCAACTTCGGCGCCGGAGGCCGCACGGATATAGACTTCGTGTTTCGTGGTCCAGATATCGTAGCGCTTGCCGGGTACGCTGATGACTTGGTTGAACGCTCGAAGAAGTTAGGTGGGATCGTAGACGCAGACACCACTCTTAAGCTGAACAAACCTGAATTAAGAGTGGTGATTGATCGTGAACGAGCCGCTGATCTGGGTGTCGACACTTCTGATATTGCTACAAGCCTCCGTCTAATGGTGGGTGGTGAAGAAGAAGCATCACGTTACAGAGACGAGTCAACAAACGAAGACTACGATGTGCAGTTGCGTCTCACCGAAGCAGATCGCAGCGATGTAAACACAATTAGTCGGTTGTACGTTCCATCTTCAAACGGAAGATTGGTTCGTCTCGATAATCTTGTTGGGATAAAACGAGATACCAGTCCGTCTCGGATAGATCGACTTGATCGAGAACGTCAGGTTTCGGTGCGGGCTTCGGTCGCTCCCGGATACGCCCTTGCCGATAGAATTGAAGCGCTGCGCAAGGCTGTGAGTGAGATGAATTTACCAAGTGCCTACACGACGACGGTTTCTGGACGGGCTCGTGAATTGGAGCGAACGTTCACGGAGTTTATCTGGGCTTTCATTCTTTCCATCATTTTCATGTACATGATTCTCGCTTCGCAGTTCGAAAGCACAGTGCACCCGCTCACGATTCTCCTTAGCTTACCGCTGTCGGTTCCGTTTGCGTTGCTTTCGCTGTGGGGGACAGGAGATACACTGAATCTCTATTCGGCTTTGGGAATACTGGTCTTGTTTGGTGTGGTCAAGAAGAATGCGATTCTTCAGATCGATCATATGAACAATCTTCGCGAGCGGGGCATGGAACGCTACGACGCGATTATGCAAGGCAATCGGGATCGCCTTAGGCCGATTCTAATGACGACCCTGGCGCTCGTCGCTGGCATGTTGCCACTTGCGATTGGGACCGGCCCAGGTGCAGAAGAGCGACGTTCGATTGCGATAGTCGTCATTGGCGGCCAGACACTGTCGCTGTTACTCACGCTAATCGCCACACCAGTAGTTTATTCAGTACTCGACGATATGAAGTCGACCGCAGGTTGGCGCAGATTTGGGGCAGTCACTGCAGGTGTTTCAGAGAAGATTCTGGGTAAGCTCAAAAGACCGCGTCGTGCACCCGCGAGCGAATCAACTGCCGAAGTGACTTCAGTCGATGCGAATGACGAGCAGGTTCGGGCTGGAGTTGGCGGCGATTAATCAGTCTCTGTAGTTCGCTCCCATCCTTTCTAGCTTTCGCAGCAATCCCGGCCAGACCAATCGACCACCGCCACCTTGAGTCACGATCGCTTCCTGTCTGGGAATCTGTGCGCGCACCTGATCCGAGATGGGAATTAATTCGCTCGCACCCGATTGCGCCAGGATTTGAATCTTGCAGGCTCGTTCTAAAAGGAACATCGATAGAAAGGCGTCCGCTACGGTCGGGCCCACGGTGAGCAACCCGTGGTTCCTCAGAATCAGAAAAGTTTTATTACCCAAGTCGGCGACCAGCCGTGGTTTCTCTTCGTCGTTTAGCGCTAAGCCTTCGTAATCGTGATAACCCAGCGAAGCCAAAACGAACATTGCCTGTTGCGAAATCGGAAGTAGGCCATCCGCTTGAGCCGAGACCGCGATGCCGTAGCTAGTGTGCAAATGCATAACGCAGCGCGCATCCTCGCGCGCGGCATGTACGGCACTGTGAATGGTAAAGCCTGCGGGATTGATCTGAAATTCCGACTCCATCACGATTTTGCCTTCCAGGTCGACCTTCACCAGACTCGAGGCGGTGATCTCGTCGAACATCATTCCGTAGGGGTTTATCAGGAAGTGGTGTTCCGGTCCCGGCACACGAGCGGAGATATGCGTGAATACAAGATCATCCCAACCATAATCCGCCACCAGGCGATAAGCTGCAGCCAGATCGACCCGCGTCTGCCATTCATCAGGAGAAACCAGGTCGCGAACGTTTGACTTCGTTGCTGTTTCGGGAGCGCTCATAGTGGTCCTCGCGTTTTCGTTTGCAAAGTTTCCGTGGTCTCAAGCTCGGGCATTTTAAGGATTTCTTCCCAGCCGGAATCGTCCTTCCGTAATCTCCGCACTAAATCGTCACGAAGGTCGCGCAGCTTGTCACTCAATCTGCATGGATAGTTGTTGATGTCTTCAAAACGCTTCCGTTGCTCAGCGACAAATGCTTTTTGCTTGATGATTGAAGGAATGGCTGAATGCTGTCCATTTTCCCAGAACGGAACCAACAGCCGCTCAACTCGCGTCGCCTTAGGAATCTGAACCTCTTCATCATCGAGTCCGATTATGTCACTGACGTAATTTCCACGTTCGTCGATGCCGCGGAACAACTGCAACCGTCCAGGTAACGTGGTCTTCTCTTGGGAGTTTGAACCTTTCAGCGTAGGCCGATCGTTCACCAAGCATTGTTTGAAGATAACGCCAGCGACGGCCGGTACCTCACTGGATAACTTGGTCCCAATGCCAAAGCCCGCAACCTCGGGAAAGTCAGCCACGATTCGTTTGACCTTATCGACGTCCAGATCGCCGGTCAGGTTAGGTCGCAAACCTCGAAGCCCATTGGCCTCAAAAAAACGCAAACACCACTGACCTAACTCCGGAAGGTTTCCTGAGTCGACCCTGAACCCCTTGAATGCACGTCGACGGCTTTCGTTTGAGGTTGCTGCCATAGCGGCGTGGATCGCGCCCATGTAGACATCGATGGTGTCCAGCAGAAGGGTTGTGCCATTTGGATTCGCGTCGAGCCAACGTTCAAACGCGACTTGCTCGAAATGTTTTGGCTTGCCGGTGCGTGTGTCGATCTCGGGGTCATACATGAACTCAATGTATGCCTGCTGCCAGTAATGAGCTTCGGTCCCAACCGCAGGAATGTCGAGCCGGTGCGCAGCCTCCATGTTTGAAGTGTCGTTGAAGCCCCCAATGAAAGCATAGACTGCAATGTCAACCGCACGTTCGATGTCGCCGTTGCGGCGTAATGAAAAGTCAGATAGCCAGCGATGATCGCCAGCAGCCATGCGAAACTGCAAAGCAGTACTTGCCGTAGTCATAGGCAAGTCAAATGCGTGTTCAAACTTGATCTCCTGCGCCTGAGTTAATCCGAACGCTCCACTGATATCGGCGAAGGGTTCTTGTGCAAAAACAATGGTCCCAGGTCGCACCGCTCTTATTCTGCCGACGAACTGAATGTCTTCAATGGCCTTGGCAAAGAGTTGGAGACCACCTCTGTCTTGTTCGAGAAACCTCAAGCGCGGCCGATCGATCTGACTATCCACGAGCAACCGAACCAGACGTTCGTGGCCAAGACATGGCGCAAAGGGCAATTTGCGTTGAGTAATGTAAAAAGTGGCATCAACGTCGCTCAGCCGCTGGTCATGGAGGCGCGTCACCTCTTTAAATGCCGCGTCCCCCATCGCCGCGTGATAACGATCAATGTTTAGGGTTCCCATAGGCTATGACTCAGGGGCAGGAGCAGGCGGCAGGAGCAGGAAAGGCGCTGGGCTAATCACCTGCCTGCTGCCCCTGCTCCTTCCTGTTCCTCACCTTCCAATTCGTGTCCGCCAACTATTTCTGCTCCGGCGGCGCGCATCTCTTCAATGGCACGGTCGCCGTCGCCGGGTTGTAGGTCAACCGCACGCATCGCATTCTTCAAGGCCTTAACTTTAAAGCCAGCTGCGAGAGCATCGAGTACCGTGTTTTTCACGCAGTAATCAGTTGTCAGACCACCGACCAGGACCTCTTCTACTCCCTCCTGACGGAGTCGCGCAGCCAAGTTGGTTTCATCGAATGCCGAATAGCTGTCCCCGTCACCGAGACCTTTGGAGACAATGTGAATTCGCGGGTCATCCTTGAGTTCGGGGTGAAATTCCGCGCCGACACTTCCTTGAACGCAGTGCACGGGCCAGGTGCCACCGTAAGCCGCAAAGTGCTTGGTCTTGGCGGGATGCCAGTCGCGACTTTTATAGATAGGCGCACCTCGCTCGAGAAACTCTTCGATGAGCTTGTTTAGTGGAACCACTACTTCGTCGCCGCGTGTTACGGCAAGTGTGCCGCCGGGACAAAAGTCGTTTTGAACATCCACGACAAGTAGAGCCTGTTTAGTCATTGGGTCCACCTTTTGGTTCGTAACATTTTTTGTCGTCACTCTAACTCAGGTGGAACGAAAGTCAAAAAGGGGCCGTGCATGAATCCCTCGGTTGGCGGCGAAGGTACAGACCGTGGGGTGCAGTTTGGACCTAAATAGTATGCATAAAGCCACGACGAGGGCTGATGCAGCCTGGGCTGGTTAAGTACA
>JBKOYD010000023.1:0-21745 GCA_046725195.1 Acidobacteriota bacterium | reverse complement strand
AAGCCGAACAGACTTAAGAGCAGGAAGCTCGAGAGTCCTCGACGTGAAATCTGAGATGTGCTGAAGGTGACCCTGAGAGGCAAAAGGGGCGCTCGACTCTACGATCTCTATAAAATTTAAAAGCTTACTCAGCGGGCGGTTCCCAGCGGCGGTTTATCAAACTCGCGACAAAGCCCGCACCGAAACCATTGTCGATATTCACCACGCTTACATTGGAAGAGCAGGAATTCAACATGCCCAAAAGGGCCGCCACTCCTCCAAATGATGCTCCATAGCCAATACTCGTTGGCACAGCGACGACGGGCACACCCACCAAGCCACCGACAACTGACGGCAATGCACCCTCCATCCCGGCGGCAACCACTACAACCCGGGAACGCTGTAACAAGCTTCGTTCCGAAAGTATACGATGAATTCCAGCGACCCCCAGATCCCACGCGCGGTCCACGGTGTTACCCATTGTTTCCGCAGTCAATGCAGCCTCTTCAGCTACCGGAATATCGCTGGTACCAGCAGTGATCACTGCGATCGGTCCTGTACCGCGATCGGACTTATCGCGCCGAATTCTGATAAGTTTGGCTGCTTCGTGCCACTCCGCATCAGTGGTGATGTTTCGAATCTCACCGAAAGTGCCTTCATCAGTCCGGGTAACAATGATATTAGGCGACCGCTGGGCGAGGCGCTCAACGATTCCGACAATCTGTTTACGACTCTTGCCGCCTCCGAAAACGACTTCGGGAAATCCTTGTCGTGACGCACGGGAGTGATCTACGCGGGCGAAACCGATGTCCTCGAAATGAAGGTTCCTAATTCGATCCAGAGCATCTCTGGTTTCCAACCGTCCGCTCTTGTGTTCGGCGAGCAACCTCGCTAATTCGTTTAAATCCATGGTAGTTGTCCCAGCTTGGCATTCTAGCATTCAAGCTGCGTCACCGGCACCGAACCGCGCCGCAGGCCATCTCGTATCTAATCATGAAGTGATTACTAACTGCCTAACCTCGTCCCTTGCGATAACGCCAAGTCGGCAAGTAAGATTCAATTTAGATTGAGACTGACCCACCGTGTCGACAGTAATCAAAAACACACGACTAACGCTTGAGATGATCAAGATTGAGCACACGCTCTTTGCGTTGCCCTTTGCCTTCTTAGGCGCCGTGCTCGCCGCCCAGGGGTTGCCGTCACCTTGGCAGATTGTGTGGATCATAGTTGCGATGGTTGGAGCGCGATCCGCAGCGATGGCTTTTAATCGTATTGCAGATATGGGTTTCGACGCGCGCAATCCGCGCACGGCTTCAAGGGCGTTGCCCGCAGGATTGCTTTCGGTCGGTTTCGTGTGGGCATTTACGATTGTTTCTGCAGCCTTGTTCCTTTTGGCGGCTGCCATGCTAAATCGTCTTACATTGGTTCTGGCACCAGTAGCACTTGGAAGCGTTTTGCTTTACTCATTCACTAAGCGGTGGACCCAATTCTCTCATCTCATACTCGGCTGGTGTCTTTCGATTGCACCTACTGGCGCCTGGATCGCCGTGCGTGGCGAAATCGGGAGCCCTGTGCCACTGCTTTTGTCTCTGGTGGTACTGCTATGGACGGCAGGGTTTGATGTTCTCTACGCGTGTCAGGATTACGAATTTGATCGGCACGAAGGATTGAAGTCGATTCCGGCCCGAGTTGGAATCGCGCGTGCCCTATGGATATCGAGAAGTCTTCACGCCGGTGCATTTTTGACACTGGTTTGGTTGTATCTCGTTTGCGGTCTTGGACCGATTGCATTTGTCGGCGTTATTGCAACTGGCGCGTTGCTTATCTTCCAACATCGACTTGTTCACGCCGATGATCTCAGCCGCTTAAATGCGGCCTTCTTCACAACCAACGCATTTGTTAGCGTAATTCTGTTGGTGACTTTTGGTAGTGCTGTGTTCGTACACTTGTAACGCTGTCGAGATTGAAAATGAATTTTTCACATGACAAAAAGTTGAACGAGATAGCTGGTCGCGTGACCGCAGGTGAACGACTCTCGTTCGAAGATGGCATCACTTTATATGCCACTGACGACTTGCCTGGCTTGGGCAGACTCGCTGATTTGGTCAGGCGCCAAAAACACGGTCGGACGACGTACTTTAATGTTAACCGTCATCTCAACCCGACCAATATTTGTTACGCAGATTGTAAGTTTTGCGGCTTCTTTCGAACTCCAAGACAGCCAGACGCTTACACTCATAATATTGAAGACAGTTTGAAGATCGCTCACCAGGCAGTTACTGAAGGAGCGACTGAGTTGCACATAACTGGCGGACTTAATACGAAACTGCCGTTTAGTTACTTCACGGATCTTTTGTCATCGCTCAAGCGCGAATACCCGCAGTTGCATTTGAAGGCATTCACCATGGTTGAATTCGACCACTTCGCACATTTCTACAAGATGGCGGATGAAGATGTGATTCAGAAATTGATCGAGGCGGGTTTGGATTCATGTCCGGGAGGAGGCGCCGAGATTTTTCGCGAACCAACGAGGTCAATGATTTGCGCCCATAAGTGCGACGCAGCCCGCTGGCTGGAGCTTCAGGGTAAAGTTCACGCGGCTGGGTTAAAAACAAACGCGACCATGCTTTATGGGCACATCGAATCGATTGAAGATCGCGTCGATCACCTGTTGAGGCTGCGTGAGCAACAGGAGAAGACACAAGGATTTCAGTGCTTCATACCACTGGCATTCTACCCACCTGACACGCAACTCGCTCATTTACCTGGTCCATCTGGAGTGGATTCGCTAAAGACAATGGCAGTCTCCCGATTGCTGCTGGATAACTTTGAACACATCAAAGCCTATTGGGTGATGTTGGGTAAGCGTCTTGCGCAAGTGGCGCTCCATTACGGCGCTAATGATATTGACGGCACGATCACTGATGGTGGCGAACTGACGACCAGCTATTCCGTCGAAGCGAACAATGAGGTGAGAATGAGCAAGACGGAACTTATTGGTCTCATAGAGGACGCCGGTTTCGAAGCTGTGGAACGCGACACCGTCTACAACCGCATCGAACGCAGTAGCGTCAGCCTCGTTTAAAGCTTGGCTTAATACTTAACTTCTTCTTCAACCGAGCAACAAAAATGGTAATTGAAACCCAACGCTCCACCATTACGCTAGCGCACTCACCTGACTCCGATGATGCATTCATGTTTTACGGCTTAGCGACGAACAAACTGGATACTCGAAGTCTGAACTTCAAACACCTGCTCAAAGACATTCAAACGCTTAACGAAGAAGCGATGCGGGGCACATACGATGTTACCGCAATTAGCTTCCATGCCTACGCATACGTCGCAGACAAATACGCCTTACTCCCTCATGGCGCCTCAATTGGCGATAACTATGGACCGATTTTGGCGTCGCGCGAGCCTGCTATTCCTGAGGACATACCCAACCTGAAGATTGCTGTTCCGGGTAGATTGACTAGCGCTTTTCTCGCGCTTCGGATCTTCAACGCGGACTTTGAATATGAGGTCGTACCTTTTGACAGGATCATTGACGCGGTGCAGAACGGAACCTGCGATGCCGGTCTGTTAATTCATGAAGGGCAGCTATTCTACGAATCCAAGGGGCTTCATAAAGTGCTGGATTTGGGAGAATGGTGGCACAAGCGCCACAACCTCCCTCTCCCCATGGGAGGAAATGCGATTAAACGAGATTTGGGCCCAGCACGAATCAAGGAAGTCTCGAATCTGCTCCGCGATAGTATAAGTTACTCGCTCACCCACCGGGAGGACGCACTCCAATACGCTATGCAATTCGCCAGGGACATGGATACCGACCTCGCTGATCGGTTTGTCGCCATGTGGGTGAACGACCTGACACTGGACTACACAGATCGAGGCCGCGAAGCAGTCCGGCGTTTGCTCGATGAAGGTTTCGAAAAAGGCATTATTCCGAAACGAGTGCCTGTCGAATTCTTCGAGGGCTAAACCCCGAGATGAGTTTAGGTTGAGTGGAATCCTATATCTGCCCGAAGGACTAACACCTCCCCTAACGAACCTCGCAACCCCGACGGAGACTCGCGTTGCAAATCACCGGCGATGCAAAGGCCGAGGCACAATTTTCCCAGACAATGCGAAAACAACAGATTGAAGTTGGTTGTTTTGCTTTAAGAAGGCTGGGGTGTGCGCGGTGACTTTTTAAGCCACCCCGCCCAGAAGGAGTAGCTAATCACCGCGCACATCATCGACCTCAGACCACCTAAAACCAAGCTCCTCCCAAAGCCTGGTTTATCGCCCGCGCTCCGTGTAAGCAACGCCGCCGCTCGGCGTCACGTCTGCGCTCCCGCGCCGTAAAGCTCCACGGAATTTGGACGAGTGCCTGTTGCCGACATGAGGACCTTGAGAAACTGTTTTTCAAACCAGCTAAGCCACGATTTTCGAGGCCAATCGGGCTCCATTTTTCGCCACAAGTGCCGCTGGCCGAACTCTAACTTATTCTAATATTGGCACCTTACACTAGATGCAGGAAAATTTGCAACAGGAAAATGGGCTCGCTGCCCACAAGTTCTTAGGAAGATTTCTCTTGGCAACAACGGGTTTTCCAGCGGCATCTGAGACATGCTGGTTTCCACAACGTAACGCTGAGTCCGCTGTCTGGTACGAAATGAAGCATCAATTGAAGATAAGTCTGATTACTCGTTTATTCATCCTCATTCTGTCGGCCGTCGCCGCGATCGGTGTGTCGGCCCAGACAGAAGCCACTGGATCTTTGAGTCCGGCTGAGGCTGAGAAAATTATCAGTTCGTTTACGGCAAAGGAGGTCGAGTTTCGACGCGCACTTAACTCCTACTCGTTCAAGCGCGACGCACTGATTCAAAGCATCGGCATGGGTGGACAAGTCATAGGTGAGTACCATCGTGTTTCGCAGTTCACTTTTGATGATCAGGGAAACCGCTATGAGAAGATCAGCTTCTTCCCGATGTCATCGATGCCGGAGGTAACGAAGGAAGACATTGAGGATCTGGGTGGAATCGAGCCGTTTGCTCTCGAACCTTCCAAGATCCCGAAATACAACATCCGTTATGTCGGCAAAGAGAAAATTGATGAACTCAATTTGTATATTTTCGATGTAGCACCAAGAGTTATCCCCGATCCAAAGAAATCCGAACGACTCTTTTTAGGTCGCATCTGGGTTGATGATCAGGATCTGCAGATCGTAAAGACGAAGGGCAAAGGCGTCCCTGAAACCAAGAATAATAAGTTTCCCACCGTCGAGACTTATCGTGAGCACATCGACGGCCGATACTGGTTTCCAACGTACTCTTATGCGGACGAGGAACTTATTTTTGACAACGGGGGTTCTCTCCATGTTCGAATGAAGGTTCGTTACATGGACTTTACGCCAACCCGAGCCACCCTGAAGGTCACTGAGATCGGTGAAAGCGAAGTACCAACGACCTCCAGTGGCGTAGCAAAACCTGTAGAGCGTGGCGTACTGAACTCGAAAGCCGTTGTGCTTGCTAAACCGACCTATCCTGAGGAGGCTAAGAGATTGAGAGCCTCGGGTAGGGTAACTGTTCGTGTTGTGGTTGATGAGAATGGAAAAGTGATTTCCGCAATGGCGACTGATGGTCCCCTGCCATTGCGAGCAGCCGCAGAAGACGCCGCGCGTAAATCTAGTTTTGCGCCAACAACTGTAGATGGAATCACAGTCAAGGTTGCCGGACTTCTAACCTTTGAGTTCGCTCCATAGCCGGTAGTTTTAGTCAGGCACAACATTGAGTTCTCTGGCGATCGACTGACGAACTCCGGCTATCAAATTGTTGATATCGTCGTCAGTCGATACGTTCGCGGTATCAACAGGATGCATTATCACCATTTCGATCGTTCCGGACTTGGCCTCACCGGTTCCTTTTCCCATCAGCACATCTGAATTCTTAATGGCGACAGGCACTACAGGTACTCCTGCCTGCCTTGCCATGTAGAATGCGCCCTTCTTGAAAGGAAGTAGTTTTCCCGGCATCGCGCGAGTTCCTTCTACAAACACGGCAAACGAAACTCCCGACTGAATTCGCTTGGCCGCTGCTTCCGCAGTACGGATCGCATTTTCACGATTGCTGCGATCGATTGCCATGACGTTAACGAAACCCATACCAACTCCCAGGACAGGCACCTTCAATAGTTCCTTCTTTGCCAACAATCCAATCCTGCGGCCTGTGTAAATGAAAAGCGTAGCCGTATCAAGATATGAACGGTGGTTTGAGACAAACACATAAGTCTGCTTGGGATCCAACAACTCCAATCCCTTTACCTCGACCCTAATGCCACTGAGCCGCAACCAGGCATTCGCCCCGAAACGGGCCCAGGGATAGACCAGATCGTGCTTATTAACCAACCACGAAAAAATCAGTATCGGTGGGCCCAGAACGAGGAGAAGGGCACCAGCCACAAACAACGACCACGAGTAGTGAAAACGGCGCATAAAGCTACGACGCTGGGTTGTGCTAGACTCCTCCGTCATAGCTTTCTCGGTTGTTGCGCTCTCTTCCATTAATTTTCGCAAAGGAAATCTCGGATGTTTAGCCATCGATTAGCAGTCGCCGGTTTGGCTATCGTACTGTCTGTCGCCGCTCTTTCATCACAATCGTTGGCGCAAGGACGAGATGGCCAAACGTCCCAATCGGCTTCAGTACCATCGCCTAAAGCAGTCCTTGGATTCACGCCGGGAGATGATCGAACGATAGCTGACTGGGCGCAGATCACAGATTACTTCGGTCGCCTCGACAAGGCGTCTGACCGCGTCTCGGTACAAACACTTGGTCAGTCAACGTTGAAACGACCGCTGATCGTGGCCTTTATCAGCGCGCGCGAGAATATACTGGCCCTCCAAAAATACAAAGAAATTCAGCAGCAACTTGCCGATCCGCGCAAAGTCACACAACCAGGACAGCGGGACGGATTGATCGCGAACGGCAAGGTGGTAGTGGCGATTTCGTGCTCGATCCATTCGACCGAAATAGTGGCTTCCCAAATGTCGATGCAACTCGCCTATGAACTCGCGACAGCACAGGACCCAGACAGCCGAGAGATCCTACAGAACACAATCCTGCTCTTGATTCCGTCTCCCAATCCTGACGGGATCGACATTGTCGCCAATTGGTATCGCAAGACTCTCGGGACTCCATACGAGGGAAGTGAACCTCCCGAGCTTTACCACCATTACGCCGGTCACGACGACAACCGCGACTGGTTCATGCTCAACCTTACGGAGACACAAATTATCACGCGTTTGCTTTGGCATGATTGGTTTCCCGAGATTGTGTATGACGTACACCAGCAAGGATCCAATGGATCTAGATTTTTCATTCCGCCCTTTTACGATCCCTCTAATCCAAACATCTCGCCGTTGCTCCTTCGCCAGGTTGGATTAATTGGTCATAAGGTTGCCGCCGATCTGCAGGCGGCAGGTTTTCAGGGGGTCCTGACAAATGCGTTGTACGATACGTGGTGGCACGGTGGGTTTCGTACCGCTCCTTACTTCCACAACTCAATCGGCATTCTTTCTGAAGCAGCAAGTGCCAAATTGATGACTCCGCGAATTGTAACAGGGGAGCAACTAGCCAAGTCGACCACGCGAGGAATGCGCAATGCGACAGAGACAACAACGAACTTTCCCGATCCCTGGCCCGGAGGCACGTGGCGCGCGCGCGACATCATGCAAATGGAGTTAATTGCGGCTCGGGCTGTCCTTTCGATGGCTGCGAAATTCCGGGCCGGATACTTACGCGACTTCTTTGAGCTTGGGCGAAAGAATGTTGAGCTGCGTGCGAAACCAGAGGACGTAGTTGCGTATTTAATTCCGGCTGGACAAGCGCGTGATGAGGCCGTCGCTAAGATGGTTGGCAGTTTGATTGACCAGGGCATCGAAGTCTTTCGGCTTGATCACGAACTGCACGTCACGTTTGGTCCACAGCTACTCCAGAGAACGAACGCAGCTCAAGAGAAGCTAGGTACGTACCAGATAATGATCGATGCCACAAAGTCGATGCAGGAGGTACCTGCTGGCAGTTACATCATTTTCCTGGCCCAGCCACAGCGTCCAAATATCGTTGCTCTTTTTGAACCACAGATTTACCCAAACAGATTAACTGCACAAGGTGAAGCCGAGCGCCCTTACGACGTCGCAGGGTGGACTTTGCCACTACAAATGGGAATCGAGGCACCAGCGGTAACGGCGATTAAGGAAGCGGCGACCGAAAGAAAACTGACGCTTCTAAAAGATAGTAACGAAGTCAGGGCCGACCTTGCGCTTCAGTTACGTCAGGGGGATGCGTCGCCTTTAAACAACCCTTTGCGACGTCCAGTCCGTGTAGGGATATACAAAGGTTCGATGGGCAACATCGATGAAGGCTGGACCCGTTTTATCTTCGACACTTTTAACGTGCCCTATTCTTCAGTGAGAGACACTGATATAAGGCAAGGTGCGCTTACTTCGAGGTTTGATGTTTTAGTTTTCTCGTCCCAACGCAGCACTGAGATCATCGCCGGCAATGCTGCCGGTAGCCTACCAGCAGAATACACGGGTGGTGTTACCGAAGCCGGGGTCACTAAACTAAGAGAGTTTGTTAGCAGCGGTGGGACGTTGATCTGTTTTGATGCCGCCTGCGATTTGGCAATCAAACAGTTCAACCTTCCAATTCGCAATATACTGGAAGGCGTAAAGTCGTCTGAGTTCTATTGTCCTGGTTCTATCGTCACGCTCGATCTCGACAATAAGAATCCCATCGCTTCAAACTTGCCTGCGACCATTCCCGCATATTTCATCAACAGTTCGGCCTTCGACTCCAACGATGCCAGCGTTCATGTCATAGCCCGGTACGCCAAAGAAAATGTGCTGCGTTCAGGGTGGTTACTCGGCGAGGAAAAGCTGCGAGGACAAATAGCACTCGCCGAGGTAGGTCTTGGAAAGGGCCGCATTGTACTCTTCGCTTTCCGCCCCCAGCACCGAGGTCAAGCTTGGGCGACGTTGCCGTTGATTTGGAATTCAATTTCCTCCGAGATGCGATAATGGCCGCAGTTAAGAGATCGGATACAGTCTTAAAGTGGATTCTGAAGTTCTCTGTCCCTAAGCTTGCCCTACCGCGTCTTTGGGGCGTATCTTGTATTTGTCTGACGGTTTTCTCCCCCTTATTCAACTCAAAGACCGTAAGCATCCAATTTAGGCTGAACGCATTCAAAGTGAGCTTGGCACCCCTGTGTGCCAGACTCCACGGGAGCTTTGTATGAAAAAGTCTTTTGTTCTCCTACTGCTCCTCTCCCTGCTGTTAACCGTCACAAACCTTTGCTTTGGACAAGGACGTCCAAGGCGCGTAGGTAATCAAACAACCTCTACGCAAGGTACGCCCAATCCTGCGCCGACACGACCGCCTGTTCTGGGTGGCTCCAACTATCCGAACAATCGACAACCAGCGCCACAACCGGACCCGGAACCGACTGGTCCTCAGGAAGTCGATGCCGGCGATATCATTCGTGTGAACACCACGCTAGTCACGATTCCAGTCAGTGTCATGGACCGTGACGGGCGGTACATACCAAACCTCGAGAAACAGGACTTCCGAATTTGGGAAGATGGCGTCGAACAAGAGGTCGCTTTCTTCGCCTCCGTCGACAAACCATTTTCCGTGGTGTTAATGCTCGACACCAGCCCTTCGACGCAATTTCGCTTGGAAGACATTCAGGATGCAGCCATCAGCTTTGTCAACCAGTTGCGGCCTGAAGATAAGGTCATGGTCGTCTCTTTCAACAACGACATAAAGTTATTGAGTGATCTCACGACCGATCGCTCCAAACTTCAGCGAGCTATTCAACGCGCGCATACAGATGATGGAACGCGACTATATGACGCTGTCGATATGGTCATAAATCAGCAGTTGAGTCGCATACCTGGCAGGAAGGCGATTGTGCTTTTCACGGATGGCGTCGACACAACGAGTCGCCGAGCGACCTATGAAAGTAACTTGATGGACGCACAGGAGCTCGACGCCTTGATCTATCCCGTTCAATACGACACGTCTGGAGACATCGCCGGAGTTATTTTCCCAGGGGGTCCAATCGATGTTTGGGGACAAATCCTGGGAGGAATCTTCGGCGGTGGGCGTAACGGAAACAATCGAAGAGGAGGCTATCCTTCGCCGCGCAGAGGAACGATTCGCGCCGATTACGAGTTGGCGAGTCAGTATCTTCGCGAGTTGGCAGATAACACTGGCGGCCGCCAGTATCAAGCGGACAGTCTACAAAACATGGGCTATGCGTTCGCCAACGTCGCTGAAGAATTGCGACGCCAGTACAGCATCGGTTACTACCCGAAGCGTCCACCTCAAGCTGGCCAAAGACGACAGATCAAGGTCCGCGCAAGGCAGCCAAACCTGGCCGTTCGTGCCCGTGAAAGTTACATCTTCAATCCATCTGGCGCTGCGGCAGTTGACGACTCGGCGCGTTCGAACCCGCCAGTATTGAAGAAATTCGCGGATAAGAATCGACCGTCTGAGAAGTTCTGATTTTTCGGATTGCCCTGAAAGATCCGTAAAAGGTTCGTGGTGTTCAGGGGAGTCGGAAAGACGCGACCGTTTCCCGGCGTTAGTGGGCACCTCCAATGACAAAAAAGCGCGGCGGTTTTTGCCGTCCGCCGCGCCAACTATACCCACAGGAGGAAAGGGGTATTCAACGGAAGGATGATACCATAGGCGAAGTCCAGTCTCCAGCCCGAACGGCCATCGAACATGCCCACTTTTCCGTTGTTTTTAACGGATCTTGCTCACTTCCGTCGTAAGACAGGTCACATCCGATCTTCTCACCCCATGCAGCCCATAGTCGTTTGAAACGACGTGTTCGTTCCCGTAATTCCTCAACTGCCTACACATCAACAGGTCGTCCTGGACCACTCGCCAACTTTTCCGATCAGCTCAGCGAACGCCCCTCAAGTGCTGCTTTAAAAATGATTACGGAAAAACATTCAGAAGTAACTTGAGCAATGTGCCAAAGCCTACCGATCTCGCCTTTACCATGGAGTAGCCTTTTTTCACATCACAAGCAGGGTGGCCGCGGTCGCCGTTTCCTTCCCGACTTGACCTCCAGTCGGTCACCGCAAATCAGAACGTAGCCCGGGTTCGAGCGGGCCAGACCTTCCAAAGCATCCATCCGAAAGCCCAGAGGACTACTGCAGTCACTACAGTCAGCGTAAGCCAAAACTCCCAGTAGGAACCGAAGCTTTGTTCAAAGCCATCTTGTATTTTGTGCGCGAGGTTTACGTTAAGATCAGGAGAGATGAAGAAGCGGGAGATCAACTGCATAGCAAGGTACCAACCAAAAGCATAAACCCAAGTCCTTCTCTCCATGCCGACTTTTCTAACTGCGAGCATCGCCACTAACAGGCCACCGACATGGGCCAAAGTTGAGGTCAGAAAGATTCCCCACGCGAACACCACGTATCGCAACCAGATAAATAAGCCTGGGATCATCCAGATGGCTGCTATTCTAATGAGTAGCGGCTTCTCAAAAAACAAACCCAGCGCAAGGACGAGATTGCCGATGTTGCACATCCATAGCATGTGTCCAAGCTGATCGATTCTCCAGTAGTGAACTGCCTGCGCCAGAAAAAAAATGAGGGGCAGTATTCCAAGCAAACGCATCTTTGCACTGGGGGAAAAATTTTCTGACAACGTTACGTTCTCTGCTGGAAGTTGATCTTTAGCGGACTCACGTTTTGCAAAATCTGACAAGTCGCGATTCAGAATACCATCCTCTTTCAGGTTGATCGAAAAAACAAAGAGACATCTTGACAAGAAGTTATTGGAACCGGAGACTAGCTTCCGTTAGCAAGAACTGTCCAGCGGGAATAAACACTGCACGATGCCTTCTCTTGAGGATCTTCTAAACAAATCGATTCCCGAACTGAGCGAGCTGTTTGTTGAACACAATCGACCCGTACCTAAGGGGTTACTTGAAGCGCTCGAACTTGATCGACGTCACGGCGCGCAGCTGCTGGCACGACGAATACGCTTGCGATATCGAAGCAATCGTTCCGAAGGACAACGACTTCATTATCTTCTTCGATTCGAGATCGAATTATGGGCAGATGGTTACTCGTTGGTTGCTGGAGTCGACGAAGCGGGAATGGCGCCACTCGCTGGGCCCGTCGTAGCCGGCGCCGTCATTCTTCCACAGAACTACAAGCTTCGCGGCCTTAACGATTCGAAGAAGATACTGGAAGCCGAGAAAAGAGTTGAACTCGCTGTACAGATTAAGCAGGACGCTATTTGTTGGTCCGTTGGATTCGCTGAAGTGGAAGAGATCGACAAAATCAACATCTATCGTGCTGGTCTTCTCGCGATGCAACGCGCAGTACAGGGCCTAAGTTGCCAGCCCGATTTTATTCTGGTTGACGCGCGCAAGATTCCAAACTGCTCAGTGCCACAGCGGGGTATTATTCGAGGTGACGCGCTTTCCGCAAGTATTGCCGCAGCGTCCATAATCGCAAAGACAACGCGCGACGCTCACATGCTTGAGCTTGATGGTCTCTATTCCGGATACGGCCTGGCGTCGCACAAAGGCTATCCCACGCCGGAGCACTGTCGGGCATTAAAAAGTCTCGGTGCGTTGCCGATTCATCGCAGGAGCTTCGCGCGGGTAAGAGAGGCCCTGGGCCTGGATCCTATCCAGAGCGAGCTTTTCCCAACCGAAGACGAGACGGCAATCGAGATGGCAGCAAGTCAAGGCGCCTGGGAAGTAACTTCGAGCTGACACACTACGTAAGGACCGCCGACCTACTCAGAAACTTCACCATTTCACTACACTTAAGGAATCAGTTTAAGGTTTAGTTCATCTGTGGCCGCCTTAACCGAATACAGGAAGAAACGGAAGTTTGATAAAACTCCGGAACCGGGTCCGACCAAGAAGCGCACGAAGACTGGGCGTTTGTTCGTGGTGCAGAAGCATCGCGCAACTCAGTTGCACTACGACTTTCGCTTGGAAGCCGATGGCGTGCTTAAGTCGTGGGCCGTTCCGAAAGGTCCTTCACTTGATCCAACCGTCAAACGACTCGCCATGCAGGTTGAGGATCATCCCGTCGATTACGCGAAATTCGAAGGCGTAATACCGGAGGGAGAATATGGTGGTGGGACGGTGATGGTTTGGGATTATGGCACGTATGAACCGGAGGGCACGGACGACGTCAGTGCTGCGTTGCGCAAAGGCGACTTCAAGTTCACGCTTAATGGCGAGAAGCTGAAGGGTTCCTGGGTGTTGGTGCGCACCAGGGATCGTCAGTGGCTTCTTATCAAGCATCGCGATTACTACACGACTGAAGAGGAAGTGACCGAGCTAGCTCCCGTTTCTATTATCAGTCGACGCACCCTCGCAGAGATCGCAGAAGACGAAGGTGGCAATGTGAAGAAAGCTGCCACAGGCGATCCGCAAAAGATACCGCGTCGTACCGGCGTAAAGCGTCGCAAGAAAGGTGCAAGAGCAAAGGTTTGGCATAGTAACGCGGGATAGGCTAAGCACCTCAGCCATTACATTAACTCTAATTAATTCTCAGCCCAGCAATCCGCGATACGACAACTCTCCATTAACAATCCTGGCGGCTGCAGTGAATGGGTGTTCCTCTGTCTTTGTCGCATCTATGATATGAACGACCCAATGCCCTGCGACCTTCAGATAGTCAGCGATGAGACTTCGATGACAACGCCACCAGAGTGCTTCTGCGCACATAACCGCGGTGCGAGCCTCAGCAGCAAGCTCAAGTAATTCTCTAACTCCGCACTCGAACTCCTCCGTCTCCATGTAGTCAGCATAAGCGCGAAACGATGTATTCCGCCAAGCTGTATTTTGTGATCCTTTGCGTGCTTGCCTTCGACCGCCTAACGCGGGTGCGTGTTCGTACTTGATTCCGAGTTTGGAAAGCGATTGAGCTAAAGCCGATTTGTTGAATTGGGGAAAGCGACGTGACCCAGGAAAGCTTCGAACATCCACTAACGTTTCAATATCGTGGGCCAATATGATTTGACCAAACACTTCGCCACTATGCGTTGAATGGCCTACTGTCCAGATCTGATAGGTGTTCGTGGATTTTGACTTTACTGACTTCTTCATTTCAGGAAGTGCTAACAGGGAACGTTCGGGATCGCATTGTTGGATACCAATGATTGAAGCGACTTCTTCAGCTGCGAGCGAGTTACTGAGAAGGATTTATTCACACGACAACCATAGACTGGAGCGGACAAAACCTAACCATCAACTTCAACTGTAGGCCCGCCGACGGTTGAAGTATTACCTGATCGATAATTCTAAAGGTGAAGCTAAAGTTAAAGGTAAGCTTCAAGTCGGAAGCGTCCCTTGGCAACCAATAAAGGTCTCCAAAGATCGCCAAGCTTACGAACTCGAGCGGGGACGTTGTCGATTCGGAAGTCCTCCAAATTCACACCACGCTCCAGCTCTTTCCAACTCACTGGAGTTGAAACTGTCGGCAGTTCCTTCGGCCTCACCGAATACACCGAAGCCAACGTCCGACCCCAGGCGTTCTGGTTGTAGTCAACCAATACCCTGCCCTTGGGACGTTTGGACACCTGGTAGACCGCCGTCAATAACGCCGGTACCTGCGACGCAACCGCCCGCGAGAACTCTTTCGCGAAGGTCCACACTTGTTTCTGCGTAGGTCCTCGGTGGATCGGTATGTAGATATGAATTCCCTTTGATCCTGTGGTCTTTGCATAGCTCGGTATTTTGAGCGAATCCAGCGCCATCTTGATATACAAGGCCGCCTCGCAGACTTTTTCAAAAGAAGCGTTGGGAACTGGATCGAGATCGAAGTGCAAGTAGTCTGGCCGATCGACGTCGTCACATCGTGCGTACCATTGATTGAGGTCAATGCAACCGAGATTGATTACCCACATTAATGAGGCGAGATCCTGAATCATTGGAAAGTCGATGACGTTTCCCGAAGAGTGCTCGATACTGCAGATCTCGATCCACTTCGGCCTGGGAGATGGCGCGCGTTTCATAAAGAAGAAATCTGAGGCGGCCCCATTCGGATATCGCTTCATAACCATCGCCCTATCGGTCAGGTGAGAAAGGAGGGCCGGAGCTACGTTGATGTAGTACTGAATGAGGTCCCTTTTCGTCACGCCCAACCTCGGCCAGAACAGCTTATCGAGGTTGGTTAGCTTCACTACCCTTCCATCAAGATGAAGCTCCAGGTTGTTCTTATTCTTTGGCAGTTTGATAGGGGAAATAATTGTCTTACGTTTTGAGTCCGGACTTCTCGTGACAACGGCCGGGTGATATTCGCGTGTGGCAATGTTAGAACGGGGCATCTAGTTAAAGTATAACTTTAGAAAAGTGAAACCAAGGGAACCTGGGTGGAGTTAAGGTAACACCTCAGAGGTTTCCGACGTTGCCCAAATTGGCTGCGCTTTAGCGCTGGGGGTGGCAGGAAGAATGAATGTGCAAGCGAAAAGTTGTTATTTAGAGATCTCTTCGATTTCGTTCTCGATAGCTCGGAGTCCATTCAACAGCACGCCTCGATGGGACGGGTGTCTGGCTCGCTCAAGTTGTTGCAACAACCTCGACTTGGAAAGGAGTAACGACTCGAGTCGCTCCTTACGCCCGCGGTCTTCTGCGGAGGAAGGAGATCGTTGCGCTTCCCGGTTTCGGGCGTTCCCTTCCTCGATCTGATCCGCAACTGCTTTACTTTCCCAACCACGAGCCATGGATTTACTAGATCACAGTTCCATCTTTAATGACAGCATTCTTTGGCACAATGATTATGCCATCACGAATGTAGTACGAACCATCAGGTCCATCGACTTCCACTACGTTTGTCTCATTCAAGAGCCTCGCACCACTTCCAATGCGAGCGTTCTTATCGATGATGGCACGCTTGACAACAGTTCCCTCCCCTAATCCAATTCGCGGCACTCCTTTCTCCGAGTCCGCGCGCATGTCGTCAAAGGTTTGGTAGTAATCAGCACCCATCATGTACGACGCGTCGATCTGCACGCCTTTTGAAATCCTACTTCTCAACCCAACCACACAGTTTGTGACCTTTGCACCGTTGATGATACAACCGTCACTAATGATCGAGTCGTTTATCTCGGTCTCTTCAATTTTTGACGGCGGCAAGTAACGAGCTCGGGTATAAACCGGCGCTTCGGCGTCAAACAAATTAAACTGCGGAATCTTGGTGGTTAGATCGAGATTTGCTCGATAGAAAGCGCCGATAGTTCCGATGTCTTCCCAGTACCCATCAAACATGTGGGCTTGCACATGCCCTAACCTGATCGCTGCAGGAATGATCTCTCTACCAAAATCGACCCACTTCTGATCTTCTGCTAGGAGTCTTACCAGTCGATCGTACTTAAAAACATAGATCCCCATCGAAGCAAGAAAAGGTCTGCGCGCAGCTTCGTTCGAATCTAGGCCCAGCTTAGTAGTGTCGACACGCATCGATAGAAGATCATCGCCTTTCGGCTTTTCTTTAAACTCAATGATTCGTCCGCCCTCATCCGTTTTGAGCAAACCAAACTCACTTGCAGGTCGGGCCTCGCAGGGGATTACAGACACGGTCACATCCGCATTCGTTTCGCGGTGCCGGGCAATAAAATCACGATAGTCCATTCGGTAGAGATGGTCGCCTGACAGAATCAGCAAAGTGTCAACTCCCAAATCCCTAATATGAGGCAACACTTGTCTTACTGCGTCTGCGGTTCCCTGAAACCATTGCGGACTCTCGGGCGTCTGTTCCGCTGCGATAATCTCCACAAAGCCATTTGAGAAGCGAGAGAAGCGATAAGTCTGTGCGATATGCCGATTGAGCGAGGCGGAGTTGTACTGCGTGAGAACAAAGGTCCTAAGGATGTCGGAGTTAATGCAGTTTGAAAGTGCTATATCTACGAGCCGGTACTTGCCGCCTAGTGGAACTGCAGGTTTGGACCGCTGTTGGGTAAGCGGATAAAGGCGGTTACCCGCACCTCCGCCCAGAATGACTGCCAACAATTTCGGACTTGCGGGCATCTAGTCGTCACCGGCCTACCGTGATTGGAGAACAATTGAAGCATAGACGGAAAGCAGCGCGGCTATCAAGAGTTCGTCATTAGAGGCAGTTAATAAGTCAGGTCAGAGAGGATTAATATGCGGAGCTCGTTGGGTGTGAGGGACTCTTGCTGGCGGCCTCTTGCGCGATTTTTACGCCGACGCTGGCGCCAATACGGGTGGCTCCCGCTTCTACCATCTTCCGTGCATCATCAAGTCCCTTCACTCCACCCGACGCTTTGACGCCGAGCTCCGAGCCGACAGTTCGACGCATCAGTGCAACGTCGGCAACGGTAGCACCACCCTTTGAGAAACCAGTTGATGTCTTGACGAAATCGGCGTCCGCCTTTTTCGCTGCCTGACACGCGCGCACCTTTTCTTCATCGGTTAATAGCGCAGTCTCAATGATCACTTTGCAAATAGCGTCGTTCTCATGGGCCACCTGCGCAACGCAGCGGATGTCATATTCCACGAGACAATCGTCGCCACTCTTTAGCGCTCCTACATTGATCACCATGTCGACTTCTTTTGCTCCATCGAAGATCGCCCTTCTCGCTTCATAAGCTTTAACGTCTGGAAGCGTGGCCCCTAGTGGAAAGCCAATAACCGTACAAACAGGGATCCCGGTTCCACGCAAATTACAGGAAGCGACTTTTACCCAGGTTGGATTAACACAGACAGACGCGAAGCGATAGGTTGCGGCTTCCTGGCAAAGCTTCTTGATATCGTCATCGGTTGCTTCGGGTTTCAGCAACGTGTGATCAATAAGACTGGCCCACTCTCTGGCAGTTCCAGTTTCGCCCAACACCAATCCAATGCGAGCAGCTCCAGCGTCAACAATGCGATGCATCCTTTCGGGGCATCGATGGAAGCATTCGGAAGTGCAGCCGCACATCGCTGCTTGATCGCCGCCATCACCATTCAGACGTCTAACGATCTCGTCAGTTATCTGCTCAATTAGTAATTCATATTCGCCGTTGTTGGAATGGAACATTTGACGGGAAACTCCGGACGCGACTAACTCAGGACGTCTATCGTTATTCTAACACGTGAGGTTTTGTGATGCAGTCGTGGCCTTCGGACTAGCGCTGATACTGGCGCTGAATAGCGTCGATCTTTGCAACTCTTCGCTTGTGCCGGTCTTCGACAAGCTCAGTCGAAAGCCAGGCACTGACAATGTCTTTCATCTCAGAGTTGCTGATGGTCTTACTTCCCAATGTCAGGACGTTCGCACCGTTGTGCTCGCGCGAGTTACGCGCGACGGCTACCGAGTAACAAGCTGCCGCACGAACGCCGGGAACCTTATTCGCGGTCATCGCGCTGCCAACTCCGGCGCCATCGATGATGATTCCAACATCGGATTGCCCATCTGCAACTGAACGTGCGACCGCATGTGCAAAGTCAGGATAGTCGACCGCCTCTTCAGAATCAGTGCCAAAATCGTGCACCCTATGGCCCAAGTCACTCAAGAGTGTCTTGAGTTCTTCCTTCATCTTGAACCCGCCATGATCCGAACCGACGGCTACAAGTTTTGCAGTCTTCGAGCCTCTGCGAGACTGCCTACGAACGATTTGAATCTGCTTAGCGCTAACGATATCCGCCGCCAGAGGTGTTAAGCGCGAGTCTTCACCTATTCTGAGGACGGAGCCGACTTCAAGTCCGCGGACATCATCCTCAGTGATCACATTTTTCGCTGACTCATCGCGCGTTATGACAGCTGGATCCAGGTTTTCTGGTGCTGTGTTTATGAAGCGACTGGAAGTTGAGGATGAGCTTTCTGTAGTCTCGGCACTTTCAGGTATCGCCTTGGCTAGCACCTCACGGACCAAGGCGCGCACCCGATTGCGCGTTTCATCGTTCTCCATTTGACTTAATTAGGTGGTAAGTTAAGCGTTCCTCGAGTCCAGCAATCGTCCGGAAGCAGCAACCAGTTTTCCCGTTTTGAATGTGAAATCCACGCGACCCACGTAGATTCCACTCTTCCCAACTTGAAATATCAGCGTCTGCGCACCGCACGGTTGCGTTTGGATCACGGGTTTCTCCATGAAGGTGTGCGTGTGACCGCTGGCAATGAAATCAATTCCGTCGACCTGCGCGGCGACTTGTGAGTCTCCAATACTATTCCGTCGTGGCGTCTCGTAATAACCAAGGTGCGACATGCAAACAACCAGTGCGCAACGTTCATTCTCCCGCAACGTTTTCACGACAGCGCGCGCGGCGATTACAGGATCCTTATATGTGATTCCTTTGAAATTTTCCGGAGTTATGAGTGCAACCGGACTGATGCCCAATCCGAAGAGTCCAACTCTTAACCCACCAACCGTCTTGACCACATAAGGTTTGATCAGCCCCTCGAGCGCGGTACCTTTGACGTCGTAGTTCGTAGAGACCAGATCGAAATTTGCAAACTTCAGCGCTGCAGCCAGCGCCTCAACTCCATTATCAAATTCATGATTGCCGAGGGTGCCGACATCGTAGCCAATAGCCGACATCGCCTTGTACTCCACCTCTCCTTTGTAAAAGTTGAAGTAGGGTGTTCCCTGAAGTACATCACCGGCATCAATCAGCAACATGTTGGGATTTTCTTGCCTTACTTTTTTTACCAGTGTTGCCCGACGCGCGACTCCTCCCTTGCCCGCATACTTGTCGTTGGCGGGCAACGGATCTATCTGCGAGTGAGTATCGTTCGTGTGAAGGATGGTTATTACAGTCTCGTTGGCATTCGTCGCTGACGACCAGTATTCGCTGCCCTTTATGGAAAACCCCAGCCCGTGAGGCAGGCGGATGAACGTCGCGCCAAACGCTGCGGACGCAGCTAGAAATGTTCGTCTACTAATCATTCAGGACTCTCAGAACGTGTAGGACCGGGTCCTACTTGAACAAAGCGCTGATCAGAGCGCGGCCGAATCGCGCGTCCCGCCGCAGTCTCAGCCTTTACGTAGTCCATAATGGCGTCGCGCACAGTCGTGTTGAGCGAAGTGGTGTTCCGGGCTTCCTGCAAAACCGCATAGGAACCACTGCCGAGTTTCAAAAGGTAATCGATCGTGACGATAGTGTAGATCTCTTGTGGGTCAATCTCACGTTCTCGGCCATTTTCGTCAACTAGTTTGCCACTAAGAAATTCTACGCGGTTTTGCTCGTTCCACTTGAATTGAATATGTGCGCCCGCCTGAGCATCGCGAGTCATTATTTGCAATAACCTGGACAGTTGGGCTCCGTTCAAATCGACTGCGACCAGAGCATTCTCGAAGGGCAACAACTCGAAAATGTCACTGGCGCGCAACTGACCTGAGGAAATTTCGTTTTTACGCAGTCCACCGGCGTTCATGATTGCTAGCGATACCGGCTTGCCTAGCTTTGCTTTTGCTTGAGCGCTCATACCGTCGGTAACAAAATTTCCCAACGTGCCGGCGCCGATCCCAGTCTTTTTCAACTCGCCGTCCAGTCGTCCGATTACGACGTTGAGAGCTCTCACCTTCTCGCTATACGGACGGATTATTCCTTCAACGGCCGGATCTTCAGCTACGCTCGAATCCACAACGGATTCGCGCGCGCGTGTACTAGCCTTGGCTGGATTAACCGACGGACTCGAGATGGCCGGCTTCGATGGACTCGGACTCGCCTGGCAGGGTTCGATCGCAGTTCCCTGACCCGATGCTGATGCTACGAAGATTACTATGGTGAGAACGGGAGGAAGAGCGCGCACTATTCGATTGAGCATCAAGCCAAAGCGCATTCTGTTTTATCTCCGAGGAATTTGCTGCAAAGCATTGACCTAAAGGGAAGAGCTTGCATAGTATGTCGCACCACACGGCGCATACGCAAACATCTTTGTTTTGATCAATTCCCGGCAGTAATGAAGGAGAAACAAGTTGGCTACGTCTTCGGCTCACCTCGCTTCGGAATTCAGTAATCCAAACCTGGAAGTACTTCTTTCTGAGGAACAGATTCAGACGCGTATCAAGGAGTTAGGAGCGCAAATTACTCACGATTATGCGGGCCTCAATCCGTTGTTAATCGGCGTGTTAAAAGGTGCTTGTTTTTTTCTAAGTGATCTTCTGCGGGCCATCGATACGCGATTGAGCATCGAATTCATGGCAATTTCCAGTTATGGATCTTCTACGCGAACTTCAGGTGAAGTTCGCATTATGAAAGACCTGGATGTGCCAATCGAAGGAAGACACATACTCGTGGTTGAAGACATCGTGGATACTGGTCTAACACTCTCATATCTGCTCGCCAATTTGGCGTCGCGCGGCGCGGCGACTGTGAAGCTAGCGGCGCTACTCGACAAACACGAGCGGCGGCAGAAGGAAGTGAAGATCGACTACCTTGGTTTTCAGATTCCGGATGAATTTGTTGTGGGTTATGGTTTGGACTTTGCTGAACGGTATCGCAACTTACCCTTCATAGGAGTGTTAAAGAATCCGGAAGCTTAATGCTCGTGAGATTTCGTTCTTAAATTCCGGTCGATGACGGAGAACGCAACGTGACCTAGGCCGCAACCAAATTACATGACGAAATCGATAGAGTCTGCCGAATCGTCGCAGCGATGAAGTCAGTACTCCGGGTAGGCCCAGCGGTTACCCAACCAGGCCCCCCACAGATCCGGACGTGCGCAATTCGCGCATCCGGTTCGTCAGTTCACCAGCGCGTCGGCACGCGCGCTAGCGCAGAACGTTAGCTG
>JBKOYD010000005.1:0-5805 GCA_046725195.1 Acidobacteriota bacterium | reverse complement strand
CACCGGGCTGAAGCCCGGTGAGAATGAGAAGCTGTCCGCTCGATCGCGATTGCTTTCACAAGGCCGCTTCCGCGTCGAGGCACTGACTCAGAACCCGATCAATGTGTATAACGCCGCTCCGATTACGCCACCAATCAGCGGAGCAATAACCGGAATCCAGGCGTATGGCCAGTCGCAGTCTCCCTTGCCCACAATCGGCAGCAGGGCATGAGCGAGGCGTGGTCCGAGATCGCGGGCTGGATTAATCGCGTACCCAGTGGGCCCGCCCAAGGACAGACCGATGCCCCACACAAGGAATCCCACCAGAATTGGTTGAACTGCCTGGCTAAAAACTACGGAAAGATCGATCCCTGTTGGGCTCGTAAGTTTCTGAGCATTTGCGCCAATTGCTAGGATCCCAAAGAGAAGAATGGCCGTGCCGATGACTTCGCAAATGAAATTTGGGACGAGCTTTCTAATTGCCGGAGCGGTGCAAAACACGGCTAGTTTTAGATCTTTCTCCTGCGTCTCAGCAAAATGCGGCAGGTAAAGTAGCCAGACTACTATCGCGCCAATAAATGCACCAAGAATTTGCGCCAGAATGTAACCGGGCACCTGCATCCAGGGAAATGAACCGACGGACGCAAGCCCGACGGTAACCGCTGGGTTCAGGTGCGCTCCGCTGATTCGTCCAACGCAAAAGATGGCGATAATTACTGCCAACCCCCAAGCCGTCGTGATCACCATCCATCCGCTGTTCTGTCCTTTTGATCTATTGAGTAGAACGTTAGCAACGACGCCGTCGCCGAGAATGATCATGATCATCGTGCCTATAACTTCCGCCAGATAAATCTTCATTTATCACACCCCACAAATTGAAGCCGGATCGTTGAGCTGTAGATTTGGACAAAAAGTCGAAATCCACCCAGAGAAGAGACTTCGTTAAGAACCATCCCAGTTCTAAAATCCTTCCGAAAAACGTACCGGTACAGAACCAGGAGCGAAGCGACTGCACGCAAGAGAGCGAGCATTTCGATTATCTTTAGCTTCAGCTCTCTTGCCTGCAGTCGCTTCGCTCCTGATGGTTCTGTAACGCTTGCTTACCGTCACTCACCACGCGCCGACAGAGTCTAACCTCGTGCGGCGAAGCTTCATTCTGGAGGCAATTTGCTGACTCCCCACTTCTTATTTGGCCGTGGGCCCATAACAAAAACGAGAGTAGAACCATTGGCAATGTCAGAATGGTTGATGAACGGAACTCTTAAGGGTTTGCCATTTAGCGTAGCTGATTGAATGTATTTGTTCGTCTTGGATTGGTTGCGTGCAATGACGGTGAATGGACCTTTCTTGTATGGAGGCCCCAACATGATGGTCGCCCTTTCGAAAAGTGGGCTGCCTATGGCGTAAACCGGAGTGCCCGGAGTTACTGGATAGAATCCCATCGCACTAAAAATATACCAGGCCGACATTTGTCCACAGTCGTCATTTCCGCTTAAACCATCGGGGCCGTTGTGATACTGAGAGGCCATCGTTTCTCTGACTCTCTCCTGGGTCTTCCAGGGCTGGCCGCAGTAGTCGTAGAGATACGTGTAATGATGTCCTGGTTCGTTGTCATGCCGATAATGTCCTCCTGAAAAATTCTCATCCAGTTTTGCGGCGAATTTTTCGTTTCCACCCATCAAGGTAATCATGCCCGGAATGTCCTGCATCTCGCAGAACAAATAGGTCCACGGACTACCTTCTGTGAATCCTGGCTTTCTGTCTTCCTTGGAAGCCCACGCTTCCTCGTCCCAGCTTCCATCTGATTTTTTCGGGCGCATGAAACCCACAGCCGGGTCATAGAGGTTCTTGTAATTCCGGCTTCTTTGCAGAAGCATCTCGTAATCGTCTTGTTTACCCGCCGCCTTCGCGATTTGCGCGACGCAAAAATCATCGTAGGCAAATTCAAGCGTGCGCGAGACCGATTCGTCTGTTTTGTCTATTGGAACGTAGCCGAGTTGTTTGTACCACGTGAGGCCTCCTCGGGCCTCAAAGGCCGTCCAGGGAGCGCGATCGGCCCACCTGTTTGTCGCATCTCCATCGGGCGGCGTCATGGCATTTTTGTAGGTTGCCGCATAAGCCTTCTGAAGATCGAAACCTCTAATGCCTTTTACGTAAGCGTCTGCAATGACACTGTCAGCATGAGTGCCGATCATGATGTTGGAATAGGTAGGATTGGGCCACATCGGCATCCACCCTCCCTCCTCGTACATTTGAAGAAGGGAAGTGATCATATCTGGCACTAACTGCGGTTGAGTCAGTAACAAGAGAGGGTGTTCGGCCCTGAATGTGTCCCAGAGAGAATAGTCGTTATAAGAGACTCCATTATGAATCCGATCGTCAAAGGCACTGTAGTAGCGTCCATACTCTGAAAAGATTCTCGGAAACAACAGCGTGTGATACATCGCAGTGTAGAAGTTGATCCTGTCATCTTTGGAGGCACCCTGGATGTTGATCTTACTAAGTGCTTCATTCCAGATACGGCGACCGTCGTCTCTTATTCGCTGAAAACTCCAATCGGGTATTTCTCGTTTTAGGTTTTCTCGCGCCTGATCAATGCTAATAAATGAAGTACCTATTCTGACCTCGGCCACCTCTGCTTGCGTGGTAGGAAAGGTGACGTAGGCGCCCATACGGTGGCCTGTTTCCTGCTCGCTTTTAGCGTGAAGAGTTTCACCTTCCCATGTACCAAAAGACGTAAATGGTTTTCGAAACTGAATCACGAAGTAGCCTTTAAAGTTGGGTAATGGTGGTCCTAATTCGGCCGACATGCGATCAGGATTGTAGCCAGTGATCTCCTGGTTCTTCTGATCGATGTGAACAAAACCTGTGAATTGCTGAGAACGGATGGCGGTAACGACAACGTGCGAAGCTTGGGAGGCGGGAAATGTGAACCTGAGAAAACCGCTACGAGTCGTGGCCGTCAGCTCGGCTTTGATTCTGCTGTCGGCCGCACCCATTTCAACCGAATAATAATTCGGTGCGGAGACTTCGTCTTGATGGCGGAATGGATATTTCTTGTCGACCCTCAACTCGCCAACTGATGGCATTAGACTCACGTAACCATAGTCTCCCATCCAGATAGCCGGCTGATGAGTTCCGAGAAATCCCCGTATCATCGTGTCGCTGTAATTGTATGGACAAACACTAATCTTGCTTTCACGGGTCTCGGCTGTCCAATGCGTCATACCGAACGGACGTGCGACGCCAGGTATCATGCCACCGTAATCGAAGACACTTGGGCCAGTCGTGCCAATCATTGGGTTAACGTCATCGATTGGTTGTTGACCAAAGGTGCTTTGGCTCCCGCTGAAATTGAAAGACACTAGTATGAGAACTGAGCTGAAGCAGCTCAGCGCACGCTTAACAAGGATTGGCATGACTACACCGCCAGCGGCAAGATAGGAGCTAACTTGACACGCATTAAACCTTACGACCCATTTTTTGTCGAGCATCTTCATTAGCGGAGTTTTAAAGAGAACCAACTTTGCTAAGCGCGATGCGATGATACTTGCACATACGAGAAATATTGTCTATATGAGATATATTCTACACTTGACATATATTGATAACTAGCATAAGGTTGCTCCGAACCGAGTCCGGCTCACTCCCTTCTTCAGCTCTTCTGGAATCATCCAGACCACCTGAAACTAACAGCTCAACTATCAAGGAGCTAAGAAATGTTTGCACGACATGTCACTATGAAACTCAAGGCCAATTCGGTCGTAGAAATTCCGCGGATTATCGAGAGCGATGTTCTCCCGGTGCTCCGCAAGCAGAAGGGATTCCGCGATGAGATTAGCTTTGTTAGCCCAGAGCGCTCGCTAGCCGTGGGTATCAGTCTTTGGGACACAAAAGAGGACGCGGAAGCTTACAACCGTACGGGATATCCGGACGTATTGAAGACGCTGTCGAAAGTGTTGGAGGAAACACCAACGGTGGAAACTTTTGAGGTTGCTAATTCGACGCTCCACCAGATCGCGGCTAAAGGCGCTTCAGGCAGCTAAAGGCGCTTGAAGCAGACGGATCTGCTAACTGTGAAAAGGGGCGGACCGGTGTCCGCCCCAGACCTCCGCCCCACTATCAAGGTAAAGGAGACTTATGCAGCAGTTAAGAGAGCGCGGCATCTATACTCTACCTGAGGGAGGAGAATTTGTAGCGCATGCAGTCTTTCGTGGCGGCTATGTCCTCTACACTCCGGTGGCCTGGGAATTTTTCGGTCTACACGCCTATGAGTCTGATGGTACGGGAGACATTCACTTTAACGGGCAGTCCACCCGCTGGCAGATCAAGGATCTAACTGATACCACGCGAACGGCGCGCTCCCGTTCCAGGAGCGGTGCTACCCAACAGGCTTTTATCGGTGAATAGGCTTAGAGTGTGATCTTCCTACTTGTGCGTCGATACTAGAGCAGGTTCAAGGAGATTTGCATGGAAATCACAGTCAACAAGATCGTGCCACACGAAGAGATGGAAATGGAGGTACACGTCCAGTTTCTTGATGAGTTTCATCGGCTCCAGCCCTCAGCCACTGTGATTGTTTTTATTGAGAAGCAGGATCATCCTCTTTCCGAGGTAAAGAGTCTTGCGATCAAGAAAGCGCTCAACTTTCTCTCTCAGATAATAGACTCAGAAGCGAAGGCGCATGTCATTTGAGGAGCTCCACTAGTTAATCCCTTGGGTCATTTGTCTCCAAACAGATCCCTGGCCAACCCTGCCGCTCTCTATCCGTTCAATGGCCTGTCGGATTTGCATCGCCACTTCAAACTCGCCATCATCCTGGGACTCTCTGAGTGCCGGCAGAACGCTTTCGTCGCCTAACTCATAAAGAAATCGACTGGCACGCCAACGAACAAGTTTGTTGGGATCTTTTAATGTCTCAACCATCGGGCCAATCGCCTGTCTGTCTCCTAAATCAGTTAATGCATCGCCTGCCGATCGGCGCACCCCAACTGCTTCGTCTTTCAGAGCCTCACAGAGTGGAACTAGGACTTCAGGAGTTTTTATCAACCCAAGAAGGACCACCGCTAAGCGGCGAATCGACATCTTTGGATCTTTGGTAGCTCTGATAATCAGTGACAAAGCTTGAGGCTCTATCCGGGCTGTTGCATTTCTGCCTAATTCCTTTAGCGCGGCGAACCGCTCTTCCCACTTGGGCGATTCAAAGGCCTGAACTAGCTCGCCCAGTTCTTCCCCCCTCGCCTCAACCTTTTCATGTAAGTCAGGATGATAGGCCCTCTCAACCAATTCTTTTAACTTCTTTTCATCATAGACGGCCGAAATCTCGCGCACCACCGCCTCGCCGACCTCGCGCAGATCCCCGTAGCGCAGACCTTCATCTATCCATTTTCGCTCCATCAGCATGTTTTCCGATGCACCCATTGCTCGCTCAATAGCCTTACCGAATCTCTCTGGTAACGGCAAGCGAGTTGTTTCACTACCAGAGGACACTTTGACTAACATTGGGAGATCCCGAAAATACTGCACCGCCACCGTTACCTCGCGCCATTTGTTATCGGACGTTTCCTCTGGTTCTGGATTCGCGTTGTTCAAACTTGGGTATTCGAATACGGCGCGGGCCTGAGACAAGATATCCTCCCATCCAGCAGTTGGCTTTCGCTGGATAGCCATAAAGTCTTCGACACGGAAGACACTGCTAATCCCCGGGATGGCCAGGATCTTTTCGATATAGGCCGGACAATCTCCTCTATTTTTGTGTGTATATGTAATCGCGACCCCTTTGGCGAGCCTCTCATCCAAATTCAATTTCATGCTGTTTGGATTAGG
>JBKOYD010000016.1:0-126287 GCA_046725195.1 Acidobacteriota bacterium | reverse complement strand
GCATCTGGGTGAGTTTGTCGTTCAGCCGGTTAACCTGATTGGAAAGTGTGGTGATAGTTTGTTGCATGTTCCCCTGATCAGAGGGAACAGCAGTTCCGTTCTTTGGCTTCGTTGATGTGGCAGCTTCACTGTCGCTCGAGGACTGATCGGCCGTGCTTATGATTTTCACGTCACCACCGGCATTCTCGGTGGTAGATGGAGGTGCGATCGCCGGATTCGTAATGACAGGTTTGGCGACAGGTGGCTTCGGCGCCCGTCGAGAGCGCTTCCTTCGCGTCTGAGCCTGGTTTTCCACCAAACAGAAGCTGAGAATAAGTCCCGCTGTAACGACTAACTTAATATAAATACGAATCCATGTTGGCATTGCGAAGAAGCTCCTTTTTGTCCCCGTCTAAAAGATACCCCCGTTATCAGGATGCCATCAAGCTGCGGCAAGATGCTTCTGTTGAACGTCCGACTCACCGTGTGCGTTCCAAAAGGTAAGTTCCAGCGTCCTAGCTCAGTTTTCTGGCAACTACTTCGTAAAGCGCATTCTTGAAAAACAGGCGCTTCAAACGGTCACCCAGGTGCCGTGGTTTCAGCTTGCGGGCCCGCATTTTAGCCTCGGCAATATTGCTTTTCTCGCTAACGATCTGTATCGGCAAGTTCTGAAATAGCCTGGCTGCGCCGTCGTATGTGAGATGGGTCGTGTGGTCTGCAAAAGGACCTATTTCATAAGGTAGGCCAAACGCTTTCCAGGTTGAGTGTACCCTGGCCGCAACTGAGTACACCCCGTGATGAATATTCACAGTGAAATATAGCAAGCCACCTGGCACGAGGATTCGCACGAGTTCGCGAACAATTTCTGCAGGTGATTCGGCATGATCGACTACGTTGTCACAAATAGCCACATTGAAAGTCTGGTCGCGGAAAGGCAGCGATTCACCAAAGGCTGCAACAGTGGGAACGCAACTCTGCCAGCGAGGAAAAAGACCTCGGTAGCTAACTGCCAGGGGATCGAGACCGACGGCGTGTGCTGCGCCAAAGTAAAAAATCAAACCGTGTGCTCCGCTTCCGACCTCAACCACCTGAGCGTCAACGTCGATTGGTTGAAACGTCTCGAGAAGATCGCGCACTCGACGCGACGACTTCTTCATTGCGAGAATTATCTCTTCTTCCCGCCCTCGAACGTGCTGCGACTTACGTCGTTGATACTCAAGTTGACGTTCAAGCGCCCGTTGCGCAAGTTTCGAACGGTTTGCTTCGCGCCACGTTTCTCGACGAGAGTTGTTTTCTTGCACGAAATTCTGTAGGCGAGCTAAAAGGACTGAACTTTAAAACCAATATTCATCGCCGGAGCGGCGCTCGTTAAAGCCTCAACACCTATTAGATTCACACCCGCTTCGGCATAGTCCCGAACATTGTCTAGCGTAATGCGTCCCGAACATTCGACGGAGACCGTGGCAGATAGATTCTTCGCGATACCAGTCAGGCGTCCAGCTTCCTGCGGTGTCAGATCTTCAAGCACAACCACGTCGGCGCCTGCCTCTATCGCTTCTCTCAATTCCTCTTCATTTGCGATCTGAACCGCCACTTTGTGCATATAACCAAGCTTCTCTTTCGCACTCTTTGCCGCTGCGTGCACGGTACCTAAAACGGAAATGTGGTTTGAAGTTATGACGATGCCGTCATCTAATCCAAACCTGCCGTTGTAGCCGCCTCCGAGCTCTATCGCATATCTCTCAAGCAGACGCAGTCCCGGGGTTGTAGCCCGCGTATCCACTATCTGAGCACCAGTGCCCTCCACGGCTTTAACAAAATGACCTGTTAATGTGGCAATGCCGGAAAGTCGTTGCAGGAGATTCAGTGCCACTCGCTCCGCAGAAAGCAGAACGTCAGCGAAGCCTACGATTCGCGCAATCACCTTACCCGAATCTACCTGCTCACCATCGGACACAAACGCCTCGAGTTGTTGCTGTGAATCCAGAATTAGAAAGACCTCCTCAGCAGCTTCCAACCCCGCAACTATCATCTTCTCTCCAGCAACAAAACGCGCGCGCGCACGTGTGTTACGAGCGATAATGGACTGTGTAGTGATATCGCCACGGCCGAGATCCTCTCTAAGAAAGACGCCTATTTGAGAGTAGAGCGCGCCTTCGTCGATCCAGTTCATTGCAGATTCTCGACTGTTTGTTGGAGTTGTGAAGATCGTTGGGCGATATCCGCGATTCGTTCGCGGACTTCGTTGACACGTTCGGAGGGGGCTCGCTCTACAAAACTCGGATTATCCAGTTGGGCCTGGAGCTTCGTAGCCTCCGCTTGGAGTTTGTCTTGCTCTTTTCGTAAACGCTGTCGCTCCTGTTCGAAATCGATCAATCCCTCAAGCGGCACCGCGAGTTCGGCGCCACCAGTCAAGACGGCCCGCGCCGAAGCCTTTGGAGCGTCAAGTCGGTCCAATATTGAGACCTCAGAAGCGCGAACAAGCCGAGTAATTTGATCGCTGGCGGCCGAGAATACCTGTCGAAGGTTCGCATCAGGTGACCCGACAATTATCGGTATGCGTTCCGTGGGTTTGATATTCATCTCGGACCGGATGTTTCGGACACGCGATATTACGTCAATGATCGCCTGCATTTCGGCTTCAGCCTGTTCGTCGATCAAACTGGCGATACCTTCCGGATAGGCGGTCAGCATTATAGTTGGTTCGGCGTGCGCGTATGCCGGATGCAGTGGTTTTTCTCCTGGCAAACGCTGCCACAGATCTTCAGTGATGTAGGGCATGAAGGGATGCAAGAGACGCAATGACTGTTCAAGCACTGTAAGCAATCGGGACCGAGCTTCGGTTCTGTGGCTCGTTTGCTCTTCGGAGATTACGTCCGCCTTTGCAAGTTCGATGTACCAATCGCAGAAATCGTCCCAGAAGAAGTGATACAGAGTCTGGACGGCCTCATGAAACTGGTACTCGGCAAGCGCGGCATTGATGTCTCTAGCGGTCTTGTTGAGTCTCGAGATTATCCAACGGTCATGTAGAGCGAGACCTGACGTGCTCGTCTGGACGAGCTCGGGTTTTACTTTCGCACCTTCTGAATAAAGCAAACAGAACCGCGCGGCGTTCCAAATCTTGTTCGCGAAGTTACGATACGACTCGACTTGTTTCTCGTTCCAGCGAATGTCGGTGCTACCCACTTGCGCCAGCGTTAGACGAGTCGCATCGACACCGAACTTGTCGAAAACGTCGAGAGGATCCACCCCATTCATCTTCGTCTTCGACATGCGCTGGCCCTGGCTGTCCAGGATTGTTCCCGTAACAAAGACGTCCGCAAACGGCTCCTTTCCGATGAACTTCATCCCGGTCATTACCATGCGCGACACCCATAGAAAGATGATGTCCCGCGCCGTTACGAGAACAGATGTCGGATAGAACGTCTTGAGGTCTTCAGTCTCGTCCGGCCAACCAAGCGTTGAAAACGGCCACAGTGCCGATGAGAACCACGTATCGAGCACGTCCTGATCCTGAATAAGTTCATTCGTGCCTGCCTTTGCGCGCGCCTCAGCTTCTGATCGAGCAACAATCACTTCCCCAGTCCGCGTGTACCATGCTGGAATTTGATGGCCCCACCAAAGTTGACGGGAGATGGTCCAGTCACGCAGGTTCTCAAGCCATTGCGTGTAAACGCGTTCGTACGGAACTTCGGGTACAAAGCGCGGTTTGTGTTCCTTCGCCATCAAACCAAGGGCAAGATCTCTCAAGGGCTCCATACGCATGAACCACTGAGTGGAGATCAGCGGCTCAATTACAGTTTTACACCGTTCACACTTAGCGATGGAGAACTCGTAGTCATCAACCTTTTCCAGCAATCCTAATTTCTCAAACTCCTCAACAACTTTCGCTCGCGCCTTGTAGCGATCCAGCCCGGCAAAGCGGTCTCCAGCGTCGGCCGTCATCTTTGCCTGTTGATCGATCACTACCACTTGCGGCAGGTTATGACGAACAGCCATGTCGTAATCATTTGGATCATGTGCAGGCGTTATCTTGACCGCCCCGGTGCCAAACGTGGGATCGACATACTCATCAGAGAGGATCGGGATTTCACGGTCCGTAAGTGGCAACAGTACGGTTGCTCCTATCAAATCCGCGTAGCGCTCGTCGTTGGGATTGACAGCCACAGCCGTGTCACCGAGCATCGTTTCAGGTCGAGTAGTTGCGACCGTCACACGCCGGTCAGAGTTTTTAAGAGGATACTGAAGGTAATAGAGCTTCCCTGCCTGTGGCAGTTTCTCCACTTCGAGATCTGACAACACAGTGAGATCCTGCGGACACCAGTTAACGATCCGGTTCCCGCGATAGATTAGCCCCTCCTCGTACATACGAACGAACTCTTCTCGCACTGCGCGTGACAAGTCCTCGTCCATCGTAAACTTCTCGCGCGACCAATCGACCGAGGCGCCCTCACGCCGCATCTGAACAGTAATCTGTCCACCAGATTCGTTCTTCCACTTCCAAACGCGTTCAATGAATTTCTCGCGACCCAGGTCCTGACGAGTTAGTCCTTCTTTCTTGAGGGCCCGAGTTACTACCAGCTGCGTAGAGATCCCGGCGTGATCGATTCCCGGCAACCACAATGTGCGGAAACCGCTCATCCGCTTGTGACGAGCCATTACATCCATCAGGGTATGCTGCAAGGCGTGGCCCATGTGAAGTGATCCCGTAACGTTTGGCGGAGGGATGACAATGGAGAAGACCGGCGCTTGCGGATCACGGTTTATCTCGGGTGCGAATGAGCCACTTTTTTCCCAGCGTTCGTAGTGGTGTTGTTCGGCTTGTTTAGGGTCGTACTGTTTGGGAATTTCCATTTGCGCGTGGTCAGTTGTCAGTGGTCCGTTGTCCGTGGTCAGGTGTCAGTTGTATTTGCCGTCCGCTAAGCCAAACAAGTTACCTTTGTACACAATGAGTCGCAACCGTTAACGTACAACGGACCACGGACGACTGACAACTGACCACTAACAACCGATAAAACAAAAGCAGGTGACTCGATCGAGTCACCTGCTTCAATTCCATCGTCGAAATGTGATTATTTCGGCTGCGATTCCTTTTGCTCGAGTTGCCGCTTGATCATCAGTTCCGCCAGGTCCGGCACAACCTCCCAGGCAATCTCCTGAACGACTTTTTCCGACAGCATCTCAACGGCGCGACGAGCGATTGCATCGATTGCTTCAGGTGACAGTTGATCAAGGGTTATAAGGCCGGAAGGGGCAACCCTGCCACGAGAAGTCCTTTCGGTTTCCGCATACGCCTGGTGTTGGTCATAGGATAACTCCGGTTCGTCTACAGCGACTTCGTGAACTCTATCCTCGTATGGAACTTCCTGGGTATCCTCGAACGAAGAACTCCTGGTCTCCGGTTCGTAAGAAAACTCGTAGGCACCTCCGCTCACAGACGTTTGTGTCGGCTCTGGCTCGACGAAAGCTCGCACGGGAGCAGCCTCTGATGCAGTCACAGCACTGCTCTCTTCTACGTCCAGATCCAAAACAAAGTCTTCAGCCGATGATGCGTAAACCGGTTCAAACTCGCCAAGGTCCAACAGCCCTTCCGATGATTCACTTTGAGAATCGTCCATCGGTTCCGCGACTCCAGTGTCCATTTTCTCCTCACGTGGTCGAGATTTCTTAGCGATAACCGATTGTTCGACTAAATCCTGGCCCAGGGGTCGAGTGTCAGCAGTCGAGATTTCCAACTCCTCAGCGTCCAAACCCACGTCTTCCGCCGGCTTCTCGGGTCTTGGAAGTTCGGCCGTTGGAACTTCTTTCTGAACGGGCGGCCTGGTGACGAGCGCTCCCACTCGGTCGATCAGGCGTCGAATCGATTGAAATGGTTTCGTCAAGATGTCATCCGCGCCAACTCTGCGCGCCTCCGCTTCGTCGAAGGGCTCAAAAGAGCCAACGAGCAGCATCACGGGTATGTGTTTCAGCTTCTCGTTTTTTTTGACGTATTCGCAAACCTCATAGCCATTCCGAGAAGGCATAAAGACGTCTGCGAGTACTATATCCGGCGCAACCTCCTCGAGTTGATCAATTGCGTCTTGGCCATTGCTGACGGCCACGACCCGCACACCTTCGTCCGCGAACGTAAGGTCAATAACTTTCTGAATGGTAACCGAATCGTCGGCAAGTAGGAGTTTTCGTCCAGCTAGCAAAGCTAGTCCCTTTAGCTGAAGTGCACCATCGGCGGGGCCTTAGTGCGTTTTTCGCACGGATGGCGCGGGGCATGTCGTCGAGTTGCGGCCTCGGAATAGGCCTCTACATGAAACCTAACACCCGCGGTAACAGCCAGTCAAGAGTTTAGTTTTAGAAGTTTGAACAAACACCCTATGTCTAACCGTTGCTCGAGATTAGTGAGCCTGGTTAGGGAGTTGAGCTGGTCACGATCACGTCATCCGCTGTGTTCGGCTTACCGTCAGAGCCAACCGAACGCAGGGTGAAGCGGTCGCGCTCTCCCTGGTAGTGGTAGGGACGATGCCAGGGGTCGATCCGCGTCACATGAGCGAGATACTGGGGGCTGAGATGGTCTATCAAGACTGACTGCTTGTCTGAAACGACAAAGGAGCCGCGATCACGACGGAAGGCGTCGAGAGCTTTTGCAATGGCGCTCAACTCGGCCGCGGCAGCCGATCGCTTAACCTCATCGATGGCGGTCGGAATCTGCGCAAAACTTGTCCATGCGCGGTTACCACTCCTCAACTCGACAACCTGCCAACCACCACCTCCTTCTTTGCTAACTCGAAATTGGAGTTGTACGAAAGCCACTGCTAAAGCAGAAGGTTCGGACCCCAGCGGTAAACCTAATGAAGAGATCTGCTTCACACGAACTTCGTCTGAAGGGAGGTTCACTCCAAATAATGCCGCAACCAGACAACGCACACGCTTGAACGTGAGCTCCGAGGGGATAGAACGGGCAAATTGAGATGGAGAGTCGCAAACAACTGTTGGCAATTCCAACTTCGCTGCCTGGGCGATAACTTCGAGTAGCTCCCAACGTCCCTCTCCTATTCTGATCTCATTCAACCGCCATTTACCTTGTTGCGTCTGAGTTAAGCGAAAGACCATTTCTATCCGCGCCGTTACCTCTGCCATGGTAGAGCTCGTCATATTGATCGTCTCCACGCGAACAGAGTCGCCAGGCAGTGATACACCGGACATGGTCCGAATGAGTTTGCGAGCTTCTTTCTTGCTCAGATCGGCGTACGCGCAATTAGCACTCAGAACCAGTGAGAGGACCAAGACATTGAACCGAAAGATAGGACGCGTCATGGGCGGGTAACGAAGGATGACTAAGCTGCAGGTTTGCCGAGCAACATTTGCAACATTATTTGGAGTTGGGCGGTGGTGAATGGCTTCGGCAAAAAGACTACAGCGCCGGCTGCGAAGCTATCAGAAGAAAGTTTGGCATCTTGTTCAGCTGTCATCATCATTACTGGAATCCGCATCAGACGTTCCTCGCCCTTCATGTACCGAACCAGTTCAAATCCCGATATGTGCGGCATTACGACGTCGAGAATTGCTGCAGTGAAGTTAGCGTCTGCCTGTAGAGTCTTGTAGGCCTCCCTGCCGTCGCGAGCCATAACAACCGTGAAGTTTTCCTTTTCAAGAATTGTAGTAACCAACCGCAAAATCGCAGGGTCGTCGTCTGCTACGAGAATGCGTCGGGTCTGGGACCCTTCTTGTTCAGTCGGTGACTCGTCCTTTTTAACCATTGTCAGTGTGCGTCCCTCGATACTACTTTTCCGACTAGTTCAAACTTCTACGGCACGACAGCTTTCTCCTGCCTGCATAGAAAGTTCAGCGGCCAGTTTAATAGCTGCGACCATACTGGAGTGCTCCGCGAGTCCTTTGCCGGCGATGTCGAAGGCGGTTCCATGGTCTACAGAGGTTCTAATAAAAGGTAGCCCTAATGTAACGTTGACCGCCTCACCAAACGACAGGCACTTAACCGGTATCATAGCTTGATCATGGTAGCAAGCAATCACGGCATCGAACTCGCCTCTCGACGCGCGAAGGAAAACCGTGTCGGCGGAAAAAGGACCCTGGACATTAATATCATCGAGTCCTCGACAGGCTTCGATGGCCGGCATGATCTCGGATGCTTCTTCAACTCCGAAGAGACCACCCTCCGCTCCGTGCGGATTAAGAGCCGCGACAGCGAGCCTGGGTCGTTCGATTCCCCAGCGCTGAAGTTCACGCTGAGTAAGATTCACAGTCCTGACCAACCGATCCTTTTCGACCAATCTGATGGCTTCCGAAAGTGGCACATGCGTCGACAACAACACTATGCGCAAATTAGCGGCTACAAACGCCATCGCATATTCTTCGGCTCCCGTGAGATGAGCGAGAAACTCCGTGTGCCCAGGAAAACTATATCCTCCGAGAAACAAGGCACGCTTGTTAATAGGAGCGGTGGCTATTGCGTCGATGCTTCCGGCTGCGCACAACTCCACCGCAGCTTCGATGTATCCCGCTGCGGCTTTACCAGCTGCTCCGGATTCAATGCCCGGTTCGATGAAACCACTAATGTTATCGAGGTGAAAGATGACTGGTTCGGAAAGCTGAGGTGGAAAGGATTCTCCCGTTCGAACTATGTCGTACCCGGACTGAAGATCGAGCGTACGTGCTGTGTGAGCCAGCAGCTGTGCGTCGCCAATTATTACCGGAACACAGATCCTTCTAATCTCCGTTTCAGCTACAGCCTTGAGAACGACCTCTGGTCCGATGCCGGCAGGGTCACCCATGGTTATGCCAATACGCGGCAAAACCCGCCTGGGTCGAGGTCCAGGGTTTATCGAGCTGTCGTCTGAGTGTCGCATTTGCTGAGGCGACGCACGTGTGCAGGCACGAGATAAAGGGGCGAGGCTGTTGAAGCTTTCTATGCTGTGTCTTCAACCCGCTCGTCAGCCTTGAACATGTACTTGATGTTCCGCTTGAGAACAAGAAGATTTGGCGCGCCCTTCCGGTTGACCTTCAGCGCACCTCGGTCGTACCACTCAATCGTCCCTTCGATCTCCTCACCATCAAGCAAGACGATCACCATTAAGGTATGCGCGTCGATCTGTTTTTTGTAGTAGAAGATTTCCGCATTGGTTTCGTTGGGAGGTGGAACTCTCTTCTTGACCTGTACTGAGGCGTGTGGCTGAGCTGCTCGTGGTTGGCCACCGTCGTTTGAGGCGCGGGAACTCCCATTGGAACGTTCTCTGGGCTGCGGAACCTCACGAGCTTTGCCTTTCACTTCCGCGAGTGTTGTTCTTATGAGTTTACGATTCACCTGATTATTACCTCCAAAAATCTAAGACGGGTTTTGATCCGTCGGGGACTCTTAACATGGGATACAGGGTTTTACCTGCCACGGATCAGTGCCAAAACTCTCGCAGGCTGCGGCCATCCGAGGAGAGGAACGAAACATTACCCGTAATGGAAAATCCTGCAAGGAATGAACGACATGCTACACAACAAGAGAAGAAAAAGCAAAGCGTATAACCAACTCACTTAATTGCAATTTCGTTCAGCGCATACAGAAAAATAAGCATAAGCTTGTTTCAGCCCGCATGATGATTTTCCAGAGCGAGACACATCGAGGCCGCAAAAAAAAGAAGAGGGAAGGCCATCGACCTTCCCCCTAGCAGGGCAGCGCAAACACCAACTCTCTAATCTGCCTTCTTGCGAATGAAGGTGGGCACATCGAGATCATCCGCGCGCGGATTGGCCAACATCGGGCGCGGCAAGTCGTCGGCAGGACGACTGACATAACGGGGTGACGGCGCGGGAACTGCAGTTGTCGTTGCTGCGGAAGCAACTGCCACGGTTTCTTTGTCAAAACCAGTTGCTATTACAGTGATTTTCATCTCGTCAGTTAAGGTCTCGTCGATGACAGCACCAAAGATGATATTGGCATCGTCATCTGCTGACTCGCGAATTATCGAAGACGCGGCGTTGACCTCAAACAGTGTGAGGTCCGGCCCGCCGGTAATATTGATCAGAACACCTTTGGCACCTTGAATAGTAGCTTCTTCTAAAAGAGGCGATGAGATTGCCTGCTGAGTCGCATCGATGGCGCGATTCTCTCCGGTGGCGCGTCCAGCACCCATCAGCGCCATTCCCATGCCCTGCATGATCGACTTGACATCAGCAAAGTCGAGATTGATCAAACCCGGCACCGTGATTAGGTCGCTGATCCCCTGCACTGCCTGACGCAGAACATCGTCGGCAACTCGAAATGAATCGGAGAGGGAAACTCCGCGTTCCACTGTATGCAGCAGCCGTTCGTTCGGGATGGTGATAACTGTGTCAACGCACTCCCGCAGTTCCCTCAATCCTTGATCCGCTTGCTGCATGCGACGCCGGCCTTCAAAATGGAATGGCTTCGTCACCACGGCGACAGTCAATGCATCAAGCTCCGTCGCGAGGGAGGCGATGATGGGAGCTCCCCCGGTGCCCGTACCTCCGCCAAGACCGGTCGTCACAAACACCATGTCCGCTCCCTCAAGCACCTCAATGATCTTGTCGGTATCTTCTAAAGCGGCTTCACGTCCCACTCCGGGATCTGCTCCAGCGCCAAGCCCCTTAGTTAGCCGGCTCCCGAGTTGGATTTTGATCGGAGCGCGAGAACGCTTGAGCGCCTGTAGGTCGGTATTAGCTACCAGGAATTCGATCCCTTCAATCCCGGACTCTATCATGCGGTTGACAGCATTGCCCCCGCCGCCGCCGATGCCAATCACTTTTATCCGCGCACCAGTCAGTGGCGGATCGTCATCTATGAAAATATTAATGCCTGTGCCGGGTTGACGAGCGTCCGGTGTCATAGTTAGTTCCTCTCTCCCAAAACGGGATGGCTTCCAAGGCCTCTTTCTTCTATGTTGGGCTGCTTGCACCATCGGCATCGATATCTTGCGGACAATATCTTGTGCAGTCGGGGCGCAAGCATACAACAACTTGTCAGAAAATACTACCGAAACGATTTCGAAAACGTGATACGAAATGCGTCAGTTTTCCAGTCGATCCGCGTCTGCTGATACCAGTTCGAATCTCAGCCGCTTGAGTGCGATGCGCAAGCAACGCGAGTCCCGCTGCGGCTGTCCATGAAGGACTCTGAATGTCTTCAATTAACCCTCCGAAGCGATCTCGTTCCGGATAACCAATTCGTACTGGAGCATCAAAAACCTGCTCTGCGATCTCTGTCATGCCGTCAAGTAAAGCGCCGCCGCCTGTTAAAACAACTCCGCTCGAAAGCTGTCGTTCCCAACCCGCGTCTTTGATCTCGTCCGCGACATGCATCAACACTTCCTCTGCGCGAGGCTGAAGGATGTCGCAGAGAATCTGACGAGAAAGCTGACGCGGTGGACGTCCACCAACGGAAGGCACATCGACTAATTCACCTCGTTCCATTTCACTCAGCGAACTACTACAAGCGCAACCCACAGTCCTTTTGATCTTTTCTGCTTCAGGAATGGGAGTACGTAGCCCGAATGCGATGTCGTTTGTGAAATGCGAGCCGCCGAGCGGAAAGACCGCGGTGTGCTGAACTGCTCCACGCTGATAGATGATCAGTCCAGTCGTCTCCGCTCCCACATCAACCAACGCCGCCCCAAACTCCTTGTCATCTTCAGTTAGCGAAGCTTCTGCCGCAGCAAGTTGTTCAAGCACCATGTCAGCAACGACGAGCCCAGCGCGATTCACAGCATTAATCGCATTCTGTCGGGCAGTCACAGGGCTCGTAACGATATGAACCTTCACGGCGAGGCGTGCTCCAATCATTCCGACCGGATCGTTGATGCCATCTTGATCATCGACGATGAACTCCTGCGGCAACCGATCTACAATCTCTCGTCCGGCAGGAAGTTGAATTGCGCACGCTGAATCAATAGCCCTACGCACGTCTTCCGGCGCTATCTCGCGATCGCGCCCTGAGACAGCAACTATTGCCTGTCCGTTGAAGCCAAGAATGTGAGACCCAGCGAGATTGATCGTCACTTCTTCTGCTTCCAGTCCACTCATTCGCTCCGCTTCTTCGACCGCCTTCTTAATCGCGTCTACAGCAGCATCCGGATTGACGATTACGCCCTTGCGCAATCCGCGGGCTTCGGCTTCTCCAATTCCCACGACTTCGAGTAACCCACCTTCTCCTGGTTCGCCAGCAATACACGTCACCCTGCTTGTCCCAATGTCGAGACCAATTGTGTGTTGCGTGCGCTTGGCCATCTAGCTGTGCTCCTTCGCTGAAAACTTTTCAGCAACACCCAGGTTCATCACGTACGCTTCTGATCAGCTTTCTTGGTTTCTTTACGCGCCTTCGAATCTTTATCCTTCACTGGCTTGCTAGCCGCTCGTTCGTTCTTCCGTTCAGGTTCACCGGTTGAATTTTGCTCCGGCGAGCCGATTGGATCGTCAGAGACTGCGTGGCTGCCAGTCACTAAACCCACGATTGCTCTCTTTCCCTGGCTCAGATCGATATAGCTAATGAGCGGTCCGCGGGCGGTCTGGCGCTGATTGTCGAGAACGTTGAGCGCTTTCTTAAGACGGATACCATGATCTTGCGCACCGAGCCGAACCTCGATTTGGGAGTCGTCTCCAGCAAGCTGTGCTCGAACATCGCGAACATCCATCAGATTCACTTCGCTCACACGTTCTGTCAGGCCTTGCTCACTCCACTCGCGTTGCAGGTCAAGAAACTTCCTCACACGTTCTCGATTCTCCGTTTGTGCGGCTGGCGACTCATCCTCATTCCAGCCACGAAGGAAAAAGTCAGGCATTTGATCGGTCGAAGACATTTCACCCAAATAGACGGCATCGTCATCAACCCACATAAAGCGACCAGATGAGGTACGCACGACAGCGCGTTGTTGGCGTTCAGTAATGCGAACACGAATACCATCTGGTAAGACACGGGTGACCACTGCAGTTCTTACCCACGGCAACCGCTCAAGATGTTTACTGATCTCTTGCAGATCAGCGTTCCACACTCCAGTCGGCGCAACGTCGTGACGCACGGCGGTTTGAATCGCTTCGACCGAAGCGCGAATGGTTCCGCCAGTCTCAACGGTTCGAATCTGGAAAAAACTCGCTGAGGCTGCAGCGCGATACCCAACGAAAGTCAGAACACCGATAATCGCGACCATGGCAAATTTGAGCGCAATAGGCACGTAGCCCAACAGTGCTCGCAAGCGTGCGCCGAGCGGCTGGGACGAATCGCGGCCACGTCGAGCCGGGCGCTGAGTCGCGCTCGCCGGACGACCCTTGGCACCGAAGCCACTTCTATTTCCAACTTTTTGAGGCACGACCTGATCTCTCAAAACTCATTGCTCCTTTCCGCTCGCGTTAGGAGACTGTTCGACCGTTTCCTCGTCCGGCGCCTTCTCATTTGGTTGAGGATTAGCGCGCCAAAGCTCCACCTCATACTCCAGCTCAATTCCCTGTTCTCGTCGCACGCGTTCGCGGATCTCTTCTGCCAGCGCAAGGGCATCTTCGGCGCGCGCGTCCTCGCCTTCCGTAACAATGAAGTTGGCATGAACTGGGGAAATCACTGCGCTGCCTCGACGTTTTCCTTTCATACCCATCTCATCAATCATCTTGCCCGTGCCGATTGTGCTTGCCGGTGGATTCTTGAAGAAACAACCAGCCGAACGAGCTCCGTGCGGCTGCGTCGCCAGGCGGCGACTCTTGGCGTCGTCCATTCGAGCTTTGATCTGATCTGGATCGTCCGGATGCAGGCGCAATGTTGCACCGAGCAACAATTCCCCCTCTTTGAATGAACTGTGCCGATAGTTCCACTGAATGCTTGATCCCGGAATTTCTATCACTCGCCCTTCACGCGCAACCCGTATAGTTTCAGTCACTATTCCGATTTCGTGACCATACGCTCCTGCATTCATCCAAAGCGCGCCGCCAACGGTGCCGGGAATGCCTCCTAGCCCCTCGATTCCAGCCAGGCCCTTGCGAGCAACATCAATACATAGGCGCGGCAGAGAATATCCGGCACTAACCGAAACTAGATCACCATCGATGCGAACCTCACCCTTCATCTCACTCAAACTCAACACAACGTAATGATGGTCACTGTCGTCAGCTAATACGTTGCTGCCGGAACCGAGAGGTCGCCATCCAATTCCAGCCTTCTCCAACTCGTACACGATCGCCGCCGCTTGCGGTTCGGTCTCGGGCGAGATAACCCAATCAATCGCTCCTCCCACTCGGAGACTGGTCAGTTCGGCAAACCGGCGTCCACGCTCCGCACGCACCTTGAGCTTTCTGGCGATCCCCTCCAACGCCTGGTCACGCTCTTCCAGTTTGTTCGTTTCTTCCGACACAGATATTGGTCTCTAAACTGATGTCCCTTCAACCTGCTCTCGCATTAAACCCAGGAGTTGCTCGCTTATACGGCTCACCGTTCCCGCTCCCAACGTCAAGACCAGGTCGCCCGGCTGGACGTACTCGCGCAAGACCGAAGCCGCGTTGTCGAGTCCGCCTATGTAGTTGACGTCCTTATGGCCGAAACGCTTTATGGCAGTAGTCAAAGCTTCAGCAGTGACTCCTTCGATAGGATCCTCGCTCGCCGCGTAGATATCCGTAATGAACAGTATGTCGGCGTTGTTAAAAGAACGGGCAAACTCCTGCATTAGATCGTGAGTTCGCGTGTAGCGGTGCGGCTGAAACAAAACCACAATCCGCCTTCCACCTGAGCCCAGCTTTGCCGCCGCCAGTGTCGCCCTAATCTCAGTCGGATGATGACCGTAGTCATCAACAACAAGTACTCCTCCAACTTCACCTTTCGCCTGGAACCTGCGGCCTGCTCCGGTGAAACTGTGAAGTCCTTCAACGATCTTCTCGAAGGGGACTTCCAGTTCAAATCCGACTGTTATAGCTGCGAGTGCGTTATAAACGTTGTGCATTCCCGGAACGCGCAGAATCAGCTCGCCGATCACATCAGCGCCCCGCCAAACAGTAAACGTCGATCCAAAATTGTTGTCATATCGAATGCCGTGCGCTGAAACATCAGCCTGCGCACTCAACCCGTACGTCATGCGCCGCCGTTCGAGGAGTGGGATAATGGCCTGGACGTTCGGATCGTCCAGACACAAAACTGACGAACCGTAGAACGGCACCTTGTTTACAAAACTCGCGAAGCACGCGCGCACGTCATCCATATCGTGGTAGTAGTCCATGTGCTCGCGATCGATGTTTGTGACGACGGCAATCGTCGGTGTCAGCATCAGAAAAGAACGATCACTCTCATCGGCTTCGACAACCATGAGGTCGCTAGTTCCTAGATGTGCGTTGGAACCAAAGGCACCAACAACGCCTCCCACAACCATCGTTGGATCTAAGCCGGCATGTCCCAGGACAGTGGCGACCATCGAGGTCGTTGTGGTCTTTCCGTGTGAACCCGCGACAGCCACCGTATGTGGTTTGAGGCGCATTAACTCGGCCAGCATTTCGGCACGCGGTATGACGGGGATTGACCGGCGGTTCGCCTCAAGGATCTCCGGGTTGTCGTCGCGAACTGCTGTAGAACGAACCACAACGTGAGGCTGCCCGACGTTCTCGGCATCATGACCTTCGTAGAACTCCACTCCCATTTGTTCTAGCCGATCAGTAACGCTCGAACGTTTCAGATCCGAACCGGAAACGCGAAAGCCCAGATTGATCAGCACCTCAGCAATGCCGGACATGCCGATACCGCCGATGCCAACAAAATGGACGTGTTGAATTCTGCGAAACATTTCTCTTCGTACTTTGTGCTTGTGCTTTTCTTTTCTCTAACGCCGAGGGGGCAATGTTCGGCGTGACAAAACTGGCCCTCGTGTCTCTGCTCCTGCTCCTGCTCCTGCCTCCTGCCCTCTGCTCCTGTATCCCGCCTCCTGCTTCTATTTCTTTCCCGCTAGTTCTTTGATCAACTCCACTGCAGAAGCTGCAGCATCGCCGTGTGCTAATTTCCGACTTGCCTCCTCCATGCGGCCAACCCGCTCTGGCGCTTGGGCCAGGTCGCTAATCTCTTTTGCGAGTCGCTCGCCACTCAAGTCTTGTTGCAGAATCACCGTCGCTGCTCCCGCAGCTTGTAATGCTTCAGCGTTCTTTCGCTGATGGTCGTCAGCTGCGAACGGAAAAGGAATCATGATTGACGCTTTCCCGGCCGCAATCAGTTCTGCCGTTGTCGTTGCTCCCGCACGACAGATCACCAAATCTGCTTCGGCGAAATCCGCGACCATGTTGTCAATGTAACTACGCACATCAGCACGTTCTCCCCACCCATTCGTCAGGTAAGCGGAACGCACTTTTTCAAGGTCAGCCGCACCAGTCTGGTGCTTTATCCTCAGCAAGGTGGGAACATGCTCGAGGTTCGGCAGCGCTTCGATCATTGCCTCATTGATCGCGTGCGCTCCTTGAGAACCACCAAAGACGAGTAGCGAAAACTTTCCGTCTTCTCGTTTCTTAGCCGGTATCTCAAAAAACTCCCGACGAACTGGATTACCGGTTACGGTTCCCTTACCGCGAAAGTACGGCAACGCTTGCTCAAATGAGACAGCAGCACGATCAACGAAGCGAGCTAGCACGCGATTTGTCAAACCTGGTAAGGCGTTCGATTCCATCACCAGCGTCGGCCGATTTGTCAACGCCGCCATCATCACCACCGGTCCTGATACGTACCCTCCAGCGCCGACCACAACGTCCGGCTGAAACTGTCGAATCACATTCCATGCGGAAAGAAAACTCTTTGGCAACACCGCGAGGCTTTTCATTCTTGCGACGAGCCTGACATTCTTCAGACCCGCACTGTCAATTAGCGACAACTCAAACCCAGCTTGCGGTACCAACCTTGTTTCCAGTCCGCGCGCTGTGCCGACGAAACGTACTTTCGAAGCCGGGGCACGTCGCATGATCTCCTGCGCAACTGCAATTCCTGGATAAATATGTCCGCCAGTTCCGCCGGCAGCGATCAGTACACGCATGTCAATGATCAAAAGCGTGGTGCCCGTTCTACTTGTGGTAGCGACGTCAAGTTCTTCCGTTCCCGTGCGTTCGCCTTCGCTGTATCAAGAAGCCCGACATCCAGAGAACCGCTCGCATGCTGAGACACGTTAAGCAGAATGCCGACGGCCGCCAGTGTGGGCACCAAAGACGATCCGCCGTAGGAAATGAATGGCAGCGGAATGCCTTTAGTCGGGACTAACGACAGCACAACGCTCATATTAAAGAGTGCCTGCGCCACAATGCTGGTTACGATCCCTAAACTCAGGAGCATCCCAAACCTATCGGGTGCCAACAGCGCCGTCCGCACCCCGCGCCAGAGGAAAAGGGCGAAGACTGCCACAACCGCCAGCGCGCCTACCAATCCAAGTTCCTCCCCGACGACCGCAAAAATAAAATCTGAGTGCGCAAAAGGAAGAAACAACATCTTCTGTTTGCCCTGTGCGAAACCGAGGCCGTTTGGGCCGCCGGAACCGATCGCAATCAATGACTGTACCACTTGAAAGCCAGCACCTTGTTGATCGGCCCATGGATCGAGAAAAGTGATCAAACGTTTCAAGCGCCACGGCACAAAAATGAGTAGTCCGATTGCCACCAACAATGCAGGCGCTGCTGCCATTGCGAGATGAAGCATCCTCGCGCCGGCAGTGTAGATTACAACCGTAAATATCAATGCGAGCATCATCGCCGTGCCAAAATCAGGTTCTATTACCACCAGTAACGCGAGCCACCCGGTTACTATTCCGCAGGGAATGAACGTACGCCAGAAATCTCTTTCTTCGCCCGCGCGCTTCTCCAGCAAGTACGCAAGAAAAATAGCCAGCGATAGCTTGGAAAGCTCTGACGGCTGAACGGAGAAACCTGGAAACTTCAACCAGCGATGAGCACCATTGACACTGCTGAACGCGAACACCGACATCAGTGTGATCGTTGACAGGATCAACAAGCCATAAACGACGCGCCGGCTCTTGAGTTGTTGATAGTTAAATTGCATCGCCAGCAACATTACAATGAAGCCTATCCCCAGCCAGGCTCCTTGTTTGATCACGTAGTAGAACTGGTTGCCATTTTCCTTCTGCGCAATCATGGCTGAAGCGCTGTAGACCATTACCAGGCCAAAAAGCGCGAGCCCCGTAGTCGCTGCGAAGAGCCATTTATCTGGTGCCAGCTTGCGAGCCATATCACTTCGTGAATCTCAGATCTCAAATTTAAGATCTCAAACCGCTTTTATTCTGAGATCTGAGATCTCAAATTTGAGATCTCAGATTTGAATACCTTCCCTCGGTGTTCGAAGCTTTCAAACATATCGAAACTGGCACATGCCGGCGCCAGTAACACAACGTCGCCTTGCTCCGCCGATTTGAAAGACACGGCCACCGCCTCCTGCATGTCGGAGGCTCGTTCAAACGATGCCCATTCACCCAGTTCTTTTGCGATTGTTTCTGCGTCCTCGCCGATCAGCACAAGCTTTCGAACCTTGTCACGAACCAGCGGTGCCAACGGAGCATATGGCACTTTCTTTCCTCTACCACCAAGAATTAGAACCACCTTTCCTCTTTCCTGGCCGAAAGCTTCAAGCGCCTTCAAAGTTGCATCGACGCTTGTTGCTTTTGAGTCGTTATAAAACTTGACCCCGTTTATCTCACTGACAAACTCCAACCGGTGCTCAACAGGGCTAAATCGTTTCACCGTTTCACGCATTGATTCAATGTTGGCTCCAGCAGCAAGCCCAGCAGCGAATGCCGCTGCAACGTTCTCTACGTTGTGAAGACCGCGCAACTTCATTTCATCGACGCGAACGAGGAACTGATCGGCTCCGTCCTTGCGAAAGACCACGTCAGTTCCTCGCAAGAAGACTCCTTTCGAGAGTTGTCGCTTAACACTGAAATTTATGATCTCCGCTCGCAACCCGTTCTCCCACGATGAGATTGTCGCGTCGTCCGCGTTGAGCACCGCCACATCAGCCTCCGTTTGATTCATGAAGATGCGATGTTTTGCGGCTGCGTAGTCGTTAAATGTTTCGTAGCGATCCATGTGATTGGGCGTAACGTTGAGCACGACTGCTATCAACGGATGAAACTGCTTGATGGTTTCCAACTGGAAACTTGACAGCTCAATAATGGTCCAACCATCATCTCGAGAACTTTCGACCATCGAGATCAGCGCCTTGCCAATGTTGCCTCCCACCTGCACGGGTAAGCCGGCATCGCGGAGTAACTCTCCGATGAGTGCTGTGGTGGTCGTTTTCCCATTGCTTCCAGTGATAGCAATGATCCGTCCTTTCAAATAACGATAAGCAAGTTCGACTTCACCGATGATTTCCGCTCCGGCCCGCTCGGCATAACGGATTGGAATAATGCTCGCCGGAACGCCGGGACTCACAACGACCAGGTCAAGTTGATCCAGCAACCAGGTTGGCGGTTCTCCCGGTAGCAAACCCACTCCGGAATCTTTAAGCGCAAGAGCTTCAGCCGGCCATTGCTCGATGGGCTTCTGATCATTCAGTGCAACCACGGCACCACGGGCCATCAGAAACCTGGAAGCAGCAATTCCACTTCGTGCCGCCCCAATTATCAAGACTTTCTTGCCACTAAGGTCCACGTCATTGGTCCATGTCGTCGGTCAGATATCATTAGACATTCTTTATTTTGAAACCTGCTTCCTTTCGAAACAGCCCATAGGGCTCGACGCTAAATGGCAAATGAAAAATGTCAAAAGACATGTGACCAATGACTGCCTCCTGCTCCTGCTCCTGCCTCCTGCTCCTGGTTAGCGGAGCTTCAATGTCGAGAGACTCAACAGTGCAAACAAAATTGCCAATATTAAAAAGCGAAAGACTATCTTCGACTCCTTCCAGTCCTGCATCTCGAAATGATGATGCAGCGGAGTCATCTTGAATAAACGGCGGCCCGTTCCCGTTGTTCGCTTTGTCATCTTGAAGACGCCGACCTGTAGCATCACCGAGGTTGCTTCGATGACAAACACGCCACCGACCATCAACAACATGAATTCCTGCTTAGTCAGAACCGCAACCGTTCCCATTGCGCCCCCAATTGCAAGGCTCCCTACGTCTCCCATGAAGACCTGCGCAGGCGGAGCGTTGTACCAAAGAAATCCAAGACTCGCTCCAGCCATCGCCCCACAAAAAACTGTCAGCTCTGCTGCCTCCGGTCTATGTGTTAATTCCAGGTATCTGGCCCAACGAAGATCGCTGCTGAGATAGGTGAAACCTGTCAACGCGCTCATTGCAATAAATGTGACGCTGATCGCCAAACCGTCCAAACCGTCAGTAAGATTAACTGCATTTGAGGATCCAAGGAGCACGATAGCGATCAAGACCAGGTACAGATACGGCCCAATGAAAGTGCGACCGTTCGGCTCGGAGGTTAACTTGAAAAAAGGGATACTCACGTTCCACGAGTAATCAATCGGCCAGTACTTAGTCGAGATAAAAAGTACGGCCCACACCATCACCGCCACAAGCAATTGCGCCAACAGCTTCTGCCGGCCAGTCAGACCCAGGCTTCGCTGCTTTGCCATCTTCGAATAATCGTCCACAAATCCGATTGCTCCAAAAAGCAACGTGGCAACCATCGTGGTCCAGACATATACGCTTGATAGCCGCGCCCACAAAAGCGTCGAGATCAAAACGGAGCCGACAATCAGCACTCCGCCCATTGTCGGTGTTCCGCGCTTTACCATGTGAGCCTGTGGACCTTCTTCGCGAATCTGCTGACCCACATTCCATTTTCTCAGTGCCTCAATCAGCTTGCCGCCAAAGAAGAGCGATATCAGCAACGCCGTTATTGTCGCGTACGCGGTGCGAAACGTAACGTACTGAAAAACATTGAGAGCCTTTACGAGATACCAATCCTTATCCTTGAAGTGGTTGTAAAGTATTTCGTAAAGGAGGTAGTAGATCATTTCAACATTTTCGATTGGCGATTGCCGATCGACTTTTGCGCAACTCCAGGTTCAGCTCACATGTCCTCGCCGATCAAGGGGAAATGTTCTCTCAAGGCCTTAACTACTTTATCCGTAGCAACTCCTCTTGAGCCCTTAACCAAAATCAAGTCGCCTGCTTTAACCCCGGTAACAATTGCTTCCGCGGCCTCCGCGGAAGAGTCGAAAAACCTTACGTCAGCCAGTCCAGCTTCGGCAGCGCCAGCTGCCATCTCTTTTGCCAGACCACGAATTCCCCATAGCACGTTGATTCCGCGCGCAGTCATCTCTCGGCCGGTTTCCTTGTGCAACTTGACCTCCTCCGGTCCAAGTTCAAGCATCTCGCCGGCAATAACAACCAAACGCTTCCGGCCTTGTCCCCCTTCCGACATCGTGTTGACCATGTTCAGCAATGAACGAGGATTCGAATTGTAGGAGTCATCAATAACCGTGAAACCCGCGGCAAAGTCCAATACTTCCCCGCGCATCTTTGGCGGCGTGGCCGTACTCAGTGCGGCAGCGATCTGTTCTGCCGATAACTCGAAAGCGGTTCCGACAGCAGAAGCGGCAAGAGCATTGCTCAAATTGTGGCGACCGGTCATCGCCAGCGACGCCTGCGCTTCACCGAGCGGTGTGCGTAATCGGAAACTGATGCTTCCCAATGAACTCGTATCAATCTCACTTGCGGAGATGTCCGCAGAATGGTCAATACCGAAAGTTAGTGTCTTGCCGCAATGCTTCTCGACCATCTTCATAACCAGCGGGTCATCGGCGTTCAGGATCGCAGTACCTTCCGGTTTCATACCTTCAATCAATTCCGCCTTCGCAGCTGCGACATTCTCAATTGTGCCGAGGTATTCCAGGTGGACCGGAGCAACCATCAATTCAACGGCGACATCTGGTGGTGTTATTCGGCACAGCCTCGCAATCTCATGAGTTGGAGACGACATCCCCATCTCCAACACGGCGAGATCAAACTGATCGGGTGAGCGCCCCTCACTCACCATGCGCAAAACTGATAATGGAAGTCCCAAACCATTGTTGTAGTTGCGTTCGCTCTTAAGTACTCGGTAACCCACATCTTTCAGTACATGAGCCGTAAGCTCCTTTGCGGTTGTTTTTCCGGCACTACCAGTAATCGCGACAACACGTCTTCCCCAGGCGACATAAATACGATGAGCCAGTTGTTGCAAAGCCGCGATGGCGTCGTCCACAAGCAGCAAGCGATCCTTCAACGACTCCAACTGAGAATCGCCATTGACCCGATCTTCACGCGCGACAGCTGCGATTGCGCCGCGTTCAAGCGCCTCGGCGATAAATTGATGCGCATCGGCAAACTCGCCATTGAATCCTGCACGGACGTAGTCCTGCTGCGAGAGCGCAAAAAACAGTTCGCCGCTGCCCACGGAGCGTGAGTCAATCGAGTAGTCGGCAATCTGTTTGTCAAATATCTCTGGGCGGACGTTCGCTGCATTCGCGCCCATCAATCCTGCCGCCTCTCCAACGTTCACGTTATTACAGCCTCTTCTCGCTTTGCTGATTCTTCCGCGGCGTATCTGTGCTCGTCTGCCGGATCGAGCAGGCACTCAATCAATCTTGACAGTGAGCTCTGGCTCATTGAGACGGTTGCAAATATTTCGGCATAGCTCGCAACACTGCGATCTGCCGGACCTGTATGCGCACCGTTCAAGACATCTGTGGGGGGATGATGTTGCGCCCGGAGGGTTATTCGCTGACTGCGTAGTCGTTTTCTGCAATCAGCAATACCGTATCTTACGTCATTTTGCTGAGTGGCTTCATCCATGGAAGTTAGCCTTGTCTTTGCTTTGGTCTTCGCCAGTCGAGCTTGTTGTTGGCTTCCGTTATTGGGATCTCCCGAAATCGATATAAACAATTTGTCCCGCGCTCACTTCACTGCCGGCAGCTGGGTTTTGCCTAAAAACTCGCCCGTCGCCGCGCGCCTCAACCTGCAGGCCGAGTTGTGCGCACGTCCTCGCAACGTCACGAACACTTCGTCCGCGCAAATCAGGCATTAGCATCGCCCGACTTGTCGCCACAGCGTAGACAACTTCTCCGTCTCTACCTCTGGTGCTATCCACGGTTGGCAACGTGGCTCTCCGCTCCTCTTCAATGCGTATCTGTTCCTGCCGGACTTTAGCCTGGCGTTCTGGATTCTGATTAGCTTGTGCTATCAGGTCAGGCACCGATTTCATTTCAATGTCCGGCATAACGCCAAGACCCGGCAGGATTTGCTCTGCAACTTCACGAAAGACGGGTGCTGCGACATCGCCACCATGATAGGCGCCGCCGGGTTCATCGATTACGACAATGATCACCACTTGCGGGTTCTTCACGGGTGCAAAACCTACAAACGACCCGACGAACTTTGTCCTGGAGTATCCGCGAGTCTTGGAATCGATCTTTTGTGCGGTGCCTGTTTTTCCAGCAGCGGAATATCCGTCTAACTGCGCTTTCTTGGCGGTTCCATTGAGCGTGACGCCCTCAAGCATTCCCCGCAATGCAATCGCAGTCTCAGCGCTCACTACGCGACGCTGCTCAGGTTCAGGTCGATAGATAACGACTCCGGAAGAATTGCGAATCTCACGAACGAGATGCGGCGCTACTCTCACCCCGTCATTTGCCAGAGCGCCGAATGCTGCCACCATTTGTACGGGAGTTACGGCGACTTCCTGACCAATTGCAATCGAACCAATCGATGATGGCTGCCAACGTTCAACCTTCCGCAGAATGCCTGCCGTTTCTCCAGGAAGCTCAATGCCAGTGCGCGCGCCAAACCCGAACTTTGTGATGTAGTCATACATCCCCTGATCGCCGACTCTGATTCCGAGTTTGATTGCCGCAACATTGCTCGATTTGGCGAGTGCTTCTGAAATCGTCAGCGAACCAAACGGATGATGATCGTGAACCACGCGGCCCGCGACTGTGATCGAACCCATCTGACAGTCAATCCGGTCATCGACCTTAGCGAGTTTTTTCTCGATGGCTGCTGAGAACGCAACAATCTTGAAGGTAGAACCAGGTTCGTAGACATTTTGAAGAGCCCAGTTTGATCTCGCTTCAGGCGCCGCCGCGCCGACGTTGTTTGGATCGAACGATGGAGCGTTGGCGAGTGCCAGAATTTCACCGTTTCGAGGATCGAGCACGATAACGGTGCCTGACTTTGCATTTGAGCGCTTAACCGCGGCCTGCAGAGCTTGCTCCGCCTGATACTGGATCGATTGATCGATCGTCAGCAGAACTGTTTCGCCTTGTTTCGAGGCGATCTCAAAACTCTCGTACGGTTTGCCGTTGGCGTCCTTTTCTAAAAACAGCTGGCCGGGCTCTCCGCCGATTTTCTTGTTGTAGAACTGCTCGACGCCGCCCAAGCCTTCGCCATCCAATCCCACGTATCCAAGCACGTGTGCCGCCAGAGGACCGTTTGGATAGAAACGCTTGGGCTCGAGTCGCACTTGTAAACCAGGCAGATTCATCAAAAGAATCTTGTTTGCCTGCTCGGCGTCTAAACGTCGTGCTACCCAAATAAACCTTCGCTTCTGTTCCAACGCAGCGCGAAACTGACTCTGAAGATCTTTGTAGTTCAATCCCAGCGCTTGGGAGAGTTGCGTCGCAATACAATCCAACGCTTCGGCATTCAAGTCCTCCGGATCTAAAAACAGCGATGCTGTTTGAACGCTGCGAGCTAACTGACGCTCCTGCCGGTCCAACAACTCTCCACGCTGGGGGCTCGTCTCGACTGCATTCTGCTGCTGTTGTCGCGCTCGGTTGGCGAGGCCTTCGTGCTGCGAGACCTGCAGGTAAACTAGCCTTGCTGAGACTGCGAGCATCCAGAAGCCAATAAAAGCCGCGACTAAAAGAGCGCGGCTCAATGATGCGTCTGGTTTTGCCTTTGATTGAGCAATTAGGCGTGCCAACATCACCTAACTTGTATCCCTTCTTACCGGTAGCGTGGTGGGGACGCGGAAAGTTGTAAGACTTGATGAATTCGAATAACCGTTAATTCGTTTGACTCGAAGCTGCTCGAGGTTTTTTACCGTTCAATAGTTTAGTTGCCTCAACCTCCTCTTTCTTTTCAAAGGTGGCGATCTGGCTTGCCCTTGCCGGCTTCAAGCCCAACCGTCGAGCTGCAGGCTCGAGTCGAGCGGGGGCTGTGACACGCTCCATCTCAAGCGACAGTCGTTGGTTTTCTTCCAACAGTTTTTTTCGCTCAATTCGTAGACCTTCACTCCTGTAGCCGTATTGCACAGCGGCGAAGTGCTGCTTGGCGGCAAATACAAAGCCACCTGTCAACACTAGTCCACAGAACAACAGCAAGCCGAGGCGTGAGAGGGCATTAACATCACGAGTACGCCGAATCTTCGTGTTAGGCTGATACCCGGGGAACCTTTTCATTTGTCGCCTTTCCTGCATTTGCTTTCGTAGTAGAGCCTTAATGTGAGACCAGCTTTCGGCACGCGCGCAGTTTCGCACTACGAGCACGCGGGTTTTCCTCTACCTCCGTAGAACCGGGCACAACGGGCCGACGCGTCAATACTTCAACCACTTTTCGCGCGCCACACGAACAGACCGGTAACGTTCGCGGACATTCACAGTGGCCCGAGAGCCTTCGTAGCTCTCGCTTGAGAATTCGATCTTCAAGCGAGTGGAAACTGATGGCAACAAAGCGCCCATCGGGTTCTAAAAGATCTACGGCTTGCTCAACAAACTCACCCAAGCTTTCAAGTTCATGATTGACAGCTATGCGCAGAGCTTGAAAAGTCCGAGTCGCCGGGTGAATCTGACTCCATTTGCGGCCGCCGACTGCCAACCGAACCAGCTCTGCTAATTCCGAAGTGGTTGTTATCGGCTTTCCTTGTTCGCGCCTTTCTATAATGCGACGGGCAATGCGTCTGGAGAGTCGTTCTTCACCGAATTCGAAAATAATCCGGGCAATTTCCGATTCGGGAAGTTCCTGAAGAAGATCCGCCGCTGTAGCGCCGCGAGTCGGATCCATTCGCATGTCTAACGGAGCATCAAAACGAAAACTAAAACCCCGTTCGGGTGAATCAAACTGAAGTGAAGAGACTCCAAGGTCGACAAGAATACCGCGTGGATCGCTCTCGTCTGCTTTGTGCAACGCTTGCTTGATTTCGCGGAAGTTAGCCTGAACAGCGCGAAATCTCTTTCCAAAACTTGCCAGGCGTTGTCGTGCATATTCGAGCGCTGCGGGATCGAGGTCCATTCCGAACACGCGAGTGTGGCTGGAAGATTTAAGAATTCCTTCGCTGTGCCCACCGAGCCCAACTGTGCAATCGACAAAGAGACCTCCTCGCTCAGGAGCGAGGAATTTTATTGTCTCTCCTAGCAGCACGGGGCGATGGGGCGCGCCCATGCCCCCCAAAGGCGCAGCCATCACCACCGCCCCGTGATCTCGTTCAAAGATCCGTCAATCAGTAAAAGGTGATTAGTGATGAGTGATAAGTAGTCATATCGCATTGCATGACCCCCGCTTTCATCTCATCTCTTATCACTTATTACTTACAACTGCTTTTCAAATTCCGAGTCTCGCAATTGCAGCCTCGTCTTCTTCCGTGTAGGGATCTGCGAGCATGCGAGCTCGAAACTTGTCGAGTTCCCAAACTTCTAAATAGGTCAGGTATCCCATCACTGCGACGTCCCCTATTACTTCAGCACTCTTGCGCAACAGCGGATGAATCAGTAACCGGCCCTGTCCATCGATCGTTGCCTGCTGCCCAAAGTAGTTCGTTCTATCAAGAAACTTTCGCCGGGCTGGGTCCATTGAAGGCAGTAGTGATAGCCGTTGCTCTATAGATTCCCACTCCGGCAGCGGGTAAATGCGAACGCACTCGCCAGTTAGACTCGTGATATAAAACTCTTTGCCATGCTTCTCATCGATTAGTCGTCGGAATTCCGTCGGCACTTTTAGGCGACCTTTAGCGTCAATTCGTGCCGTGTAGTTTCCTCGCAGCATGTTTTTCGGCCTGACGAGAGCTTTGGTGGGTGGCCTAAAGGAAAAGAGTTAATGAATGATCGGTGTTGCTACGAGATTGGACCCACTTCCGACCACTTTTGACCACCCAAGGCCGGATACTACGCTGCGACTCAACCTCTGTCAATAGGCAACCTGTAATTCCTTTAGCGTTTTCCGAACCTCTTCTCGGTAATCGAAGTTCCTGTTCGCCTCTTGTCGGCCATCTACTACGGTTTAAACGACCAGCAGATAAATGGCCATCAGTCGAACCATGATGTATATTGACGCGCCATATCCATGACATCATTTTCGCGGAATGACTAGCACGTGAATGGAGACTATCTTCGGCGGTTTCAGATTCACCGGGCTTCTCGTGTTTGGCTTGCTGGCGGCAGGCGCTAACGTCGTCGGCGGTCTCGTTTTGGTAAAGTCGGGCGCCCATCGGCTGGGCGAACGGTTCTTGAAATATCTCGTGGCCCTGGGCGCAGGATTCATGCTTGCGGCAATCTTCATCGAGATTCTCCCAGAAACAGTCAGCATCTGGAGTAACAAACTCCAAGGTGAGCCGGCCTCGGGCGCAGTTGTCGGGGCAATGACGTTATTACTCGCCGGGTATCTACTAATCCAGCTTTTCGAGCACACGCTCGCTCCTCACTTTCACTTTGGTCCAGAGACACACCCTGAATCATTTATGCGACCCTCAGCGGCTTACACAGCTATCGGTGGTCTTTGGATTCACACGTTTTTTGACGGTGTCTCGATAGCGTCAGCTTTCTTAGTGAATTTTAAGGTCGGCATTCTGGTATTTATCGCGATCTTGTTGCACAAGATGCCCGAGGGATTCACCGTAGCCTCGATCATGCTGGCCTCTGGACGATCCACCCGAAAGGCGCTGATCGCAACTGCCGCGATCGGCGCAGCCACTCTGGCAGGTGTCATTGCCGTCGCACTTCTCGACGCGAGAATGAGCAATGCTGTGGGGTATGCGTTACCATTTTCAGCGGGCGTAACCCTCTACGTCGCCGCGAGCGACCTGATCCCAGAAGTCAATCATAAAGAAGAAAGAAACCCCACGGTGTCAATTGTCGTTTTTGTAGGGGTTGCCCTCTTCTATCTTTTGCACAGGTTGATAGAAGGCTAGGCCCAGCGAGACTTCGGAATTGCGTTTGCTCTTGAGAAAACCCGAACTGAACTTCCGAATTGGCCTCGGCGCACTGACGCTGATTCTTTTCCTATTCGTACCGCTCATCTCCAAAGCGCAGGTAAGAACTCAGTCTCCCGTTCCCTTGCCCGTTCCCTTCACGCCTATCGTAGACAACGCGCATGTCATTGATGCTGGAACCAGGCAGCGACTGGAAACGATCTATCTAAATCTGAAAGAGCGGGCGAATATTGAATACGCAGTCTTGACAGTCGACACAACCGGCGACTTGGACATCTTCGATTTTTCTCTTGCAGTCGCGCGTGGATGGGGGATTGGATCAAAGGAAGGTGACAAGGCAGGCCTTTTGCTGGTGGTTGCGATCCAGGATAGAAAGTACTTTACCCAGATCAGCGATCATGTGGAGGGAGATCTGCCAGACGGTCTTGTGGGCCAGATTCAACGCGAACGACTCGTGCCTGCGTTCAGGCAAAGGAACTATAGCAAGGGAATACTCGATACGATCCAAGCTTATGTCGCAACTCTCGGAGCAAAACGTGGTTTTAGTGTTGAGGGTATCGATCAAAGCTATGCCTATCGCGATGAAAGAACTGTCGACGAAAGACAGCCTGACAATAAGGGCATGGCAAACCTCTGCTGCGCCATACTCGTTATTCTGTTCATCATGATTCTGCTCTTTTCCGCGTCGCGTCGCGGAGGAAGAGGTGGTGGCGGATGTTTGCAAGCTCTGCTGTGGGGTAGTTTGTTTAATAATCTTGGTGGAAGCGGACGAGGCTGGGGCGGTTCGAGTGGATGGGGCTCAGGAGGTTTCGGCGGTAGCAGCGGGGGCGGCGGTGGATTTGGCGGAGGTTTTGGTGGAGGTGGCAGTTTCGGCGGCGGCGGGGCAGGTGGTAGCTGGTAGTGTGCTAGTATCCGCGGTACACACAAAACTCGTAATGGCGAAGACTGTTATACAGCAAGCTTTGAGCGTTCTCATCGATGATCTGCGTGCTACGCACGGAGACAATCTTGCTTCGGTTGTGCTCTACGGTTCAGCTGCAGCCGGAGACTACATAGAGCTGCGTTCCGACTACAACTTGCTGATCGCGCTGAATCGAATAACTCCAGAAGATCTGCGGCTGGCCCAGGCACCAATGCGCGAATGGCAACGGTTGGGCCATCCGCTTCCGGTTTATTTTACGGTGGGCGAACTCGACCGTGCCGCAGACGTATTTCCGATTGAGTTTCACCAAATGGCCCATGCACGTGTTGTACTCTACGGTCATGATCCGTTTGAGTTCGTAACTTTCTCTGACGCCAACCTACGGCACCAGACCGAATACGAAGTTAGGAATAAGCTGATTCAGCTGCGTCGTCTTTATATCCCAGCTTCCGTCTCGATCGAGAAGTTATGCGACCTGATGAGCGAGAGCCTGACGAGTTTTGCGACACTGTTCCACGCAGTACTGCTACTTCACGGCCAAGAAGCGCCGGTCACAAAGGCGGAATGCGTACGTACCACTGCTCGAGTGCTCAAACTCGATCTTACGCCCTTTGAACGAATTTTCGAGTTTCGCAGGAGCGGCAATCTACCGTCATCAGAGAAGGAATGCAACGAACTTTTCGCAGCATATTTGCTCCAGATTGAACGCGTCGTTGATGCAGTTGACGAGCTTGAGCGAAATTCTATTTCCGGCTCGTAGAAGCCCCAAAGGTGATGGGCTGTCACTTACAGATGGGAGAATTGAGAATGAAAACCCGAAGACTAGTAATGCTTCTCGCAATTGCAGTGTTTTCCTTCGCCGCCAGTGGTTGTGGTTACAACACGCTAACTACAAAGCAACAAAACGTGAAAGGAAAATGGGCCAATGTCGAAACTCAACTGCAACGACGCGGTGACCTTCTGACCAATCTGGCTGAATCGGCGAAGATGGCAGGCGTCCAGGAACAGGAGGTGTTCGGCAAAATTGCAGAAGCGCGATCGCGACTGCTGAACGCAACTAACCAGGCGCCTCAGGGCGAAGGAGGAGACAAATCGCCGGAACAGAAGCAAGCCGTAATTGACGCGGCGAACAGTTTCGGTGGGACGATCGGGCGCCTGCTCGTTTTGCAGGAGGCGTATCCGCAGTTGCAATCGAACCAGAACTTCCGGGCACTGCAGGATGAAGTCGCGGGAACTGAGAACAGAATTGCGACGGCTCGTAAGGACTATAACGACGCGACGCAGGACTACAATACGACTCGCGCACGTTTTCCGACAGTTATCTCAGCAAAACTCTTCGGCTTCAAAGAAGAGCCTTACTTCAAAGCGGAAGAAGGAGCTACGGAAGTTCCGAAGCTGGATTCAAACACGCTGAGACAGAATCAGAATAAATAATCTCGCGCTTCGTCAAAAAAGAGGCCGTCCAGATTGGGCGGCCTCTCTCAATTTGTTCCCAAAAAACACTAGAACCCACGCGAACTACACATAGAGCAGTGGTCGCAGGGTTTGCCGCCGGGTTCGACGCTGCATGTCTTTTCACTCTGAAAATAATCTACGAGCTCTGAAACGGTCGCCTCTTCAACTCCGAAACGCTCCTGGCTTGGATGATTAGCGTTTACACCGGCGAGCCATGGCGAATGCGTACGCGGACCGTTAGGGGAAGTGTCAGACGAATAGCTTGAGACATCAGTTCCAGAACGCACTTTAGATTCGATCTGAAGCAGTCGGTCTTGCAACTCACGGAGGCTGGCACGCATTGCCGACAATTCTGACGTGATATCGGCGTTACCATTTGTTCGAGTCTGAGATGAAGAAGAACTAGCAGCCACTCGCCGTGCAATTCTTTCGGCCATCAACCGTGCTTGATCAAGTTCAAAACTCATGTTCGATATGCTGCCGTCTTGTCGTTTACATACACAATACGCCTCGAGCTGCTGCTTCACAACCGAGTGTCCGATAAGCTTCACCTTTTCGATTGACTCGCCAATACTTCTTTGACTGTTCAGGCCCTCTTGGCGACGCGATCGACAAACTAAAGTTTATCGGACAGTAGATCAATTCGATCGACAACTCCAACAATCGCTGAATCGATCGCGGCGCCCGCCTCTCCTGTCGCAGCTGTCGAGGCGCTCCAGCCTTCCTGCACGATCAGCACAGTATCGCCAACGCCAGCGTCTACGGAGTCAAGGGCCAACACGGAATAGCTGGTTTCCTGGCCCTCAGGAGTGAGTTGTTGGCAGAGCATCACTCTGGCATTTTCGTAGCGACGGTTCTTTTGTGTTGCAACTACATTTCCGATAACGCGGGCGAGGATCATATTAAAGTGGACTAACGGGTGACGTGGCCATCTGAATCAACTATGCCAACAATCGTGCAATCGGTCGGAGTGTCCTCTCGTTTGAACGGAAAACTCGCTTCCTTGCCGCGACACCAGAAAACCAACTCGCCGAGTCCGGCCCCAACCGAGTCGACGGCAACCATTGGCTTACCCGTCGACTGAAGATTCTTATCCAGAGACTGTACGACGAGTAGTTTGCGTCCTTGCAGGGATTCGTTCTTGACTGTGGCTACCACGGTCCCGATGACGCGAGCGAGTTGCATATTAGTGCTTTGTGCTTTGTGCTTGGTGCTTGGTGCTTGGTGCTTGGTGCTTTGTACTTTGAACTTTGTGCTTTGTACTTGGTATTCGCGATTTGTATTTAATGCTTGTGATTTGAAGGGTCTTGCGATCAAGGACGAAGTTCAAAGTACAAAGCACCAAGTGCAAAGTTCAAGCTTCTGCTCATTCGTTCACATCCACAGTATCGATCACTCCAACAATCGCGGCATCCACGGGCACGTCTTTCATTCCCTGAGCCAGTCGAGCACTGGAGCCCGCAACAACCAGGACACGCTCATGAAAACCGGCGCCGACCGTGTCGACCGCGACCACGTATCCAGTTGTATCGGTACCGTCGACATTAATAGGACGAACAATGAGTAACTTTTTTCCGCTTAGCCGTTCGTCCTTTTGAGTGGAGACAACGGTTCCGAGGATGCGAGCGATGATCATGCTTTAGCCGCGATCGCCGATAGGAAGAGCTTCGTCGACACTGCCGTGTGGACGAGGAATTACGTGGACGCTAACGAGTTCACCAACACGTCGGGCAGCGGCTGCTCCGGCGTCAGTCGCGGCCTTCACTGCGGCGACATCACCGCGTACGATAGCCGTGACAAACCCAGCGCCAATCTTTTCATAACCAACCAGCGTGACATTTGCGGCTTTGACCATCGCGTCGGCCGCTTCGATCATTGCGACCAAGCCTTTTGTTTCGACCATTCCGAGTGCTTCTTGCATTCAGACGCTCCTCTTTCTTGATTGAAGTCGTTAATCGAAGTTAACGGTAAGAGATTTCGTTCACTTGATAAGGCGAAGCCCAGACTCTAACGTCTAAACATGAGCCAGTCAATTCTTGAACGGTCACGATTTACCGTTTACAGCTTGGCTCAAGAGTTCTACCAGCTCTTCTCGCGTCAGCGAGATCTTGCCGCCTCCATTTGCAGATTCGGAAGCGTATGAACGCTGCGCTGGCCGGTCACCGGTTGGACACGTCAACTGCGTTTCATGCAAATATCCGCACGCCTGGCAGCGCGCCGACTCACCAAGATAACCCGCAGCCTCGCGCACATTTATCAACTTCTCGACAGCCTCCGCAGGTAGGTTTTTGGAACCACCCAGAACGCGAGATAGGATCGCAATCTTCGCGGTGTGTTCGAGCGTTTCCAAACGATCCCATGCCTGCCAAAGGTCGGCTCCGTACGCAACGGCTCCATGGTTGGCCATTAACAACGCGTTGTGATGTTTGACCAGGGGTTGCATCGCCTCCGTTAACTCGTCAGTTGAAGGCGTTCCATACGATGCAAGCGGGACACAGCCAAGCGTGAGAATCACCTCCGACAGAATTGGTTGGTCGATCGCGAGACCAGCGACCGCGAAGGCTGTTCCATGGGGTGGATGGGCGTGGCACACCGCCTTAACGTCGGGTCGCTCGCGATAAATGAAAAGGTGCATTGCCAACTCGCTTGATGCGCGTCGATCATTGAGCGACTTGCCCTCTAGATCTGTAACCGCGATGAGATCCTCAGTCATGCGTCCTTTACACGTCATCGTCGGCGTGGCCAGAATGCGTCCATCTTCCAAACGAACGCTGACGTTGCCGTCGGACGCGACGACATAGCTACGTTCGTACATTAGATGGCAGACGCGAATTAGATCTCGTCTGGCTGTTTGCTCATCCATATTTTTCTAGTCGAGCAATCTGAAGCAATCCGTACCGTCATTGACCCAAGTATTCCCCTGCCACAACACTCCGGTGTTATCCATTACTTTGACGCTGATTGAACTGAACTTATCGGTTCCGCCAGGTGGCCACGCTCGGCACATATGCTCAAACGAGGTCTCAACCGTGACCCATTGAGGAACGAAAGTCGAGTCCATCCGTTTAGGCATAAACCTGATCTGTCTTACTTGCTGGATCGCCGTCTGCGTCAAGTTACGAGTAAGGTCATCAACAATGTATCTGCTCTTATTTGACTCAAAATCCTGGGCCGCAATGCCTTGCTCCGGTCCTCCATAGGGAAGCGAGGGAGAAGGTATGACTTCGCGGACCTCGCCGGTTTCGCCAAATAGTGCGCGAAGTCTGACCTTTACACGGAGCTCACCGAATCGCTTCACAGAGTCAGGAAAATCTACCTCAGGAACAGATTCAATTCTCAACGGCTGGGACATCGGACCAGGCCCGGCTTGATGATCCAAAGATTCAAAAAGGATGCGACCGAGAAAACGATCGGCGGCTACTCCGATCAGCAGAGTCAGCAAAAAAGGAACTGCTGTTTTTAGAACACAACGCATAACCTTAACTCCTGAAAGCTACAACTGTTGCTCTTTACGTTGCGAAATCTTCCCTGGGGCTGCCCGTCGCAAATGAGTGACGGCGCCAGCCGCGGGTTGAGCAAGAAAATAAGACAACGATTCCAATGACGTCGTTAAATCCACCGTCTTAACTTTCACGCCGCGTCGTGAGTTCAGCGACGCTGGTGCAAAGTTTAAGACGGCCTTGATTCCTGCAGACATAATCAGATTTAGGACCCTTTGCGCCGCTTTGGCCGGCACCGCGATGACCATCACATCAATTGACTCCTCACGAGTAATTTGAGTAAGTCGTTCGACGTCGTGAACGACGATATCGGAGTCGCCAATCTTTCGCCCAATCTTTTGACTGTCGTTATCGAATAGGGCGACGACAGTAAAGTTTGATCTGCCGAATCCATTATAGTTGGCCAGCGCAGTCCCCAATCGACCGGCGCCGACGATACCGACACGATGTGGACTGTCGAGACCGAGAATTCTTGTGATGTGGTCGCGCAAATCCTCGACGTAATATCCGACGCCGCGCACGCCAAACTCGCCGAAGTAGCCCAGATCCTTCCTAATCTGAGCGGAATTAAGATTGAACTGCTCGGCGAGCGCTTGCGAGGAAATTGTTTTGATACCGGCCGTCTGGAGGGTGTTCAGACAGCGAAGATAGACGCTCAAGCGGCTGGTTGTCAGTTCTGATATTTTCTCGGACTTCATTCGAGGGACCTGTCGCTATCAGTATAGCGCTAACGTGGTGTCCGATAAACTTTAGTTTGTCCTGTCGCGGCTTAAAGCTTCTCAGTGATTTAATGCGCGACAACAGTCAAATCTTTAGGTTCGCTTGTCGCGAGCAACGACAAGCTAAAGCGTATCGGACATACCAAACATGAGTGCATTGCTCAATGAATATCCATCCACTACAATCCGAACACTTTTTTGCAGCGATTTGAATCGAAACCTCGGGCTTCAACGCAATGATCGCGCATCTCAGCGGCACGCTGCTTTCCAAACAAGCCACTTCCGTAATCCTCGACGTAGGCGGCGTCGGTTATGAAATCACGATTCCTCTTTCCACTTTTTATGATCTCGAAGACACAGGTTCAAATGTTCAGCTCCGGATATACACACATGTACGCGAAGATACCTTGCAGCTTTACGGTTTCAAGACAGCCCGCGAACGCGAGCTGTTTCTGAAAATAATTTCTGTTAGCGGTATTGGCCCGAAATTAGGCATCACTCTTCTCTCTGGAATGAGCGCCGATGAAATGATCGCATCTATTCGAACAAACAATCTGGCCAGGCTGACGCTAATTCCTGGCGTAGGTCGCAAAACTGCCGAGCGGCTGATTGTTGAACTGCGAGAGAAAGTTGCAGCCCTGTCGTCGGCGCAACTTGAAGAAGAACTTGGAGCAAAGGCTGAAGTCAATGCCGAACCTACCGAAGACAGTGTGCGCGCAGATGCTCTTTCAGCCTTGCTCAACCTGGGGTATCAACGCTCGTCCGCCGAAAAGGCAATCGACGGCGCGCTTAGTGAAGGCGGAGACTTAACGGTAGAGTCTGTTCTAAGGCGCGGTTTGAGGAAACTTGCCCGCGTTTAAGTAACTGAGCGAAAGATGCGAGCATGCAAGAATGTCCGCGTATGGCATTCGTCAGTTGCCTGAGTAACATAAGCCCTCCTGGTGGCGTATAGTCAAATGAAATAGAATCCGTGAAACCGACATGGCTCCTGAATCAACACCCGTGCGAGTGAAAGACAGTTTCCCAACCGACGAAGATCGTCAACTCGAAGTAACGCTTCGACCTACTCGCATCGATGAGTACATCGGGCAGCGCCAGGTGAAAGAAAACCTCCGGGTTTACATGAAAGCTGCCTTGCGAAGGCATGAAGCTCTCGATCACGTTTTGCTCACTGGCCCTCCTGGTTTAGGCAAGACCACCTTGGCAAACATCATCGCCAACGAAATGGGAGCGGAACTGAAGTCAACCGCCGGTCCAGCTATCGAGAAAGCCGGTGACATCGCTGCACTCCTTACAAACCTGCAGGAAGGTGACGTGCTTTTCATCGACGAGATTCATCGTCTCTTGCCGGCTTTGGAAGAGAAGCTTTATCCGGCAATGGAGGACTATCAACTGGACCTTTTGATTGGCCAGGGCCCTTCGGCGCGTTCCATAAAACTCGAGCTGCCTAAGTTCACGCTAATCGGGGCCACTACCCGTGCTGGTCTCATCACGGCCCCGCTACGCGGCCGTTTTGGCATTGTCTTTCATCTCGACTTCTACCCGCATGAAGATCTCGAAGTGATTTGCAAACGCTCAGCTGAGATTCTGGGAGTGGAGATTGACAACGAGGGTGCCAGAGAAATTGCTCGTCGGTCCCGTGGAACTCCGCGAATTGTCAACCGTCTGCTTCGTCGCGTGCGCGACTATGCAGAGGTCGATTATGACGGACGAATCAACAAAGACGTCGCAAGTGATGCATTAAACCGCATGGAGGTCGATACCTACGGTCTGGACGAAATGGATCGCAAACTACTGCTGACGATCATAGAGAAGTTCAATGGCGGACCGGTCGGCCTGGGAACTATTTCTGCCTCCATTCATGAAGAGAAGGATTCCATAGAAGAGATTATCGAACCATATTTAATTCAGATCGGTTTCTTAGATCGCACCCCTCGCGGGCGGCTGGCAACCCCCCTCGCGTACAATCATTTCGGCGTCAATACGCCTGGCCCTCACAGGCTCAGCCTCTTTGATCCCCAGTAAAGGATTTATCAGTTGAAGTACTCCGCATTTCGCATTTCGTAATGAAGCGCTTCTTTCCATTTTCGCGTCATTCATTCGGCGTTCGTAACCGATCACCATGGGGGTCGATGCTCTCCCATTCGCTTCATCAGTTCCACGAAAACGATCTATTCACCTCGGCTGCGGCAATGAGCTATTTCGGGCTGATGGCGCTCTTTCCTGCCTTGCTTCTGCTGCTGGCAATCAGTAACAAACTGGCCGCCGGCAGCCAGATGCTTGCCCACGCTGTGGACGTTTATCCAGGTTCGAGCAAATTTCTCCGTGACACTATCGGTTCTTTTTCTGAGCTTGGATTCGGAGCAATCCTGACTTGTATCGTGCTTGTACTGTGGGCCGGGTCATGGGTTTTTGCGGTAGTTGAACGCGCGTTGAATCGGATCTGGGGCGCAGCCGCGCGAACGTTCTGGCATGGAAGAGCGCTGACAATCGGGATGGTGGGCCTTGTCGGCTTGTTACTTTCCTTTTCGGTGATGGTGACATCAGTATTAGTCGCTCTTCGGGAGATGACTGTGAGATTGTCACCACGACAACTTGAACATTACCCGCTCATGATTTCGGTCGGTAGCGCGTTTTGGCAAATCTTATTCGCGATAGTGAGTTACCTGGTTACTGTTGCTCTTTTCGTAATCGTGTATCGCTTCATGCCGCGGGCTCAAGTGACCCTGCGAGACACTTTGCCGGGGGCGTTCCTCGGTGGCTTGTTGTGGGAATTGGCGAAGTACATCTTTGCCTGGAGCCTTAATTATTTCCACTACGATCAGATTTATGGTTCGGTAGGTGCTGTCGTTGCGGTCTTGACTTGGAGTTATGTGTCGAGCTTGATCCTTCTCTTCGGTGCTCAACTCACCGCGGTATTTCATCGCGAACATCCGTCCTGATGTTCATCATCTTCCGGTGCAGTGGTCAGATCTTTCGCAGTAGGCTATCAACCAAATAAAGTTTAGCCATTGTCCAAATGCTTATCTCCGACTTCGACTACGAGCTTCCCGAAGATCTCATCGCGCAGAAACCTCTCGAGAAACGGAGTGCCTCTAGAATGTTGGTCCTGGACCGCGAGAAGCAAGCCTGGTCTGATTCAACATTCCAAACCTTCACCGAGCATCTCCAGCCCAACGATGTTGTTGTTGTAAACAACTCTCGCGTAATCCCCGCTCGGTTAATCGGTCAAAGACAAGAATCGGGAGGACGCGTAGAGGTCTTTCTCGTCCGGGAATTGGAACTACTAGTCTGGGAGGCGCTTGTTCGTCCTGGAAGCAGATTGCGCCGCGGCTGCAATGTAGTTTTCGGCGACGGCAAATTGGTTGCGGAGTTATTAGACGATCCCGGGCATGAACTGCGTAGGGTACATTTTCGTTGCGAGGGCTCCTTCGATGCTGTGCTTGCTGAAATTGGCTCGACGCCACTGCCGCCTTACATTAAACGCCCTACCGGCGTGACTGCGGAAGATCGCGAACGCTACCAAACTATTTACTCGAAGCATCGTGGGGCAATTGCCGCGCCTACTGCGGGGCTACACTTCACACCCGAAGTAGTCTCAGAAGTATGCGATCGCTCGACATTGGCGGAGATCACTCTCCATGTAGGATACGGAACTTTTGAGCCTGTTAGAGTCGACGATATACAAGATCATTCAGTCAGCTCCGAGCGATTCGAAATATCGGATTCGGCAGCTCGAACAATTAATCAGGCACGAGCAAGGAACGGGAGGATTATCGTAGTGGGGACCACAACGATCCGGGCGTTGGAATCCTCTGCCTCAGAAGATGGCCGCGTTGTTGCGGGTAGTGGCGACGCTAATCTGACAATTAAGCCCGGCCACCGGTTTCGCGCCGCTGACGCTCTGCTTACAAATTTTCACTTGCCCCGCTCGTCCTTGCTTCTGTTGGTGAGTGCATTTGCGGGGCGCGAGCTCGTTTTGCGCGCCTATCGTCACGCCGTAAAACAGCGCTATCGTTTTTACAGTTACGGGGATTGCATGTTAATCCTGTAGGCGTTATAAAAACGTCGATGGTAAACTAAAGTCACCTGTTCACTTCCAATACCAAAAAGGTTATGGCTGTACTAAAGAAATTTCGTTCGCGCTGGTGGTCACAATCGGATCTTCCCTACGCCTCCGAGGCTAAAGAAAAGACAGTCACCCCGTCGTGGGGAACTCGGTATGAAATCCGTCCCCTAACGATCTCCCAACTGGACGAATGCTGGCGACTTGATCAGCGGTGTTTCATCGATGGCGAGGCCTATAGCCGCGAGACCTTCGACTACCTGTTGACTGCACCCGAGTCAGTTTCCTATCGCGCGGTAACATCCGGTGGCGTAATGGCGGGCTTTGTAATCGGTTTAGTTGAACCCGATCACACAGGTCACGTCACTACGGTCGGCGTTGCACCAGAACACAGACGTCGAAATCTCGCGAAGAGACTAATGCGGCAAGTTGAGGATGGCTTCCGCAAACGTCACGTTAGATTGGTACGATTGGAAGTTAGAACTCTGAACATACCGGCGCAAAGACTCTACGAAAGTCTTGGCTACTCAATCACGCAGAGACTACCTAAGTACTATTCAAATGGTGGGGACGGACTTTTAATGCTGAAATCTCTCGATCTCGCGTAGACGGCTAACCCTTCCGCAGTTCCGTTAATACCTGCTTCGCAACAGCCTTCAAAGTGTCAAACACGCCGGCTCCCGTTGAAGCAACAGCTTCAACTACTGGCTCGCCCTTGCGCCGCAACTCCGCGGCCAAATCTTCCGCCGGAACGATATTCCTGAGATCACGCTTATTGAGCTGGAGTACGTACGGAATCTTCATGAGGTCGTACCCTTGCGATTGAAGATTTTCTTCAAGGTTATACAGCGACTCGATATTGGCGTCCATTCGCTCTTCCTGGGAATCAGCGACAAATACGACACCATCAACGCCCTTCAAAATAAGCTTACGCGACGCGTCATAGAAAACTTGACCCGGAACCGTATAAAGGTGGAATCGTGTTTTGAAACCACGCACAGTACCTAACTCTAGCGGCATAAAATCGAAAAACAGAGTCCGGTCAGTTTCCGTTGCTAAACTGATCAACTTGCCGCGCGCCTGGGGTGCGGTCGAATCAAAGATGTACTGCAGGTTGGTCGTCTTTCCACACAAACCGGGGCCGTAGTAGACGATCTTGCAGTTAATTTCTCTTGAAGCGTAGTTAATGAAAGTCATAGCACGTGTCGTTAGCTAAAGAGACTGTCGATGTCTTCGTCGGTAATTCCGGCGAATGGTGAGTCAAGGTCGTCGTAGTCGCTAGCAGCAATCTCCTCAAACATAGCGGCCAGTTGTTGAGACACTTGCTTGCTGCGCAGCTTTACCAATCCCAGGCTCGAACGCTCGTCAAAAACAACCACGAGCAGAAGCCGGCCGACGACGGAGATGTGGATGCTCTCTTTCTCACCTTCGTGTGAAAGAGTTGGGAATTCCTTTTCTCCTATGAGCTGAGCCATTCCGCCCGTTGCGGCGACGTTTCCGGCAGCGAGTGACGCCAAACTAGTTGTGTCAAGATTCCCCACTTCGCCCTGCGAAGCGATTTCCTGACCGTCCTTGTCTACCAGGAAAACGACCTTCGCTGATGAGTCCATCCGCAAACGCGCCAAGACAGCTTTTATTTGATGGTATTGTTGCTCGCGCAACAGGATTGGGGTGTCTGCCATTGTTACGACTCTTTTTTGAAGGCCGGGGCGGGTATGTGTATTCGGAGAGTTAACCCGAAACGCAGCTTCGTGGGTCGCAAGTTTTGATACTAAAAGAGATTACTAATTCGGTTGGGGCCGTATGCCGAGGTGGATTAAGCCTCCGTAAGCCGACAAGAACTTTAACATAGCCAACAATGACCTTCAAGTGTTTTTCTTTGTTGGTACTTTTACGGATTTACTTTTGTTTTTAATGGGTTAAAAGGGCCCGCAAATACTTGTGCTCGTTGATTTAGGCCGTCAGCTATGGTAAGCTCCGCGCGATCCTTCAGCTGCCACTCAGTTGTGCAGCACTTTAAGTTCCCCAGATGAGCAGCAGTCTCACAAAAGGCTTGCGACGGTCAACATCACGTACAACGGCAAAACGAGCATCGGCGAAACCCGCGAAGCACGCTGCAAAACCAAAGTCGTCCCGCCCACAAGCAAAACGAGCTAGCACAGCTAAGCCACCGGCGCGCAAGGCCGTAAAGCTTCGGCCAACTAAGAAAGCTGCCAAGCCAAAACAAGCAGTCAAAGCCAGGAAAGCTACACCGAAGCCAGTGGCTCGCAAAGCTGCGTCAGCTCAAAAGAAGGTGGCTGTCTCAAGAGTCAAAAAGACGCAGAAACTCGCGGCAGTGCGAGCGGTCAGGCCAACTCCTGCGGCACCACCTCCGCCACGACAACCGACGCAAGACGAGTCAGCGGCCCTTAGTGCTTTCGAACGCGCCCACAAAGAGTTTGTCAGAGGCAGGTTCGCCGAGGCACGCAACCAGTTTCGAATCCTGCTGGACAAGTATTCGCAGGTATCCGAGGTTGCAGCTCGCGCACGCACCTATCTGGCTATCGCAGAGTCTCGCCTTCGTACCGAAAGCATGCTGCCCCGCGATGCCGACTCGCTTTACGATAGAGGAGTAATTGAACTGAACCGAGGCGAGTATGTCGCGGCGCAAGAAATGTTTGAACGCGCCCTCAAACGGGAACCTGAGGCCGCACACATCCATTATGGGTTGGCTGCCACTCGGGCTCGGTTGGGTTCAATAGACCTGGCGCTCGAATCGCTACAGCGAGCCCTCGACCTTCAGCCAAATCTCCGCGTTCGTGCGCAGCATGACCACGACTTGAATCCGCTCCGTAACGACCCCGATTTCGATCGACTCATCTTCAGTAATCCCTCCTAGCTAGAGCAGTGAGGAGTTGCGCACCGCCAGGCAATAATTTGCCAGATTAGGGTATGATTCGACGCGTCACTTGACCTGGGATTCGTCTTTCCGGGAGCTATCCATTGCAAAAGGGATCAACCGACAGCGGTCAACAACTGGTAGCCATCGGAGGTGGCACGGGGCTCTCTACTCTCCTGGCCGGTCTAAAGGAGTTGGTTGGAAATTCGCCCGATCAATTATGGATAGAGGGTCTCTCTGCGATAGTTACCGTTTCAGATGACGGCGGCAGTTCAGGACGCCTGCGAGAGGAACTCCAAATGCTCCCGCCAGGCGACATCCGTAATTGCATGATCGCGCTCTCAGAAGATTCGAGCTTGCTCTCCCGTCTTTTTAGATATCGGTTTCGGGGAGAGGGAGAGCTTGGCGGTCATAGTTTTGGCAATCTGTTTCTGGCGGCACTAACTGAAGTAACCGGAGATTTCACCGAGGCAATCCGACTTTCGTCAGAGGTCCTTGCGAGCAAGGGTCACATTTACCCTGCCACAATTAGCGACGTCAGATTAGTAGCGGAATTGGAAGACGGTTCAGAAGTCCGGGGAGAAACTCAAATCTCCGCATCGTCAGTTCCAATTCGTCGTCTTCGACTCGAACCTGAGCAATGTCTTCCCCTGCCACAAGGCTTGAGGGCCATCCGCTCCGCGGACGTAATCACCGTAGGACCGGGATCGCTGTACACCAGCATTTTGCCAAACCTTTTAGTTTCCCAAGTCGCACGTGTGATCGGTCAGAGTCAGGCTACAAAGATTTTCGTAAGCAATTTGATGACTCAACCGGGTGAAACTGATGGGTACACTGCGCGCGCACACCTTGAGACCGTTAAGAAGTATGCGCCTGAAATCCACTTCGATTTTGTCGTTGTCAACAACCGCCGAATCAGCGAAGAGCAAGCGAAGCGCTACGCGGCTGAAAACGCCTATCAGATCGGAATAGACGATCCCATCGATGAGGCTCTCGATCAGGCAACTCAAATTATGCGTGCCGACCTGCTCGATGATGGCGAAAAGGTCAGACACAATTCGGAGCGTCTGGCGCGAGTTGTTATGGCTTGCCGTCAACAAGCCCTGTCGCGCGCAACGGTCGCAATCTAGAGATCACGGAGAACCTGCTTGGTACATGACGACACGAAGCGCCAACCGCTGCAAGTACTGATTCTTGCAGCCGGCCTGGGCACCAGAATGAAGTCCAAGCACGCGAAGGTTTTGCATGAGCTTGGAGGGGTTCCGCTGATAACGCACGTCGTCAGAACAGCTCAATCACTGGATCCTCAGACAATTGTGGTTGTGGTCGGTCATCAGGCAGAAGAAGTTGAACAGCTTGTTCTGACTGAAGCTGGTGAACTAGCAAGCTTTGCGATGCAGGCAAGACAGCGAGGAACGGGCGATGCTGTGGAGTCTGCTCGTACTCTGCTGGAAGGCTCGGATTCGATTCTGCTGATACTGTCGGGCGACGTGCCGATGATACGCACTGACACGCTGCGAAAGTTCGTAGATCATCATCGTGAGACCGATGCTGTTTGTTCCATTCTCAGTGTCCGACTGGAAAATCCCACAGGCTATGGACGCATAATTCGCGACGATCGAGATGCCTTTCAACGAATTGTCGAACACAAAGATGCCACGCCGGAAGAACGACAAGTCAGGGAAATCAACGCGGGAATCTATTGCTTTGAAACAAGGGATCTTTTCAAAGCGCTCCGGCGCGTTGAACCAGCCAATGAACAGGGTGAGTACTACCTGACTGACGTCGCCGAAATTCTCCTGTCTGATTGCGGGAAAGTCAGTGTCTACCTCCACAATGACGCACGGGAAGTTTCGGGGATCAACACCAGGGCCGATCTAGCCGAGTTCGAGAATCTACTTCGCCGAGGAACCATCCGCAGATTGATGGTTGAGGGCGGAGTTACCTTTATCGATCCATCCCACACTTACATCGGCGCTGACGTTCAAATCGGGAGGGACTGCGTCATTTATCCGGACGTAACCGTCGAAGGAAAATCTGTAATCGGCGAAGGTTGCTTGATCCGCTCCGGCACGCGCATCTCAAATTCAAGGCTGGGAAGCGACGTGGTGGTAAAGGACCATTCCATAATCATCGATTCTGAGATAGAGGCAAACTGTGCTGTGGGTCCATTTGCGCATCTGCGGATGAACGCGAAGCTGGAAGAGAAGGCCACGGTTGGCAATTTCGTCGAAGTGAAGAAATCGCGTCTTGGGCGCAAAGCAAAGGCAATGCACCTCACGTATCTCGGAGATGCAACTATTGGGGAGCGCACAAACATCGGGGCCGGCACGGTAACCTGTAACTACGACGGAACGACCAAGCACGAAACCATTATCGAAGACGATGTTAGGATCGGATCGGATACGATGTTGGTGGCCCCGGTTCGTGTCGGTTCCCGGTCCGTTACCGGGGCGGGTTCGGTAGTAACGAAGGATGTGCCGCCCGATTCGTTGGTGGCTGGCGTACCGGCCGAAGTAAAGAAGAAACTCAAATAGTTCGAAGCAGGAGTCAACTGGCAACATGTGTGGAATCGTCGGTTATGTAGGCAACAAACAGGTAGTACCGCTGATCATTGATGGCCTGCGGAAACTTGAATATCGTGGCTACGACTCCGCTGGAATCGCGGTCGTCAACGAAGCACATGACCTTGAAATCCGTCGCGCGGAAGGCAAACTGCGCAACCTCGAAGAGACCATTCGCCTAAATCCGCTCGATGGAACTTACGGAATCGGACACACGCGTTGGGCCACGCACGGACGGCCTACCGAAGAAAATGCGCATCCTCATAGGGACTGCACTGGTCGGGTCGTAGTCGTGCACAACGGCATCATCGAAAACTACCTACAGCTCAAGGAGCGGCTTCGTAAGACCGACCATCGATTCGTTACCGAAACCGACACCGAGATCATCGCCCACCTTATTGAGGAGCACCTCAAACAGGATTTCAAGTTCGAACAGGCGGTAAGAGCTGCCGTAGCAGAACTCCGCGGTATTTTTGCGCTTTCGATCATCAACGCCGACGAACCAGACACGATCATCGCTGTGCGACAAGGGCCGCCGGTTGTTATCGGGCTGGGCGACCGAGAATTCTTTGTGGCGTCTGACATCCCTCCTATCCTGCAACACACCCGGGACGTTTTCTTTCTTGGTGACGGTGAGATTGCCATCATCAATAAGGATGCTGTTCGCGTAATCGATTTCGAAGGAAACTCGATACAGCCCTCGATCCAGCGAATAACGTGGGATCCGATAATGGCGGAAAAGGGCGGCTTTAAGCATTTCATGCTCAAAGAGATTTACGAGCAGCCGCGCTCCGTTCGCGACACGGTAACGGGTCGAATTTCACTCGATAGCGGTCACGTCTTTCTCGACGAGATGAACAATATCACTGAGACTGATTTCAAACGCTTCACCTCGATCAAGATTGCTGCGTGCGGAACGTCGTGGCACGCCGGCTTAGCGGGTAAATACATGATTGAGCAACTCGCGCGGATTCAGGTCGATGTCGATTATGCTTCCGAGTTTCGATATCGCAATCCCGTGATGGACGAAAACGCACTTCTTCTCGTTATTTCTCAATCAGGAGAAACAGCCGACACGATTGCCGCACTACGAGAAGCTAAGGAACTCGGTGCCAAGGTGCTGGCGATTTGCAACGTCCAGGGTTCAATGATCGTGCGCGAGGCAGACGGCACCATTCTGACCCATGCTGGCCCAGAGATAGGCGTAGCTTCAACAAAGGCTTTTACAGGACAGATGGTCGCACTTTACTTGCTCGGTCTATATCTCGGACAACTGCGTGGAGTACTTTCTGACAGCGAAGTAAGACATCACGCACAACAACTCGCGGAGCTCCCGGTCAAACTGGAGCATCTTCTGAATGAGTCCGATGGTATTGAGGAACTTTCAAAAGAGTTCTTCCGCTCAACAGACTTCCTGTATCTGGGTCGTGGCATAAACTTTCCGGTAGCCCTCGAAGGCGCACTGAAACTGAAAGAAATTTCGTACATTCACGCTGAAGGTTATCCGGCCGGTGAGATGAAACATGGACCGAACGCATTGATCGACGAACGACTGCCGGTACTTTTCATCAACACTCGCGAAGAAGGTAACCGCGCTTCGGAGCTTCGTTATGAAAAGACGCATTCGAATATTGTCGAGGTAAAGGCGCGTGAAGGTATTGTGATTTCAGTTCTGACGGAAGGCGATGCGATGTCGTCAGTTGTGTCTGATTATGTGATTGAGATTCCTCCATCGAGCGATCTTCTGTCGCCGATTCTTTCCGCCGTTCCACTCCAATTGCTTGCTTATCACATCGCAGTACGGCGCGGCTGTGATGTGGACCAACCTCGAAACCTGGCAAAGTCGGTTACTGTGGAATAATTTACAATTCGCATGCTGGCCCCCCGCGAGGAGGGCAATGGCTGAGGCACCACATCCCCCTAAGCGTGCCCGCCGATGAAGTAGCCAGTTTTGCCCTCCTTCCAGTTACACGCGCAATCTCGTGGCGAAAAGGGTCACACAGATGGTCAGAGCAAATCTGCAATCGATAACTAAAGGCTAATCTGGTTACTTACGTTAACTCTGAGACTGCCTGTTGTGTTTTTGCTTGGATTGCTGAGTCTGCGGGATCTGCGTAATGGTGGATTATTTGTGTGTCTCTTCAACCAAGTCGCGCTCATGCTCGAGAAGTTTTCTTTTTCGGTCCAGTCCCCAACGATAGCCACCCAAACTCTGATCCTCACGGACGACTCGATGGCACGGGATTAACAACGCTACCGGATTGGTTGCACACGCCCGGCCTACCGCTCGAACCGCGCCGGGTTTGCCCAGGGCCTTTGCCACATCACCGTATGAAACAGTCTTACCGTACGGAATAGAGCGTAGCTTCTCCCATACCTGCCTCTGAAAAGCTGTTGCTCGAATGTCCAGCGGCAGATCGACGTGCGGTTCTTTGTTCGATAAGTAACTGACGACGCGCTTTACTGTCTCGGCCAGTGCTGAGTCGGCACGTTGAATTTCCGCGGCTGGGAATTCCTCTCGCAGGTTCTTTTCTAATTCCTGATCACTGTCAGCCATTCTGACGGCACATACCCCACGTTCAGTGACCGCCACCAACAAGCGACCCAAAGTCGAAGAGACGATGGTGTACCGGACTTTCACCCCACGGCCGCCACGACCGTATGTTGCCGGCGTCATTCCCAGTTCTCCAGCAGCATGTTCGTACAGTCTGCTGCTCGAATTGAAACCGGAGTCGTAAAGCGCGTTAGTCACTGATTCGCCTCTGTGCACGCGCGTCTTGAAGTTGCCAAATCTCTTCGTCGCAAGATATTGGCGGGGACTTATTCCCATTATGTTCTTAAATGTCCGCTGCAAATGAAACACACTGACACCTGCATGCTTTGCGAGTTCCGCAAGTTTGATGGTCTCAGTTTCACCGGCATCCAGGTAGCGGCAGACTTGCTGGACCAATTCGATCTGCGGATCCACCGCGCGGCCCTTTTTCGGGTGGCAGCGCAAGCAGGCGCGATAGCCAGCTTCTTCGGCAGCTTCCGGCAAATTAAAGAAGGTGACTTGTTCACGATGTGGCCGCCGTGCCGGACAGGAAGGACGGCAGTAGATCTTGGTGGAGCTCACAGCGAAAACGAATTGTCCGTCGAAGCGAGCGTCTTTCGAGACGACCGCTTGCCAGAGTCGTTCATCTGCTGCCGTTGAAGTGTCCATTTGATGTCTCAGGGCTAGCGTCAATTTTGTCCCTCCAGTATCCGAAATCCAGGGCTGATCATAAAGCCTAGATGAAGCGCGATCTATCCGGTTCTTGCGCCCAAAGTTGCTGTGCGGTTTTATCAATCACTTCCGGACTCCGAGGTTAATAAGTGCTATTTTCACTTTTTGTGCGAAGCTTATCCTCGCGTGTTTTGTCTCATTCAGCCGTTGTGATTAAATGCTACTCACATATTCAACATGCAACACCAGAATACGCTCGAACTCACGCGGTCGGGTCTCCTCATAATCGACATGCAGGAGGCTTTTCGCTCCAACATCGCTGACTTTACTCAAACCGCTGAACGAATATCGGTTGCCGTAAGAGCCGCGAACTTGTTGCATCTCCCCGTGTTCGTGACGGAACAATATCCAAAAGGTCTAGGCCACACGGCGGCGGAGATTGCCCAAGTGCTTCCCGAGCAAACCGACATAATCGAGAAGACAGCATTTAGTTCCTGCGGCGCGCATCAATTCCAGTCGCAATTGGAAAATGCGAGAGTCAAACAAGTGCTTGTCACCGACATCGAAGCGCACATATGCGTTAACCAAACCGTACACGATCTACTCGCAAGCGGTTTTCAGGTTCACTTGTTGACCGACTGCATTACTGCTCGAAAGCAAAACGACAAAGCAGCTGCTTTCCGCAAGATGGAAATTAGCGGTGCCCTTCCATCTTCAATTGAAATGGCACTCTTTGAGCTTATGAAAGACGCTAAGCACGAACAGTTCAAGGCAATTCAAGGACTAATAAAATAAGTGGATTCCGATTTTCTGTCACAACTTAACGAACAGCAGCGTGAAGCTGTACTAGCTACCGAAGGCCCACTGTTGATTCTGGCCGGCGCCGGCTCTGGAAAGACGCGCGTCATTGCTCACCGCATCGCTTATCTCATCGCCGAAAAAAGTGTGCCTCCATGGAATATTCTGGCGGTGACCTTCACGAACAAGGCAGCCGAAGAGATGCGCCAACGAGTGCAACGACTTTTACGTGGGCAGGAGATCCCGAGCCTGCCGCTCGTTTCGACATTCCACAGCTTGTGTGTACGCATTCTTCGCCAGGACATTGAGAAGCTCGACGACAAATACAGTCGAAGATTCACCATCTACGATCAGGACGATTCGCTGCGTCTAATCAAACAGTGCATTAAGGATCTCGGTTACGACGAGAAATATCTGGGACAACGGGCAACGCAGTCTGCGATCAGTTCAGCGAAAAATCGTGGCGAAGATACGGAAGCCTTTGCAGCCCGTGCTGATTATGTGGATGAACGACGTGCGGCAATGGCTCGGGTTTACAAGATGTACGAAGAGCGCTTGCACTCGAACAACGCGCTCGATTTCGACGACTTGCTGATTAAAACCGTGCGGCTTTTACGCGATGTCGGCGAGATTCGAGAGAAGTACAACAACAAGTTTCGCTACATCCTCGTGGACGAATACCAGGACACTAACTCATTGCAGTTCTCCCTTATCAGCTTGCTAACTCAGAAACAGCAGAACATCTGCGTGGTGGGCGACGAAGATCAGTCGATCTACAAGTGGCGTGGTGCGGATATCACTAACATTCTTAACTTCGAAAAGCATTTTCCAAACACAAAAATCATTCGACTTGAACAGAACTATCGGTCGACTCAAACAATTCTCGACGTGGCCGGCGCGGTTGTGAAGAACAATATCGCACGCAAGGGAAAAAGCCTTTGGACTTCAAATCCCCGCGGCGAACGAGTGGGATATTACCAGGCGTTTGATGCAGAGGCGGAAGCGCGCTGGGTAGCGGGAAAAATTCTCGAGCATCGTCGTGACGAATTCGACGTGCGCGCAGCTGTTCTTTATCGAACGAACTCGCAGTCGCGTGTATTTGAAGAAGCAATGCGCCGCGCCGGTCTGCCGTACAACATCATCGGCGGATTCTCATTCTATGAGCGGATGGAAGTGCGCGACATCATCGCGTATTTGAAGCTCGCGCTGAATCCGAACGATTCAATTGCGCTACAGCGAGTAATTAACAGTCCTCCGCGAGGAATTGGCAAACAGACGATCGATGAGATCGAACGACGAGCGAAGGACTACGGGCTTTCGTGGTGGGAGACAATTGCGATAATCGTTGATAAGCCGGACAATTTAAGTACTCGCGCCGTTAGTGCGTTGAGGAGCTTCCGTAACATCATCATTCGCCTCGCGAAATTAGCGGGAAACGAAAACACTCTCATCGCTGGGACCGCCGACATTGGGACCACCCTTACTGGGAGCGTCACGCCTGCCTCGTCGCCTCCGATCCCTTCCGAGGATTCAGAAAACGCCGGCACTGTGATCAGAGCTAGCGCGTCGCGTCAGGCTGACTTTCGCGAAACAACGAGCGACTCTCCCGTTTCCGATATCGTCCGCTCGGCGATCCTCGACACCGGCTACGAAAATGCGTTGCGTTCAGAAAAATCTGACGAAGCTGAAGGGCGTCTCGAGAATTTACAGGAACTAGTCAACGCCGCTGTGGATTACGATGATCAAGGACTCGAAGGACTTCGAGAATTCATCGACCACTCTGCTTTGGTCTCCGATCAAGACGCGTACAAACGCGATGCGCCAGTCACGCTGTTGACGGCGCACTCGGCAAAAGGTCTCGAGTTTCCGCTTGTGTTTATTGTTGGTCTGGAAGATGGACTATTTCCGCACTCGCGCGCCGCCACCGACCCGGCTGACCTCGAAGAAGAGCGACGTCTCGCATACGTGGCAATGACACGCGCCGAACGGTATCTATACGTGTCACATGCAATGAAGCGCCGGGTATATGGTGAAGAGCTGGCTTCTGAACCATCGCAGTTTTTGAACGAAATGCCAATCGACCTTCTCGAAGATCTGAGCTTGGGGAAATCATGGCTCTCGTTTGCACGTGGCTCTTCGGCGATTGATTACCAGAACGGTGAATATAGAAAAGAGAAGAAAAAGTACACAGGCAAAACCTACGACAGCGCTGATTCGATTGCCGAGTTCTTCAAACAACGCGACCAGAAGATGGGCCAGACGTCAGGCAGCTTGCCGAATGTCGGAGGCTGGACCAAAGAGCAACGGGCAAAGTCTCAGCGCCCCATCAATTCCGACGCATCTTCTTCAACTACAGGCGAATTCGTTCCGGGGTCGTACGTGAAACATTCGAAATATGGACGCGGCCTCGTTCTTCGTCGTGAAGGAGCCGGCGACTCGATCAAGTTGACGGTTAGTTTTCCTGGTTACGGTCAGAAGAAGCTGGTGCAGAAGTATGCCGGTCTCGAGAAGGCATAGTTCTCTAGCTCGCCGTTAGCTCGGCAGCAATTTCATTCGCATTAAAGACTTTCTTCAAAACCTCTAACATGCCTCGCGAGTCCACTGAAATAGCGCGGTTGACGGACTCATCGTAGATGAAATCTCCTACGAGCGATTGGATGTTACCGTCGAAGATCAGTCCCACTAACTCACCGTTCTGGTTTATGGTGGGTGACCCTGAGTTTCCTCCAATGATGTCATTCGTCGAAACGAAATTAAGGGGCGCGTTCAAATCGAGCGCCGCCTTCTTTTCGATCCAGCGCGGGGGCAAGTTGTACGGAAACTGCTGCTTGAACGATTCAGCGCGAGCATAGAGTCCACCAAGCGTCGTGAATGGCGCAACTTTCTTTCCGTTCTCCATGTAGCCCTTTACCGCACCATATGAAAGACGAAGTGTGAAGGTCGCATCCGGATAGAGTTTGGTCCCCTCAGTTTCGAACAATGCTCGGGCAATCTTGCCATAATTCGTTCGCTCAACACCGGTGACTTCGCTTTCGTAACGTTTGCGTGCCTCACGCGCTTTCGGGTCAATGAGACGGGCAACAGCGATCATCGGGTCGTTCGAAGCGTCGATTGCGGCCCTTCCACCGTTGGCCAATTCTTTGCGATAGGCTGGGTCTTTCAGTTTTGTACCTTCGACCAATTCATTCGCTCTCGCTTCAGGAGTCTTTCCATCGAGGACTTGCTTTACCAAAGCATTGTCCGCTCCTAAGAGTTCAACCATGAAACCCAACGAGTCAGCCAGTTTTAACTTCTCAAAATCTTCATGAATCGGAGCTGGCGAGTACAACCCGAGTTCGAGCGAAGCGCGACGAGCATCAGTGTATTCAGGCAAGCGCTCTGCATTAGGTTTCTCATTCTCTGCTGCAAGCCGGACTAAAGTACGAGCGAAGTTAAACAATGTGCTGTTGAAACCACCTGCTTGCTCAAAAATTCTGCGGTCGCGAACGTAGCTCGGATAAGCGTGATGCGCCTTTGCAATGGAGTCCCAGGCGTCGCCGTACATTTTCTGTCGATCAGCATTGGCCGCGATCGACTTGCGTAGAGCTTGTTCTTCTTTGGTCTTGCGGGCAATTAAAGACGCGTCTTTGAGTCCCTGAAGTTGACCGCGATAAACCTTCAAGCTGTTCTGAACACTGTTAAGCTCATTCTGGGCCTGGCGTGTTTGCTCTTCACCGAGTGCCATGTACTTCTTTAGCACCGCCTCCCGTCGTTCGAGAAGCCGAAGGATGATGGGGATGCTGGTATCACGCAATTGCTCAAGATGGGCAACAGTGTCTAACCGAGAGGTGGAACCGGGATTGCCGGTAACAAAAACGAGACTGCCCTCCTTCGCGCCGGTTGTGGACCATTTGAAGTATTGTTCAGGATGTACCGGTTGATCGTTTTCATAGACACGAACCAACGCCATGTCGATGTTGAAACGAGGAAAATTAAAGTTATCGGGATCGCCGCCAAAAAACGCTGCTTGAAATTCAGGCACAAAAACGAGACGAACATCTGTATATTTCTTGTAGCGATAGAGATTGTATTGGCCTCCCTGATAAAGGGTAACTACGTCTGAACGCAAGCCCGTTGCTTTTAACGACTCTCCCTCGATTGCGGCAATCTCTGCGCGTCGTGCGGCGAATGCCTCTGCGTCAGTGGCACCTGCCTTTACAGCACCATTCACCCGCGCTGTTACATCCTCGATACTCATCAGCACATTAAGCTCGAGGCTCGGGGCTTTAATCTCTTCCGCTCGGGTGCGGGCAACGAATCCTTCTTTCGCCAGGTCTTTCTGCGGGGTACTGACCTCGCCGACGATATCCTCGACGATGTGGTAGTTAGTCAGAACGAGGCCATTCGGCGATACAAATGAGCCGGATCCGCCATTGTTGAATCTTACGGAGGCAAGGCGAACTTTATTTAACCATTCAGCGGTAACGTCAAAGCCGTACTTTTTCTTAATCTCTGCGCGTGGAACGTTGTTGAACGTCCACATACCCTCGTCGGCGAGGACTGAAGTATGGAGAGTTTGCAGAGTAAACAGCGCCAGGAGGAGCGCAGAACAGAATTTTCTTAATTTCATTTCAATCCTCAAACTTAAGTAGCGTTGCGGGAGATGTTTTAGAGCGAACTGCCCTCTATTTGGATGCCTGAACGGGAAAAAACCTAAACCGACAGACTGAAATAGTCAAACGGCCCAAGCTGGTGCTTGATGCTTTCTTTGTGCCTTGTACTTTGTGTTTTGTGCTTCGTACCTTGTGCTTTGCGACTTACAAGAAGTCGCCGGACAAAGAACAAAGAACTTGCTCAAAGTACAAAGCGCAAACCTCGGCTTATTCGTCGCGCGCTCCTCTATCCTTCATGCGGATATAGTCATCAAGCGTCAGATCGCTGAATCCCTGCTCTTTCATCCTGCGGATGTAACTGGCGGTCACTCCATGATCCTTTAGGCGTACCAGCTGGTCCACCGTCAGATTGCTGTAGCCGAGATCCTTTAGTTCCCTTATGAAGGATGCACTAACTCCATGATCTTTCATGCGCCGCAGCTCCTCCAGTGGTAGGCGGGCGTATCCAAGGTCTTTTAACTCGGCTACAAAAACTGTGCTGACTCCATGATCCTTCAGCGTGATCCAGTCATCCAGAGTTGAGCGACCGTAACCAGCCGCAATGAACTCGTTGATGTAATGGGCGTTGACACCATGATCTTTGGTACGTATCAACTCTTCAGTGCTGAGGTTGTTGTAACCAAGTGCTGCCAACTCGCGAATGAAATTCAGGTTGACGCCATGGTCCTTCATACGCACAACTAAGTCAGTTGTTTTGACAGAGTAACCAAGAGCCTTTAAACCTTGCAGGTATTCCAACCTCACTCCGTGATTGCCCATTCTTACCAGCTGTTCGACAGTAGAAGTGTCGTAGCCCTGGGCCTTAAGCTCATTGATGAAAGCGAAGCCAGTGTCCGTCATTGCCAGCGAAAGCAATTGTTCGTCTGTTGGTTTGCCGAATCCTTGTCTGGCAAGGTCAGCGGCGAATGAAGCACTAGGGCTGAAGGTAAAGTGACCAGATCCGTTGCCATCTTTGAACCAGCCTTCAAAGTTAAAGACACCGGCATCGCGTTTCAGCTGAAAGCGAACGTTGGAGCCTGATGACATGACCTGCTCGCGCGTCAGGCCAACTAGTTGGTCCAACTCGATTCCGAATCCTGTGTTGCTGTAACTGAAACCGGTATCGCGTTCGCGTCGGTACCGCATCGTAAGCTGCACTTTAGCTTCGTTCGTTGTGAACTCAATCAACCACTGATTAACACTTGAGTCTTGCGGATTTGAATAACTGATTTCCGAACTTGGATAGCACCAAAGGAGCGACAGGACTGCTAGTAAAGTGACGAAGCGTAGGCGGGTGTCGGCGAGAAAAAGAGCTAGTTTTCCGGCAAAATGTCTCATCTTGACCTCCTGAAGAACTAGGGATAACTGGTCTGGTTGGAACGGAAAACCGGTAAACGGACAAACTACAAGCTGGTTCTGTGAGGTAAACACCGCCCTGAAGTGTTTTGTGACAATAACGGGTCAGTCAAAGATGCGCTCGATACGGGTTCCCCAATTGTCGCGGCTTGAGATTTCAGTTAACCGTTAGTAATGAGTCGGTTTCTTCGGCTGATCATTAGTCATGGGCTTTGGTTTGCTCGTTACTTCGCTACCGCACTGCCTGCAGGTGTAACTGTCTCCCGTTTGCGCTACTGGAACAAGCCAAAGACATCCGCACGCTTGACACAAAATTGTAGAACCCAAGAGCCACTCATTAAATCCTATTTCTTTCTCAACCCTCATTGATTTTACCCTTTTTGTCCGTAATGATGTCACCCGAAGGTGTGAACTATCTAAACGACAAACTACGCGTTTGTTTCAACAAAATGTGCCAGCTTCATTACGTTGAAGTTCGACTATGGATTTGGCTTTGAAAGTATCAAAACTCTTCCAGTTGACTCGGGAAGAGTTGCGTTTGAAAATCGCGAGACATGCGAAGGGGAAATTTTAGAGCATCCAGGATCAACCGGTTCCCGCGTTTGCTACTCGCGGAATGGCGCAAACTTAAACTTCCGTTCTCCAACGAAACCGTCGTCGTGGCTGTTTCCGGAGGTGCCGATTCTACTGCCCTCCTGCTGGCTCTCGACGAACTTAGAAACAGCCACAAAATTAGCCTAACGATCTGTGTTGCCCATCTCGACCACGGAATTCGGAAATCAAGTGGCAAAGATGCCAAATGGGTTTCGCAATTGGCGAAAGGACTCGGCTACGACGTGGTTGTCGGACGAAGCAAGGTTACTGAAATGGCGCGCACAAACTCGGAGAACCTGGAGCAGGCTGCCCGCCGTGCGCGTTACGAGTTCCTGGCTAGAACAGCGAAGAGGAAGGCGGCCAAGTACGTGCTGACCGCGCACACAATGGACGACCAGGCGGAGACAGTTCTATTGAGGTTAATGCGCGGCAGCTCTGGCTTAGGGTTAGGCGGCATGGAGACTTTGCGACCACTGGCGAGAGACTCAAAGGTTCAATTAGTGCGTCCACTGCTTTGGGCTCGGCGAGCCGACACGGAGGAGTATTGTCGGCTTCGCAAAACGACGTTCCTGATCGATGAAATGAACGAAGACGAGAGGTTTGCCCGTGTAAAAGTTCGGAAACAGCTGTTACCGCTGATGGAATCCTTCAACAACAAAGTTGTAGAGGCACTGTCGCGAACGGCGGTTCTGTTACGAGAGGACGGCGCGTTGCTTGTTGACAATGCCGACGAGCTCTTGAAGCGAGCGTCTGCGTCCGATGAAGAAAGCGAAACTAATACGCCAATGTTAAACGTAACTGTACTTTCCAGTGCGCCAGCGGCTCTTCGTCGAAGAGCCCTGCGCCAGTGGATTTCGGAAGCAAAAGGCGATACGAGAAGGCTGGAAATGGTACATCTTGTGGCGGTTGAGCGACTCCTGGAAGGAAACGTCGGTGGACGAGTAGTCGAACTACCAATGGGAGCACGGGTGAGGCGGAAACGAGGCTGGCTTCAGCTAGAAGGCAAAAACGATTGAAAAAGCGTCCGCTAAACTTTATAGTCAAACTGGTGTTTACGGCGGGATTGCGCTGACACTGGTTGGTCATTGCATGTCGAAATCGTTGGGTTTATCACCCGACGCAAGCGAGGGGTTTTGATCCTTGATTTATTAGGCATGGCCGTGCACTCACCGAGCGCCCAAACCTAGAGTGCGTTTTTGCACAACTGAAATTTGGCGTTGGGCATCAAAGTGGCGGTTATTTTTATTGAGTAGGGGTTTAGTGACTGCCCATCGCAGGGCGCGAAGTAGAGGCAGCGACAAAGGATGCCCCGATAAGGTATTATCGGGCGTCGGAGGCGTTAATGAATTTGAGTTCTACAGCAAGACAGATTGTATTTTGGCTCCTGATAATCGCAGGGGCATTACTGCTTTATAAGCTCGTCAATCCTCGTGGTAGCAGCTATCTGAATGTGGATCTGACCAAGTTGGATCAGATGATCCAGAGCGGCGACTTAAAGCAGATAACAGTAAAGCAGACAGAGACAGTAGCGATCGACAACCGCAACCAGGAATATCGAGTAGCGTTGTCGAACGATCCGGCTAAGAACGACCTGCTCAAAGCCGCACGCGAAGTTGTAAACGGAAAGCCGCGCGTACCCAAGGTAGAAGAAGAGTCGAGCAGCAGCTATATCTGGCCGATGCTGATCACTTGGGCTCCCCTGCTCTTCATAATTGCCATTTGGATTTTCATGCTGCGGCAGATGCAATCAGGAGGAAATAAGGCACTTTCGTTTGGCAAGTCACGCGCCAAGCTACTCAACAACCAACAAAAACGCGTCACATTTAAGGATGTCGCTGGGGTTGAGGAAGCCAAGGAAGAACTTCAGGAGATTATTGAGTTCCTCAAGGAGCCACAAAAGTTTCAAAAGCTCGGCGGCCGTATTCCAAAAGGCGTTTTGATGATGGGCCCACCGGGAACCGGTAAGACTTTGTTAGCCCGGGCGATTGCAGGCGAGGCGAACGTTCCCTTTTTCTCTATTTCAGGATCCGATTTCGTCGAGATGTTCGTCGGCGTCGGTGCGTCGCGTGTCAGAGACCTGTTTGAACAGGGCAAGAAAAACGCGCCGTGCATCATCTTCATCGACGAGATCGACGCGGTTGGCCGGCATCGAGGCGCCGGTCTTGGCGGTGGTCATGATGAACGCGAGCAGACGTTGAATCAGTTGCTTGTTGAGATGGACGGGTTTGAGTCAAACGATGGCGTGATCTTGATCGCTTCTACTAACCGTCCCGATGTTCTCGATCCGGCATTGTTGAGACCAGGTAGATTTGATCGCCGCGTTGTTGTTTCACGGCCCGACGTTCGCGGTCGCGAAGGTATCCTGAAAGTCCATACGCGGAAGATCCCACTGGGCGAAGACGTCGATATCTCAGTTATTGCGCGTGGTACTCCTGGATTCACTGGGGCTGACCTCGCCAACCTTGTTAACGAAGCTGCGCTGAATGCCGCTCGTTACAATAAGAAGCTTGTTGCGATGGGCGACTTCGAGCTGGCCAAAGATAAGGTGTTGATGGGCGCTGAACGCAAGAGCATGGTCATCTCGAACGAGGAGAAGCGGGTCACTGCGTACCACGAAGCGGGCCATACGCTGGTTGGTTTGAAAGTGCCAAACGCAGATCCAGTTCACAAGGTAACAATCATACCCCGGGGCATGGCACTCGGTGTTACGCAACAGCTTCCAGAAGGCGATCGACACAACTATAGCCAGGAATATCTCTTGGGCCAGATCTCCATTTTGATGGGCGGTCGTATTGCGGAGGAAACATTCCTCGGCAGTATTACCACCGGCGCCTCAAACGATATCGAACGCGCTACTGAGTTGGCACGAGCGATGGTCTGCGAGTACGGCATGTCTGATATGGGGCCGCTAACCTTTGGTAAGAAGGAAGAGCAGATATTTCTCGGACGTGAAATCGCTCAGCATCGCGACTTCTCGGAAGACACGGCAATCAAGATTGATGAGCAGGTCAAGAAGATCGTCACGGCTCAGTTTGAACGAGCTAAGGCGATCATCGAAGAGAATCGCGACACAATGATTCGCTTGGCTGAATGCTTGTTGGAGCGCGAGTCGTTGGATGGAGTTGAGATTCGAAGAATCGTGGCGGGCTTGCCGCTCGACGAAAATCCGCCAGTCTCCGATTCGGGCGGCGATGAAGATCGACCGCAACTGAAGGAACCGACTCCTAAACCACTCAAGCCAATTCTGCCACCGATAACGGGCGGCAATCCGGCCCCTGCATAAATTTGGGACCGGCGAGGAAGAAAAAGGGAACGGGTAAACGCCCGTTCCCTTTTTATTTGTCAAGACACAGCCGTTCGGATTTTCTTCCCCTCAGCCGTTCACCTATCATTCCTCCATGACACGCGCCTGGCAGATTAAAGATCGTTCGTTACCCATCGGTGAGCGTACTCTCATCATGGGCATTTTGAATGTCACTCCTGATAGTTTCAGCGACGGCGATAGGTTCATGTCACTAGACAACGCAGTCGCGCATGCTGAACAAATGATTGGCGACGGTGCGGACATCATTGATGTTGGCGGCGAGTCCACGCGACCCGGAGGGGAACCAATCTCAGTGGATGAGGAATTAAGACGAGTCGTTCCCGTTATCGAACAACTGTCTCAACGCTCCGACATCCCAATTTCCGTCGACACTACGAAGTCGGAAGTAGCCCGGGCGGCGCTCGCGGCCGGTGCGGCGATTGTTAACGACGTCTCAGCGCTCAGGTTTGATTTCTACGTGGCCGACGCGGCTGCGAAAGTGGGTGCAGGTCTAGTCTTAATGCACTCTCGAGGCACGCCCGCTACTATGCATCGCCTTCCGCCTGTCGCCGACATCATGGAAGAAGTTACCAGCAGCCTACGCACAAGCATTCGCATGGCGGAACGACGTGGAGTCAAACGCGATTCAATAGTGATCGATCCCGGAATTGGATTTGGTAAGAGCCAGGAACAGAACCTGGAACTAATAGCAAAGGTCGACCAACTTATTGCGGCTTTCCCTGACCTGCCTCTTCTCATCGGCACTTCGAGAAAATCGTTCATCGGCCGGATTCTTGCCGATGAATCCGGCACACCGGCAGCGGCAACTCATCGTCTCCACGGCACAATGGCATCAATTACAGCTGCGATTCTTCGCGGGGCGCACATCGTCCGCGTCCATGACGTTAAAGCCGCAGCTCAAACGGTCCGCGTTTCCGAATCTATCAGGAATGTTTCATCTTAAGGAAAGTCACAGGCAAACTAATGCGTAGCCCACTCAGCATGGTACAAGCACAGGCACTTATCGAAGAGTTTTCTTGACTGATATAATGTCCTTGTCATGCCTAAGAAAAAGAAGAACAAGGAGCGTGCTAAGTCTGAGCCGAAAAAGAACTCCTTTGGTGTCGCTGAAGACTCTGAAACCGAGGAGTCAGGGGAGGACCAGCTCAAACCGGCCCGGCCAAAGATTGGCGAGAGCGCTGATAATCTCAAGCAGCGCTCTGATTGGTTTCAGAAACGTACTGGGAAGTGATTAGCAACAAAGGCGCAAAAGCATTCTAACATGACGATCCCAAGCGTCCCGCCACTCAGCGACAAGCTGAAGCATATCGGACATTAGAGCTTCAATCTCCAAATACTTCTTCCGTATGTCGCTGCTAAGAGTGTCTTATCTTTCGTGTGATAGACGAGGTCAATCACCATCGCATTAGGCAGGTTCTTCGTCAAATTCATCCATATGCCTGTCGAGATCTCCAAGACGAAGACGCCCACATCGTTGCCTACGTATAGCCTGTTCGGTTCTTCGGCTCGAATCAAAAGTGCATGGTGCGGCACATCGGGTAATTGACCACGATCGACATCCTGCCAGGTTGAACCACCATCCAGCGAGCGAAAGACATGCGAGTGACCGAAGTTGGCCACGGTCGCATAGATGATCTTTGCATCCGTCGGGCTCGTTTCGAGACGCGTAATAGTATGGCCCGGGAGAATTGAGCTCGAAAGGTTGGGACTCCATGTGTCGCCGCCATCCAGACTGCGGAAGAAGCCACCGTTTTCTGTGCCAACGTAAACTCGTTTCGGATTTGCCGGTGCCACCTCAATTGCAGATATCGAACTGCCATCCAGGGGCGGCGACACGGGCGTCCAGTCGTTTGCGTCATTTCGCGTGCGCCAAACTCTGAATGATCCCGTAAACACTATGCTGGTATTCGTAGGATCCAAGGCAATGTAGGCCATCCAAACTGAATCCTTCTCACTCTGTGGGGCCCGGGGAGTTACATTCTTGAAGGTGTTGCCTCTAAAGCGAAAGATGTTCAGGTTGTAATAGGAGGCATAAACGCGGCCAGCATTTGCAGGGTCAAAAACGATCCACCCACCATCACCACCAAGCAACTCAAAAAAGCTGGTACTCGATCCGCTCGTTGTGACAACAGTGCCGTTGTCCTGAGCTCCGCCGCCGTAGACCAGCCCATTACTCTGCGCCACATCCAAGTCATAAAACATGGTCACCGATAGTCCATTGCTCCGGTTATCCCACGTACGACCGCCGTTCTCGCTTACATCCAATCCACCGTCGTTACAATCGTAAACGCGGTCAGGGACAGCTGCGGGCATTAACAGTGCATGGTGATCCGCGTGCGCATACTTCGAATCGTCTCGCTCAAGATCCCACTGCGTAATCTGTTGCCACGTCTGGCCGCCGTTCTTTGTACGGTGAAGGTCGACACCGCCGCAAATAACATGATCCGGATCCGTCGGGTGAATGACGATTGTGTTTCCGTAGGAAATCTGACCCTCCTCCTGGAAATGTGTTCCACTTACATCCTTCCACGTGTTTCCGCCATTCGCACTCCGAAAGACACCAAGCAGTAAGTCCTTGCTCCCGCTGGCTTCATCATTTGCAAAAGCGAACAAGACCTGTGGATTGGATTGGCTGATGGCCAGACTGGTCCTTCCGAAACGTGCCGAATCGGGCAAGCCACTCGTAAGATGAGTCCAGCTCTTACCTCCATCCGTAGACCGCCAAATACCACTGCGCGCTCCTTGCTCAGTAAACGTCGCGTAGATCGTGTTCTTCTTCGTAGGATGAATGACGATCGAATGACACCAGTAGTTTTTTGTGGAGATGAACGTCTCACGCTTCCATGTGACGCCCGCGTCATTTGATACAAACATACCTCCAAAATCGCGGCCGGTCTGACTTACTTCTGCGTAGCCAACGCCACCGATGATCAAATGTCTGGAGTCGAATGGATCAACTGCAATTACACCGATGTGGCGTGGTATTCCTGTACGTTCAGTGGAGGCGATCAACTGCCACGTGTGTCCAGCATCGGCGCTTACGTAAAGACCAACTCCCGGGTAGGAATCGAGTGAGAGATTAGCTTCTCCCGTGCCACAATAAAGGGTGTCAGGATTCTTCGGGTCAACTGCGATCGATCCAATGTTCAGAATGTCCTGGTCATTCCAAAATGATTGCCATGTCTGGCCGGAGTCATTGCTCTGCCATACGCCGCCGCCGGCCCCCCAACCCAGATTCGTTCAGGGTGTGTAGGATGGCAGGCAATGCACGTAAGTCTGCCGCCAATATTCGTTGGGCCCACACATTCCCAATTCGCATGAATATTTGCGGGCTGTGCAAGTGCTTTAGTCGCCCGGTTGCGTTCACTCACGAGAGTACGCACTGGAGCCTCCCGCACCGGCCAAGTCGCGCGAGTTTGAAACCAAACGCTGCGGGCCTTGTGATTGGACAGACGAATGGCAGGGCCTTTTCGCTTCTTCCGCGGTCCGGGAACCAACGACTCTTCAGCCGTTCGCCTCCTCGAACCGGGTTCAGCTTGAGCTGGTTTGAGATCAGATTTGGCTGTGCTTCTCTTCTTGCTCGCGGTCGTCGTCTTCTTCGGGTTTGGCATAGCGCCTCCTATTACGTTCGTATTTTGGGTGAGCGAGATGTGGTAAGGACTCGGTGTTTGATATCTAAAACTAACAGAGGGTCAGAGAGACGAAGTTCTTATTGAAATGGCTGGCACTGGAGGATGCGATCACGCAGGCCTTTGAGGACCAACCTGGAACGACCAATCGTGGAAAATCGCGAGGTTCGGGGACGATAATACAAATCCGCGAGTGTTTCAATGACAGTGTGCGCATAAGGTTAAATTAAGCCACAGATAAAACCGATGACACAGATCAAAACCGATAGATAAACAAATGGTCTCATTGATAGGCTTCTTAAGTGGTTATCCCGTTCTGATCTGTGGCATCCGCTTAATCTGTGGCTCATTTCCGTTTGGAGAGAATTTCTTCACAGCTGCTGAAGCCCGGTGAGAATGAGAGGTGCGACTTTCCAACCTTTGAAGCAACCAGATGGCCATTGGTAGCAAAGTTTTTTATAGGCGCGATCCCCGAATCTCCCATCGTGACCAACAAATCCGGAGTGCGTTTGACATTCTCCACGCTTGCCTATGTTTGTTTGCTGCGAGAGAATCCACGCTTTATAACTCGCCGTTCTAGGATGAACTCTTGATGACTAAGTTTCTGCATATTCTCCTTTTCACGTTGATGCTCTGCTTCGTTTGCGGTTTCGCCGAATGCTACAAGCCGGTAACTAAGAACCAACTTCCGTCACGAATACGGACCGTCGCTGTGCCGGCATTTCAGTTGGAGAGTAACGCGTTGCGTTACAAGATCGAATCGCGTTTCACCGAAGCCGTTATGAAAGAGCTAGTGCATAGAGGTCGGGGCCTGCGCGTGCAAGGACAGCGCGAAGGCGCAGACGCGGTGATCGAAGGGGTAATCAAGAGTTTCAACTTTGCGGGTGTACTTCTTGATGACAAAGGCCGCGCACGGATTTTTGAAGTGACCATTGGCGCCGCTGTAACAGTACGCGACCAAACCGAGAATCGCGTTCTTTACGACAACCAGAACTTCGTGTTCCGTGGCGAGTATGAATTCGCCAGTGACCCTCGTAGCTTCTTCAACGAGGAAGATCCAGCCATACTTAGAATGTCCCGAAGCTTTGCCGAGAGCATCGTTTCTACTCTAATCAACGCAGTCGAACTCCAAAAATGAAAACACTATCGCGAGTTGAGCTCGATCGTTCTTTGCGTGATTTGCCGCAGCCTCTCTACCTGCTACTAGGCAGCGAAAGTTATTTACGCGGTGTCGCTGCTCAAGCAATCACCGACGCCGCTCTCAGTCGCACCCTGCTCCGCGAATTCAATGAGTCGAGTTTCAGCCTGCTTAGTGATCCAGTTCAAGCGGCAGTTGCGGCAGCCGAACAACTGCCGATGATGTCCGACCGACGGGTAATACGCATCAGGAATTTTGGCAAGCTGCGGGAGGCGGACGAGGAGATACTCATTCGCTACCTGGATAATCCTGTGGCTTCGACCGTGATGATCTTCATAGCCGATGAACTGGACAAGCGAAAGAAAGCCACAAGGAGGTTGCTGGAAGTTTGTACGGTGGTTGACTTCTCACCATTGAAAGATGCTGAGGCAAAAGCTTGGGCGAAGAGCCGTTTGAAGGAGCTAAAGGTTGCGGCCGACGAGCAGGTTCTGACGGAGATCGTCAGGCTAGTGGGCACCAACGTACAAACGCTCTACACGGAACTCGACAAACTCGCTTCAGCGGCTGTCGATAGCGGCCGCATCACGCTGGAACTCGTTGACGAACTAATTGGCAGGTCGCGCGAACTATCCAACTTTGAGTTAGGCGATCATCTGATGGCGAATAACAGAAGACGCGCATTGGAGACTCTGCATCGCTTGTTGGACGACGGAGCCGAACCTGTAATGCTAATCGGCCTCATAGCGAGCAACTATCATCGAATTGCACTTGGTAGGCACTTACTATCGAGGGGTGGCCGAGACGAGGTCTTCCGAAACGTCTCGATGCCTCCATTCAAACGCGATACTTACCTCGCGACACTGCAGCGAAGCGATGCTCGCAAAATCGCACGTGGCATCCAGCTAATTGCCGCGGCCGATCTTGCGATCAAGACGTCACAGGCCACACCTCGCCTCCAACTTGAACTTCTTGTTTGCGAATTGGCAACAGGTTAACGATCGAGCCAACACTCGCAAGTTGTTCATTACCAGGGTCGCAAATCCGGTGCGACAAAGTTTCTCCGTGCCTCGTCAGATGATAATAAGTCCTTCGAATAATAGTCCGACACAAGATTCGAATTGTGCAGCGACTCGACAACACCATTGCACTTTTCTACAAGCGTGGCGTCTCGCATCTCATTCAGTTTGTTGGCAACCATTTGAATCCAAAACACAGTGATCGTCTCGTTATACTTTTGTCGATCTACGCTATGATGATCAAGGAAACGCAGTAATGCAGATCTCATCCGATCGACAGCTTGTTCGAGGTCGAGGCTTTGTAGATACCAAACAGCAACTGTCAAATGGTCTCGATGCTTGAAGTTCGGTTTGTCGGTCTCGCACGACTCAAAACCGCGAACGACATTCTCAATGTCATTCTCAGACAGGTACGTACCACTCATAGAAACTCCATTTCAGTTAATAAAAAAACGAGGCGGATCGATTATCGATCCGCCTCGTCGTTCTTTACGTTGTCGTAAAAGTTATTTGCCCGTTTGATTCGCCTGCACTGTCAATCTCGATTTGTAACGCGCTGCCGCATTTGCATGCATGACGCCCTTCTGAACCGACTTATCGATCACCGATATTGCCTCAGGGAGAATCTGATCTATGTCCTTCTTCACCCCGGAATCGAGGGCACTGCGTAGCTTCTTAATATATGTTCGGACCTTTGTGCGATGACCACGGTTAATGGCGCGACGCTTCTCATTTTGACGTATGCGCTTCTCTGCTGATTTATGATTCGGCATTAAATATCTCCAAAAACTACCAAAAACCTTGTGAAAAACGTGCTGATAAATGCTCGGGCTTACCCAAAAACACGCATAACACCCTAATGCGCAAGTGACGGAGTATAGGTATCCGAAACTGGCGTGTCAAGGCAACCAAAGAGGACGCGAGTTGAGGCTCCAACTGGAGAGATGTGAATTTCTCGACAAGTGAGAGTAAGCAGTGAAGTGGTGCTTACTAGGGCATAGATTTGCAACATTCAATATTGTTGACACTCGCAGGAGCCTGTAGTAGCGTCGAACTCGCAATCTATGCAAATCACTCTACTGCCACCCTATCCCGCCAGGCTACTAATTGTTCAGCTGTGTGAAGGAGAGACTTAAGAGCGTTTGAAGAAGATTGAGCTTCCGCCCCGTGGTCTGGAGACGCTGTTTGGTGTTCACGATCAGAACATCAAATATCTGGAGTCTCTTCTCGATGTAAGAATTGACGCGCGTGGCCAGGACGTATCCATCGACGGCGATCCTGCGGACGTCGAGACAGTTCAACGCATACTTGAAGATTTCTCCGACCTCTTCAAAGAAGGCAAGCACTTCACTGATAAAGAACTGCGCGAGGCCTTTGCCCAGATTGCGGAGGATCGCGCTTTCAGCCTGCGCGACTATTTCACGAAGGCCCGCTTCAACCCAGCCGGCAAAAAACAGGTAGCGCCGAAGTCAGTCAATCAGCGGAAATACATTCAAGCGATTCAAGAACAGGACGTCGTGTTTGGAATTGGCGTGGCCGGCACTGGTAAAACCTATTTGGCTGTGGCGATGGCCGTACAGGCGTTGATGCAAAAGCAGGTAAACCGCATTGTTCTTGCACGGCCGGCAGTGGAAGCGGGCGAGAAACTCGGTTTTTTACCTGGCGATCTGCAAGACAAAGTCGATCCGTATCTCCGTCCGCTTTACGATGCGTTATTTGACTTGATTGACTATGAGCGCGTAACCAGATTACTTGAAAAGCGCGTCATTGAAGTTGCGCCGTTAGCTTTCATGCGGGGTCGCACATTGTCCGACGCGTTCATCATTCTCGACGAAGCCCAGAATACGACAAGCGAACAGATGAAGATGTTTCTCACCCGTATTGGCTTCGGCTCCAAGGCGGTGATAACCGGCGATGTGACGCAGGTGGATCTGCCTACTGGAAAACGCAGTGGCCTAATTGAGGCTGAACGTATTCTATCGAACCTTGAAGGCATCGAGTTTGTGTACTTCACTGAAAAAGATGTCGTGCGACATAAGCTGGTGCAGATGATCATCAGAGCTTATGAGGAACAAGGCAAAAAGAGCCAAATTTGATTGATGACTGATGATCGAAGTAGTCAATCGCCAGCGACGCAGAAAGATCGACACCAAACCATGGTCCGTTTTTGCGGAAAGCGCGGCTCAGGCAATTCGCAAACGTGAAACGTCCGCTACGATTGCCTTCGTTTCTGACAGGCAAATCCGCACACTCAACCGCAAATTTCGTGGTATCGATAAAGCGACGGATGTCCTTTCATTTCCTGCTGATGAAGAATTGGATGAATCAAATCTTGGCGACATCGCTGTTTCAGTAGAAACTGCGGCGATGCAAGCAAAAGAGAATGGCTTGACCTTTGATAAGGAAATCGCCCAGTTGATTCTTCACGGTCTGCTCCACCTCTCGGGCTATGATCACGAAACTGATAATGGTGAGATGAACAGACTGGAGTTGCGGTTAAGGAAGAAGCTGGGGATTTAGTCTTAGCTCTTTCGTCAGCCTCAGGCAATTTAGCCTTCAAAAGCCGCAAAAGACCAAAAGCCCAAGGCCGAAGACCCAACCTCTCATTTACGATTACCGTGGTAACTATTACTATTCAACCCATAGATGGAACTTGAAATAGGGCTCACGCTCCTGCTGCTCATAGTGCTCTCGTTGCTGGCCACGGTGGACATGGCCTTCGGTCAGCTGAGCGACGTGGGTCTGCGCCGTCTAATCGGGGAGAACGGGGAAAAGCCCGAGCCGCGATCAAGAGTCTTTCTGCAACAAGTCCTCGAGAATCGCCCGCGATTCGGCTTTGCCCTCTCAGCGATGATCCAGATACTGCTGGTCGTCGTTGCCGTTCTAATAACCTCAATCTCACTGCATCTTTTTCCAGATCCTCGTTTAGTCCTGATTGGTCTTCTCGCGGGCTTGATTCTCGCTGGTATCTTTCGGCAGTTAGTTCCCCTGTTCATCTCGACACGCAACCCGGAAGCAACGCTTCTATTTCTGCTACCAATCATCCGGCCGTTTTTTCCCATCATGGCTTTCATTGCCGATCCTTTTCAGAAACTTTTCGATCGGTCGCGCCGGAAAGATCAGGTCACCGATGTTGGAGAGGAGGAGCAGGAAGATGACGACGGTGGTGATCTGCAGGCGCTCATCGACGTTGGCGAGGCAGAGGGAATTCTGGAAGAAGAAGAGGGTGAACTCATTCATTCGATCATCGAGTTTGGCGACAAGCGAGTCAGTGAAGTGATGACTCCCAGGCCTGACATCGTTGCCGTACCTGAGTCCGCAACTGTTCGAGAAGCTCGTGACGTCATTATTGAGTCGAAGTACTCGCGTCTGCCCGTTTATCGCGATCAGATTGACAATGTTGAAGGCATCATCTACGTACGCGACTTGTTGCAATGCTGGGCTGAAGGAAAAGCAGACGAAAACATTCGGCCACTAATTCGCTCGGTCTATTTTGTACCGGAAACCAAACCCGTTGCGGAACTTCTCGAAGAGATGCAGAAGGCACACGTGCAACTTGCAATGGTGATTGATGAATACGGTGGTGTCTGCGGTTTGGTAACGGTAGAAGACATTCTTGAGGAAATCGTCGGGGAGATTGAAGATGAAGATATCGCTGGTGAAGAGTTACAAGATATCGTAGAAGCTGGTGAGGGCAGTTATGAAGTGCTGGCTTCGACTGAGATCGGAAAAATCGAGCGACTCTTCGACATGGAAATCGAGGCCGACGATTTCACAACTATTGCTGGTCTCGTAATCAATGAATCGGGCAAGGTTCCAGCTGTTGGTGAGCGCTTAATGATTCGCAGTCTCGAGGTTGAAGTGATTGAAGCGGACGAACGCCGGATCGGTCGTTTGCGAGTTAAGAAAGCTCCGGAGGAAAACGCCTCCGAGATGACGGCAAGTTAGATGAGTAGAGTACTCAAAGTATTAGCGACGGTAGTTTCAGGCGAAAGAAGCACGAGATGCGAAGCCTGCGGCACTTTGTTTACTTGCGGAGCGTCGTTGAAGGGGTGTTGGTGCGCGGAGATTAAATTAGACGACGCTACGCGAGCTCACTTGCGCTCTCGTTATTCAGACTGTCTGTGTCGAGCTTGTTTGGAAGCGGCCACGGAGATGAGCGCAACTAATGAATAAGTATGACGCGTTCAAGCACTGCAGTTTTGGACATGAGAAACATACGTAATGGCTAAGCACAAAAGTAAGTTTCTTCAGGGACCGCGCATCAATCCCGCTCCAATCACGAAAAAGATTGGTCTTGCCGAACTAATTGATGAATCGTTTCTCGCCTATAACGCCGCACGACTTCGCGAGGCATGCCAGCTTTTCACAAGAAAAATGCTGGAACCCGAAGTGACCATTGGTCTCTCCCTTACCGGCGCGCTGACTCCGGCCGGGCTCGGAATTTCAGCACTCATCCCGCTTATCAAAGCCGGATTCGTGGATTGGATTATTTCAACTGGCGCAAACCTCTATCACGACACCCATTTTGGAATCGGACTGGCACTGCATCAGGGAAACGCGCAGACATCGGATATTGTTTTGCGTGAGGAAGAAGTGGTTCGAATCTACGATATCTTTTTTGACTATTCAGTGTTGCTCGACACTGACGCATTCTTCCGGAAAATAATCGAAGGTCCAGAGTTTCAGCGACCGATGTCGACCGCCGAGTTTCACTACTTGTGCGGTCGTTATGTCTATGAACGGGAACGAAAGCTTGGAATCAAAGACAAGTCGCTAATCGCCGTCGCCTACGAACATGCAGTACCGATTTATACTTCCTCGCCAGGCGACTCTTCCATCGGCATGAATGTGGCTGCAAAAGCGCTTCAGGGCAATAAGCTCGCATTCGATCCTTCACTAGATGTGAACGAGACAGCAGCGATAGTGCTGGCTGCGAAGCGAGGTACGACGAGCCCGAACGGAAAAAGCAAGAGACAGAAAGGACGCTCGGCCGTTTTTATTTTAGGTGGCGGTTCGCCAAAGAACTTTTTGCTCCAGACGGAGCCGCAAATTCAGGAAGTGCTCGGAATCGATGAACGTGGACATGACTACTTCCTTCAGGTGACAGATGCACGTCCTGACACGGGCGGTCTTTCCGGCGCGACTCCGGGTGAGGCAGTCTCCTGGGGCAAGGTTGATCCCGATCGCCTGCCCGATGCAGTTGTTTGTTATGTTGATTCTACGGTGGCGCTTCCACTCATTACGGCTTATGCTTTAACACGTCACGAACCTCGTAAGACAAAGCGGCTGTATGAACGACGCGATGAGTTTATGAAGTTGCTCTTGCAGGAGTACAAGAAATCGAAAAGACGATAACTGATCGGAGACAAGTGAGCGATCATGGGCGACATCCCTACTAACGGAAAGTCTAAAAGTTATTATGACTGCGTTGACTGCCCCGCGTACTGTTGTTCAGTTTACGATCGCGTTCAAGTGACGCCGCGTGATATCCGACGATTGGCAAGGCATTTCGGCGTGACGGAAGAAGTCGCTACGGCGCGTTATACGAAGATGTATGAAAAGGAGCGCGTCTTACGCCGAAGGTCTGACCCGTTATTTGGCCAGGCGTGCGAGTTCATCAACCCTGAAACACGCGGCTGCACGATTTATCATGCTCGTCCGGCGGTATGCCGGGAATTTCCGACAACGAAGCGCTGCGCGTATTACGATCTCCTGACTTTCGAACGAGAGCAACAGGACGATCCCAATGTGATACCTCTGGTGAAGATAACGTTTAAGAATGGTAAGAAGTGAAACCATTGCCAATTGACGACTGCAGATGCCGATTTGCGTCGCCGAATTTGACGAATCTGGAATGGAAGTGGAACTATCTAGAGCAGTAGCGAAATATAAGGACCAAAGACAACAGGCAAATTGTCAATCGGCATTTAGCAATTGGAAATGAGGTTATGGAAGAATTTCTCTCAAGGCTGACTGGTAAGAAGATTGACGTTTATTGCGGCGGCGGGTCCAGCCTTCGTGGCGAAGTGCTGAAGGTAGACACAGGAGTGCTGCACCTGCGGGACGCCGATGGGAAGAGCTGTTACGTCGCCGTTAACAAAATCATAGTGGTGTGGGAAGCGAGAGATGACGATCACCGTGCTGGGTTCGTGCCGGGTGAGAAGTCTTGAAGGCTTTACACAAATAGGTCAACACGACTTAAAAGTAAAAACGCCGGCCTTAAAGCGCCGGCGTTCTTACTTTCTTCTAAGAAGGAGCAATCAATCAGTAACTGGTGATGGTAGCGGCACGCGCCGGAAACCATCGATGCGCTTCAGCCAATACTCGTTAAATGGAGAGTAAACAACTCCATGACGTCGGGAGGCGTGATAAAAGCCGTGTTCGTCCGCAACAACGCCAATGTGAGTCAGGCCACTAAAGAACACCAGTGTTCCAAATTTATATTGTTCTTCAATCGTAGCCGGCGCGAAACGCGCAAACAATGTTCGGGCACTGCCTCTCTCAAAAGTTATTCCCGACTCCTGAAAAATACTCCAGACAAATCCTGAGCAGTCGAAGGTGTTTGGTCCAGTAGCACCCCAACGATAACGAGAACCTAGCCGCTGATCTATGGCAGCACTAAGAAGTGGTTGGAACTTAATGAAACCGGAATTAACAGAGGTAACGACAGGAGTTACATCAATCGTTGGTTTCGGCTTTACCTCCCAGACCGGCTTTGATTCTGCAACGGGTGGATTCGATAGGAGAACGAAATCATCTGGCGCACACGTCACTTCGTTTGCGTCAGCGTCTTGTGTTGTGAGCCGTTGACGAGTTTGAGCAGAGGACGTCGACCAAATACCAAGCGCCAAACACGCAACCAACACACGAGGGAATAATTTTCTCAACACCATAAAAGGGGAAGCACCTTCTCCTTAAGTTTCTTAATTTTGTATTTCTTTGGTGAGGAGAGCGCCGCTGAAGGCCATTTGCATCTTAGCCTCTCGATACGGGTGCTTCAACAACCAATGTGACTGTTTCGTGACGAAACGCCAGCAGAAGCCCGCGTGCGCACTGAAAGAGGTCACGAATTCCTTGCGGAACCAACGATAGAGTGCCGGTTTTACAGTGTGGAAATAACCACGCGGTCAATCTGAGCGAAATATCTGCCCAATTATTTGTCGACAACCTTGCACGGGACCAGGGACTCGCGGGGGGAACGATCAAGCAGTCATTGGACGGCTCACAATACTTAAGCGCGCTGCAGTTTACGGTACAGATTCATCGTAAAAAGCAGAGTAATAGCGAGAGTCACGGGGCAAACTCCTGAACCACGATATTCGATGTATGCTGTAGTTACAGTTCCAATGAAGCGGAGGTTCCTTTTTTGCGGTGAGAAGTTAGGTACCTCGTCCTGCGTAGTTCAAGCCCACTGTAATTATCTTCTGTAGTAACTGATCGTAAGGCACTCCGCTATGTTCTGCTGAGTCAGCGAAGTCTTCCTTGTGAGCAATCTGCGGATTCGGATTGGCCTCCAATAAATAAAACTGCCCGTCTTCAGTCATCCGATAATCCATCCGCGCGTAGCCGCTCAAAAAGAGATAGCGATAAATCCGTTTGGATAACCGTTCGAGAATCTTGGTCTGCTCTGCAGTCAAATCCGCCGCCCGCGTCACAACCCCAACCTTTTCCTGGTAGGTAGGGTCCCACTTCACCTTCAGCGTCGCAATGTTCTCTGCGCCTTCCGGTAATTTCTCCATCACCAATTCCCACGGTGCATACGTCTGGATGTTCTGGTTGCCAATAACGCCGACGTAGATTTCGCGACCTTTGATGTACTGCTCGGCTATAGCAGCCGTCTTGTTTTGGCGATGAATAAATTCAACTCTTTGCGCAAGTTTCTCATCATCATGGACTATTGAGGCCTGCGCTATACCAACTGAGCCTTCCTCGCTAATCGACTTAACAAGCAAGGGAAACTTCAAACGCTTTGGCGGGCGAACTTTTCGATTCATCGGAAACACCGCAAAGTTTGGCACTTGGATGCGGTGATAAGAAAGGATCATCTTTGTGAGCGCTTTGTCGTGAGCCAGCGTCATACCACGGGGATTGCATCCCGTGTACGGTTGTTTCATCAATTCGAGATAGCTGACGACATGTTGATCATAGAGTGGATAGCCGTGAAACTCTTCAAGCAGGTTGAACGCGATGTGAGGTTTGTGTTCCATAAGCGCGTTTCCGATCACATTGAGCTGGTTGTAAAGACCGACTGGATAGACCTCATGGCCCATCTTTTTCAGAGTTGAGATCACATCAAACTCAGTCTTGACTTCCAGTTTTTCTTTCTCGGAAAGACCGTTCAACGAATCGGGAGGCACGAGGTCTTCGTGGACGAGAACGATGATGCGCAGTTTCCTTCGCGGCTCAAACGTCATACGGCTATACGATGATAACCCGAATGGAGCACGTTCATTACTTGCACAGTCAGCACTATCATGACACGACGACGAGCTTCGCGTGAAGGTGTCGAGACCCGAAGCTTTAAGTCCTTGCACCGATCGATCATGTTTTGGAGCACGTGATCGATTGTGTACTGATGCACACCTGTACCTTCAGCAACAATTTGGCGCACCTCGCGGCGCACACTTCGAATGAAGCTGGCTGCACTTGGGCGGGATTTGTGCCGCGGATCGTCGGAAAAAATTCGATACAGATCGCGGTCATAAACGGCGGGCCATTCGAAGTCATATCGTTCGCGTTTACGACGGTAATGCTCACGCAAAGTTATTCGCAGCGCTGTCAGAGGCTCAACTTTAGTACGTGTTCTATTTCTTGGCTTTGTTCCCGCTAGATCACTCATAAGCTCATTGATGTATTCGAGTTTACGAAGTGCGGGCCAACCTTTGTAGCGTCGCCGCCACTGCGATCGAGGGGATAACCACACTGCGAAAGTCTCAGCAAAGTCCTCCGCCGGGTGGGCCTGTGCGTACCATGCCGGAAGATGCAAGACATATTTCCTACTCTTCGGTTTCGGTTTGTAGAAATCTGGGTAAGGTTGCGCGAACGAACCGAACAGCTCACGGTGTTGTCGTTTGAAGTGAAGACGAAAAGCCGTATCGAGTGCGTGTCCCGCCTCGTGCCGAAGAATACGCATGCACTCCGTGTCGGTACCACCTTCAATTTCCAACATCTGCTTACGTTCAAGCTTCATCAGCCGCGGGTGCGCCAAATAAAAAGGAATAGCAATCCCGGGCACTCCGTCCGGCGAAAACCACTCCTCCGCCAGCCACACGTGCGGTTTAAAGCGGATTCCGCGCGCGTTCAGTTCGCTGTAAAGACGCTTTATGTGGGGCTCAAGAAAAGACCCCTTGATCTTGATTGGCAAATCGCAGATGCGCAGGTCAAGCAATTGCTCATCGCTGAGACGTTGCCACGGAAATCTGTAGCTCACGGGGTCGAAGCTCCCTTTCCAGCGGGGTTGGGAAGGGCGAAATCCTGTGGTCTCTGAAGGTCAGTCGTCAAGGAAGATGGAGAAGGTATACCGGCCCCTGTCATTCTGATGCGGCAGGATCGGAAACTCGAATTCAGGATTATCGGAGCGCGCCCATTCTAGCCGCCTCGAGACGGATGCGCCAGCGAGGACATTGCGAGGGTGAGGAATGGGTCTCTGAGACGGTCCCAGTTGGCGGATATCAGTTCCCGGGCATTACACCAGTTTTCAAATACGATGAGGGACACAGTTTCTCAATCGAGCACTCCTGACATAGCGGATTTCTTGCCCTACAGATCTTACGGCCATGAGCAATGAGAAGATGCGAGAAGATTACCCAATCCTTCTTCGGTACAATTTCGACCAGGTCTTGTTCGATCTTTTCAGCCTGGTTCTGGGTCGACAATCCAAGACGATGCGAAAGTCGGGTTACATGCGTATCCACCACGACACCGGATTTGACATCAAAAGCGTTACCCAAAACGACATTTGCCGTCTTCCTGGCCACCCCAGGCAGTTCCAACAACTCCTCCATTTTGTGAGGAACTTCCCCACCGTACTGTTCAGTCAAAACCTTAGATGTTCCCTGAATCGACTTGGTCTTGTTGCGAAAGAAGCCGGTCGACTGAATGTCCTTTTCCAGTTCCCTCGGGGACACCTTGAGATAATCTTGCGGCTTTCGGTATTTTCGAAATAGATCAGCAGTGACGATATTGACGCGGTCGTCGGTGCATTGGGCCGAGAGAATGGTCGCCACTAACAACTCAAAGGCATTCGTGTGATTCAGCGAACATTTAGCGTCCGGATAAGTGCGCTTAAGTTTTCGAATTATCTCGCCCAGACGTTTTTTCAGTTCGTCACGTTTTTCAAACTTGGTCATTGTCTCTGGGTTATCCTGTTCTCTTCAGCTTCCCGGTCTTCTTGGCCCACTCTTCAGTTCTTACAAACACCCAAAGCCCGACCGGCATCAATACAGCGCCCATCAAAGCCAGGATCAGCAATTCATGTGAAACTGCTGACAAAGGTGCGCCTGCGAGGTAAGTGGCGGTTGAGCCACTGTTTCCCACACCGAATAGCTTTCGACAAGCAGACAGCGTGTAAGTTGCCGGCGAAATCGCCGAGAGTGGCTGCATCCAAGTGGGAAGAACCTCGATGGGATAATAAACGCCGGAAACCAGTAGAAGCGAGCCCTGAAAGATGTGTGTCGCTTCCGCTCCTCGTTCCGCGCTCATGACCGGAAACACTGCCGCAAATAGCCCCAGACCAACAAACGCAAGCGTGCTCACACCCAGCACCACGAATACCCCAGGCAGGTTCGCGCCTCGCAGATTGAGGCTTGTGAACAGCATCAGACCAGTAAGCACAATTACACTCGTAACGATGCTATTGATGAGAGAGTACAGACTGACGCCGAGCAGATGAACCGTTCGCGAAACCGGTGCCATGAACGTGTATTCCAGGGTGCCTTCCCAGCGTTCGTAGGCGATTGACATCGCAATCTCGTTGTAGAGATATGAAAGGTAGTTCCACAGCAGAGCACCAACGACGAGCGTCAAGGTCAGTTGATAGTCCTTGGCTGCGACGCCAATTAGCGCCACCGTAGCCGAGGTCACAAGGGCATAGAAGTTGAATACTACGACCCAACCTATGTAACGACGAGTCAGGTGATAGCCTCTAAACAAGAAAGCCCACGTTTGACGCATTGTTGTTTCCATTGCTTATTTCTCCACCGCTGCCATTTCTTCATCGATGAGTTCTTCACCAGTTAATTTGATGAAGGCGTCATCCAACGTCGCTGCAGCGGCCTGTTTAATAAGTTGTGCAGCGGTTCCTTCAGCCACGAGTTTGCCGTGCGCGAGAAAGCCAATACGCGCGCATAGACGCTCCGCCTCCGTCATATCGTGAGTGGTCAGAAGAATCGTCGTACCTTCCCGACGACGTAAATTTTCCAGGAACGCCTGAACGTCACGACGACTCTTTGGATCAAGACCCGTTGTAGGTTCGTCCAGCAGCAAAAGCGGCGGATTAATGACCAACGCACGCGCAATACTTATTTTTTGCTGCATGCCGCGACTCATCTCTTCCAGCGGTGTAGAGAATTTTTCGTTCTCCATGCCCAGCTGTTCGAGAATTTCCATGGCGCGACGTTCTGCGTCACGCGCCTTTTGTCCGTAAAGCAAGGCGGTGTAAAGCAAGTTTTCCCGTGCCGACAATTTCTTATAAAACGCGGCGTCAACACTGACGCGTCCGATGATTCGGCGCACCTCTTCCTGTTGCTTTGGAAGGGCCAACCCGAGCATGCTGACCTCGCCGCTGTCGGCGATTAGCAAAGTCGAGAGAATTCGAATCAGGCTTGACTTGCCGGAACCGTTGGGTCCGAGGAGCCCATAGGTTTCGCCTTCGGCAACGCTGAACGAGACGTCGTCAAGCGCCCACAGTTCAGACTTTTTCCGAAAACCATTCCTTTTGCGGAAACTCTTACGAAGGTTACGGACTTGAATAGCAGGTTGTAGCATGATCACCTCAAAAGCTGATCCAGCGGACCATTCGATTTATTTGGATTAGGAAATGAGGAAGTGGCTGAGCACGCCTCAACAACGCTCGCGAAAAAGCTGCAAGCGATGCGACCAACTCCAGCAGTCGTTTGAAGAGAAACTGCGCCGGAGTTAAGTCAGCGCCAAATCAATACTTGAGGAAGAGAAGTTTCATCACAAATCACCTTTGGTCAGAGACTAGCGAAAGGTGTTCTGTTTTGCAAGGCGTATCAGATTTGTTTTTAACCGGCAGAACGGAGTCATAACCTGGGTCCCTCACTACCGCTTGCCGTGTGCGATCTTCACAGCTTCTGGCAGTGCCCTTAAACGCAACATAGCAACGACGCCCAGAAACGGTCCAGGCGCCAGAATCATAAATGCATAACGCCAGGTCCACAGATCGACGACCTTCGGAATCAGCTCAATCGAAATCGTGGTCAACAAAAAGCCAATGCACATCTGTATTGTCAACGCAGTGCCGATGTACTGAGGATCTCCCAGCTCGGTCACACAGGATGAAAACTGTGCAGAGTCAGCAACCACACTGGCACCCCAAATCACGGCAACAATCAGGAGCAGGAATGGATCACCACCGAACAGGAACCCGATCACTAAACAACAACTGCCACTGATAGCCATGGCCCAGGAGGTAACCACTGTTCGTCCTACGCGATCGGCGATCAATCCCGCGACGACGCAACCAATTGCTCCGGCACCGATAACCAGGAACGAACCAACCTCGGCTAACTTCGGATTTCCCCCATGATTAGCCAGACTCGCGCGAATCATCACGGGAATCCAAATCCACATTCCGTATAGTTCCCACATGTGACCGAAGTATCCAAAATTCGCCAAACGCACGCCGCGGTTACCGAAGACTCTGACAATCTGTGCCACATCAAATTTCGCCGATGGCAAAGCGTATGGACCATCGTCAACAAACAAGAGGACAATCAGTCCACCGAAGACTGCTAACAGTGAAACGAAGATTATGTTGTATCTCCAGTTTGCGCTTCCCAGGGCGTTGACGAGATAAGGCGTTGCTTTTCCCAGTGTCAGGGCACCGACGAGGGCACCAAGAGCCATTCCGCGGCGCTCACGAAACCATGTCGCCATAATCTTCATTCCCGGTGGGTAGACTCCAGCGAGACAGACTCCGGTGAGAAAGCGCAGGGTGATGGCGCTTCCCGGAGAGTGCGCAAGGAGACCAAACGTAAGGCTGATAATTGCGCCAATGAAACTCGAAACAGCGAATAAGTGTCTGGTACTGATGATGTCTGGCAGATTAAGAATGGCACTTATTAGCGTACCGGCAACAAAGCCAAGCTGTACGGCGATAGCGATCCAACTCACCTGAGAGTCAGAGAGCTGCCATTCACGTGTGAGTGCGGGAACAACGGCCGATCCACTAAACCACAGCGACATGCCGAGGAGCTCTGCCAGGGAGAGCCAGGCTAAGGCACGCCATCTGCGCGGCTTCACGATGGAGATACTTTGGTCGATAGCTACGGCCAGATCATTTGCCATATATCATTTGACATTTTTCAGCTGTCATTTTTGAAGATGGTCTTTGGCCTTCGGTCTTGGGTCTTACGCCTTCCTTTCAACTTTAGAGGAGACTCCATCAATAGCCCCTGCTAAGTCCAAAGACCAAAGGCCAAAGACCATCTTCAAAAATGGCAAATGATTAGGCCAGATCAAATAGCAATAATTCCGAAGGAGTGTCGCCAACGACTTTGATTTCCGATTCTCCAACCACAACCAGCCCATCTCCTTGTTCGGCTTTTTCGCCGTTTACATTGATCGAGCCACGCGCGACCTGAATCCACCCATAGCGAGTTGGATCCATAAGCTGCACGACTTCGTCACCGGCATTAAATATCGAAGCAAAAACGCTAACATCCTGCCGCACCGTTACTGAGTCGTGGCGGCCGTCACTGGATGCGATCAGCCGCAATCGACCACGTCGCTCTTCTTCAGAGAATGCTTTCTGCTCATAACCAGGTGTTAGATTATCTTCATTAGGCAGTATCCAGATTTGAAGCAAATGCACGGGCTCCTGGTCTGAAGCGTTCTTCTCGCTATGTCTTACTCCGGTTCCCGCGGTCATTCGTTGGACGTCACCCGGTCGGATGGTGGATCCGTTCCCCATACTGTCTTCGTGCTTAAGGGCGCCCGCAAGAATGTAGGTGATTATTTCCATATCGCGGTGTCCATGAGTTGGGAAGCCGCGACCTGCGGCCACGAAATCTTCATTGATCACTCGCAGACTACGGAAGCCCATGTATCGCGGGTCGTAGTACTGATCAAAAGAAAACGTGTGATAAGTGTTAAGCCAGCCGTGATCGAAATGACCTCTTTCTTTTGCTCGCCTTATGGTAATCATGGCACTACATTCCAAGGCCTTCCTCGTGTGCGACAAACACAGTCACTAACTCATTCAATCCTTCCGCATCTTGATCGTCGAACCTTCCAATAGTTGGACTGTCGATATCCAACACGCCGAGCAGTCGCTCGCCGTCAAAAATCGGCACAACAATTTCCGAGTTCGAAGCAACATCGCAGGCTATATGACCGGGAAACTCATGAACGTTGGGGACGATGATCGTTTCGCATTGCGCTGCCGCCACACCGCAGACACCCATGCCCATCGGGATTCGAACACACGCAGGATTCCCCTGAAACGGACCAAGAACTAATTCTTCGCCCTGAAGAAAGTAGAACCCTGCCCAGTTCACATTTGGAAGTGAATTAAAAAGCAGCGCAGCGAAGTTTGCCGAGTTCGCAATGAAGTCGTGCTCACCCTTGAGCAAACTGAGAAGCTGAACAACAAGACTCGCGTACAGTTTCGTCTTAACCGCACTCGCTTTGGAAGTTCGCTTTGTTGTCGTCTTCCGCTTGGCGGAACGCTTCGGTTTCTCTTTTTGCTTCTTCGGCCGCCTGCTTGTTGCCTTTTGCTTTGCAGATCGAGAAGTCATGAATGCTTCAGTTCCTCCATCGCTGAATAGCAAATCGGGTCTTTCACTCGAACTAATCAAACCAACTTAATCGGCGCGCGTCCTAATACTAATAACAACCGATTTCGATGTGGGCGTGTTGCTCTTCTCCGCCACACTACCTACCGGCACCAACACATTTGCTTCAGGGAAGTAAGTCGCAGCACAACCAAGTGGAATATCGTAAGGCACGATCGTAAAGCCCCGCGCAACTCGCTCTTGTCCGGCGAAATGACTCACCAGATCGACTACTTGTTTCGCACGTAAACCCTCAGTCTCGATGTCATCTTTGTTCAGAAGCACAACACGCCGCCCTTTATGAATTCCGCGATAACGATCATTCGCACTGTAGATAGTCGTATTGAATTGATCATGACTGCGGATGGTCATCATCAGGAACTGCCCTGGCTCGAGATTGTGTTCAGGCAGGGGATGAATAGTAAATTTGGCCTTCCCACTTTCAGTCTTGAATACACGATCGCGGGCCGGGTTGGGAAGATAAAATCCTCCGTGTTGTCGGACGCGCGCGTTGTAATTGCCGAAACCTGGCACGACTCGCTCGATTACATCGCGAATCTTGTCGTAGTCACTTGCCAACTCTTCCCACGCAACGGTTGTCCGGTGACCAAGCGTCGCCCGCGCCAGCCTGGCAACGATTTGCGGTTCGCTTAAAAGCTCCGTCGATGCCGGATCGAGCGACCCACGCGACATTTGCACGACTCCCATTGAGTTTTCCGTGGAAACGAACTGCGGCACAGACTCCTGAATATCAATTTCAGTCCGGCCCAGACACGGAAGAATCAGCGCTCGCTCTCCCGTAATCAAATGCGAACGATTCAATTTGGTAGACACGTGGGCCGTCAAACGACAACGACGCAAAGCCGCAGCGGTGTATTCGGTATCGGGAGTAGCCGAAAGAAAGTTACCGCCAAGTGCAAACAGTACTTTGGCTTGTCCCTCGTGCATCGCCTTGATTGCTTTAACAGTATCGAATCCATGATTTCGCGGCGGCTCGAAACCGAACTCGGCTCCCAGCTGGTCGAGGAATGCGGCGGTCGGTCTCTCCCAGATGCCAACAGTCCGATCACCCTGGACGTTACTGTGACCACGCACTGGACATAACCCCGCTCCCGGTTTGCCTATCTGACCTTTCAGTAGCATCAGATTGACAATCTCCTGGATGTTGGCGACCGCATTACGATGCTGCGTAAGACCCATTGCCCAGGTGAAGATCGTGTGTTCAGATTCCGTAAAAATCTGTGCAGCTTTCTCGATCGCGTCTCTCGAGACGCCACTCTGTTCCACAATGTCGTCCCACGACACGTTCTTCAGCGCAGCGCGAAATTCCTCAAAGCCAGTTGTGTAACGAACTATGAAATCATGATCAAGAAACTTCCCGGGCCGCCGTTCGCCCCGCACCAGAACCGCCTTGCTGATCCCCTTGAGCAAAGCCACGTCGCCATTGATCCGCACCTGGAGAAACAGATCGGCCAATTCAGTACCAGAGCCGAGCAAGCCAAGAACGTTCTGGGGATGTTTGAAACGAGTCAAACCGGCTTCCGGGAGGGGGTTGATATGAACAAGCTTGCACCCGTTCTTCTTCGCGCGCTCAAGCGATGTCAACATTCGAGGATGACAAGTTCCGGGGTTTTGACCGATCACAAAGATCGCCTCAGCGCGATCGAAGTCTTCGAGTCTGACAGTTCCCTTTCCTATTCCGATTGTCTCGCTCAATGCTGCCCCGCTTGACTCGTGACACATGTTTGAGCAATCAGGCAAATTATTCGTACCGAATTGTCGAACGAACAGTTGATACAGAAATGCGGCTTCATTGCTGGTGCGGCCCGACGTGTAGAAGATTGCCTGGTCCGGATAGTTTAGTGAATTGAGTTCGCCGGCCAGCAGTTCAAAAGCGTCGGCCCAACCGATCGGCTCGTAGTGAGTAGAGCCTCGACGCAGCAACATTGGATTGGTGATTCGTCCCTGCGCTGTTAGCCATTGGTCAGATTGAAGCGAAAGGTCGGCTACACTCCATTGCTTGAAGAAGTCGATCGTAATTCGCTTCGTTGTCGCCTCATCGGCGACATGCAAAGCACCATTTTCACAGAACTCGAAAGGTGAACGCTCTCGATCAGGTTCTGGCCACGCACAACCCGGGCAATCAACGCCGCCTACCTGGTTGACTGTCAGCAGCGTTTTAGCGCCACGAATGAGACCCATCTCTGAACGGGTGCTATTGAAAGTCGCGAGTATTGCGGGCAAACCTCCGGCAGCTTTGCTACGCGGCTCGATTTCAACGACCCCATTTTCTTCAGGCGGTTGCGGGCAGGGCGAGGCAGGTTTAGTTATTGAATCTGACATTCTGTTGACCTAATGGACGATAGACTCTTGTTGTAATCATGTTAAGAAGCATCCCAAAAAAATACGATAATCAAAGTCCCGCCGAAACTGCTGGCTCTACTTGATCGCGTTCGCTCACTAGTAGTACCCGCTGACCAACTTTCACCTCCCCGCCCTTTAGCACACAGGCGTATACGCGAGACCAACCGGGGCGGACTTTTTGAGAGATAAGAGAGTAGTTACCATCGAGAAAAGAATCCGGAATCGAGTTACAAGGCGTCGTATAACTGGTTATTCTCACAAGCACTTCATCACCAAGCAACAACTGCACGCCAGGCTGAACCACATTCCAATCAAGGCCGGAGATGGTAACATTCTCTCCAACTGATCCAGGAAATATGGGATGTCCAACTTGCTGCATTTCGAGGATTCGCTCAAGGGAAAAAAGACAGAGCGCTCTATACGGTCCACCATGGATTTTTGGGAAAGCGTGGCCGTCGCCTACCATTCCTAACTCGTTTACCAACGCTTCGCGGACGGCCAACTTCGGTACGCCTCCAGGTGAACAGCTGAGTTGGAATATACGACCTTCCATCCCGATCACTCTTACCGGAGATTTGAAAGTATTGCAAACTCAGCACGAATTGCGGAATTGCGAATTGCGGAATTTATCCCGAGGGAATTCCGTGGGTGAAATGCGAAATCCGTCGACTCAATGACTAGCGCGTTCTCTAAATTTTCGCAATTGCCCAATCGGCATTTTCGCAATTCTTATTGACTTCGCTGCGCCCCTTAGCTTAAAAGCTTGGTTCTCCTCTTGAATCAATTCTGAAAGAAGAATTGCGGAAATGCGAGATTGCGTGATTTTGAGCTCGGGATGAGTTCCCTCTTAACACACGAACTTGTTGGTTCCACTGTCTCCAAATTACGCAGTTTCTCCTTCACAAATCCGCATAGTTTATCTCTATCAAAGCTGAGGAAAACCAAATGAACTTGTCCCGTCCCTTTCGTGCCCTGCTTTCAATGCTTCTGCTTTTGGCAACAGTCGGCGTGATTGTCAATGGCCAGGTAAAACCCGGTCGAGATCCAAATCAGCCCATCGATCAGGAATATACCAACAAGATTCGCGAGTACACGACGGCGCCTTACTTCAATTCTCCGTTGACAGACTATTTACCCGCCTCAACAAACGTTCCAACTCCCAAAGCCGTACTTGGCGACGTCTCAGGAGCACCAGGCAAATTACCCTACGCTGAAGATGTCTATAAGTACATGCGAATGTTAGAACGCGCGAGTCCACGGGTAAAAGTCTATTCGATCGGCACAACAGAAGAAGGAAGAGAGATGATCGCGGTCGCGCTTGCCTCCGAAAAGTTGATCGCGAAACTCGATGAAAACCGGGCGCGGCTGGCGAAACTTGCGGATCCTCGAACAATCAACATGGATGAAGCAGAGGCTGACCGTCTCGTAGCCGACTCATTTCCCATCTATTACATCACCGGCACAATTCATTCTCCTGAGACGGGTTCGCCAACTGCGTTAATGGAGCTAGCTTACCGTCTGACTGTAGACGATAGCGCCTACGTGAAGTTCATTCGGGACAATGTTGTTACGCTCATCACGCCCGTCGTTGAAGTGGACGGTCGCAATCGGATGGTTGATATATACAACTGGCACCTCGCGCATCCGAACGAGAACTGGCCGTCGCTGATCTACTGGGGCCACTACGTCGCACACGACAATAATCGCGACGCCATCGGCCTCTCCTTGAAACTTACTCGCAATGTCCTCAACACGTACCTTCAGTGGAAACCGCAGGTTCTGCACGATCTGCACGAGTCAGTTCCGTATCTCTATGACAACACTATAGGCGATGGCCCATATAACGCATGGGTGGATCCGATTCTGACCGATGAATGGCAAATGATTGGCTGGAACAATGTGTCGGAAATGACAAAGTTTGGTATGCCTGGCGTTTTCGCGCACGGAAACTTCGACACGTGGTCCCCAGGCTACCTAATGTTTATCGCAGCAACGCACAATGGCATTAGTCGACTATATGAAACTTTTGGCAACGGCGGCGCAGACACTTTGGAACGCACGTTGTCACCCAACGAATATCAACGCACCTGGTACCGGCAGAATCCTCCTTTGCCGAAGGCCAAATGGTCACAACGAAACAACAATAACTACCAGCAAACCGCACTACTCACATCGCTCTACTACTTCAGCAGCAACAGCAAGCTGTTTCTCAAAAACTTTTATCTCAAGAGCAAACGCTCGATAGAAAAGCCGAAGAATGAAGGTCCAGTGGCGTATGTCCTGCCGGCCGACGACGCCAGGCCCGGGAATCAAGCCGAGCTTCTGCGCACGTTGCAAAGTCAAGGTGTGGAGATCAGTAAATCGACCGCGCCTTTCACAGTGGCAGTAAAGAAGAAGGCGACCGCGGGTTCAGGCAATGCCGCCAGACCAGCTGGTAGCCCAACACCGGCTGCGTCGCCCAAACCCACACCAAAAACAGAAGATAGAACGTTTCCAGCGGGCAGTTACGTCGTACGTATGGACCAGCCGTATAGCCGCATCGCAGATGCATTGTTGGATTACCAATACTGGGCGCCTAACGACCCGCAAACTGACATCTACGACGACACGGCCTGGACTATGGGCGAATTGGGGAATGTCGAAGTCGTGAGAGTAACAGATGTCAAAGTCCTGCAAGCCGCAATGGAACGCGTAACTGGTGAAGTGCGTGCACCGGGTGGCATCAACAGCAATGGTTCCGTTTATCTGATCAACCACAATGCTGACAATGCTCTAGTTACGCTTCGTTATCGCTTAAAGGATGTCGAAATGGAAGCGGCAGAAGACCCGTTTGAGGCGGCCGGCCGCAAGTTCAATCGCGGTTCGTTCATTATTCGGAAGGCGTCCGGCGACGATCTCAGACGCACTGCGAATGAATTGGGCATCCAGGTCTATGCGGTTGCCGACGCGCCATCAGTTAAGACTCATCCAGTAAGAGCCCCGCGCATCGCAATCATGCATACCTGGCTGAGTACGCAGGATGAGGGATGGTATCGCGTTGGTCTGGACCAACTGCAAGTACCTTTCGCATACATAAGCACACAGGATGTTTCGCGAGAGCCAAATCTTAAAAGCAAATACGACGTTATCTTGTTCGCGCCTGTCGGACGTGGCACACAGGCAATCATTAGCGGGATGCCAATGTATGGAAATCCCCTTCCCTGGAAGAAGACGCCGCTCACGCCGAATCTTGGGGGCATCGATGAGACCGACGACATGAGACCGGGTCTCAGTTGGAGTGGATTGCAAAACTTGCAAAAGTTCGTGAAGGACGGCGGCCTGTTCATCGCGGTTGACGACACTTCTGATTTCTCAGTCAACGTTGGTTTTACAGCCGGCGTCTCCTCAAGTCGTTCACAACGTCTGCGCGCTGTCGGCGCAATTTTACGGACCAAAATGGTAGACGCATCGAGCCCCATTGCCTACGGCTACAGCGATTCGCTGGCAATGTACTGCTCCAATGGCCCAATCTACAGCATCAATTACGGCGTCGGTGTACGAGCCGCCGCACGCACCTCGCAGCGCGCAACGGGGCGAGGTACGCCTGACGATCCCGATACGCCGCAGGGGCGACAAGCTGTGGATTTACCTGAGCCACCGGCAAAAGTTGAAGCTTGGGAAGCACCACCAATAACCGAAGAACAAAGACGGAATGCAATCGGTTTGATTCCACCGAACCAGCGTCCACGCGTGGTTCTGCGTTATGCCGACAGTCGTGAGCTCTTTGTTTCCGGATTGTTGGACGGAGGCGACGAGATTGCTCAGCACCCCGCAATCATTGACGTCCCTTCTGGCAACGGTAACGTGCTCTTGTTCTCACCAAATCCGTTCTGGCGTGGTCAGACAAAAGGGAGCTACTTCCTGGTGTTCAATGCGATTATGAATTGGGATAACTTGAACGCGGGAAGGAAACTCGACGAGAAATGAATTTGTAGGGGTGGCACTCCGTGGCCACCCCTTCTCGCCAAACAGGTTTTCTCCGAGAATTCAGCCTCTGCAGCCATCGCTTTCCTGAATTGAAGCGCTCGACTATCCACGCTTCAATTCCGGGATTAAGCAACCGGGGTGGCCACGCAGGGCCACCCCCACCAGGTTAATGCGATCTTGCTTGAACTCGACGAGAAATGAATTTGTAGGGGTGGCACTCCGTGGCCACCCCTCCTCGCCAAACAGGTTTTCTCCGAGAATTCAGCCTGTGCGCCCTTCGCTTTCCTGAATCGAAGCGCTCGACTATCCACGCTTCAATTCCGGGATTTAAGCAACGGGGGGTGGCCACGCAGGGCCACCCCCACCAAAGTTAATGCGATCTTGCTTGAACTCGACGAGAAATGAATTTGTAGGGGTGGCACTCCGTGGCCACCCCTCCTCGCCAAACAGGTTTTCTCCGAGAATTCAGTATGTGCAGCCATCGCTTTCCTGAATTGAAGCGCTCGACTATCCACGGTTCAATTCCGGGATTAAGCAACCGGGGTGGCCACGCAGGGCCACCCCTACAAAGTTAATGCGATCTTGCTTGAACTCGACGAGAAGTAGTCAGTCGTTTGCTTTCTTAACCTCGGGCAACTTCCGCGGTTCGTAGTACGGTTTGCCGTTCAGCTTCTCAACTTCTTTTCTGAAGCTCGTGCCGTAGTCGCGTTCAGCGTCCGAAAGCGCCCATGCCTGGCGCTTGTAGTTCCAGTTGTCAGGAGCCAAGCGCTGAGCTTCCTTGAAGTGAGGCACTGCATCAGCGCCCTTTCCCTGCTTGTAGAGATACTCGGCGAGACTAAACTCCGCATCGGCTCGCGACCGTTCATCGCTCGGTGGTCTAAGTCTTTCTTTTAGTTCTTCATCCTTGAGCACGTAAATACTCTTCGTGCTATTTGTTACCCAATCGCGAATAGCATCGACATAAGGTGCTGAATCCATCTTTGTAAAACTCTTAAAGCGATCGTCAACAAAAGCTACTTCGTTGGAACGAACGATCCGGCCCTGCTCATCAATCCAGACGGCGGTGGGCACGTTCACCATGTTGTATTTCTGTGTGACGAGTTGTTTCTCATCGATGAGTACAGTGAATTCCGGCTTTGCTGCGGTAATCCACTGTCCCGCATCTTTCACACCGCCTGTATCCTGAGCAACAGAGACTATTTCGAAATTCTTGTTCTTCAACTCCTTGTAAAGCGCCTGCCATCCAGGCAGGTCAAGGCGGCAGCCTCACCACGAAGCCCACGTGACAAGCAACACCTTTTTTCCGCGGAAGTCTGAAAGTGAGTGAGGCCGACCATTCATGTCAGGTAGCGTGAAGTTTGGCGCGTTGAGGGACGCAAGGTAGTCATTCTGTTCTTGAGATCGTGGACCGAAGTACCACACGCCGCCCTTTGGATCGGAAGCAAATGGTTGCTTGATGAGTCGAGCAAACTCGCTCAAGTTGAACCAGGTGGTGACACCTCTCTTCGTAAGAAATGCGGCTCTGCGGTTTTTAGGAAGTGGGAAACAAAGCTCGTCGCGACAAACACCTTGCGGCTTGATCACAAATCTCGTCGCGCGACTCAGATCTCTCGTCGTAACCCACAGATCGCCCGACGGTTCTGAAGCGGCAATGACCTCCGTTGGCACTTCATCATAAATAACGAATCCGTGGGGAGTTCTCTCCCGCTGTCGCGGTTTTTCTTGGCAGCATTACCACCAACTCTTCGAAGGAATCGTGAACCGCGCTGTAAGACGTTTTGAGTTGCTCGTCTGAGCCAGATCTGGCATCGTCGCCAAACTTAACGAGAGCTTTTCCAAACTTAGTCAGGGCGGTTTTGAATTCCTCTGTATGCTCGGCCTTTGTACCCTGAGGGACGCCTAGTTTCACTATCGCCTCACCCAACTTAATGAGCTCTTTCGCCTTTGAACGAATTGTGTGGAAGTCGTTTCTGGGAAGCGCTTCGTGTTCTAACGGATGAAGGACCTCATGAAACGCGTCATATTCCTTTATGCCGAAGCTATGCTGCGGCAGAACAGCAAACAAGCCGGTCGCGCACAGGTAAGCTGTTAAGGCCAACGCAGCTATCCGCGGAAAAGTCATCGATGGCTCCTTACGTTACGGAGTGGTTAGCGTGGCAGCAAAGCTTAAGAGAATCATTGGTCATATGTCATTTGTCATTTTGTTTAGTTGTCAGTAGTCCGTGGGTCAACTGACTACGGACAACTGACCACTGACAAATGGCAAATGACAAATGGCAAATGATATATGACCAATGATTTTCTTTTGCTCGCCCTACTTCATCTCGAAAATTCTTCACCGTTCCCACTCCTTAAACCCTTCAACAACGCGCAGTACTTCAGCGCGCTTCTTTTCGAAGAGCGCGAACATGAATATGATTGTGGCGCCCGTCGCAATGCCCGCCACGTACCACAACCATGTCCACCCCAGATTTGCAGAGGCATACCAAATCATTGTGATAATCGACAGTAACAAGAATACAGACCCAAGCAGCAATAGCCCGCGAATGCGAAACACAATTCCAGAAAAGACGCCAGCCAACGAGAATGATCCCAGAATGAGTGGCAGCCACGGCGAGTTTGCAACACCATTAATGAAGATGTCCGCCGTTGACGACGCGTAGATCGTCACCAGCGAGAGGTACCTTATTCCCGCCATTTGATCTTCAGTCAGATTATCTTCGTTGAAATACGCCGCCAATAAAACTGAAAGCGCCACAGGAATCAGCCATAGCTGCGGATGCTGGAGAAACTGGTAGTCAGCTGTTCGGTGCAGCAGATACCACAGCCCGGCGTTCCCGGCGACAGCTGCCAGCATCCCAAATACAAACGAACGCCGCAGTATAGACAATAAACCGTATAGTCCTCCGACAATGAACAGCAGCGCCGAGTAGTCAACTTCGGACGCGGCCAACCAGAATCCCAACACGGGTAACAGTGGTAAAAACACTCCCGTTCGTTCCAAAGGCTGGGCCAATACCAGCAGTTCTTTCCTTCGCAGGGATTCGCTTGTAACGACTCCCAGATAAGCGATCGTCATGACCGCCAACGGCCAGTAGCGTTCAATAAAACCAGTAAACAGCCAGGGCAAGGTCAGCCTTATATGAACGAAAAGAAGGGTCAGCATGACCTCAGCCGCGTAGACATATGTCATGCGACCGCGTTCCGAGAGAGTCAACGGGTCGTGAGCTGGTGAGAGAGCAAAGAGGATGCAGATGATTATTGCCGAAGCAAGTGTAAGCCCGATAGCAAGAAGCGAAACCGGATGAATGCGGACAGCACCGAAGTTTACCTGATAAAAAACTTCCGTCGTTAGGCTGAAGAACAACGCGACGACGCCAGCGCCTATTAACCATGGCACGCAAGCTCGTGCTGCGTTCGCCCAGGCCGGAAGAAGATCCCTTAACTTGTTCAGAAGAAGTCCGTAAAGAGCTGTTAGACCAAACGCCTCCACCATAAGGATTACACTTCGGTTGAGCCATGTACTATCAACACCTGGCGTCAACCACGACCAACTAAAGAGGATAGTGCCTACTATTAAAATTCCGATAGCTGCATGTCTCCACCTTTCACGCAAGTTTCCTTCACCCAGAAGGCCGAAGGTTACTGCCTGAGCGGCAACGGCGATCGCAGCCGTCGATCGCAATCCGAAGTCGAGGAAGCGCAGGTTGATCCAATAAGCTATGCTGGTCACGACTGCCACCGCCAGAATACTAAAGGCTGACAGCCAATCGAGCTGCGTCACTTCTGGGCCAATGCGTGCTGGGACTCGGAACTGTTGTGCTAAAGCGATAAGTTTGCCCCGCCATCGCCAAAGAAGAGCGGTGATGATTGCGTAGATGGCCATGAATACAGCTGCCGACCAACCCAACCTCGTCGAAGAGAGTTCCAATTGGTGAAGCGCCATAGCGGCTGCTATGAGACCCAGTAAGTACAACGCGGCAACCGCATATCGTGCCTGTTTGTCCCAAAGACACGCAGTGATTAACGAAGCTACGGAGGCAAGTCCAAACCAGGCTAGGACAGGGGTTTCTCGGAGCGGCGACAGACCTCCAGCAACATAACTCTCGAGAACTATCAGCAACAGTAAGGCGAACGCGAATGTCGCAACGACGTTGTGGAACGACAGCGTCGTGGTTCGCCCGGTTTCGTCCGCGCACAGTCGTCGAGAACGGAGTTCCAACCAAAGCCACAGTATGCCAGCCAGAGAACCTGCAATGAGGTTGACGTACCAAAAGCTGTGCGCAGGAAAATGTTCGCGAACGAAAAAAATCCACCAGAGCGAAACAGCAACATTGAAAAGCAGCCCGGCCGCGTACAAGTATCTTCGTCGTAGTGTCTGCCAGTTCAACTTGGCAGCGAGTGCGCTAAGTAGCAACAAAGGAGCAATCGACCACCAACTACTTGTCTTGAAATCTACTACGGTCCGTAAGCTGAGAAACACGCCGAACCCACCGATAATCGCAGCGAGTCTTCTACAGTCTGATTCCCAGTTACTGGGGTCGAAGACGGCAGCGATCATGCCAAACCTGGACTGGACCGCGGCAGCATTTGGCTCGCGGAAGGTGAAACTGGAGGCTGCGAGCATCAACCATGATGCAATAGTTACGGCGATAGTTAGGGCGTGTAATCCGACCCAACCGCTCTTTGTAGATAGACTAAATGAAAGTAGACAACTACAAGCCACCAAGACCGCTGCAAGCGCAATCGCCTTGAATCTCTCCTCGCGACTCCATGCAAACCACACAGCGGCTACAAGCGTGGTGACTAACGTCAGCCACCCGATAAAGTTACCTGCCGCAAGAGTTCCGATGCCGGCAGGCTCAGGTACAAACACCAACCCGATCGCGATCGGCACAATAAGAAGAACGTTCAGGCCGATGGCGATTCCTATCTGTAGCTTGAGCAGATAGTCGGCGAGTTTTGTCTGAGCTTGATTGAGCACACGTTGCCAACGGTTTCGCGTGCTTTGCCAGGGTAACGTGTAGACGGCAAGGGTTATCGCGTTCAGCTGGATCAGAGACACCAAAACAGCTCGATCCATCAGACCGTTGACCGCGACCACCGATAATAGAACTGCGAGTGTAACTGTCGCGTTAAAAAGAAGGCCGCCGTAGAAACTGAATTCGGGTCTTCGATCGCGAATGGCATAACCGATCATGGTCAGTGCGACCAGTACGAGTGGTATGCCGTAGGAGAAGTCATCGTCGAGCAGAGAAAAGATTCCGCTTGTCGGCCCCTGAACTGGGAAATAGTAAATTGCTCGCAGGGCGGGATAGATAGTCAACGCCAGCAGCGGCACTACTGTCAGGAAGATTAGGAGTTGTCTTATGCGGACTGCGAGTTCTTCATTGTCACGGTCGAGCTCGGGCCACCCAAGGCTGGAAAGTCGAGGAAGAATCTTTTCGCGAAACCAAAGCGCTATTGAACCACACAGGAGAAACACGGCAGCCAACCAACGCCAGGACGTAGCTGTCGCAACCTGGTTTTCGAACTGACCTGCGAACAATGGAGCAGCCGCTGAAAGCGAGGCTATTGCACCAAGGAGAAAGACAGTTCGACGAATTTCCCACATGCTCGCGAGCATGGTGATTGTCAAAAGTCCGAGTACGATCCACGAACCCAGTCCAAGTGCGTCCTGATGGGGGAATCCGGCTATGTCTAGCCCAGGATAGCCGCTTCCCGACGCAGCCAGTTCCTGCGTAACACCCGAGAAAGCACCATAGACTGACAGCAACAAGAACGCCCCCAGAAGTCCCCACGAAATCAATTGATCGACCGAATAGTTGGTATTGAGCAATCTCCACGCTGCTTCTCGCCAACTCTCTTGCACGTTTGTTCTATCCAGCTCGTTTTCGACTTGTTCACCAGGTAAGAATCGCTTAACTCCAAGACGCAACGAAATCCAGATCAAGCTGAGCAGCGCAAGTACGGTCCCTTGGATCTGCAACGCTACCGGATGCAGAAAGGCGTGAGGCAAATACGAATACCACTCGTATTCTTGTAGCGTAGCCTTAACGCTTAGTACGACCGCGCAGGTCAACGCGATTTGAAACGCGACAAAAAGTATTCGCCGGCGATTCCGCCAGAGAAGAACCAACAGAATCGCAGCGATCCACACAAGGCGTTGGGCCTGCATCGACGTGACCTGCCAGATGTTTGCTTGAAACAGGCTAACAACGCCGAGCACCAGAGAGATGAGCGCACTATCGTTGAGCGGGTTCGAAATTACTCGGCCGCTTTTATAACGCCCAGCGATGATTGCTGCGACACCGCATAACGTCGCATGTGCTAGAAAGGCAGTTTGCCACGGGAACGAAAAAGAAAGCGGATACGCAAAGGTGTCAACCAGCGCAAATAACAGAAGTGCGGATGCGATCCACGTGAATGGCAACAGGCCACGTCTCCACGCGATCCAGAAAGCGCCCAGCGAATAGAGGCCATAAACGATCCAAAGTGAATGGAATTGCGCCGACCCTAACAAGAATACGGTCGCGAGTGCCAGACTTACAGCCGCCACCAGACAAGCAGCAACAAAATAGTAATAGCTATCGGGAACTCTCTTTCTCCGCGACAACCATTCCGAAGCCCCGACGAACAGTCCAAATGTGCCGAGCAGTGCCTGCCCGCTGCTAAATGAAAGACTAGTGGCAAGCAAAGACTTCACTCGCAAGTTTTGCCACTCGATGTGGCCGGCAAGAACGTGGTAAGCAACCAGGTAGGCCAAACCGAAACAAACGGCTCCGATAAGATGGGCAACGGGCAAATCAAGAGCGACGGCGAGTGCAGTGAAGATCGCGAAGTTAAGCAAGGCTGCCGGGAGGATGCTCGCTGGATTGGGCCAAGCCAGAATCATGCCTGCAAGAACAATCATTACTCCCAAAATTCCCAGCGCTGTTCCAGTGGTTCTCGACGCAACCAGCTCTTTGTTTTTGATTCGCCGCCACAAAACTGTTCCCGTCGCGAGCATCGGCAGGCCCCATAAAGTAACGAACGGCGCTAAGTACATCATCGTCAAACCCAGCGGACCCGCCTTGTAGAGCAACAAGCCAAATGGCAGCAGCGCCGCGAAACTCATTGTCCCAAGAATTGTGAAGACGGTTGTTGTTTCGGTCTCGTCTATCTCGCGGTCAGCCAGAACGACGCGTAAGGCGAGTCCCACTGTCGCAACGTAACAAACAACTGGGAAGGCCCCGAGAAAGATTAAGAGTGCTGGAGAAGAATCCGTCGAGGCAAAGTGCCGCACGAGCAGTTGACCGATTGACGAACCAAGAACACCCGCTGATAAGAGGTGTGCACACTTGGGCGTAATCACACAACCTGCGAAATAGACCAGACAGAGAAAAATTGCGGGCGCGATTAACTCGCTTCCGATCACCAGCGCGCCCGATGTGTTGCTGGCGGACACGGCCGCAATTGCAAGGAAGTTCAAAGGGACCAGCAATGTTGCGATGGTAAGAATGCCGCGGCTCGTAGTGGGAAGTTTCCACCGGTGTTCGGTGTAAAGGCCGATGGCAAAAAGAATGGCAGTTACAGTTGTGAAGATCAAAAACTTCAGAACGGGAATCTGAGATATTTGTGCCCATAAGCTAATCACCAGGGCGGTCGAACAACCTATGATCAAAAGGCCGCCAATAATTTCGCCCCAACGAATGTTGCTCTCCTCCATGAAGGAGTTGAGAACTTCGGTAAAGGGCTTTCTTGGTCGGCGTGGTGTTGGAGCCGTGAATTGTTCTTGACGAAACGCTGAGGGACTCTCCGAAAGGACTGCCTTCCCATCAGCGATGAACGAGGGCGCCGGTTCAATTATGATCTCGTCATTGCTGGCAATAAGAGACGCAGTTACGACTGGAGGAGTTGCATCGATTGTCCTGGGAGGTGCTTCGATCGATGGCGTCGGATCCTCTTCGACGAATGTCCACCCATAGCCAGAGGCCTTTTCCTTATTTGTATTTGCAATACCACGAGATTGAAGTCTTAAGCGCTCCTCACGTATCTGCTTTATTAGCTGTTCGTAGGTCTGGTCATTCACTTTTCCATCGCTACAAAACCGCACAATTTGACGTTCGGTGGCCGCGAGCTCCTCGAACAATTTAACTTCTGAGCTCGAAGGTTGTTGCGATCCGCAAACGTCGCAGAACTGGAGGCTGGCGGCTGCCTCAGAGTTGCAGTTTAAGCATTGCCAGGTGGACAACGGGGACGGAGCAGACGACTGTTTACCTGGGCCAACAAACGCGCGCCAAAGCGCCGCGACCAGCAGCCACATCGCATGACCCAAGAAGGTCATGATGGCCAATAGGACCAGCAGCACCGTCAGAAGTGTCAACAGAATAATCAAATTGTTCATTTGTGTACCTTGTGTGGCACGGGCGGGGAAGGCTACGGCTCAGCGGTTGAGGAAAAGAAAGCCGGGAACGTCTCGGAGATGCCTGGCGGCGAGGGTATATTTCTGGTAATCATCGGCGGAGCGATTATAATCTTCGGAAGTTAAGTAGCAATATACCGAGCTGTCAGCCCGACTTAGCAAAGCCCTTTCATTTGCGTTGTATTTACGGGCCCCGATGAACCTTTTCGAAGCGATCTTCGCGAACGACCCCCTAACGCAAGCCATCCAGTATGGCAGGCGCCAGCTCACATACGCCGAGTTGCGCGCAGAAACTTTAAAGTTAGCCCAGGTTATGACGCTACTCGGGGCCAACCAGGGCGACCGAATCGCTATACTTCTGAACGATTCGCCAGAGTTCATTGAAGCCTTTATTGCCATATGTTCCCTCGGGGCAATCGCCGTTCCCATTAATATGGCGCTTCGTCTGGATGAGCAGTGTTCAATCCTTCACAACTCCAGCGCCAACCTTGCCCTTGTAGATGGTGACCTATGCAATAGGTTGCTGACACATGCGCCGGAAAAACTGCGGCACCTCGCGCACATAGTCATCGTCGACGACCAACTTGACCGTACTGAGGACTCGCCAGATGAGATTGGGTCGCAGTTTCGCATCACTGAAAGGCTGCGAAATCCTCGAGTCACCCTTCATTGGTTGGCTGGGTTATTGAGCGAGGTAAGTTCGAAAGAGTTACCGACGTTTGCTTCTGCCAACGAAAACGATCCAGCGTTCATTCTGTACACCTCTGGCAGTACTGGCGAACCAAAAGGAGCCGTTCACCGGCAAGCCGATGTCTTCTATACCAATCAAACATTTTGTCGCGAAGTGCTGCGAGTTACGCCCCAAGACCGTCTCTTTTCCTCATCTCGGTTGCCGTTCGCATATGGGCTGGGTAACAGTTTCTCCTTCCCAATGCTGAACGGCGCAACAACCATTCTCTGCCGCGAAAAGCCCACGCCTGACGTTATCGCAGATATCTTCGCAGCCTTCCGGCCAACGATCTTCTTCGGTGTTCCTGTTGTTTACAATCTCTTGCTTGAGCGTCATCGCAGCGGAAGACAATTGGATTGTTCGAGTTTGCGATTCAGCATTTCGGCCGGTGAAGCCTTGCCGGCGCATCTCGGAGAGCAGTGGGAAAAGGAGTTTGGCGTTCAAGTCCTCGATGGTATCGGTTCAACTGAGATGCTGCACATGTTTATGTCGAATCATGAAAATGACGTTCGCTACGGCAGCAGCGGAAGAATCCTGGCTGGTTATGAGGCCCGGCTACTTGACGAGCAAGGGCAGCCAACGTCCGACGACGCCGAAGGCAATCTTTGGATAAAAGGTGCCAGCGCCGCTATGGGCTATTGGCAACGACCGCAGGAGACGGCGCGAACTTTTGTGGATGGTTGGGTGCGAACAGGCGATCTTTATCGGCGCGACAGCGAGGGATACTGGTTTCATATGGGCCGAAGTGACGATTGTTTCAAATCGAGTGGACAATGGGTGTCGCCGGTTGAAGTTGAAGGAGTTTTGTTAAGACACGACGGCATCAGCCGCGTAGCCGTTGTTGAAGACTTTGACGACGATCAGCTTGCATGCCCGTGTGCGTTTGTGGTGAGTCAGGAGGTAGAATCCGATAGGGTTCAATTGGAGCAAGAAATGCGGGCGCTGGCGGCAGAATCGCTTCCCCGTTTCAAACAACCGCGCAAGTACGTGTTTGTTGCCGACTTGCCGTACACGGCTACTGGAAAAGTTCAGCGTTTCAAGTTGAGAGAACAACTGCGGAAGCGAACTGAAGCGGTGCCTTGAGGCGCATTGCTTTGTACTTTGTGCTTTGTACTTTATGGGAACGCGAAGAATTGAGATTCAAAAAACAAAGTACTAATCACAAAGAACAAAGCACAAAGTTCAAAGTTCAAAACACTAAGTCAAAAATCATGAGTCCCAAAAGTATTCAGGAAACCTACGCACCTAATCTTGCTTGCTTTGGTTGCGGCCCAGCCAATCCAAAGGGTTTGCATGTCCGAAGCTTTCCCGACTGGGATGAGGTGGTGGCCGAATGGCAACCGAGCCAGGAGTACGAGGCGTTCGCGGGAGTGCTGAGCGGTGGAATCATCGGCACATTACTTGACTGTCACTGCAACTGGGCTGCGACCTGGCACTTAATGAAGAAGGCTCGTGCTGACAAACCGCCGTGCACGGTCACGGCAGAATATACGATAAAATTGCTTCGTCCGACTCCAACTGACCGCCCCATAAAGCTCGTTGCCCGTGTTATGGAGTCGACTGACGATCGCGCGATTGTTGAAGGAGACCTAATCGCACACGAGACAGTCTGCGCAACCTGCCGCGGTATTTTCGTCGCAGTGAAGCCGGGGCATCCTGCGTATCATCGGTGGTAGTAAGGGAAATTGTGCTTTTGAATTTTGTACTTTGTACTTTGCGCTTCGTGGCTTTGACTCGCGATGCGGCTTTGAAATGAATCAGTCCCTTAAGTAAGAAGCACCAAGTACAAGCATCAAGTAAAAAGCACCAAGTACAAAGCACTAAGCTCTGTCGACCATTTGGAGTAGCGTCAAGTGCCAAATCTCCTTCATCGGCCGCGTCGTCTTCGCAAAAGTGATGCTGTTCGCTCACTTGTGCGCGAGACGCGACTCACTCGCAACGACTTGGTATTGCCCCTGTTTGTCTGTCCTGGAACAGGAGTACGTCGCGAAATCTCATCGATGCCAGGTGTGCACAACCTTTCCGTCGACGAACTTGTACGAGAAGTGGCAGCAGCATACGACCTCGGCGTGCGAAGCATAATTCTTTTTGGACTTCCCGAATCCAAGGATGAACTCGCGTCAGGCGCGTACGCCGAAGACGGAATCGTCCAACGCGCGATACGTTCTGTCCGCAAGGCCACGCCGGAGATGATCATAATGGCTGACACGTGCCTCTGCGAATACACGTCGCATGGTCATTGTGGCGTGGTGAGGTCGGGCGAGGTTTTAAATGATGAGTCGCTCGAACTGTTAGCCCGCACTGCATTGAGTCAGGCAGAAGCAGGCGCCGATGTCGTTGCACCTTCGGCAATGATGGACGGTCAGGTTGGTGCAATTCGTGAACTGCTTGACAGCTCGGGGTTCGAAAACACCGCGATCATGGCCTATGCGGTCAAATATGCGTCGGGGTTCTACGGGCCTTTTCGTGAAGCCGCCGAAAGCGCTCCTGCATTCGGTGACAGGCGGGCCTATCAGATGGATCCTCCCAACGCCCGTGAGGCCATGCGTGAGGCTGAGCTTGATTACTCTGAAGGCGCTGACATTCTGATGGTCAAACCCGCTACGGTCTATCTGGATGTCTTGAAGATGGTCCGCGATCGATTCGATCTTCCCCTCGCTGCGTATCACGTCTCGGGAGAGTATGCCCTGATTAAGGCGGCTGCTCAGAAGGGATGGATCGATGAAGAGCGCGTGATGATGGAAACACTTACAAGCATCAAACGCGCCGGGGCTGACATCATATTGACGTACTACGCACGAGAAGCAATCGAGGCATTGGCAAACGGGTGACCAAAGAGGGTCCGTGTCGGAAAAATACGCGCAACCTTGTGGCATAACCCCGCTTCTAAGGTGACACCGCTGGAGATGAACGCATGAGGATGCTCCCCGACTTTCAGCGATATGGCCAAAGAAAAGGCACAGTAGCCGTGTCGAGCCTTCTCTTACTGCTCGCCACGCAGACAATTGCCCAATCCGGGAGACGTGCTCCCAAACCTCCCGTACCCCCAGTCACGACACCGCAAACAGACAATGAAGTGGTTGCCAAAACAGGAGGCAGAGAACTGCGCGAAAAGGTCACTCTGCTCGTGGCAAGACAAACAAGCTCCAAGCACCTGCTAAGTGAAGATGTGATCTTTGAAAACTTCGTTAAGCGACTAGGCCAGTTCACGAACGTACGCGCTGCCTCTATTGGTGATCTCAAACACAACGTTGCAGTGAAGCGGGCGAAAAGCGAGACCGAGTCAGCAGTCGTCCTCGTGCAATTCGATGTAGACGAGTTTCAGAACGGTACAATAATTCTGAACTCACCAGACTTGGATGTTCGAGTACTTGTCTTTGCGCCACGCACGGGACAGAAGAGGTTCGAGGGCAAGGTTTATTACAAAGCAGTCGGTGGACCAATGCTTAAGAAGGATAACTGGCCGATCGGAACGCCAATCAGGATCACGACAGAGGCAGTGGGAATTGAAGCAGCCGAACAGGTGCACGATTGGCTGATCGTGGAAGATACCAGGAAGAGGAACTGATTCCTGCGCTACTAGGATCTCCATTGCAATTTGTCAGGTCAGGAAGGGTGGCTTGCCCCCGCTGCTTCGATACAAGGATCTCACCTGTATCCTCTGACCACTCAAGCTTCATCTCACAGAGCTTTCCTCATGACAAAAAGTCCAATCACAACCTTCCACAGGGATAATAAAGAGTGACTGTCAACAACTGAGATCCTTGTAGCGCAGCAGCGGGGGCAAGCCACCCTTCCTGACCTGACAAATGGGGACTGAGATCCTTGTTATTTGCAATTGTGGCCTTTAACCCCACCTAATTCATCAAGTGCTGAGCCAAGTCGCTCGAGTCCTCCCCTCAGAACCTCAGTATCGCCCGCAATACCCACTCTAAAGTGCTCCGGCATCTCAAAAAAACTGCCAGGCACTACAGAAGTTTCATACTTCTCTCGAAGCAACTCACAAAGTCTGACTGATGTTCCATTGCGCACGCGCGGAAACATAACGGTTCCAAACCCAGGTCTAACAGTTTCAAGGTCTTCCCTTGTGTCCAGAAAATCGTTGAGCAACTCCCGGTTCTGATCCAACAGAGACTTAGCGCGTTGTGCTATTTCAGAAATCTGCTCCATAGCAAGAACACTCAAGCGTTCGCCACTATGTACGGGCGTGGCAGCGAAAAGATCGTTGAGGAGCCACATGCGTTTCGCCAGTTTAGGTTCGGCGAAGATCCAACCACATCTAAGACCGCTAAGTCCGAACGCTTTTGTCAAACTGCTAGTGACAACAAACTCGTTTCCCAAATGGAAGGCAGTTCGTGGAGATTTTTCGAAGAGCGTTTCTATGTAAACCTCATCCACCAACACTCGCGCTCCCGCACGATGCGCAATCTCACCCACTTGTCGCAAGGTCGCTTGTTCGACCAACACGCCAGTTGGATTGTGAAGATTCGTCAAGACAATTAAACGAGTCTTTGGACTGACATGCCTGCTAATTTCTTCGGGCACGATGCTGAAATCAACATCGAAGCTTCTTGAGAATCGTTTCACGTCAGCTCCGAGGTAGCGCACGGTTGCCAGCATCGGTTCGTAGGCGGGGTGTTCAAACAATACCTCATCGCCCGGCTTTACTAGCGCAGCCATAGCAAGGTGGTTGGCGAAACTTGTGCCGGCAGCAGTCACTATTGAATCCGTGCTAACTCGGTACCGCGCTGAAATCGCTTGCATCAACGGTTCGTAGCCGTAGCCACCGTCCGTGATCTCGAGGTCATCCAGCGAGACGGGCAAATCTCGCAACCTCAAGTTCGCAACTCCACTAGTTGCCAAGTTGAACTTTGCACTCGAGGTCGTCTTAGCCCAGTTCATATAAGACGAACCCATTACCTCACGCGCAGGCGTCACCTGTTGCTCTCCCATCTCCAAAACAAATATGCCGGAATACCTGCTATCAGGATTGCGACTCCTATCAGTGTATTCTCCGGATAACGATAGATAGTATTTATCACCACCAGCCAACAGGCAGCGATGAATATGATCGTCGTTAACGGATGTCCCGGAACTCTCGTTGCTCCCGCCTTGTGATCATCCTGGGACTGTCGCCGCCGAAATACGAAGATACAGCACGCCGTCAAACCAAAGAATATGAAGTCCATTGACACGACGTAGTTCAGGATCTGTTCGTAACGTCCCCAGAAGGCAATCACAATCGCGAACACTCCCTGCAGGGCAATTGCAACGACTGGAGCTCGTGTCCGGGGATGTACTGCTCCCACGCCCTTGAAGAATAGTCTGTCCTTCGCCATGGCAAAGTAAACACGCGGCGCAGTCAACATGCTTTGACTCAGAAACCCAACAGTTGAGATAGCTATGCCGGCCGCGATTGCGCGCGCACCAAAGTTTCCGAGGGCCTGGCGCATTACGTATGAGGCAGGTGCCGTGGCTTCTGCAAGTGCTGAAGTCCCGAGAACACGGATGTACACAACGTTCGCCGCGAGATAAAGCAAGACAACTCCAGTCACGCCTAAGATCAGTCCCCGCGGAAGATTCTTTCTCGGTTCCTTAATTTCGCCTGCAACGAAAGTCGATGTTTGCCAGCCGCCGTACGCGAAAAGCACCGGTACCATCGCTGCTCCAATTGCAGTTATCAGATCGAAAGAAGGTTTGCGATCGAGGAGTGTGGATGGCGAGCCATTCGTGTTGGGCGTTACGAAGGTGAGACCACAAACAACCAGTGCTGCAATCGCCACAATCTTCAATACCATGAACACGCTTTGTACAGTGCTTCCGGCTCGTACTCCAAGACAATTGATGACCGTAAGTATCGCGAGCACGACAGCCGCCAGAAACGCATCACCGACCGGTAAGTTAACCATCTCCAGAAAGTAGCGCGAGAAAGTAACGGCAACTGCGGCCATGCCGCCGGTCTGAATCACCAGCAGCAGCACCCAACCGTAAAGGAAAGCGACACTGGGATGAAATGCTTCACGCAAGTAGGCGTATTGCCCGCCGACATCGGGACGTAATGAGGCGAGTTCGGCCCAAATGAAGGCTGCCGCGAGTGCGAGCAAACCTCCAAGCGTCCAAACGCCAAGTATCAAAAAGGGGGTGTGAACCTGACGCGCGACCACAGCTGGATTCATGAAGATGCCTGAACCAATAATGCCACCCATCACAATCATGGTGGCATCGAATAGGCCCAGTCGACGAGCGAGTTGTGGCTTAGTGCCTGCCGGCGAACTGGAAGACATTTTGTTTTATTTAGTTCCTCGGCTCTAGTTGGAAAGGGCGCCTGACCTTATCACAGGTCTATGGAACATCAACTGATAAAACGTTGGGAAGGCTGCAATATCAATGGAACAAGGTTGGAGGTGCAAGCGGCAATGTCAAGTACCTCACCAGAATAGGACAGTTGGGAAGGGGGCAAGCGGCAAGATCAAGCAACACAGGAATAAAAACACCAAGCGCGCCCCCGCTCGATCCAATTTCAAGCCCCTTCCTTTCATCAGCTCCAACCACCAACTTGAAATACTGAATAACCATTGGGGATGCGAAACGAAGCGGGGGCGCGCTCGGTATTTTTATTTGTGCAGTGCTTGATTTTGCCGCTTGCTCCCTTCCCAACTGTCCTATTCTGGTGAGGTTCTTGATATTGCCGCTTGCCCCTTCTACAACTTCGTCTATTCTATACATACCCTCGGTTATCGGAGGTCATTTTGGTCCGTACACTTATTGCATCACTCATTCTTCTGTGTTTACCACTCAGTTCCTTTTCTCAAGTAACTGCTGATCCGAGTCTCCTTGCCGAGATCAACAAGATCAAAGCCATCGACAATCACGCACACCCTCTTCGCTATGTCGCTGACGGTGATAAGCCCGACGATGAATACGATGCTTTGCCGCTAGAGGCACTCGGTGAGTTCCCACTCCCCGCGCGTATCAATCCTGCCAACCCCGAGTTTTTCGGAGCCTGGAAGGCGTTCTACGGTTACCGCTACGACGATAGGGCTGACGCACACGTAAAGGAGTTGTTAACGACGAAGAAAAGAGTGGCGCGAGAAAAAGGAGAGAACTTTCCCGTATGGGCTCTTGATCAGCTTAATATCGAGATGATGTTTGCCAATCGTGTCGCAATGGGCCGAGGACTCTCCACTTCACGCTTTCGTTGGGTATCGTTTGTAGACCCATTGATGTTTCCGCTCAGCAATGAAGTCGCCAAAAGATCCAATCATGATTATGCCGCCTTCTATCCTGGTGAAGAGAAACTCCTGAAACGTTACCTTTTTGATTTGAACTTGCAAACTTTGCCGGCGACACTGGAGCAGTATCAAACAAAAGTCGTAACCGCCACTCTCGAACGTCAGAAACAGAACGGAGTGATCGCATTAAAGTTTGAGGTTGCTTATCTCCGTCTGCTCGACTTCGAAAAGCCCGACCCAGCTTCGGCGTCGAGGGTTTACCTGCGCTACTTCAAGGGGGGCGAACCTACGGCGTCTGACTACAAAGTACTTCAGGACTATCTGTTTCATTACATCGCGAGTGAGGCTGGCCGTTTGGGACTTGCGGTCCATATTCACTGCATTGATGGAGCAGGCGGCTATTATCGTGCTTCAGGCAGCAACCCGATGCTGCTTGAGCCAACCTTCAATGATCCGACGTTGCGACAGACAAACTTCGTTATCGTGCATGGAGGGCTTCCTTACACTAAACAAACGATGTCTATGTTTGGGAAACCAAACGTGTATGCAGATATTTCCGGGCAAACGTTTTTTCTATACCCGCGCGCTCTGAGCGAAGTCTTGCGCGGCTGGTTGGAAAGCTATCCGGACAGGGTGCTCTTCGGCACGGATGCATTTTCATTTGGTCCTGCAGTTGATTGGCCGGAAGTGGGATGGCTCTCAAACACTACGGCTCGTCAGGCGCTTGCACTAGCACTAACCGGCATGATGAACGATGGGGAAATCACTCGGGGGCGGGCATTGGAGTTGGCTCGTATGGTGCTTCGAGATAATGCCATTAGGCTTTACAAGCTGCGGCTGTAGCGAGGCCGTAGAGGAAAAGAAATCATTTGCCATATGACATTTGAGATTTTTCATTTGTCATTTGCAGAGATGGTCTTGCGTCTTAGGTCTTAGGCCTTGGGTCTTAGGTCTTTAGAAGTGGTCTTGCGCCTGAGATCTTAAAAAGCAATCTGTCTCAAAGACCCCAAGTCCTAAGATCAAAGACCTAAGACCTTCTGTCAAAAATAACAAATGAAAAATCTCAAATGTCATGGCAAATGATATGCTTTCTCTGGCCTAACAACTTGGGCCTGACACGTCAGCTTTGACACCCCCCGAGTATTCCGCTAACCTTGCGCATTTTGTTGAAGTGTCAACTTCGACTTAGAGGACTAAGAGCGCAAAATCCAATTGAGGGAAATCGAGTTTGTCCGCACAAGCTGAAGCTATTGTCACCGCCGGGTTGAGACCCGATCTCTTTGCCGGCCGTGGCGTTTTGACCGCAAGCCGAACACTCGTATTTGTAGCACTTGCCGTCTTGATTTTGGCGGGTTTTGCTTTTCGCGTCACGGGTCTCAATGCAGAAGGTCTTAGTGAGGACGAGCTCAACAAGCTAAACGCCGTTGCTGACTATCGCGCTCGCGGACTCACTGGCGCCAATGGCGAGCACCCAATGTTGATGAAGGCACTGCAAGCCGGTTGTATCATCCTGATCGAAAAATGGAATAACACATCGTTTGCAACCGCTCGGCCCGCCGATCAAATTGCTCCCGAAACAGCACTGCGACTCCCAGGAGCCATTCTCGGGTCTCTCACTGCTCTTTTAATCTACTTCATTGCGGCAGAACTCTTCGGCGTGGAGGTCGCACTAATAGCTGCAGCTTTGTGGACTTTTGACCCCACCGGTATCGGCTTAAACCGGATTGCAAAAGAAGACACGTTCCTCCTTTTCTTCTTCTTGCTTGCGAATGTCTTTTGGTTGCGCGGACAACGAATTGCTGAAAGCACCGATCGCAATCCAAACAAATACTACTGGGCAACAGCTGCTTCTTATGGCGCCATGGTCGCGTCGAAATACGTGCCCCATTTGTTTGCGATTAGCATGTGTTACTACTGGATGTTTCAAGAACTTCCTGAAACGCGCTGGCGCCTGGGCACGAAGCGAATCCTCAAGTTCTTCGCCATCATGGGTCTCGTATTTCTAATCCTGAGTCCTACGATTCTTCTTCCTGAAACATGGCATCAGATGGGTCTGTTCGCCGGTAGTAAGCGCGTAAGTCATGATGGCTATGAGTTCATGAACAAGCTATACACTCAACGTTTCGATGATTGGTTGTTCGGGATACCGTTCTACTTCTATCTGGTATTTACGGCCGTCAAGCTTCCGCTACTTACCGTGATCGGCTTTGTATTGGGGTTGCCGTTACTCTTTCGTCGCAAACTCGGCGATGGTCGATATTTCATGCTCTTCTGGTTGTATATCTGGGTTATTTCCTTTTGTTTCAGCGGAGGAAAGTTTACGCGCTATTACACGACGGTGCTGCCTGCTGTATTGATCACCTCAGCGCTTGGGATTCAGCTTGTTGGTCGTTGGTTTGCTAATCGAATTGCGGCTTTCGGCTGGTTCGGTGGTTTAAAGCATTATGTGCCGGCGTCTCTTGCGGTGATCGTAATTAGCGCGTCAGTCATCAGCTCCGTTCAAGCTGCACCACACTTTCGTTTGTTTACGAATTCAATGGGCGGTGGAATGGCATCGGCTGGTTTTTATTTTCCCCATGACGAATTTTATGACGCGAGCATGCGGGATGTAATCGTTGAAATTAGCCGTCGAGCGAGGCCAGGTGCGCGCATCGCAAGTGAGAGCCCATTACTTGCATCACACTATGCACAACGAGAAAAGCGACCGGATCTGCAGTGTGTCTCACTGTCCGATCCGGACGCTTTGAAGGAATTGACGGCCGGAGACTTTCTGATTGTTGCGCGTGGCCGTCGCTACTTTAGCAATGATGCGCTGCTTTCCTTGCTATCTGGATCCGTTAGTCCCGACTTCAAAATTTTTCTAGGCAACGTTCCGTCTGTCAATGTCTACATTCTGAGCGACTCTAACTTGCGGATGATCCAACAAGCTGCGCAAATGCGATATCAGGTACCTCACTAGAATAGGACAGTTGGGAAGGGGCAATCGGCAAGATCAAGCACCACACAATAGAAATACCGAGCGCGCCCCCGCTCGATCCAATTCAAGCCGCTTATTTTCCTTCAGCTAGAACCAACCAATTTGAGATGCTGAATGGCAATAACCGTTGCGGATGCGAAACGAAGCGGGGGCCCGCTCGGTATTTCTAGCGTGTGGTGCTTGATGTTACCGCTTGCCCCTTCCCAACTGTCCAATTCTAGTGAGATACCTGATCTTGCCGCTTGCCCCTTTCCTACTGTCCTATTCTAGTGAGGTACCTGATGTTGCCGCTTGCCCCCTTCCCAACTGTCCTATTCTAGTGAGGTACCTGATCTTGCCGCTTGCCCCCTTAATCAACTGAAACACATGCTTTCCTTTTTTAGGCTGTAGGGGAAACTGGGAATGAAGATCAGCCTTTCAGTGTCGCAATTCGACTTCGACGGGCTTCGCGTCTTTAGAGTCATACTCTTCCGGCCAGTTTGAAATATTCACACCATAAAGCCAGTCGGATTCTGGGGTCACTGCGAAACGAATCGTCAATGGCAATCCTCTCATCGCTCGCAGACGCAGAAGCCATCCGGTCAAACGCCACTCCTGAATGATCGGTTGTCCTTTCGGCTCGACGGGAACCAATCGCGAGCCTCCGCTCCAGTCGTTAACAAACAGCGTGACCCGTGTCTTAACAAATCCAGGCGGCGCATCAACAGGCAAGACTGGTTGTATGTGCGCGCGCACAATGATTTCACTGACGCGCCGTCGATCAGCCCGGGTCGGTACTGTGTACTCCAGGAAGCCGGACCCAAATCCCCAAATGTAGCCAGGTCCTCCACCGATCTTTTCAAATCGCTCGGCAGTCGCCATCTGCGGCTTAAATTGATAAAGGACAGACTTATCATCCCTAAAGATAATTTGCGGCAGCGACGCGGCCTCATCCGGTGCACGGTTCCAAGCAAATTGACGCGGGATGACGTGCCTTGAAGCGTCTTCCAGACGCGAGGGAGCTTCTGCTGATTGAAGTGCGCCGAACTTCTGCGACGCTCGTGCGATTTCAGCAAGAAGTTCCGTATCTCTGGGAGTCGAATACGTCACACCGTAACCACGACGCGGGTCCGGAGTCAGTATCCAAAACATGGCGCCGCCACTGCCGGCTCGCAGATTCCCATCCAGAAATGCCTTGTACCAATCTATTTGCGAAAACCCGTTGTGCCCCTCCACTCCCATTCCAAACTCACCAAACACCAATGGCTTGCCGATTGAAAATGACGCTGCTGCGCGATTGTCGATGAACTCTGTCAAGGCGGTCGGCGAATCCACAAAACTGTCGTGATCGTCGCGCGGATAGTTGTGCACGTCGCAATAGTCGATGGTTTGCATTGCATGATCCGCCAACCATTCGCGTCGCTCGGAAGACGAACGATAACCCCATGCACCTGGCGCAATCAGGTGATTGGGATCCAAGGACTTAAGGTATGCGCTCATCTCGGCGATCCAGGCACGTCTTTCCGCCCAACGTCCTGTGATCACCTGCGCCTCGTTCATCAACTCCCAACCGAATATGGTCGGATCGTCACGATAGGCAACTCCTGTGACTGTGTTACGGCGCGTGGCAAGCTTTTCGAGGTGCTCGCGATAAAGCCGGCGAGTTTCAGCATTTGAATAAAAAAGAATTGCCTTTTCGTTGTTTATACCGAAGGGATAACTATCATCCGCCGCATCATTGATCCCGGCCCAACGAAGGTACTGTGTCACTCCGCCAGTATCGCGCCACCAGTTCGTCAGACAAAGTTGGACGTACAAATTGTTCTTGGCGGCCTCGGCAATCACCTTGTCGAGATGCACGAATGCGTCTTCGTTCCATTGTCCAGGAGCCAGACGAAAAGAGTGGTGTCTGGGCCAATCGGCGAAGTCGGCCATCGGTTTTACGTCGTTGGGCCCACCTTCGCCAAATGCCCACACGCGCACAACCTTTATTCCTGCTTGTGCGGATTGTCTAAGCGTTTCCGGCATCCTCTCGCGGTCTTCATCGCGATACATAAGTGCAACGTTTGCGCCAACAAATCTGAAGGGCTTGTTGTTAACCACGAAACGGCCGCCGCGCACGCAAACCAAACCGTTTTGCGAAGCTTCCGCGCCACGGCGGTTAGGAGATCCAAAAAATAGAGCCGCCACGCCCACTATCAAAACGAGCGCGGCGACTGCCAGCAATTTCTTATTCATCAAGGCAGGTTAGCAAGAAAGCAACTAAGACCGGTCAACGAGGGCTGGTCATTCTCACAAAGCCCATGATCGCGCAGAACGCGCCAAGAACAATAAATAGGTTGAAGAACGCGCCTACACCCAGCGCCATTGTAAGATCGACTGAGTTCTGGTTCATTCCCAGAAACACAAACAGACCGAACAGCAGGAAGTGAAGGTGATAGACAATTAGACAGACAGCCGCATAGGAAAACCAACGGGCTGATGGTCCAAACGCAGGAGATCTGGCGAACCCGAGGACTGCAGCGATCAACCAGCCAACCCCTCCCGCGATCAATAACAGCAAGACAACTAGAAAAAAGTAGCCGGGCTGAGTCGCGCGAAGCTGCTGCAAAAGCATGAGGAGTGAAAAGAACATTTGTTTCGGGTCTCTCCTTCGAGGCTTATTCGTTCACAAAAACAATCGCCGTCTGCGCACGTGAGCCGCTTTGGTTTGTGCACAAACGGCGTGACGAGAGAGTGTCGATACCAAGCGCAGGTTTCTACAGAGGGAGTAACCCTTGCGGGGTACCTTCCATTAATAAACGGGGCGCCTGCCTATTGAGTGATGTGGATCTCCTCTTCTTTGTTAACATGACCCAGAAAATAGATCAGGCCACAAACAAAGGCGATTGCTGCAAGGCCAAGCGCGATCCACCCTGAGGTATGCCCACCCGCTGGATTGGGGTCGGTCACAAATTTGTAAAAATAAAAGATCGCACCAATGACGGATGCCAAACCGACAAGCACCGCCAAGATGTCTTTCAGGCTTTTCATTTTGAACCTCCGGCCACGTAATCAATTATGAAGGTTAAGGAAAAAGCCGCTGTTTTTCGCTTAATGATGGTCGCATGTTAACGCCACCCATGAGGGAAAGCAAGTGTTACGTCCACCCTTAAAGTTATGCAAACTCACATGATTGGAATCGTAAAGATCCGAAATTTTGCCCGCTTACTGGGACCGCAGGCGTCTCGCCTGCCACGCTACGCAACAGGCCTGGATCGTCCTACAGGCATCTAACTATCGTGGCAGGCGAGTCGCCTGCCGTCCCAGTAATTGTTAACGGATCGCATTATAGGCGAACCTTTTTATCAACGAGGCCTCAGAATCATTCGCTTATCCCCGGCACGACGAGTTATACGTTCGCGATCAAAGTACTCCAGTAAGGGAATGGCATATTTCCGTGAGACGCCTGCAAGGTCCTTGAAAGCGGCGACGTCAATCAGCCGGTCAGGTTCGTGCTGTGATCCATACGTCAGCAGTTTTGCTTTCAACTCTTCGATAACGCGAGCGTGCATGAACATGTCCCCTTGAACCCGAACGATCTTTTGTTTGTCGATTAGCAATTGCAGCACTTTCCTTGCTTGAACCCGCTTGGGTTCTGCAACACCAGCGCGCGACATTATGTCGTCTAATGATGGCACCTCTACTCCAGCGCTGAGATAAACTTGTTCGAGGCTCTCCATCAATTGTTTATCCTTTTCGGATAGATCGATTTTGTGGGACTGCAACCGAATGATGTCTTTATCGGAAACAATACTTCCGTCTGTTTCAAGTCTGGCAACGACTGCTCCAAACACTTCCGCAAGAGAGCGCGCAAACAGTTTCTCCCTCAACGTTTCACGCAATATTCCGCGGGCTAACGGCTCGCGTTTGTGATGCCCTTCCAGCTCATCGAGTACATTCTGACAAAGGCGCGCAAAGTCCTCCGTTGCGAGGAACACACTTCCGGCATCGACTACTTCATTTGCAGTTTTTGCCTCTGCAGCCGCTTTGGCAAGAACCTCCTTGCGCCAACCGGTAGCGGCAGCGATATCCGACAATCGAACACCATGTTCGCCAGATGCACGCGCGAACCCCGCGAACTTGGTCGCCCGATCGGCATTCATCAATGAGTGAAGGCGCTGTCTGGTCTTTTCGATCTCTTTCCCACGGTGTTTCCCGGCAAAAGGATCGACGATGACCCCACCAGCAATCGTTTCGGCCGGTGAGTAGCTACGAATGATGAAGTGATCACCGTGAAGCGCGACTACGGGACTTTCGAGTCGAATTTGGGCCAGTGCGTCTTTGCCGGGAGAAATCTCTGACGGTTCATCAAGTATTCTCACTCTGCCCAACACTTCCGCCGCGCCTATGTGAAAACGCACTCGAGTGCGCGACCGTAGTCCACGTGAAGCATTTGAGAGGACGTTGATCCAGAGGTCAATAATTTGCGTCGGCCTTAGAGTTCCCACTGGTGCGAGAACCATCCCTCGTTCGAGTTGATCGACGTCGATACCGGCCAGGTTCACGGCAGTTCTTTGACCGGCATACGCGGTAGTCACGCGTTTACCGTGAACCTGCGTACCTCTAACTCTAACGTTGACTTTTGCAGGAAGGAGCTCCATTTCATCGCCTTCGGAAACCTCGCCGGAAATGAGCGTGCCTGTAATGACCGCACCGAAGCCCCTCATCGAAAAAGCCCGATCGACCGGCAACCGCATAACGAAGTCAGAAGATCTTGGAGGAACACTTCGCGCGACTTCCTGCAGCTTAATTCTCAACTCATCCAATCCGGAACCGGTAATTGAGCTCACTGAGACGATTGGAGCGCCCTCAAGAAAGGAGCCGACAACCAATTTCGCCGCCTCCTCCTCAACTAACGACAGCATTTCCTCTTCAACCAAATCTTTTTTCGTAATGACCACAATTCCAGCACGCACACCGAGCAGCCGACAAATATCGAAGTGTTCTTGTGTTTGTGGCATCACACCTTCGTCGGCAGCAATCACGAGCGCGACCAAGTCGATGCCGTGCGCTCCAGCCAGCATGTTCTTGATGAAGCGTTCATGACCTGGAACGTCGACAAAGCCCAGGCGAAGATCACCGAGTTCGAGGTCAGCGAAACCCAGATCGATTGTGATACCACGTTTTTTCTCTTCAGGTAGGCGGTCAGGATCCGTACCGGTAAGGGCGCGCACAAGAGCGCTCTTTCCGTGGTCTATATGGCCGGCGGTACCAACGATGAGAGAGGTCATTAAGCTTGCCAATTGCCAACTGCCGATTGCCAATTGACGGAGGATTGTTTTTTCACCGGCATCCTTCTATGCCGAACTCTTCGCGATTACGTTCTCATAAAAGTCAATATACTGCGGAATCACCACATCTGTTCGATAACGCGTGATAGCGGACTCGCGAGCGCGTTGGCCCATGGCTCGTCGATTTTGTTGGTCGGCCAGCAGCCGAGCGGCATCTGCTGCCATTTTGTCCAAATCACCAACCTCACTCAAAAAGCCAGTTTCACCGTCGGTAATCACTTCCGGAATTCCACCCACGCGAGAAGCAATCACTGGAACTTCACACGCCATCGCTTCGAGAGCCGCCAGGCCAAACGACTCTTGTTCAGAAGGCAACAACAAGACGTCCGCAACTGAGAGGTAGTCGACGATGCGCGGTTGCTTTCCTACAAACGAACAATGTTCGTAAATACCCAAACAACGTGCTCGATGTTCCGCATTCGTTCGTTCACTACCATCTCCCACCATTACTAGTCGAGTCTTGATGCCCTTCTTGAGCACACGCGCCAAGATCTCGATGCAGTCCACCGGTCTCTTCACCGGGCGAAAATTGGAGACATGCGCAAGCAAAGGTTCGTCTTCGGGCGCGAGTGATTGTCGCAACGACTGGACCGGCCGACGTTGATAATCGGTCTGACAAACAAAATTCGGAATTACGGTGATGTCTCCGAAGTGAAATATCTCTTTCGTGGCTTCTTTCAAGTAGTGCGAGATTGCAGTTACTCCATCGGATTGAACAATGCCATAACGAGTGATTGGCAGGTACGAACGGTCAGCTCCAACTAGCGTGATATCCGTTCCGTGCAGCGTAGTCACGACGGGCAGTCGTCTCTTTGGTTTTAATGATTCTCGCGCGAGGATCGCACTGATCGAATGCGGGATTGCGTAGTGAACATGAAGCAGGTCGAGATTTTCTTCTTCGGCAACAGTCGCCATCTTGGTGGCGAGCGCAAGCGTGTAAGGCTGATGCTCAAAAAGCGGGTACGACATCATCTCGACTTCGTGAAAACGCACTCGCTCGTTCAACTCGGTCAAGCGTGTCGGAAGAGCTGAAGCGATAAAGTGAACTGTGTGCCCGCGTTCAGCCAGTTCCTTGCCGAGTTCTGAGCCGACAATACCGCTGCCGCCGTAGGTAGGATAGACCGTGATGCCGATGTTCATAGGCAAAATCGTGTTTTGAGCTTAGTGCTTTGCGCTTTGTATTCTCTTAAATCAAAGTACAAACCACCAAGCGCAAAGCGCAAAGGTTAACGCAAAAAAATGAGGCAGGCGACCCTCGCTATCGCCTGCCTCTATCTCAACTTGACTCACCTTCTGAGAGGGGGGGCAAGTGAGGGCGGGAGTATAAGATCGCTCAGGCCTTTTTAGCAATGTTTCTTGCAACGGACCGCTGCTCATGCTTAAGAAAGATTCGGCTCCTCCAGGGCTTAGCTTCCCGAAAACTGCGAGATTCGCCCAGAACCGCTATAATAATTGCGTAAAATAAAAAATCTTGGAATTCGGGAGCATTCAAAAGGAACTGGCGATGCCAAAGATTAGCGATATCGAAGAGACACCAAATCCGAATGCGGTGAAGTTCATTCTGCGGGGACCGGTGAGCAACGGCGTGGCTCGGTCCTATAGCTCGGCTTCCCAGGCCGAGAACGACACGCTAGCAAAATCATTGTTCGACGTGGGCCATGTCGTCTCAGTTTTTTACATGGATAGCATGATCACTGTTGAAAAGGACGACGAGGGTGATTGGGATGAGCTTTTGCCGGCGTTGGCTGTACCGATCCGCGCTGCTGAGGCGGTCAACGGGGGTTCGGCGGCGGCAGCGGCAGCAGTGGGCGGCCCATTGGCAGCAGTCGTCAGCGACGACCCGCGCCTGTTGAGGATCAACGAAATTCTGGATGAGAGAGTAAGACCCGCTCTGATGGGCGACGGCGGTTATCTTGAAGTCCTTGGTCTCAAGGAACACACGCTGAGCATTCGCTATCAGGGAGCATGCGGCAGCTGTCCCAGTTCCCTTACCGGCACGCTGATGGCAATCGAAGGAATGCTTAAACAAGAAGTCGATCCTGACCTGGAAGTTGTCGCGGTCTAATCTACGCAAGTTAGATCATTGAGACGTTGCGACCCTTCAGCAGTCGTAATCCGGTTGCTGCGGGAGAGAATTGATTGGTGTTTGAGTTCTACCAGCCTCAGGAGTAAATATTCATCGGCCGCGTAAGAAGCGCCAATGGGTCGTCCACATTCAAGGCCTCACGCACGTAAAACGGTTCGCCCGCCTGCACTCCAATCAATGACCCAAAATAGCGCATGCGCACTTCTATCTGTTCGAGAAAGCCGCGCTCGCTGATCCGCGTCGTGGGTTCTTTGGAATCCACTTTGTAGAACTGCGATGCGTGCGCTCTGATGGCTCGCATTTTCTCTTCTACAAAGTCCGAAACGTCTACAACAAACGATGGTATGACACGTCTCGAAAAGAGCGAGTGCATGATTGCAGGCATTGGTACCGGAGCCGCTCCCGACTCCTCATCGTATCGACTCATCGTCGCGAGCCGCGCCGCTTGTCGAACAATAATGGATGTGTTCGCGTGATCCGGGTGCGGATCATCCTCATGAGGAGTTAACAACACTTTGGGTTTGTGCGTCCGTAGCAGCCGCACCAGAGCGATTCGCGACGTCTCTGTCGGCCACACATGCCCATCCGGCTGTTCGAGGTTCAGGCGGGCATCGAGCTTCAGGATGCGTGCCGCATCCAGAGCTTCTTTGGCCCGAATCTCAGGTGTGCCACGCGTTCCCATCTCTCCACGAGTGACGTCGCACACGCCGGTCCGATATCCAAGTGATTTCAGTTTTAGAAGTGTTCCTGACACCGACAATTCGGCATCGTCGGGATGGGAAAATACCGCGAGAACGTCGAGTTGAGTTTGGGTCGCGCTCATTCTCGATGTTTAGCTTAATGAGAGGTGAGCGGTCAAGTAACCGTAGAGAAAGAAATCATTGGTCATATATCATTTGACATTTCTCATTTACCATTGGGGTCTTGGGTCTTCTAAAAATGACAAATGAAAAATCTCAAATGATATATGACCAATGATTTCGTTATGAAACTCACCATTCTTGGCTCCGGTACATCCGTTCCGCATCCCGAGCGTGCATCGCCCGCACACTGGCTCGAAACAAGTAACGGCACCATTCTGCTCGATATAGGCCCAGATGCACCACACAGAATGGCGCAGGAACGACTCGATTGGCCGAGCCTCGACGTCATCTGGATCAGCCACTTTCATCTCGATCACATAGGCGGGTTGACGCCTTTTCTATTTGGATTGAAGTGGGCGCCTCAAACTCAGCGACGAAAAAAACCGCTGAGGATCTTCGGGCCGCGCGGCCTAACACATCTGATCAAAGCGATAAACGAATCGAACAACTACAGGTTGTTTGGGCAAGCTTTCGAAGTTGAGATTGTGGAACCAGAGACAGAATTCGAGATCCTCCCCGGCGTAGTTGCGACGAGTTTCGACACGCCCCACACGGAAGAAAGCCTGGCACTTCGTTTGAGAGAGCAGAACCTGAAATCGTTTGTCTACACTTCCGACACCGGTTTTTCGGACAATTTGGCAGAGTTTGCGATGGCGGCCGATCTTCTCCTGATGGAATGTTCTTTCAGAAGAAATAAACCATTGCACACCCACCTTCAACTGGACGAAGCCATGCGCCTTGCCGCGCACGCCGCACCCGCGAAACTCGTGTTAACTCACCTTTATCCTGACTGGGACGATGTCGACCTGGTAGCAGAGGCTCGCGTCCTCTGGCCAGGCGAGATCATCGCCGCATTTGATGGGCTGCGAGTGGAGATATAACTATTATCAAACGAACCAACAGGGCTGCGGTGGTAACCAGGATGAGCTCAATGATACAGGCTGCGCTCGTACTATTCTTTTTGTCGCAAATCCCCTCAATCGATAACGGTTTCTTTCAGAAAAGTTCCCAGTCTCGGATTGACGTACAGACCCAATCCCGCACGCCAGCCCCGGATAATAGCAGCGACCTGACGCTGCTTGAAACGGGGCAAGCCAGCAAACTCAGAAAGCAAGCGTCCGCCCTCGCTGAGATCAAGGTGGTTTCATACAACATTCGATATCGTAGCGGCGATGACCTTAAGCAACTAATCAGTCTTCTTCACAAAGACCCTGAAATAGGCAACGCGTCGATTTTGGCGTTGCAGGAAGTAGACCGGCGGAAAAAACGCACCGGCAACAGCAACACTGCAAAGTTGATGGCTGACGAGTTGGGATTGCACTATGCCTGGGCAGCGCCTCCGACTGCAAAACCAGGTGACGAAGAAGAGACTGGTGTCGCTATTCTCAGTGCTTATCCTCTAGCTGATGTCCATCGGATAGTCTTGCCACACGAAGGCCCAAATCGAAGACGTCGGGTCGCCTTGGGAGCTACCGTAAAAATCGACAATCAGGAATGGCGGGTATATTCGGTACATGCGGAAACCAGACTTTCACAGGACAAAAAACTCGAGCAAATGAAGGCCGTTTTGAAAGACTTGGGGCAATTCCCAACGCACTTCCCTGCCCTCGTCATGGGCGACTTCAACACGTGGCAGAGAAACTCGGACCGCAAAACAATCAAACTCTTTTCAGAAGCAGGGTTTAAAACCCCATTTGGCGACCAAGACACGTTTAGGCGAAACATCTTGTTGGTACCAATTGAACTACGACTTGACTGGGTTTGGGTGCGCGGTCTTGACGTGGGGGGTTTTGGCATTGATCGAAAAGTCCAGGTCTCCGATCATTGGCCATTGTGGACTAATGTGAGGCTACCGTTGGCAAAGAAATGAAGGGCGCTGGAGATACAACGGTCCAATTCACCTCACGATTCTTGAAAAACCACAGCGAAAGTTTTCAGCTGCTGGGTGGTCTGAACCCACTGCACTTGGTTAGAATACAATCGTCGATGCGACTTCTGTCGTGAAGTAGCGTAAATCCCTTCGGTTACATGACGATCTGTTAGTCCTGTATTGTTAACTTGAAGAGAGACCCTCGCTGTGAAATGCCCGAATTGTGACCGGCGGGCGAGTTGGACGCGAACTCGCTGCCCCGCTTGTCAGACAAAACTGCCCACCTGGTATTTGGTTAGTGCGGTCTTCGCGCTTCTTGCTTTGTACGTCGCATTCCTGGTGTTGGAGAATGTCTTCTAATTACCTTACGCCCCATTCCCACAAACCGTACACTACCTTTTTATCAACTGGTTTACCGGCCTGCTTCAGGGTTAATGCGATCTGGCCGCGGTGATGCGACTCGTGTGAAATCAAATAGCCAAGAAAAGCTGGGGCATGTGGCTTAAAGCCTTTCACCTTTCCATCAGCCTCAAGGCTCTTGCTCAGCAAACTGCTAATTGCTCTTCCAGAATCAGTCAATGACTTCCGCAACAGCTTTTGATCCGTAGCCTGCTCTTTCTCGATTTTTGCGAGGCCTTTGAGGAGCTCCGGAGCTGCACTCTTCAGCCACATCAAACGCACGTTATGAATGTGTGCAAACTGTTCACCTACGCTGCGACCTTTCGAAGCGGAGTAGCTACCTAGCGAGCCAGGATCAACAGCGTCGAGCAAATAGACATTTATCCGATCATGAATCTGCCACGTGTCCACGAGTTGGTTATCTGCCATCTTGGTCCTCTGGAGTGATTTTTGTAAAAGAATAGCGGTGAGTCCGCGCCCCCTGGAACTCACCGCCGCCGTGATGTGATGCAGCATTACGGGGAGACGTGTTAGCGCACACGCACCACGATACTATTTACTCTCAAAGCATTTCCCGTCGCTCGTTGTAAATCTGCGATCGACTTGTTCAAATCCGTCTGGGCTTTTAACTCCATGCCTCGCGCAGTTGTTAAGGCGGTCTGCCGTTCGAGAACCAGAAAGACCGTCGACTGTCCGGCATCAAGCTTCCTTTGCTCGCTTGAGTATTGCTGTTCGCTTGCTTCACGTGTTGCGACGGCGGCACGCAAACGCGCCTCGGAACTTCGCATTGATTGCAATGCGTTGCGCACGTCTACCTGGATCGTCTGCTCCAGTTGCTCTCGCTGCGTAGCGATACGCTCACCTTCAACAAGAGATCTTCCCAGTTGCGCCTCGGCGGTTCGATTGCGTAGCGGCAAGCTTATTTGAACACCAATCTTGAAGTTCGCGTAACGATTCGCCAAAAGATTCTGTAAAGACTGTCCGTAACCACCCAACAAGTCTGGAGAAAACGTCTGCGGCGGTACGATTGGTAAGGGTTCGAGACCAGCTAAAACCGAAAGTTCATCAACTCGTTGCCGCACTTGCAGGTTTGAAGCAGTGAACGGGTTCACTCCGGCAGTACTAATTCCGCCAGCCAGACCACTGATTCCATACGTACCGACAAGATCCACGGCCGGCTTCGTCTGGTCCTTAAAATAGCGCCGGTCAATCTCATTGATTTCCTTCACTACATTCGATTGCTGCAGCTCCGGCCGGTTCTCCATCGCAGTCTTCAAAGCCTCCGGAAGAGTTACGTCTGGTAGAGCGAGGTCAACTGGATCGATCGGCACGAGCGACTCGGTCCAGATTGAAGATTTCTGGTTCTCAGCAACGAGATTCTTCAAACTATTTTCCGCACGCGAGACCTCTTCGAGAGCACTATAGACGCCCTGCTCGTATGTTGAAATTTGGGCCTCGGCCGCAACAATGTCGATCGGCGCTAGCTGTCCCTCTTCAACAAGACGCTTGTTGTGGCTGAGCTGTGAGCGCGCAGACGTGACGGCGTCATGCTGCACTTGCAAATTACGCAAGGCGAAGACGAGATCCCAGTACGCGCGTTGCACGTTCGTAATCGTGTCGATGGCACGTTGGCGAAACTGGGCATCCGTTAAGGATAGGTTCTTCCTTGCAATTTCGATCTGCCTGCGACTGTTGTCAAACTTCAAGCCGCGCACGAGTGGCTGCGTGTAGTTGAAAGTGAGGGCCGTCGGGTACTGGGGATTCAACGCCGTGAACTGGTTGTTCGTCGTGAACCTGACTGATGAAAAATCCAAACGATAACTGCCACCGAGTACTGCGGACTGTCCTTCGAGACGTGCGTTTGCCGTGTAGTCGCTTTGTATAGTCGATCCATTCTGGCCGCCACTCAGAAAGCTCGAAATCGGATTCTCGGCGCGCTCGTAAAAGGCATTTGTAGTGAAACGTGGATCGTAGGCGCCTTGAGCCCCCCGCAACTCGAACTCTGCTATCCGCACGTTTTCACGCGCGACCTCAATATCTTTGTTGTTCTCCAAAGCCATCGACAGCGCATCTCGCAACGACAGCGGACGCTGGCGGTTCATATCGATTCCAACTCGGGACAACTCGCGCAATGGTTTTTGCGCTGCTCGAAAATCAGGTGCGACTGGCGGTACTGCCATTTCCTGCAATTTCGTCTGCTCAGGAGATGACACTGGTTGCTGTGCGAATGCTGAGATTACTGTCACGAGCATCGCTAACATCATCGTTATCGCGGACGACAGCGGTCTATGTGTGTGCCTGGTCCACAAAGAGGCGCTTGAGTTCCCCTTGGTCCCTGGTCCTAACAATTCACGCATTAGCTTTAACAAACTCTTTAGCATTGCTGTTCCTAACTTACTGCCTCGAAATTAACCCCAATAACGATGCCGTGGCGCTCGCTGTTTTGCGACGTACCCATCCAGAGAGTCCCTGCACGCCCGCACCGATGAGCCCCCAAACTCGGCTCCGCGCCAAGTCGTCAAAAAGAGAATAAAAGACCGGCACGGCGAGTAGAGTTAATAGCAAGCAGAGCGACTGCCCGCCGACCACCAGGACGCCAATTGATCTGTTTGTGCCTGAACCAGGACCAGTCGAGATCGTCAATGGCAACATGCCGGCAACCAGCGCAATCGTGGTCATCAGGATCGGACGCAGGCGATCCCGGTTCGCACGAATGATTGCTTCGTGGCGTTCCATTCCTCGCTCACGCAACTGATTCGTATGGTCGATTTGAAGAATTGCGTTCTTCTTAACAACTCCAAACAACAGCAAAAGTCCAAGTCCGGAGAATATGTTTACTGTCTGACCGGTCATTAATAGCGAGACGATGCCAAATGGGATGGCAAGTGGCAGCGTCAACAAAATGGTGACTGGGTGAATGAATGACTCAAACTGCGCCGCCAGAACCATGTACATGAAGACAAACGACAGAATGAATGCCAACACGAAATAGTAGCCAGCACGCCCCAGCTCTTTTGAACGTCCGGCTAAGCCGGTTGAGTAAGAAGGATCAATATTGATTTCCTTAGCGAACTGATTCATTTTCTGAATCACCGCCGCCTGAGATCCTCCCGGCTTCACGTTGCCCAACAAGGTGACCTGTCGCTGCCGGTTCAACCGGTCAATCGCTGCGGGACCAGTTCCCTCTTCGACCCGCACAAGATTGTCGAGACTGACCCAACCAACCTTGGTTGAAGAGACGATCATTCGTTTCAGGCCTTCAACGCTCGCGCGAAACTCTCCAACGGCGCGTACGCGAACGTCGTACTGATCCGTACCGGCATTGAACGTCGACACTTTTTGACCAGCAACCAACGTGTTAAGTGCCTGCGCGATGTCGCCCACTCGTACACCCAGGTCAGCTGCACGAGCTCGATCGATAACCACTCGCAGTTCCGGCTTTCCGGTTATTAGCGTGGAATCAACGTCCACCACATCCGGAATAGTCTTCATCCTGGCAAGCAGCGCCTCGGAGTACTGCGTCAGCTTGTTGAGGTCCGGACCGCCGATAACGTATTGAACGTCAGCATTGCGGAACCCACCGCCTGAAATAGCAGCTACCTGCTGCACGCTGGTGCGGAGTTGTCCTGGATACTGTTGCAGGTACTTCGCCAGGACTTCCGACCTCGCCCGCACCATGAGAGCTTGTTGCGTAACCTTTCGTTCCTCGATCGGCGTCAGCTTCACGTAAATTGAGGCGACATTTACCTGTTCTTGTTGGCCACCACCGATCGTCGTCAACGTGTCGGTGACGCCAGGAAGTTTTCGCAGATCCACAGCGATACGTTCGGCCAATGCCGAAGTGGCTGCCAACGAGGATCCCTCTGGAGCACGCACGTTAATTTCAAACTGGGCCTGATCATCAACCGGCAGGAAGTTCTTTCCAACAAACATGAACAACGGCACGATGCTGACGATGACGATTAAGCACGCCAATACAATTGCCCAACGGTGTGACATTGACCATGTCAGGAGTCTCGTGTATGTGCGATCTATCGGGCGATAGAAGCGTGATTCCTTTGAACCGTGATCGGCGGCATCACTTTCCTTATGATCATTAGGTTGTTTCTTGTCGTCCCTGGACTTGATAAGACGCGCCGCCAGCATGGGCGTTAACGTAAATGAGACAAGCAACGAAACCGCAATCGCAAAAGATGATGTCAGACCAAAAGACGACATAAAGCGGCCGACGATTCCACCCATGAAACCGACCGGCAAAAATACAGCCAGGAGTGAGAGCGTTGTAGCCATAACGGCAAGCCCGATCTCCTTGGTTCCTTCAATGGCCGCTTGAAATGGTGGTATGCCTTTCTCCTCGATGAAACGAAAGATGTTTTCGAGAACGACTATGGCGTCGTCAATTACGATACCGACCATGAGCGTCAAGGCCAGCATTGTGATCTGATTGAGCGTGAATCCCATCGCCGCCATCAGACCAAACGTCGCTACCAGGGAGGTTGGAATTGCGAGCCCTGCGATAACCGTTGAGCGGAAACTCCACAGGAAGATGAAGACCACTATTGCCGCCAGAATGCTGCCTTCGATAAGGTGCGTCTGAATTGATTCAATGGAAGCCTTGATAAAGATCGATTGATCGCCAACAACCTCCGTCTTAAAACCCGGCGGCAGAGTTCCGGTGATCTCCTTCAAACGAGACTTCACCGCATCAGCGATAGCAACAGTGTTCTGACCCGATTGTTTGGACACAATCAAAGTCACAGCCGGCTGACCATTTAAGCGCGCTTCTGTTCTCGGCTCTTCCGCTCCGTCTTCCGCATAACCAATATCGCTAAGTTTGACCGAATACGTACCGCGATTCGCAACGGCAAGATCATTGAACTGGGACGGCTCAACGATGCGACCCATCGTGCGGACTGTTAATTCGCGTATGCCTTCGTCAATCCGACCACCTGGCACTTCCATATTTTGGGCGCGTACTGCATCTGCAACCTGCGCTACAGTGACATTGAATGCGCGCATCTTGTCCGGATCGACCCAGATCTCGATCTCTCGTTGGCGACCACCGATGATCTGCACGTCACCAACGCCATTGATGGATTCGATCTGTTGCTTGATCTTCTTGTCGGCTACATCAGTGACTTCACGCAGAGAGCGCGGCGCAGAGACAGCAATACGAACGACCGGCGCCGCGTCCGTGTCGAGTTTTTGAACAATCGGTTGTTCAGCAGTAACCGGAAGATCGTTGAGAATCAAGTCGATCTTGTTGCGAACTTCCTGGGCCGCAATGTCGGGATTTTTCTCCAGTAGGAACGTGATGAAGACTTGGGAAACACCCTCCACGGAAGTGGAGCGCAGTTCGTCAATACCTGCGATCGTGTTGACGGCGCCTTCGACCTTGTCGGTAATTTCAGTTTCGATTTCCTGCGGGGAGGCGCCAGGGTTTACGACAGTTACAGTGATAGTTGGTAAGTCGATCTTCGGGAAGAGATCTACGCCCAGCGACTTGTAGGAAAATAATCCTACGACTGTGAGGCTCAGAATGAGCATCGTCGCAAAAACCGGACGGCGAACACATATTTCAGCTAGTTTTTGCATAAATAAAAACGGCCTTTGGTCTTCGGACTTTGGTCTTTGTTCAGGTGCGGCGTTACTTGGCTGAGAGTCTCAAAGACCAAAGACCCAAAGCCAAAGACCTACTGCTTCACCGCAATCCCGTCGCTCAGCTGCTCAAGATTGCTAGTTGCAACCTTTTCGTCAGCAGCTACGCCTGACCTAACCTCGACCAGATCGCCCTCGGTTTGACCTGTCTGTATGAGACGCTGTTCGGCGTGACCGTCCTTGATCACAAACACTCGACTCACACCCGACTCACTGATGACGGCACGGGCGGGAACGAGCACAGCTGGCTCAGCTCGTGATTGCAGAATGCGCACAGTCGCGAATTGACCTGGCTTCAACTCGCCACCTCTATTCGGAATTTCCGCTTCGACGGACAACGTGCGGGAAGTTGCCGACACGTTCGGCGCAATACGTGCGACACGGCCGCCGAAGTTCTTGTCAGGCCACGCACTTGTGGTGATTGAGACTGATTGGCCGACCTGTACTTCGGGAATAGCCTGCTCGGGAATATCAATGCGAATACGCAGTGGATTGGTTCGCACGATCGTTACGACTTTTTGCTGTGGTGATACGTATTCACCGAGATCCGCAACTCGCTCCGACACAAATCCATCGATAGGCGCTGGAATGACAGCGTATGAAAGATTCGTATGGGCTAATGCGAACTGCGCCTCAGCGTTCGCGACGTTTGTCCGTGCGACAACTACCGCGGCGTAGTTCTGACGTGCTTGAGCCAGCGCGGCGTCATACTGTTCCTTGAGTTGATCGCGCTGAGCACGCTGTTGATCGTAGAAAGAACGCGACACATCGCCTGATTCGATCAGTTTTTCCGCTCGACGAAGGTTCTTATCAGCAAGATCGAACGCAACTTTGGCTGCCGCCACTTCCGAGACGCGATTCGGATCGAAGGCCTGACCCGGTCTCAGACCTATCTTCTCTTCGGCTTGACGAACTGCGGCCTTGGCTTGCTCAACCTGTGAGGACGACTGTTCGACACGAAGTTTCAACTCAGTATCGTCCAGCCGCACCAACATCTGCCCGCGCCTGACCGGACTGCCGATGTCGACGCTTACAGCGACCACTTTTCCCGAAGTTTGGGGCGCCACATCCGTCTGTTGGTCTCCAGCCAAACTTCCAGTAGCCTCGAAGAAACGTGGGAGTTCTCGCTTGATAGCAGCTGCAGTTGTTACATCAACCGCGCTCGGAGAAGCTGATGCAGCCGCTTGTTCTTTTCTGACGTTTGCTTTTGAACCTCCACACGACACAATGAAGGCACCAATGGCGAGACATAGCAGAGCTAAACTGGCGATGTTAAGTTTCCTTGAAGATAGCATCGTCTATTTATTCCTTGAATTGACTTGCGGCGAACGCTTGTTGGGTGTTTTCGAAGCAGTCGAACACGTAATTCCATTCAAAAGAATGTTTGTGAAATATTTTGCGGCGCTCTCATTCGAAATATTGACCAGGCGACGTTTCGGATCCCAAAGATTGTTGTTTAGCGAATGGTGCATAACCATTCCAATGAATGAGCGCACGATGATGGCTGGATCCATTTCGATAAATGCACCTTCCTCTTGTCGCTGTCGAATGTAGCCGCCGAGGAAGTCATAGACTCGCAGGACAAACTGATCAAAAAACATTTGCGCGAGTTCGTGTTTTTCGAGGGCAGAATGAAGGAGCAACCTTTGGAAATCGGGGTCGTTCTCGTGATGATTCAAGGCTCCCAGGGCGAGTGACTCAAATACCGCTCGGTCGTCTTTGCGCTGAATGGCATCCGCTGCCATGACTTCGGGTTCAAAGGAACCTCCGGAGCACGCCTTGTGATCGAGGATGGCCGCGTATAGCTCTTCTTTGGTGGCGAAGTGACGGAAGACCATTGCTTCGGAGACTCCGGCCGCCTGCGCGATTTCCTTGGTGGTTGTGCCGCGGAACCCCCTTTCAGAAAAGAGACTTACCGCTACTGCGAGAAGTTGATGACGGCGCTCTTCCCCGGCCATGCGGGCACCATGTGAACCGAGACTGGCGTCGTTGCCAGTATTGATTTGCTTGCTCAAATTCTGTGATTATCCTTTCGAGACCAACCCCGAAGTAAGTGCTTACTTACCATCTGCAAACATACGATGTCAAGCGCCTCACAAGTTCAAGAAAAATAAATCCAGGAAGCGTTGTACTAATCCCGACCTTTTACGCTATGGTTTTCGTACCCTTTCGCAACAAAGATGCTGCGCGTCAGCAACACGCGCACCAACTAATAGGCGTAGAAGAGGCGCATGATTCGACATGTTACGTCGGCACAAATCTTGCTCCATTTCTCGAGCGTCCACATTCCAGATCTAGACAAGGAGAACTTTTCCACATGCCAGACAATGGAAGCATCAATGAAGGAACCGCTGGAACAACCGGAACTACGGGAAGCACCGGCACCGCGACTGCTCTGTCACAAACAGCTCATGACTACGCAGAGAAAATTTCTGGGGTCGCGACTCAAGCGAAGGACTATGTCAGCGATAAAGTTTCTGTCGTAAGCGACAAGATCAAGGATTTGCAGAATGCAGATCTCGGTGAGTTGGCGGAAAACGCCAAAGAGTACGCTCGCAAGAAACCGGGTCAAGCGATTCTGATTTCTGCGGCTGCAGGACTGTTGCTCGGTTTGATAATTCGCAGCAGGCGATAGTTCAGCATAAAGTACGAACAGGGGGTGAACGAAATGGCCGCAACCAGAACAGACCTGATTAGCGCCAAGGAAGTAGCGTCGACGATTGAAAGCGAAAGTCTTCCGAGCCTTTTTAGTCGTTTAGGCGAGGACGTCATGCAGCTGTTTAACTCACAGCTGGCGCTATTCAAGGTAGAGATCAAAGAGGAGGCAAATGCCTACGCACGTGCCGCCACGATGATCGCAATTGGCGCCGTAATCGCCACAGTTGGGTTCGCGCTATTAAATGTGGCTGTGGCTTTCGCCGTGTCGACATTGTTCGCGAACTCAAATCTGAGCCAACCGGCAAGTTATGCACTAGGATTCGTCGCAACGGGAGTCTTCTATCTGCTCATCGGCGCGATTGTCGTGCTTGTTATGAAAAACCGCCTCGCTAAGACGGAGGTAGTCCCACAAAGAACAGTCGAAGAACTGAGAAAGGACAAAGAATGGCTGAAGAACGAACTTTAGGATTGGCTCGGGCGACCGAAGAACTAGCTGAGGAGCCTTCCAAGGAAGAACTTCAGCGACGCCTCGGGGAAGCTCGAGATTCGATTTCACATACCGTGACGGAGATAAAAGAGACAGTGGCAAATCAAGTGCAGGCAGTAAAAGACACTCTCGACTGGCGTGAACAATTTAAGAAGAGACCGGCGGTCTGGAGCGCAGGCGCACTGGGTGTGGGTTTTGTAGTTGGTTACGGCCTCGCTTCCATTGTAAAGGGAGATCGCGACGACTATTCGTCATCTGAGCGTTACGCGCGAGATACGAAAAGCTACATTGCCCAGCCTGTTCTACGAGCCGGCGTTAGCATGCCGTCACGAGCTGAAGCTGAATCCGAGGCGGGAAACGGGTTAGACGAAGGCGATGGGCCAGGTTTCTTTTCGCGGCTCGCCAACACAAGTGCTTACGAAAGGGTGAGAGATGAGGCAGGAAGCATAGGCGACGCATTTGTCCAGGAACTGTCAAAAACAGCGAAGCAAGTCGTTTTACCGGCTGTGATAACATCACTTAGAAACTTCATTGGCGGATATTTACCCTCGACTCGAACTGCGACGTCACAGGCATCGGCAACATCAACGTCGCGAGATCAGTCTGATCGACAAAGCTCTCGAATGGGTTCTACATATCAACCAACACTGGAACGCAACCAAAGCTGATACCTGCAACTACTTAAATCACAGCGGCGAGTCTCATTCGAGACTCGCCTATTTTTGTTGAGTCAAACCGCTAGTGGATAGCTACTCCAGGCGTCTCGCACCGGTCGCGTCGGAAGTGCCACGGGTTTGAACGCGCGGCTCCGCATCGCTCTGTAAGGTAACGCTGGCGGATGGACGCCAGCGGTCCGACTGAAAAGTGTCTAGTCGTTGACTTGGCTACCCAACCTCCCTAGACTTCCGCAGTTCTTCTCCAACTCATCAACGCCAACCGAGGATCGATTATGGACAATGCGCTCAAGACAGACGCGAAGGGAAAAGGCTGGTTCAAGATCCTCTCAACAATGTTTCTTATCGGGTTATTCCTGTGGCCAACATCTCACGCGACTTTCGGCGCGCAGGACGATGCCGAGCGACGCCGTGCTTTCCAGCTTTATAAAGAAGCAAAGTTTCCGGAAGCTCTACCGCTCTTCGAAAAACTGGCTGTTTCTTATCCTAACGACGCTGAAGTGATCGAAACGCTGGCCTTTCTGGTTCTTGGCAAAGCCACATATCTCAAAGACGCACCGGGACGCAAAGAGGCGCGCAAGCAAGCACGGAAACTTCTTTTGCGAGCCGAGAAACTCGGCGCCAACGATCCGGTCCTGAAATCGATGCTCGCCACTATTCCTGCAGACGGAGGCGATGACACCTCGTTCTCGACTAAGAAGGAAGTTGAAGAAGCGATGCGCGAGGGAGAGGCAGCCTTCGCGAAGGGAGATTTTCCCAAAGCGATCGAGATGTACCAGCGTGCTTTGCTCTTTGATCCGAACCTGTATGAAGCGGCACTCTTCACCGGAGACGTTTATTACAAGTCGGCGGAGCAACGTAAAGCTGGTGAATGGTTTGCCCGTGCGATTGCAATCAACCCCGATCGCGAAACGGCATATCGATATTGGGGAGACTCACTAATGAAACAAGGACGGGTCACGGAAGCGGGCGACAAGTTTGTCGAAGCTTACATAGCGGAACCTTATAGTCGCATGGCAAGGGCCGGAATCGTAAATTGGGGACAACGCGTCAATGTTTCTCTTGCTCATCCAAAGGTAGACATCCCAACCAATGTAGTACCAAAGCAGAAAGGTGAGCTCACAATAAACATCGATGCGAATGCTCTGAAGAACGACGACAAGAGCGGTTCGGGAGCAGCTTGGATGGTGTACGGTCTCGTTCGAGCCTCATGGTTCTCATCCGAATTTAGCAAGCAATATCCAAATGAAAAACAGTATCGGCATAGTCTAAAAGAAGAAGTTGCAGCACTGCGTGCAGCAACTAAAGTTTTGGCAGAGCAAAAGAACAGCGATCCCAAAAACGTCGATAGGTCGCTTCAGATCGTTATGAAACTTGATAAGGAAGGATTGTTGGAAGCCTTTATTCTTCTGGCGCTTCCCGATGAAGGAATTGCAAACGACTTTGCCGCGTATAGGCGAACTAACGTCGACAATCTGAGACGCTATGTTAATCAGTATGTGCTAACGGGCGGCGGCCACTAATCAATGTACACATAGGACAGTTGGGAAGTGGCAAGCCTCAATATCAGGTACCTCACGAGAATAAGACAGTTGGGAAGCGGGTAGCATTACAAGCACCACACAGAAATGGACAGTTGGGAAGGGGGCAAGCGGCAAGATCAAGCACCAGACAAATAGAAATACCGAGCGCGCCCCCGCTCGATCCAATTC
>JBKOYD010000133.1:0-26331 GCA_046725195.1 Acidobacteriota bacterium | reverse complement strand
AGCAATAATCCTTTGCCGACCCAACCAAACCTGCTTTGACCGGGTTATTGTGAATATAGTTAATTTTCTGCCAGATCATTCGGATACTCCAAAGTGGCAGGGCTTTAAAACTCTCCTGCCAGACTCTATGAGTGGAACCATCTTTATCCGGCTCCTTTAGTAGAAATCGCTTATCGTTAGTTATCTCAATAATCTTTTTGGCTGCGAGACTCTTCAAGGCTCCGGCGAAACCTTTGATATCTCCGTCGCGCGGATTAACGACCAGATGAAAGTGATCAGGCATGAGGACGTAAGCAATCAGCTTACAGGGCCAGTCGCGTACGAGATCTGCGCATACCTCTAAAAATCCCTTACAACATCTCTCTTGTTTGAAGATGGGAATCCGGTGCAACACATTGCCGGTTACATAATGCAAAGCACCTGGAAGGTTGAGATTGGACCACTTTTTCGTCATGAGGAAAGCTCCGTGAGATGAAGCTTGAGTGGACAGAGGATACAGGTGAGATCCTTGTAGTGCAACAGCGGGGGCAAGCCCACCTTCCTGACCTCAAAAGAGGGAACTGAGATCCTTGTAGTGCAACAGGAGGTCCTTGTAGTGCAACAGCGGGGGCAAGCCACCCTTCCTGACCTCAAAAGAGGAAGTGAGATTCTTGTGGCGGAAGAGCGGAGCAATTTTCCTAAACTGTTCTTGCTGGAGCAAACCACCCGCGTATGCTTCGCGCTACTTGTCGAAAGAATCCGATTATTTTATTGAACACGAAATACGAAACAACCAAACCAGCTGCGACGATGAGGAATAGCAAGACAGGGAAGAAAACAGAGGATACAACCGAAAGAACGGCGAGTACATCTTCCAGAACGCTGGCTACTGCATTTGATACTGGTTCCGGGCTAGCGTTGAGTATGGCTCTCGTCGCTGCCTTCGTTCCGTGAGAGCTCAGTGCCAGTCCTCCTCCCAAGAGGAACGCGATCACCTGCACACCTCGATCGAAATCGCCAAAAGCTGCTGCCGCCAATACCGCGCCGGCGGGAACTCTAATAAAAGTGTGAATAACATCCCACGTGCTATCAACAATCGGAATCTTGTCTGCAACAAACTCAACCACATACAGCGCGGCCGCAATTCCGATGACCCACCAGCTAGTTAGCACCTGCAGCTCTCCAGGAAGTTGCAAGTGAGCAAACCTGCTCAGCATTCCGAGAGTTGCCACACATGCGTAGAGGTTAATGCCGGACACCCATGAGGCGCCCATCGCAATTGCGATTGTGGAAATCAGTTGAGTCATCGCTGTCGAATTATATGCTCAGTTGGCTCCTGGTCAGTAAATAAGGTGCCGTGACGTAAAACGAGAAATAGTCCCGGATGTTCCGTAGCTGGGTGGAGTACCAGATAGCTTCGTCAGATAGAATGGCAAGGCAACCTTCCTGAGCTGACAAGTGGGAACGGAGATCCCTTGTAGTGCAGCAGCGGGGGCAAGCCACCTTCCTGACCTTACAAGTGGGAATGGAGATCTTTGTAGTGCAACAGCGGGTCCAAATTCCGCAAATGAAACAATATTCTATCTCCATGCACCTGCTCAAACACGCCCCGCGTTTAAAAGTCGAGTCCGCTGCAACGCTGGTGGAGCACCTGTACGGCATCCGTGCCCAGCTGACTCCACTACCAAGTGAACGCGACCAAAACTTCCTACTCGAGAGTGAGTCGGGTCAAAAATTCGTGTTGAAAATCGCCAACGCATTGGAAGAACCAGCATTCCTGGACGCGCAGAATCAGTTAATGTCGCACTTGCCGTCACGGCTCTCTTTTTGTCCCCGCGTGGTGCCTACGCCTTCGGGTGATCAGATGACACGCATTGAATCGGAGTCAGGTAGTACACACTTTGTTCGGGTCGTGACCTATCTTCCGGGAAAGCCCCTCGCCGAGATTCAACAACGCTCCCCCGAGCTTCTCCGCGACTTGGGCCGAAAGCTTGGTCAACTCGATCGTGAACTCGCTGATTTTGATCATCCCGCTATTCATCGCGACTTTCATTGGGATCTTGCAAATGGCATTACAGTGGTAAACGAATATGGAGATCTTATTGAAGAATTGACTTTGCGCCGGCTTGTTAACGGGTGGGTTGAAACCTTTGGAAAGGAAGTTGGTCCACTATTGAACTCAGTGCGTCGCAGTGTGATTCACGGAGACGCCAATGATTACAATGTGCTTGTTGGTACCGATGATTCTGAGCAGGAGGTCTCGGGCTTGATCGACCTGGGCGATGTCGTTCACAGTTACACTGTCGCCGACCTGGCGGTTGCTATCGCCTACGTAGTGCTCGAGAAACCTGATCCATTAGATGCTGCCTCGCAGGTACTTGCGGGATACCGCCGACATTACGGACTACTCGATGTCGAAATTGATGCGCTGTGGGGATTAGCGCTTATGCGGCTGTGCATGAGTGTTTGCCTTGCAGCCTATCAAAAAATACAACGACCGGATGATGTGTATTTAGACATAAGCCAACGAGCGATCAGAAATACCTTGCCGAAGTTGGTTGCAATTGATCCACGCGATGCGCTGGAAGCCTTTCGCGCAACTGCATGTTAACCAAAGCCGAAACCCTGGCAGCTAGAAAACGACTTCTGGGTCGGAATCTGAGTGTTGCTTACTCCGATCCGGTAAAGATTGTGCGCGGGGAGTTTCAATACTTATATGACGACGAAGGCCGGAAATATCTCGACGCCTACAACAACGTCGCTCATGTAGGTCACTGTCATCCAAAAGTAGTTAAGGCTGGCGAAGATCAGATGCGTGTACTTAACACCAACACGCGTTACCTGCACGATCTGATCATTAGATACGCTGAACGCCTTACCACTAAGTTACCGGCCCCCCTGAGTGTTTGTTTCTTCGTCAACTCAGGCAGCGAAGCCAACGAACTAGCATTGCGCCTTGCCAGAGCGCACACGAATGCGCTCGATCTCATAGTGCTCGATCATGCGTATCATGGAAACACGACAACCTTAATCGATATTAGTCCCTACAAGCATGATGGCCGCGGAGGTCTAGGTGCACCTTCGTGGGTACATAAAGTTCCGCTGCCGGATTTGTATCGTGGTTTGTATCGAAGCGACGACGAGCTTGCTGCAGTCAAATATGTGCAGCACATTATCGACATCATCAGTCAATTGGAATCAAACGCGTTATGTGGATTTATCGCTGAGTCGTTACCCAGTGTTGGTGGCCAGATAGTTCTGCCACATGGCTATCTGGAAAAGGTTTACGAGGTAGTGCGGGCTGCCGGAGGTGTTTGCATTGCCGATGAAGTGCAAACCGGCTATGGGCGAATCGGAACCCACTTCTGGGGCTTTGAAACTTATAACGTCGTTCCAGATATCGTTGTGCTCGGTAAGCCCATCGGCAATGGGCATCCGATCGGCGCTGTAATAACGACACCGGAAATCGCGTCATCTTTCGATAATGGAATGGAATTCTTTAGCACGTTTGGAGGCAACACAGTTTCGTGTGCAATCGGTCTCGCAGTACTCGAGGTTGTTCAGGAAGAGAAGCTTCAGGAGAATGCTCTTCAGGTTGGCGAAAGAATGCTTGAGGCTCTCAACGTTTTGAAGGCGCGTTACAAGATCATAGGCGACGTTCGTGGCTCGGGATTGTTCCTGGGAGTTGAATTAGTGAAAAGCCGCGCGTCACGCGAACCGGCTACACTGGAAGCAGAAGCGCTGGTGAACCAAATGCGCGAAGCAAACATACTTTTGGGGACCGATGGGCCATTTCACACCGTGATCAAGATTCGACCGCCAATGCCATTCTCACTCGCAGATGCAGATCGCCTAGTGTCCACACTGGAAAACATGCTTGCCAAGAGACAGTAACAACTTATGGGATTGCTTTAGGGTTTGTTATTAGACAGGAATTTACTTATTGCGCGGCCTTGCTTCTTAAGCTGCGGAAGCGACGCAACCGCTGAACAAAGGAGTGCTGGTTTTCGGCAAGGTCTCGATTGAGTATGAATGAAAGAGAATGTCCGCTGGCAGTCCAACCTTCATGAGAGTAAGCGATGGGCAGATCAATTGCTACAGAGTTTTCTTGACCCCACGCGTAACCCGAGACTTGTTCACATCGAAGTAGGTAGTGTTCAATGCCGGTGAAGACACTGCGCCAGTACCCACCGTAGAGCGTCTTGTAAACAACGCCGCCAACTTCAACATAGACTCGCTTTCCACTTAAGATTTTGTAGTTAATCCGACCAAGCAAGTCCAGGATTAAAGTTTGTTCGCGAACGTTAGGGTCGCGCTCATGACTATTGAACAACTGGTATTCGGCAGGCAGATCTGAATTGTCGGCGCTATGCAACGCGTCGTCACTTCGCCATGCTTCCGGTTTGTATTGAGGCATCTTCTGCCGAGGTGCGTCGTTGTCCATCCGCCCCCCTTGACCCCTATTGCCTTCGAGAATCGGAGGTAACATAGTTTAATCCTCTAGGGTTGCCGAAAGCCAGAATTTCTCAGCATGACCTCTGCCGTTTGTTAGGTCAGGAAGGTGGTGCTTGCCCCGCTCTCAGTCTCCAAGGATCTCAATTGCATACTTGTCAGGTCAGGAAGGTGGGCTTGCCTCCCGCTGTTGCACTAAATGTCCGTTCAGGGATTCAGGAGCTCGCTTTTTCTTATAGTGACATGTGTAGTGCAACAGCGGGGACAAGCCCACCTTTCCTGACCTGACAAATGGGAACTAAGAGCCTTGTACCGGAACACTAGGCAAGTCACAACTTCCTGAAACCCGTCGCGGTTCGACCTGTGTTACGATCTGGCCTCATCCCCGCATCTCGGCTAGAATCCCCGGCGAATTTCGAAACAGTGAAACCCGGATTGAGCGCTCGCCATCGATTCTGGGGAGTAGATAGAATTCCCCAAGAGCTCCTGAAGATTCGGTTCGGCTCGTCAGGCACTGTTGCCTGCTACCTTTATGGCTGAATCTGGACCCGTAGTAGAACGTGGTCGTTTGGGCGCGTCGATGCGGCGTGATGCCTGGTGGCTTGAACTGGTCGCAGTTATTATCGTGCTAGCCGCGTTCACTGTTTATGTTACGTGGAGAGCCTTCGAAAATAAGTACTATGAAATTGGTCCTTACCTTTCACCGTTCTACTCCCCTCTCATAAAGACAAGTTGGTGGCCACTGTCTCCGGCATTTCTGATCCTGTGGGCGCCCCTCGGCTTTCGGGCGACCTGTTATTACTACCGTAAAGCTTACTACCGGGCATTCTTTCTCGATCCCCCCGCATGTGCCGTCGGTGAGTCGCGCGCGCATAGGTACCGTGGTGAAACTGCATTTCCTTTCATTCTCCAAAATTTACATCGCTATTTCCTCTATGCCGCACTGATCTTCTTGATCATCCTCTGGTACGACGCACTTCGTAGTTTTTGGTTCAACGGGCACTTTGGTGTTGGCGTCGGCTCGCTGGTCCTGGTTGGCAATATCACACTACTTTCGCTTTATACATTCTCATGTCATTCCCTTAGACACATCGTTGGGGGAAAAGTTGATTGCTTTTCGTGTGTTTCATTTGGCCGACCTCGCCACACAGCCTGGCGAAGTATCAGTTTTCTCAATGAGCATCATATGCTGTTTGCGTGGTTAAGCTTGTTTTCGGTTGGTCTCGCCGATCTATACATTCGATTGGTGGCGAGCGGCTCGATCCAGGATTTGAGACTGCTGTGAATGAAAAGTTCGAAACTCACGAACATGACGTGCTAATCATAGGCGCGGGTGGTGCCGGGCTGCGAGCCGCAATTGAAGCACTGGGGCAAGGCGCAAGCGTCGGTGTGGTGTGCAAGTCGCTGCTGGGCAAAGCGCACACTGTCATGGCGGAGGGAGGCATCGCCGCAGCAATGGCGAATGTCGACGCAGCGGACGATTGGCGCACCCACTTTCGCGACACAATGCGTGGCGGAAAGTTTCTGAACAACTGGCGCATGGCCCAAATTCACGCGCAAGAAGCGCCGGAACGTGTCCGCGAGTTGGAACAATGGGGCGCGTTATTTGATCGCACGACTACCGGCGACATTCTGCAGCGGGCATTTGGCGGACATACGTTCAAACGACTGTGTCACGTTGGCGATCGCACCGGCTTGGAAATGATCCGCACCCTACAAGATCGAGGCGTACATCTCGGCGTGGATGTCTACATGGAGTGCGCCATCACAAAGTTACTCAAGGATGGTGAGCGTGTTTCGGGTGCATTTGGCTATTGGCGCGAGACTGGGCGTTTCGTCGTCTTCAAAGCCAGATCGATCGTGATCGCAACAGGGGGAATCGGCAAGGCGTGGCGCATCACTTCAAACTCGTGGGAGTATACGGGTGATGGAATGGCGCTCGCCTATGACGCCGGCGCCGAGCTGATGGATATGGAGTTTGTGCAATTTCATCCCACCGGCATGGTCTGGCCACCGGGCGTACAAGGCATCCTCGTTACTGAAGCCGTCAGGGGCGAAGGCGGTGTACTGCGAAATAAGGATGGCGAACGGTTTATGGAACGCTACGATCCGGAAAAGATGGAGCTGTCGACGCGAGATGTAGTTGCACGTGCAATCTACACCGAGGCGCGTGAAGGACGCGGTACGGAGCACGGCGGCGCGTATCTCGACATCTCCCATAAGCCGGCGGAGTACGTAAAACGAAAACTGCCAAGTATGTATCACCAGTTTCGAGAATTGGCGGACGTGGATATCACGCAGGGGCCGATGGAAGTGGGCCCAACATGTCACTATATGATGGGTGGCATTCGCGTCGAAGCGGAAACAGCGCAAGCTACCGTACCGGGTCTTTTTGCGGCCGGTGAGGCAGCAGCGGGACTCCATGGCGCAAATCGATTGGGGGGCAACTCACTTTCCGATCTCCTGGTTTTTGGTAGACGTGCAGGGTTGGCGGCGGCAGAACATGCGAACAGAGCCGGGCCAGTCACAATTGATGCGCATCAGGTGCTTAAGGCGGCGACTGAAATGCTCGAGCCCTTCGAACGTAGCGCCGGTGATAGTCCGTATCAGATTCATCGAGATCTGGAGGAGACGATGCAGAATTATGTAGGCATCTTTCGTAATGAGGACGACTTAAAGAAGGGACTCGCAGAGCTTCGGAAGCTGAATCGACGTGTTGAAAGAATGAGAGTAGAAGGGTCGCGTCTATTCAATCCCGGTTGGCACCTGGCTCGCGATCTGAAGTCTATGTTGACTGTTTCCGAGGCAGTTGCGTTGAGCGCGCTTGAACGCAAAGAGAGTCGTGGCGCCCACAGCCGGATCGACTATCCGAACTACGATGAATTCTGGGGCGAGCAAAACAACATCATTGCTCGGGAAGGTGACCAAATGAAGTTGAAGCAGTCGCCTATACCCGAGATGCCGGGGGAGTTAAGAGAGATTGTTGCATAGGCCTTTGCTCTTAGGCCTTGATTTTCATCGAATGGACCGACAAATACCCAAGACCAAAAACCCAAGACCCAATGCCTGACGCTACCTTCAAAATCTTTCGGGGTGATCGACGTGGCGGTGAGTTGATCGAGTACCAGGTGCCTGTCGCGCCCGGCATGGTCGTGCTAGATGCTTTGCATTACATCCAGGCCCACCAGGCGCCCGACTTGGCAGTTCGGTGGAACTGCAAAGCCGGCAAGTGTGGCTCGTGCTCCGCTGAAGTTAATGGCCGCCCACGTCTAACATGCAAGACCCGACTGGATTCTTTACGACTAAATGAGCCGATTATTGTTCAACCAATGAAGAGTTTTCCGGTGATTAGAGATTTGGTTACCGATGTGTCGTGGAATTACGAAGTCAACCGAAAGATTCCCCCGTTCAGTCCACGAGCGAATGTTGAATGGAAGATGGATCAACGTGACGTTGACCGTGTGCAGGAGTTTCGCAAGTGTATCGAGTGTTTTCTTTGCCAGAACGTTTGCCACGTCTTACGTGACCACGAAAAGCAAGCTCAGTTTGGTGGTCCACGCTTCTTCGTTCGCATTGCGGGCCTGGAGATGCATCCCCTTGACGGTTTGTCTCGAACACATTTGCTCAAGGACGAGCTTGGAATCGGCTTCTGCAATATCACGAAGTGTTGCAGTGAGGTCTGTCCTGAAGATATCCATATTACCGATAATGCCATCATCCCTTTGAAGGAACGTGTGGTTGACGACTATTACGACCCAGTTCGATGGTTTTTGCGGAAACTGAAGGGCAAGAGGCCAGACTAGAAAGCAGGAGCAATGATGTCCGATATGCTTTTAGCTTGTCGTTGTTCGCGCAGGAAGCCCCATTCGTCAGTCAACGACAAGCTAAAACATATCGGACATACGACAAGCTAAAGCATATCAAATCGGCAGCTGTCTCCCGTTGTTGGAAAGGTGCATCAGATGGAACTCAAACTAAAGCCAATTTCACGAGGCGGCATTGCAGAAGCAATTTCAAAGGTCGAACTTTATCGTTATTTGAACGAGCCGGGCGAAGCCGAATCGATCTGCCGCGACATACTTGCCTTGGAGCCAGATCATCAGGCGGCGTTACGTTTGCTGGGCCTTGCGATAACCGATCAATTCTCTGGCAAGACATCGGATCGTTATCACGAAGCAGCACACGCGTTTCAGGGGCTGACAAGTGATTATGAACGGGCCTATTACAGCGGCATTCTGCAGGAGCGAAAAGCGAAAGCACAGCTGCGCGCAGGCCGACCGCCTCACACAGTAATGCCTATATTCGAAGACGCAATGAGATTGTTTGAGCAGGCGGAGAAGATTAGGCCTCCTGACAACGACGACGCAATCCTGCGTTGGAATCGTTGTGTGCGCCTCCTGCAAACTCGTGTCGGCGCCGACTGGAAAAAAGAGATGGAAGAGTTTGACGCCAGCGAAGGACCGCCGGTGTGATGCAACCCGAACCTGGCCTTGTCGTTGGCAAGTCGGATTAAATCAACGCGATCAATTAACCCAAACTACAGCAAACTAAGCCCGGTGAGCCGAGGCCGGATAGATCATAAGGAACCGTTTCAACGGTTTCTCCGTCCGCCTTGTGATGTAACTGCCTCATGCTCAACCGCCTTGGTGCCTTCAGAAGAAGAGCAAACCGTTGAAACCGTTCCACTAATCTCTTCCTGCTGCTCATGACCGGGCTGAAGGACGGTATGAATGAGAGATGGGATTTTGAGACTTTTTGAGGGCAAAGCCCCGTCTCGTAGATCTAGCCTTCCTATTAGCAAGTCAGATAAAATCGACCACGATCAATTAGACCCCAAACTGATAGCAACCTTCGTATCGCCAGTTCCCCAATGGACTCGTCCTTTCCCGCCGGCTTAAAACTCGGGCGCTATGAAATCCGCTCCCAGCTCGGTGCAGGTGGTATGGGCGAAGTTTATCTAGCTCAGGACATCGAACTCGAGCGCACTGTAGCCGTGAAACTCCTTCCCACTGCGCTTGCCTCGGACCAACAACGAATGAGTCGTTTCATTCAAGAGGCAAAAGCGGCATCGGCTCTTAATCATCCGAACATTCTTACTATTTATGAGATCGGACGACACGACACAACGCGCTTTATTGTCACCGAGTACATCGATGGCATTACTTTGCGTCAGCACCTGGCCGCCAGACCAATGAAGCTAGTCGAAGCGCTCGACTTGGCCATTCAGTGCGCGAGCGCTCTTTCGGCAGCTCACGAGGCAGGAATCATCCACCGCGACGTCAAGCCTGAGAATGTAATGCTCAGACGCGACGGGCTAGTCAAGGTTCTGGATTTCGGATTGGCCAAGCTCGCCGACCAATCTCGGTCAATCGATTCCGAGGCACCAACAAGGGCGCTGGTGAACACTGATCCGGGCGTCGTCATGGGAACCGCCAACTACATGTCGCCGGAACAAGCGCGGGGGAAGGAGGTTGATGCGCGTACGGATATCTGGAGCCTGGGAGTGATGCTTTATGAAATGACAACTGGTCAATTTCCATTCACGGGCGAGACCCAAACGGATGTAATTATTTCTATTGCAGAGAGAGAGCCTGCACGCCTCGCCAGGTATCAGCCGGATGTGCCCAACGAGTTAGAGCGGATCGTGAGGAAGGCTCTAACGAAAGATCGTGAAGAACGCTATCAAACGGCGAAAGACCTTTTGATTGATCTAAGAAAACTTAGACGTGATTTGGATATTGAGACTGAACTGGAACGCACAGTACCACCGGAATTGAGAGCTGGGTGGGCGGTAGCCAGAACAGGCGAAGGCCAAACGGCAACGGGCGTGTCTGACATGGGAGCCCGCACCACGCGCGCGGAGGCGGCGCCTACGACATCCAGCGCCGAGTATTTGGTAAGAGAGATCAAACGTCACAAGTGGGGAGCAATAGCAGTTGCGACTCTCCTTGTCGGCCTCGCGCTTGCAGCCGCATCTTATCTCTACTTTACCCGAACTGGCCAATCAGCGATTTCTTCAATCGTGGTCCTGCCGTTTGTGAATAGCAGTGCCGACCCAAACGCTGAATGGCTCAGCGATGGCGTCACGGAAAGTCTAATCAACAGTCTCTCGCAGCTTCCAAAGTTGAAAGTGATGGCCCGGAGCACAGCGTTTACTTACAAAGGGCGAACGGTTACCCCTCAGCAGGTAGGACATGACCTGAAGGTCGATGCGGTGTTAATGGGCAGAGTAACTCAGCGTGGAGACACTCTCAGTATTCAAGTGGATTTGGTAAATACAGCCGACGGCTCACAACTTTGGGGCGATCAATACAATCGCCGGCTCGCAGACGTTCTTACGATCCAGCAAGAGATTGCCAGGGAAGTTTCCGACAGGTTGAGGCTACGACTGACCGGTGAGCAACAGCAGCAACAAACCAAACGAAACACTGACAATACCGAGGCCTATCAACTCTATCTGAAAGGTCGCTATCACTGGAATAAACGGACAGATGAAGAAACCCGTAAAGCAATCGAGTATTTTCAGCAGGCGATTGAGAAGGACCCTACCTACGCGCTGGCTTATGTCGGATTGGCTGAAAGTTATATCATCGGCAACCTTCCACCAGAGGAGAGGAATCCCAAAGCAAAGGCTGCCGCGCTGAAAGCACTGGAGCTTGACGGCATGCTTGGTGAAGCTCACGCCACATTAGCAGTAACTAAAGATGGATACGATTGGGACCACGCCGGAGCCGAAAGTGAGTATAAGCGCGCCATTGAGTTAAGCCCGAACTATGGGACAGCGCATCACTGGTATGGAGAATCTCTTGCCGCCTGGGGACGATTCGACGAAAGCTTTGCAGAGTATAAAAAAGCCCTGGAGTTGGATCCGCTCTCACTCGCCATTGGCACGGACTTCGGAATCGCACGCTACTACGCTCGACAGTACGACGAGGCCATAGACTATCTTAAAAAATTGATTGAGATGGATCCGAGCTACGTGCGAACACATTTTTATTTGTCGACCGTCTACTTGGAAAAGGGAATGTTTGAAGAGGCCATTGCAGAAAGAGAGAAAGGTCTCCTACTTGACGGAGAGAGTCCCGAAGAAATAGCGAAAGGAAAAGCTGAGATCGTCAAAGCCTTTAAGACTTCCGGGCCAAAAGGCTTTTGGCGGAAGGCAATCGAGTTAGAAGAGGAAGACGCGAAGAAGAAGAAGCGAGATGTATCTCCGGTAAGTATGGCCGGGCTTTATGCTCGACTTGGCGATCGAGATCAGGCATTCACCTGGCTCGAAAAGGCCTACGCCAAGCGGGATACAGATCTGCAGTGGCTTAAAGTCGCGCCGGTTTGGGATAACCTGCGTTCAGACCCGCGATTTCCAGACTTGTTGCGACGGGTAGGATTCGCGCACCAATAACAGTCTTTGATGAGCTCGCCTCTTTCTGCCAGTACAAAACTCGGTCGCTATGGAATCCGCTCGCTACTTGGCTGTACCCATGACTGTGCCCGCATCCGTATGCACGAGAGTCGCCGCGGACAGAAAAATGATGGCCGTAGACCTGGCGCTAGGATCGACGGTAGAGGCTGGCACACCCAAAGCACTCTTTCAAACACAAGTCGTAAGATCCGAAGCGCCCAACCGTTATGCAGTCTCCGGCGACGGCCAGCGTTTTCTAGTCAACTCCCCCCGTGGTGGAGGTTAGTCAAACGCCAATTACGGTTGTGCTGAACTGGGCTTCAGGTTTGAAGAATCAGCAATGAGTCTTTCTCCTGGGACAAGGGTAGGACGCTACGAAATTCGCTCGCTGCTCGGCGTTGGTGGGATGGGCGAGGTTTACTTGGCGGAAGACCTCGATCTACATCGTAACGTGGCTTTAAAGGTTTTGCCCGCTGACGTAGCTGCCAATCAAGATCGTATGCGTCGCTTCAAGCAAGAGGCTACTGCAGCCGCTTCGCTGAACCACCCCAACATTGCCCACATCTATGAGATCGGGGAAAGCGCCGGTATTAACTTTATTGCGATGGAGTACATCGAAGGCTCTACCCTGCGGGAAAAGATTCATCACGAACATGCCGAACTTCCGAAACTCCTTCGGGCGCTCCAACATGTAGCAGAAGGTTTGGCGAAGGCTCACGATGCGGGGATTGTTCACCGCGATCTAAAACCCGATAACGTAATGATCACGCGCGATGGCCACGCGAAGATTCTTGACTTTGGCTTGGCGAAACTCATCGAAACTCAGTCAGGCGACGTCAATCAAAACGGAGAAGCGCCAACAATTCTAAAACATGAGTCCACTCCCGGCATGATACTAGGCACGATGGGTTACATGTCGCCGGAGCAGGCCCAGGGAAAGATCACACAAATCGATCACAGGTCTGACATCTTTTCTTTCGGTTGCATTCTGTTCGAATCGATTACGGCACAAAAGGCATTTGCCGGAAAAGACGCAATTGAGTCGCTCAACAAGATTATTCGCGAGCCGACGCCTCCGATATCAAACTTCAACCCAACGGCACCGGCTGACTTGCAACGAATCGTCCGACGTTGCCTTGCAAAGGATCCCGACGATCGATATCAGACGATTAAGGATGTTGCAATCGAGCTGAAAGAGGTTCGTCGCGAAGTACAGGACAGCGCGGCTGGGGAGACCAGAGAACGGGCAACTTCGAGTGACGATGCTAAGACATGGCATTCAGAGGCGACTCTGGTCCAGTCTTCGGCCGCGTCCACGAGCCCGCCGTCGACGTCGCAGACGACGCGCGCCTCCAGCGCCGAATTCATCGTAAGTGAAATCAAACGACACAAGACCGCGACTATGATTGTCGCTGGTCTGGTTGTTGTTGCCGTTGCCGTCACTGCTTTTGCCATTAGATCCTATTTACACGCTGGAAGTACTGAGGCCGCCATCGAGTCGATAGCTGTGATTCCCTTTGTAAATCAGAATAAGGATCCGAGCACAGAATGGATTTCAGATGGGCTTACCGAGGGCATTATCAACAGCATGACGCAGCTTCCCAATTTGAGAGTCATCGCCCGTAGCTCAGTGTTTCGTTACAAAGGGAAAGAAACGGATCCCGTGACAGTGGGTAAAGATCTCGGAGTGCGCGCGGTTCTGACCGGCAGGCTGATGCAGCGCGGCGACACGATGCTTATCAGCACTGAGCTTGTCGACGTCCGGGACAACAAGCAACTCTGGGGCGAACAGTACGAGCGAAAACTTACTGACATGCTTTCCGTGCAGCGAGAGATCGCGCGCGAGATCACCAACAACCTTCGGCCTACACTTTCAGGCGTCGAGCAATCACGAGCTAACAAACAGTACACGGCGAATCCTGAAGCGTACCAGCTTTACCTAAAAGGTCGTTTCTATTGGAACAAACGGACCGTTCAAGATTTCCAAAAAGCAATCGGGTTTTTCCAGGAAGCTATCGACAAAGATCCGAATTACGCTATGGCCTTCTCCGGTCTGGCTGATAGTTACTCGTTGCTAACCGCCTACGGCACCGATTCGCCACGTGAGACGATGCCCAAGGCGAAGGCAGCAGCCCTGAAGGCTCTCGAACTGGATAACAACCTGGCAGAGGCCCATGCTTCGCTCGGCGCTCTACTAATCAATTACGAGTTTGATCTGGCTGGCGGTGAAAAGGAATACAAGCGCGCCATAGAACTCAACGCCAACTATGCCTCCGCCCATCAGTGGCTCGCTGAACATCTTTCGACAATAAAACGACACGACGAGGCGCTGGCCGAGATTCGTCGTGCACTTGAGCTGGATCCGGTCTCAGTAATCATCAATCGAATCTACGCCGACATCCTCGTCGCAGCGCGAAGATATGACGAAGCTATTCAGCAGTTCAAAAAGACGATTGATCTCGATCCCAACTTTCCCACGACCCATTTTTTTCTCGCTCGAGCGTACGACGCCAAAGGAATGTATGAGAAGCTAGCCGAGTACACGATCTTGACGAATCTCGGAGTATACCGGGACGAAGATCTTGCGGAAGTCAAACAGGCATATGCAAAGTCGGGCTGGAGAGGATTCCTGCAAGCCAGTCTGGCTCAATTCATGAAACAAAACGAAAAGAATCCTGTTCCCCCATTCGTGATCGCCGGCCTTCATGCCCGTCTGGGTAATAACGATGAAGCTATTAAATGGTTGCAGAAGGGCTACAACGAAAGGGATTTCCGGCTTACCTACATTAGCGTCGCATGGGAGTTTGATGGACTGCGGTCGGATCCGCGATTTGTGGCGTTGCTGAAAAAAATCGGGCTACCGGAGTACTAACACCATTGGTCCGTGGACCTGATATCAAGCACCTCACAGAAATAGGACAGTTGAGAAGGGGCAAGCGGACAATTCAGAAATCTCACGAATGAAGTTCCTAGCGCGCCCCCGCTAGATCCATCACCATGCCCTCAACACTTAAAATTAGTCCAAGCCTCAAATTGGTCCTTGGTACAAAGAACCGGCGGGGGCGCGCTCAGAATTTGAATGGTGAGATCTCTGAATGGTCCGCTTGTCCCCTTCCCAACTGTTCTATTCTTGTAAGGTGCTTGATGTGGTCGCTGGCCCTTCTTCCCAACTATGCTATTTCTGGAGGAGCTTGATATTTCACCGAAAATCAAATGCCTCAAAGTATTGATGAGGAGCGTGCCCCATATCTTCCAATGTTGAATAAGGTTCACTCCAAGCAGTGCTGGCCTTGTAATTGCTCGCTCAGATAGAATTCGCCCAGAATCCTCAGTTCAAAGCAGCGGCCCCGGAGGTGTCAAGATGTCCAAAACAGTCTCGATACTTATTCTTGTTCTGGCCATAACTAGCCCAGCTCAAACAGGTCGTCATGTTCCTACGATTGATGAGCTTCTGACACTCAAAACCCTTGGTGCGGCGCAAATCTCTCCGGATGGAAAATGGGTCGCGTACACCGTTGGTTATGGCGACTTTAAGCAGGATGCGTTTGTTAATCAGATTTGGCTGGCAGAAGTAAGTACCGGTCGCACATTTCAAGTCACTCGTGGCGAGAAATCGTCTGGATCCCCGCGTTGGTCGCCAAACGGCGAATGGCTTGCATTTCTAAGCAACCGCCTCGAAGACAAGAATCAGATCTTTGCGATTAATCCCCTTGGTGGCGAATCGATCCAGCTCACAAAATCAGAGACTGCTATTAACAACTTTGCCTGGTCCGAAGACGGCCGGACGATCGCATATCTGGCGACAGAACCTCCGCCACCGGTATCGAAAGAGCGGAAAGAGTACATGGGCGACTTCGAGGTTGTGCGCAAGGAATATAACTTCTCACACATTTGGACGTTGAATGTGAATGAGGCCTTTAGTGGACCGGTGATCGGCAAGCAACGTACGAAGAAAAAAGATTTTAGTGTCGACTCATTCTCATGGTCCCCTGATAGCTCCAAGATCGCGTTCAGCGCAACTGTTAATCCGGATTTGATCAACGGTGTAACGGCAGATGTCTATGTTTTGAATCTGGCCGACGATTTGATTCGCAAAGTTGTTGCGCAACCCGGACCTGACAACGGACCGCGCTGGTCGCCTGACGGCAAACAGATCGTTTTCTTGTCGGCGATGGGTGAAACAAGTTTCTTCGCTAGAAACTTACGGCTGGCCATCGTGCCAATGGAAGGTGGGTCGCCTAAGTCACTGACTGATAAGTTTGATGAAGTACCCAACCTGATTGATTGGAAGGCCGACGGCATCTACTTCTCCGGATTGCAGAAGACGGCGTCGCACTTCTTCCGGCTAGACCCACTTTCGGGAAACATAGCGCAGGTCAGTTCTCCAAACGGCCTGATGGCTGGATCGTTCACGTTAACGCGCGACGGCAAACGGCTCGCGTTCACGGCCAGCTCGTCATCGTCTCTCAATGAGCTATTTGTGAGTGACACGCGACCCTTTGCTCCGCGTGCGTTGACGAAGATGACGGAGCAAACGGCAAACTTCACACTTGGTACAAGAGAACTCGTCAATTGGAAGAGCACTGACGGTACGCCGATCGAAGGCGTTTTGATCAAGCCGCCTGATTTCGATCCGACGAAGAAGTATCCGCTACTGTGCATAATTCACGGTGGTCCAACCGGCATTGATCGACCGTCGTTGCTCGCACCTGACAGTCGCACTTATCCTGCGGACATTTGGGCTGCGCGTGGCGCTCTAATCCTAAAGGTTAATTATCGCGGCAGTGCTGGTTACGGCGAGAGTTTCCGCAAGCTCAATGTACGAAACCTTGGTGTTGGTGACGCGTGGGATGTGATTTCAGGCGTCGACTACCTGATCGCAAAAGGTTGGGTTGATCGCAATCGAGTTGCGTGCATGGGCTGGAGTCAAGGTGGCTATATCTCTGCATTTCTGACAGCTTCCTCAGATCGCTTCGTTGCCATATCAGTAGGCGCTGGCATCTCAGACTGGGCCACTTATTACTACAACACCGACATCACGCCTTTCACGATTAACTACCTGGGCAACAATCCAGTCGAAGATCCGCAGATATATCAAAAGACTTCGCCCGTTTCCTACATTAAGAGTGCACGCACGCCGACCTTGATCCAACATGGCGAACTGGACCGTCGAGTGCCTATCGCCAACGCCTATCAGCTAAGACAGGCGTTGGAAGACAAGGGCGTCAAAGTTGAGATGATTGTCTACAAGGGTTTTGGGCACGGCATTAACAAACCCAAAGCTCAACGCGCAGTTATGCAACACAATCTCAGTTGGTTCAATCACTACATCTTTAATGACCCGCTTCCGGATTTTGCAAATCCCGTCTTGCCAAAGAATGAGAACAAAGATCTCGACAAGAAGTCGACTGATCAGTGACCAGGGTATGAAGAATCTGGGTTAGCCCAGTTTGGAACGCGGGTAAATGGAAGTTTAGAGGACGGCTCACCTAACGATTGTAGATCTCGGTGGCATCCATCGAGCGCACGTAACGTTCGAACTCTGCCATGTCCTCGTCGCTGAAAATCATTCCCGGCACATCATGAACGATCACATATCTCGGGATCGCACTCTTGATGTCTGTACCGACATCAGCAGACGCATTACATTTGTTGGGGCATACCCAGTAATCAAACCGTGCGGTCGGAGCTGTTGGACCGTCAACCGCAACTACAAAAGGTTCCCACCTCTTCTTGCAAGTATTACATTGCAGGACGGGCAGCCAGCCGTTAAGACTAACTCCAGCACGCTTCAGTTCGCTTTCCAACTTGTCTCTGTTCATGGTGAATCACCCGATTTATCAAGAGCTTTTTTTGAAACTGAGAGGGAAAAACTGGCCTTGCTGCTTCTATTTCATTGCAGAGGCAAAGTCAAGAAGTTGAGTACCGGATAAAAGGGTCGCTTTGAAAAATACCAGCAATGAGGTCAGTACCGTCGCGCGGTAGCGTCGGGTCAACTTTGCGTAACCACGTTCACGGTGTCATCAAGTCGGTACCCCTAGTGACTTTATGGCACCGCAAGTCGAGATGTGGATCGTGACTCGACGCTACCGCGTGACGGTACTGACCTCATTGCTGTGCGGTCTGAGTTTACACAGTCGCTGCGCTTGGTCGTATTCTCAAATTGATCCGCTGCCACCCCGCAAGCTAGCTTCACCTTCGGCAAGTCAGATAGAATCCACAATAAAGAACTGTGAAATCTGCATATCTGAATTTTGAGTTCAAGCAACACAGCTTCGTGGACTCGGGAATCGGTTGTGGCCAGTTGCGGGAATTCTGAATTCGCGAGCCATTAATGAAACGCGTCATATGTCTCATTGTCGTCTTCCTGCTTTGCGCAACGCCCTTACTGGGCCAAACAACAGTCGACCAGGACGATGTAATCCGCGTCGATACCGATGTGACGAATCTTCCTTTCACCGCAACAGACAAACAACGTCGATTTATCACCACGCTTCGTGCGGAGGACGTTCGGGTACTTGAGGATGGCGTGCCGCAACAGCTCTTCACTTTCCAGCGCGAGACTGATAGGCCTTTGGCCATTGTGTTTTTGATTGACGTTAGCCGATCCCAGGAGTTCACGCTGGCTGAGGAGAAGGCGGCGGCCAGGGGGTTTATCGAAAACGTAATTCAATCCGGTAAGGATCAGGTAGCGATTGTTCCATTCACCGGCCTGGCTTATCTGGAGCTCGAGTTAACAAGGGATGTTTTGAATATCTATCGAGTGCTTCAACGAGTCGATATAGCGTGGCCGGCTTACCTGGGTTCCGGTCGACCGTTGACGGGAATACCAACTGGACCCGGCCTGTTGGCTCCTCCTGAAGAAGGGACGACGGCGATTTGGGATGCAGTAACTCTTACATCAAGCAGAGTACTGGCAAATGCTCCTGGCCTAAGGCGACGTGCGATCATTCTCTTGACCGACGGAATCGATACGGCGAGTCGCGTGCTTAAGAAGGATGCGGTTGACGGCAGTTTGGCAGCCGAATCCGTGATCTACGCAATCGGAATCGGCGACTCCAAAAGAGACGGAGTCAATCGCGGTACGCTTCGGGATCTGGCTGAACGAACGGGTGGCCGGGCGTTCTTCCCCACGAAAGAAGTCGATTTAAGAGCAGCGTTCGCGGCGATTGAGCAGGAACTTCGCACGCAATACTTAATCGCCTATTCATCGACGAACAAGAAACGCGATGGCGCTTACAGGAAAATAGATATCGAGATCACTAATCCGGAGCTCAAAAAGGAAAAACTGCAGCTTCGACACCGGCCCGGTTATTTTGCAAAGATAGGACATGGAAACGCGGGGATGCGGTGAAACGGAGAAGGGTACTGTGTGGTCCAAGAACTTTTCTAGGTAAGTCTTCCCGGCGGGGCAACGCAAACTCTCGTTGGATTATCCAAACTACGAAAATATCTTTTAGAAAGTTCTTGACAGGATCGGGGTCACTACTTTATACAAGAACGCTCGCGCCAAAGCGCGATGAGGAAAATCAAATGATGACGAGCAAGACACATAGAGAACAGACCGCCAAACGGCAACCGAGTGCGCAGATGCGCGCCGCGTGGTGTGGTCTGGGTCTGAGCTTGTCACCCACCAATATTTTCGGCGGCAAACTCGGACAAGAGACGTCCATAGTCGATAGCCGTTATATCAGGCATTAATCAGCGGGAGCGGACTCCCGCTCCCAAATCTCAAAGAAAATTCGCGAGAATTGTAAGGAGCGGGCAGCTTCCCTGGGAGGCTTAAGGCCCGCTCCTTTAGTTTTTTGACAATCGAAATACCTTTTTGCGAGATGAAGGCAGGGAGCCTTCAATCGGATGATGCGCCTCGGTGCTTTGCGAGAGTCCCGTGAGGCGCGCCATCCTCGGGAGAAGTGTGCCTCGAAGTGTGTTCGCGGCTTGTTTCTCTCTGCCTTCATCTGTTTTTTAGCATAGATGGCGATAGTTTTGCGATGGATGAGTTTGGGTCTTAGGTTTTTGGCCTTTGGTCTTTGATGCTCTATTCGAACCAGAGCTAGCAAAGACCGAAGACCAAAAGCCAAAGACCATTTTCAGAAGAGTGTCATCAGGCCGCCTGTATGCCAGAAGAGCACGCGATCAGTCTCATTGAATCTAGCCTGTCTGCAGTAAGCGATAAGCCCAGCTGCAATTCCGCAATCTTGCAATTCGCAATTCTTTGCGCGTGTAGCCCAATTGGAAGAGGCGGCTGACTTAAACTCAGCTTTGTGAGAGGCGCGAATCTCTCCACGCGCACCACAGCATTGCCGATTGCCGATTTCCAATTGACCTAGGCCTTAGATCTTTGGCATGAACTTCGGAAAAGACCAAGGACCAGAGCGCAAATTTCAAATTGGCAATCGACAATCGGAAATGACTTTTGGGGATGAACGCGAAATGGAAAGCGGGCTGACCTTCAATCAGTTGATTTGCGAGTTCGAGCCTCGTCATCCCCGCCAAGACATTGCCGATTTCCAATTGCCGATTGCCGATTGTGTCCAAGGCCCAACATCCAAAGTCGAAGATCAAAACAGAAGATTAAGGACGGAAGACCAAAGCCCAAGACCAAATCGGAAATTGGCAATCGGCAATACTCTCGGGGCTGTAGCTTAGTTGGATCCAAAGCGCTGCACTGTCGATGCAGAGATCGCGAGTTCAAATCTCGTCAGCCCCGCCAATTGAAAGGAAGAAGGATGTACGCGGAAGAATGGAGGGAGACATAAGTCGAATCTCCGTAAACCTTCATCCTTCCGCGTACATCGCCGTCTAGCGTCAGTTACCGAACAGGCTAAGGCCTCTGACTCTTAATCAGGGTGATGTGAGTTCGACTCTCATCTGACGCACCAGGCTTCCCGCTACTTAGCCGGCTTGAGCCTTCGCGAGTTCATACGCCCCGGCCCAGGTGGCTTCGACGTCGGTCTCAGATTTCGCGATAGTCTTAAAGGTGCCGTTGCCAGTAACCCCGCGGAAATCGCCATCGCCACCTTCAATCTTCCATGTGCCTTCAACTATCATGACGCCACCCGCAGTGGAAACCTTGCCCTCGAAGGTGCCCCAGTCGCGTCCCTTATCACCGTGAACATTGTTGTAGTACCCGCGTTGGGTGCCATTGCCGTCAAGTAGATCGGTAATTCCCCAGTAAGTAATATTCGCGTTGTTCCAGAGCGGGTCTGGTGATGCCTGCACACCGCTGACCTCGGCAATACTCATCTCGTGACTGGGCAGATCGGTGAGTGCGAGTGAGGAGTTTTTCGTGATTTTTCCTGAAAAGGATCCTGTTATGGAAGTCATGGGGGTCTCCTTTTTGAAATGGATTGTGTTGCAGGCGCGCATTGTGTGCCACTGTTCCGCAGGTGTCAATGAAATGGGTGGTCACAGTTTGGATTGCAGGAAAGAAAGAGCAATCGAGAAATTTAGAGTTCCTTTGAGATTCTTAGAAAGGAGGTAGAAGTGAATGCCGTACGAAAAGCTACAACTCGGTGGAGCTAAGGCGGATATTCTGTCATGGGCAAACCACGAGTTCAGCATTGAAGAGCAAGCGATGCTGCGCAATGTTTCACGCTTGCCATGTTTGTTCAAGCACGTCGCGCTGATGCCTGATGCGCACCTGGGTAAGGGAAGCATGGTGGGGTCAGTCGTGGCGACAACGGACGCTGTGATTCCTGCAACCGTCGGCGTCGATATCGGCTGCGGTATGATGGCGGTGAAGACGCCATTCAAGAGCGGCATCCTCGACGGTAAGCTGAAAGAGCTGCGCTTGAAGATCGAAGAAGCAATTCCAACCGGATTCAGCGCCTACAAGGAGTCGGTTGACGAATCCTCGTACTGGGAAGGCTGGAACGACTTCAAGGACCTGCATAAAGGCGTTCACGATCGCAAAGCGAAAGCGATGAAGCAGCTGGGTACGCTGGGTGGTGGCAACCACTTCATTGAAGTTTGTCTGGATACAGAAACGCACGTTTGGTTGATGCTGCATTCAGGCTCACGCAACATCGGCAAGGAACTGGCTGAACGCCACATTTCGACGGCGAAGAGCTTGTGGCGTTTAAATGAACTGCCGGCTCCTGACCTGGCTTACTTCATTTCCGGCACACCGGAGTTTAAGGCGTACTGGAGAGACCTGAAGTGGGCGCAAGCGTACGCGATGAAGAATCGCGAAATTATGATGACGCGTCTGTTGAAGGTCTTTAACAAACTGTTCAATCATCGTCAGCCATTTAAACCCGAGCTTGCGGTTAACTGCCATCACAACTACGTCGCGCTCGAACAGCACTACGGCGAAGAAGTTTTCGTCACCCGCAAGGGCGCGATCAATGCGGCGGCAGGAACTTACGGCATCATCCCTGGTTCAATGGGCGCGAAATCGTTCATCGTCAAAGGGCGTGGTCTACCGGAAAGTTTCACCTCTTGTTCACACGGCGCGGGACGCAAGATGTCACGTGGCGCGGCAAAACGAGCGTTCAGCAAGGAGGATCTGGAACGTCAGACCTCTGGAGTTGAATGTCGCAAGGACGTTGGCGTACTGGATGAAATTCCAGGCGCTTACAAATCGATCGAGGCAGTGATGAAAAACCAGGAAGACCTGGTTGAGATCGTTGCAGAGATCAAGCAAGTAGTTTGCGTGAAGGGTTGAGGGAATTGCGAAATTGCGGAATTGCGCGATTGTGTGATTTCGAGAACTCGCACGGTCCTTAGCCTTTCGCTGAGCCCCATCACTTCGTTTTAAATTCCGCAATATCGCAATTCGCAATTCCTTAGCGGGAGTGATGTAGCTGGAAACATGCGAGTCTTCCAAACTCGTCTCGAGAGTTCGAATCTCTCCTTCCGCTCCAAGAAAGATTAGCCACAGACAACGCAGCGCGGCTGACGCCTCAATCAAGATAAATCATATACCAGCCCGCGATAGCGGGCGAAAGCATAGAGCCTGGGGCGTAAGCCCCAGGTTAAGTTCAATCGGTAGGCCAGCCCGCGAAGTGGGCGATAGCTGAATAGGGATTTTTGGACCATGAATTCTTAAAGGCTGTCGCCCGTTTCACGGGTTCAGGTGTTGATGTCGCACGATCTGGGGCTCACGCCCCAGGCTCTACGCTTTCGCCCGCTATCGCGGACCAGAGATTCTTGCCGGGAAGCAAAACAGGAAGTTTTCGGTTTTGTTTCATAATAAAGACGGATAAGACAAGCCCGGGAGCGAGGGAAAGTGCTTCTCTTCTGTTTGGTTTGCTTAAATCCCTTGTTATCTGTGGCCCAAAATCTAGCGCGCGTAGCCAAGTGGCCAAAGGCACTGGACTGCAAATCCATTAATCGTGAGTTCAACTCTCACCGCGCGCTCCAAGCTTTTAATGTCCGATTTGCTTTAGCTTGTCGTGTCTTAACACAAGAATCACCTGCCTAAGTCAAATACTCTTCTGAGAAGCTTGGACGCGCCCAACATCATTTTGGACCACACGACGAGACAGAAGCATATCGGACAGGCTCTGCCTAACAGTCTAAAAATCTCGCCTCTCATTCACACCGGGCTTCAGCCCGGTGATGAGCGCCAGGAAAAGATCGGTGGAACCGTTTTAACGGTTTGCTCTTCTCAAGGCACCGAGCCGGTTGAGTATGAATACTTGCATCACCAACCGGACGAGAAATCGCATATCACTTAACCAAAGGAGAAGAAGAAGGAATGACAGAACAAGAACTAAGAGAAGTTTCAGCAGATCTCTCTAATCGCTCTGTGCGGGAAAGAGAGTCGCGGTCGCTATCGCCGGTTTTCTAAACTCGCTCGAGCTTCAGGAAAAGGGCTTCCTGGCGATCCGCGTGACGTAAATCCGGCTTCTTTATGAGGCCCAAGACATAGAAAGAGAATGTATGGAGACTCAGTTGTTACAAACTATGTTTGAACGATTGGGAGCACGCGTGAAGATTCGTCAGGTTTCCAGTAGCCGACGCCCGCTAGGTATCGACATACGGTCTGACAGCCGCGGCGAATACTTCGACATCGGAGTGGAATTAAACGACGCGGTCGACTATCAGGTCGTAGACATACGGCCGGATATGAAGCATCTACTTCTGATGGCGCAAAGAGAAAATGGGAAACAGAAATTCCTCTGTGGCCACGACGAAAGACACTGGTTTGTCTGTGCAGTTCCGGGTACATCAGTTTCCAGCGTCAAGGCCGCTATGGAAGCTTTGCAGCCGATCGAGGTACGCAATGCGATTCGTCGAAGAGTCAAGCGTGCGAAGAATCGACTCCGCCGAAAGAACGCCGCTTTCGTTCGTCAAGGCGAGTGGTTTTTTGTTCCCGCTCCCGATTTGAAAGTCAACCAGAAACTAATCCTGAGAAATGAACCTATCAGTCGCGGTGACGGTAGCAAGTCACACATGTGTCAATACCTTTATCGCTCGGGTGGGGAGACTGTTTTCGTCTGTCGCCATCAGCCAATGGGTCTTACTAAAGATGCTTATGCCAAGCTTCTTCAACGAAGGCCTGCGGCCAAGAATTGGGACTGGCGTGCCATGAGACGCAACGCGGCCGTTTATGTTCGCGGGCGTGTCTCGCATTCAGATCACAAGACAATTGTGCTGAACGATTGGCATCGGGTTTTGATGAACACTGAACGCGAGGCATCAGGCGCACGATCAGTCGTTTTTCTCGATTAACTAAATCTTCAGGAGCGGTGACTCGCACCTTGCGAAATCCACCTCACACCCGCTCTTGAACTCCAACTTAGTTCTCACCCCCACTTTGTAGGGGCGGCACCGTGGCCGCCCTTTCGTCACGAACCACAACGTTGGGCAGTGGCAACCAAAACAAGGTGATCTACTCGAAACGAGGGGCGACGCACGGAGTGACGCCCCTACAAAAAGGGAAGGAGGTGCCGGGTGATGGCACTCAATGGACGAGTACTGCTACTAAACCAAACTTATGAACCGCTCGGCACCGTCAGCGTGGCGCGCGCGGTAATCATGACGTTCAAGAACAGGGTCACCGTTGAAGAGTATGACGGTGATCGCGTGTTGCGTTCGGCGCGAGCGGAATTTCCGGTTCCCTCGGTAATTCGTCGACGAACTTACATCAACGTTCGTCGACGCCGTGAAGCATCGAGTATGAAGCATCTGCGGATCTACATGCGCGACAAGTTTCGCTGCCAGTACTGCGGTGAAAAGAAGGCTCCAGCTGATTTGACACTGGATCATATCCTGCCGCGGTCGCGTGGCGGAGATAACTCACCGGTGAATATCGTCACCGCGTGTGTTCCCTGCAACAACCGGAAGAGCAATCGCACTCCGGCTGAGGCGCGTATGCCGCTTCTGACTTCGCAGTCGGCGTTGCGAATCAAGCTCGAGCGCGTTGTGCTTTGCCACTATGCGGAAGATCGTGCCGAATGGCGCAAGTATCTCTTCATGGACGTTCACGATGACCGGGACGTTATGGAGAAGGTTCGCAAGGAGCAAAGGGAGTTGTAGCCCCTTGTATGGTCTTAGGTCTTTGGTCTTGGGCCTTGGGTCTTAAAGGATGCTAATCCAAGGGGCAACAGCTCAAACTGCCGGAAGGAGGTGATCCTGAATGCTCAATCCCAAGACCAAAGGCCAAAGGCCGAAGACCCAAATCGCCACTTGGCAATCGGAAATTGGAAATGCCTTTTGGTCGGATAGCTGAGATGGATTAGCGCGGGTTTGAAAAACCCGAGAGGTTGGTTCGATACCAACTCCGACCGAAATATTTTCCATATGACATTTGATATTTTTCATTTTTCATTTGTGCTGTGTGTGCGTCTTCGCGGTTCATACGTCTCAAGTCGTAGGGCTCCTTTGGAAACTAATGACAAATGAAAAATCTCAAATCTCATATGGAAAATGATTCTTTTTCGCCTGAGTAGCTCAACTGATAGCAGCGCTGGTCCTACAAACCAGAGTTGTAGGTTTGAATCCTTCCTTGGGCACCAAAAGAAAATTTCGCAAACCCGCAATTCTTATCGGGGCGTGACTCATCCCGGCAGAACGTCAGACTGTCCGGGTCGTGGAGTTCGAAGAGGCGCGGCTGCCTCACGCCCCGTCCAAAAATGTCCGATATGCTTTAGCTTGTCGTGTGTTTCGTATCAAAGTTGCCTCAGCAAGTTGAGAATACGCTTATGGGAGAGACGACAAGCTGAAGCATATCGGACATCACGGGGCGTAGCTCAACCGGCAGAGCAACCGCCTTATAAGCGGTGTTAGCGCCAGATTAGCGCAAGGTTCTGGGTTCGAATACCAGCGCCCCGCCTTCTCCCGGAGCCAGATCATTGCCGATTTTCAATTGCCGATTTGGGTCTTTGGTCTTTGGCCTTCGGTCTTTGGATTGACTCGCACTCAAAGACCCAAGACGCAAGACCCAAGATAAAATTCCCAAAGACGAAATCGGCAATCGGCAATCGACAATTGGCAATCTTCTTGTGGGATGGTGTAACTGGCAACACGCTGTGCTCTGAACGCAGAAATGG
>JBKOYD010000010.1:0-3452 GCA_046725195.1 Acidobacteriota bacterium | reverse complement strand
AAGAGTTAATCCACATATTAGACGGATCACACAGATTCAGAATCTTCGCACGCTTGAATCAGAATCGCCACACACGCAGAATCTCAGGCGTCGTTAATTAATCGTCTCGCCTGTGAATCTGTCTCGGCCGCGCCAAAAGGGACACTGTGGGCACGACTCGCCATCAGGGTAATCAATACCTTCCTCATGTGGACATCCAATTATGCGATCAACCATGGAGACGGAAACGACACCGTGTTCCTTTATAAAGGCCTGAATCTCAGCTTCGATGTTAGGAATGGACCGTATATCGGCATCTTCTGAATACCATCGCCGCAACTCCGGTTCAGCGCCTTCGTGGCTGATGATACCTATGGCGAGTTTGCTCGCGCGTCGATCGTCGGGACCATAAAACGCAACGGTGGCGACCGGAAAACCGCGGAAGCCTTTGCGAGCTCGTTTGGCGAGAGGATTGTTAGAGCGTGACTTAATTTTCATAGTGAATCCGTTGAGTGGATGATGCTGCGGTGTGAATCAAAGCACTGCTTGCCACATCATGCAAGTAAAGATTAGTAGCAAGTTCCAGCGACGGCTGTGCAGATTCAAAAGACACCACACGCTTTAGCGTCGTGGTTTCAATTTCAACCTACACACGGCTGCTCGTCTGATTTACGCAGTTTCGAATTTGCCGGCGCGTTTGTCCGATACACTTTATTAGTTTGTCGTGACTTGCGGCACATTCAACTGCTTTCGGTGCGTTTGTCCGATACACTTTAGTTTGTCGTGACTTGCAGCACATTCAACTGCTTTCGGTCATAATCATAGCAGTGCCAAGAATTTCGCAAACCAGTTGAATCTCCTGAACAAACAACGCTTAGCTCCTGGCCCTTTGCTCCTTGCTCGTCCGATCGGCAATCGGCAATATTTCATCCTTCATCCTTCATCTCTCATCCTTGATCTCGCCGCCGACGGCAGTCGGTGGATGGTTCAGATCCCTTCTACCAAAGAGCACCACAAGCGGGCCGAGTTGTTGTAGAAAGGATCTGAACCATCCACTCACTGCCGTGAGCGGGATTTCGTTTTGTGATATCTGTTCCTATTTCTAAAGGGTCTGGAGAATGAGAGGTTGAGTGACGACTGCCGATAACTGCGAACTTTTTGAAAGCGCCTCTAGTATATAGACGTGCCTTCCGACGGTGAGTTGCAGAAAAAGGATAACGTCGTCCCTGACAGCGGCGCCCACGAAGGTTGGGACGTTTATTACCTTGAACACCGATTTCGATATCGCAGACCGCTGGCAGACGCCTACAGCGTGAGGCGACTTATTGTTCTTTTGAGCCAGAAGTATCGATATGCTCACCAATACCTTCCTACGCTACGCATTGCGAGCTATGCTCAAGCATCGCAATTTCACCGTCGCCGCTCTGTTGACCCTTGCGCTGGGCATCGGCTTAAACACAAGCATCTTCACGTTACTGTACTCGGTAGCACTTCGTCCGCTGCCGGTGAAGGACCCCGATCGCGTGGTAAACGTCTACCAAGTTCTCGGAGGGGAGTTCGATCGTCAGGTTGAAGGTAGCGCGTCCCTGCTTTCTTATCCTGAATACTTGAACTATCGAGATCGTGTTGCTGGCATTTCCGGTCTGGCGGCCTCGGCGGACGTAGGACTATCTCTGGGCGGCTACAACGTTGAAAGAATCAGCGGGCTAATGGTTACCGACAACTACTTTTCGCTTTTGGGAGGCGGAAGCGCTGCCGGCCGCACCTTTTTCGACAAAGAGTTTGACGAATATCGCCAGGCGCCTCTTCCGAGTCCGGTCGCCGTGCTTAGTTACGGTTTTTGGCAGCGAAGATTTGGATCTGATCCGAGTGTCATCGGCACTTCGCTCACGCTGAATCGCCAGCGCTTCACCGTCATAGGAGTGGCCGCGAGACTTTCACGGCGCCGAGATGAACGTTCCCGATGTCTGGATTCCAGTAATGATGCAACCTGCGGTAAGGCCAGAGAACAAGTTTCTCGACCTTCCCAACTGTAGTTGGCTAAGTGTAGTTGGGCGGTTGAAAGACGACATCTCGTTGCAGCAGGTCCAGGCAGAGATGCAACTGGTCGCGTCGCAAATGGACCACGACTATCCCGGGCGCAAAACCGTTATTAACGTTATGCCGGGGTCATATCTCAACTCTCCTGAAGTTCGCAGCGAAGGGTTACCCATCGCAATTCTGGTGATGGCAGTGGTTGGCTTGGTCCTACTGATAGCATGCGCCAACGTGTCGAACCTGATGCTTGCGCGTGCCGCAGCGCGTCGAAAAGAGATTGCTGTCCGACTTGCACTCGGAGCGAGTCGCTGGTGATTGATCCGACTCCTGCTGACGGAAAGCGTGTTGCTCGCAGTCCTGGGTGGCCTCGCTGGGTTGGTTCTATCAGTCTTTTTGCCGCCGAGCTTGTTATCGATCATTCCCGAGACTGGTGTCGATGTCGACTTCAAGCCCAATGCAACCGTCTTTGCTTACATGTTTTTGATATCTCTTATTACAGGTGTCGTATTCGGCTTGGCGCCTGCAATCGAGTCAACGAAAACGGACTTAACCTCAGCGCTCAAGTCGCTCAGACAAACGCGCATCTCTTTACCGCGCTTGCGCAATCTGCTTGTGATTGGTCAGGTCGCGGTTTCCCTCGTGCTTCTGATTGGAGCCGGTTTGTTGGTGAGCGTCTTGCTAAGGGCACAATCCACCGACGTCGGGTTTGATCAGAAGAATCTCGTTGTCGTATCGGTGGATCTCACGACCGCTTTAACTACTCAAGTTCATTCGTCACGCGTGGAATGGTTTTGACAGTCTGTTTGTAAAAAGGACTTGGACAATCCCCTAACTGCGTTTAGGGGAATTACACATAGCAGGACCCAATCAGTACCGTAGCGCAGGGGGTCTGCGCAAAACGGCCAGCGCCCACGTCACTACAAAAACAATCGACAAAGAGCTGTCACACTTGAAGCGCTTGTGGTGTTAATCGATAAAGTAGTATTCACTACGATAAAGTAGCAACACTAGCACTCGACTGTTTTCGTGGACGATATTTCCGCACGCAACCTTCCCGACGCGTGCTCGGATAGGACCTTACAAACGAAAGACCTTACTAAACGAAGGAGATAACCATGACAAGTTTTCTTCAGGATGTGCGATATGGCTTTCGGATGCTGCGCAAGCATAAAGGCTTCACAATCGTTGCGGCACTCACGCTGGCGCTGGGAATTGGCGTGAACACCGCGATGTTTAGCGTCCTCAATACCTTTCTCTTTCGTTCGCTTCCTTATCCAGAGTCGTCGCAGTTGGTACGCGTCTTTCGAACTTCGCCTCATTCCCAGAGTTGGCCGCATAACCCTGGCAACTTCTTCACTCAGCGCGAGAGGAACACGGTGTTTGAGAAGATGGCCGCCTACAACTATGTCAGCCGCAGCCTTGTTGAGCAGGGTCAG
>JBKOYD010000002.1:0-5605 GCA_046725195.1 Acidobacteriota bacterium | reverse complement strand
CTTTGGTCGGAACATTGCCTCATTAGACGCACTACGTCTGTTCTGGTTGAACGCAAGGGCACAAGACCGCGCCACTCCTTTGCCTGCGAAGAATTACAAGCGACAGCGACGAATAAAATTAGCAGACTTGCTTCGATTAGAGTTTTCATAGGCTCAATCAGCAAGCATCCAACGCCAAGCTTTAGTTGCGGCGCGCGAAAGAATTCAAGCTGGAAGGCACAAGACTACTTGAGAAACATGCTATCGAGCCGTCAGCTGCAAGCGCTTGTTATATGGCGGGGCGATGAACATTCGGCTAAGGCTCCAACAGCTGCAAGGAAACGTCAAGCTTAATCAATTTCTCAGCAATAGGTCTTCGAGCCTCTCGATCTGCGGGAGATAGCCCCATGGTCGCCGACTCAATTTTCCAGAGATGCTCAACTATTTCTCAGAGCATGCTGAAGCTAACATCCGATAAACGCCTCCAACATAAGAGTCGTATTCATCGTGCGCCTCGGCTCGATCATTCACACCGATCGGATCCCAATCGCGTAGTAAAACCTGTCTGATTGATTCTTGGATAGCTCTCGCCTTTTGCGTTCGTTTACTCATGACTAGCCATATAACGCTGATGTTATAAAGCGGGCGCCCGCGAACCGGAAGCGGTTAAACTCCCGGGTTTGTAATCGCTAAAGGAGGCACCCACGATGACATTAATATTGGAGTAGACATTCACGCGCGTCAGCAAACACTCAGTTACCTGGATAGGGAGGATGGGAGCACTGGTCAGCGGGTTGTTGGGCACGCGTTCCCACTAGTACGGTTGCATCACTTCCAACAACGCTAATTCTTTAAGGCGCGCAAACAAATCCTTATGTTCCTTTGCCAGGACCTTCAAGCGCTTCCTTTTATATGGGCGAATCTCGCCAATCTCTAGAACCACGCTGGCCAAACTTGCAACCTCTTGATCCGAGGACTCCACAAGGATCTTTAAGCGCCCGATGTTTTTGGCAGATATGTGGGACTGCATCAAGAACCCAAGAATCTCATCCACCTCTTCAACATGTCTTCTTGTCGCCTGCGGCAGCTTCTTAAATTCCTTGCAGACATGATCTCTGTGACCCTTGCCAGAAAATCTCTCATTGGCTCGCTCACGATGACAAATTCGACAGTAATGACCCATGGCAAAATTATCGTCCCGCACTCGCCTGTTCCCCAAAAAACGCGAACCGCCCTACGCTGGAATTGAGCCGCCCGCCCGCCCACAACCTCAAGAGCACCACACAATATTGATGAGAGGCATGCTGGTGGGCAGTCCGCTCGAATGTCTTGTGTTATGCGCGCTACTGTTTGCTGTTGTTAGCTTTCAACCTCAGTGCGATGAGGCTTTCTGTAATGCGAAACACTTCCTGAATATCGGCGAACGTTGTTGTTGGGTCATTGTTATAATTCATCAGCCGGTGCTGGTAATTGCGGTCTGCCGAGATCTCGTCGATAACGAAGCGCGTTTCCTGCAGGGCGGCGCCACGATGATCAGATTTGCCGCTAACCTCAATCGTTGCCATTTGTAACGCGCAGTACAAGCTGAAGGTTTTGGCTGCCGTTGGACACTCGCGGTTATCGGCGCGATTCCATTTCGATGGCGAATCGAGTATCTCACGCGCGCGCTTCACGATTTGTAGATCGGCCGTGGTTACAGGAGGCCTGACCTTAGAATTATCAACGGCGGTAGATTGGGTTGCAGTACTTTGCGCCTTGACGGCGAAAGGCAATAGGAGAATGGCTACCACAAGGCAGACGCGTAGATTCGCACCTGAGAATTTAACCCGATTCTTCATCTCAATTGACCTCCCGAATAGCGCATAACGTTGATGCGCTTCAGCGGCAAGCTCACTCATCCTACCAATGAGGCCGTGTCATGCGAGTCCGCGGCAAGCGCTTGTTGGGCGGCGTGGCAAGACACCCGATGCTAGTAATAAGTGAATTCGCGATAAGACCATTCGGTGGTCTTAGCCTTCTTACCCGACAAATACGTCCGAGAGGTGGAAGCTGTCATGCCCCTGGTCCAATTGCCGTGACTGTCCAAATCAAAATACTCTCCGCCTGTTTGGCCGAAACCAACGACACGGTCCACATCTTTCCGCGGGTGTCCTCTCGACGAGATAGCATTTTCGACTTGGGCCCCCTCGAGAGATGGGCTACCCTTCTTAATCAGCGATCCGTCTCCTTGATACTCAGCCACTTCAATCAACTCACCCAGCGGACCGAAAGTAAGCTCAGTCTTTCTGAAAAGCGTCCCATCTTCGTTGAAGTCCTGTATTGTGCTGCTGACCTTAAATCCACTGCTCCCATATTTATCGTCGACCTTCCGGACCATCTCATTCTGAGAATTATAGGTGATTAGACTGGATCTTCGTTTGGTTTCAGGATCGTACTGGTACGCAATCCTCCGACTCAAATTGCCGCTTTGATCATAAAGGGCCAGCTCGGTTCTGTTCCCCGACTGATCATAAGCCACGAGGTGCGTCAACAAGAGTGGGCTTTCGGTTTGTTTTCCATCCTCATTCGATATCGTAGCTTGCCGAACGCGAACCATTTTTACCAAACCTTTCAGCCCATCGCGCTCGCGATCCGTTTTCTGAGATAACGCGGTTCCCGTGATTAAGACGCATAGTCCAGGGATGAGTAACAGGTTTTTCATTCTTCAGTCCTCAGGAATTACGAATTGACAGCCACCGAACGCTTCAGCGGCGTCGCGCGATACCAGGCCTGCTGGAAGGAATAAGATTACTACCAAAACAAGCTAACGCGCCGTCCGCTGCAAGCGCTTGTTCGGCGCCTACGCTGTAACTTAGACCGCATGATAAACCTCCTGAACTCAAATCAAAACTGCTTCTTCCGACAGCGCTTCCATAGCCGCGCGTTCATCGGTAAGGTGACACTGACTCCAAACACCAACATCCTCGATCTCCAACTCATCTGAGCCCGGGAGTAACTGAATCGGCGCGTAGAAGGACGACTGTTTCTCCTCCTCAGGGATTTCAAGGAACTGCCTCAGTCTGGGGTCATCCTTCCGCATTACTTCGATGGTAAATGAGTTTTCACTGGTAATGAGCATTCGAAATCTGAATCTTCATCCATCGCACATCCTCCACATCAAGAAGCGGGCTAACGTTGATGCGCTTCAGCGGCGGCGCGCGATACCAGGCCCGCTGAATGCAATAAGATTACTATCAAAACAAGCTATCGCGCCGTCCGCGGCAAGCGCTTGTTCGGCACAGTAGGCTAAAGTACCGCCAGCTTTTTGAGTTTGGCCAACGCATCTCTGACCCTTACGTCTGAGCGCAAATCCTTTCCGAGAAAGCTCGGTTGTGGGTAAGCACTCTCGATCAACAGGACATCTGCACGAGAAGTCTGATTCTGCGCGGCCCTATCAACTACCATGACAGGTACGTCACACGGTATTGACGACACGCTCGTATAGAAGGCTCCCGGATAGATGCGCTCCCTATTGACGACAACCACAAATGGAGTTCCCGCTACGGAAGGCGGCGGTAGACGTTTGAGCGCTTCCGGTTTCAGCCTCATTGCGTGCTTTGAGAAATCGTAAGCTACGATGTCGGCGTCTGAAATGATAGGTTCACGTTCAAGTGGCAGGTCCTTCCATCGTCCCGGCGACTGCGCAAACACCCTCGCATCAACTGAGCCTGCGATGAGATAAATCGCAAACGTGCCCCGCTTCGGAATGGCCGCCAGAGAAGTAACAGTCAGTAAGAGAATCAATCCCAGGAAAATGGCGATTTTCATTTCGCCTCCTCCGCTGCAAGCGCTTGTTCGCCCGTTTTGCGAAATCAGTTCAGATCTGTTCCCAAAACGAAAATAGCATAGTCCGGAAAATCCTTTGGCGGCACCATGAAGGCTGTCTTGTACAAGGTGATTTCCGCTCGATTGCCTGTGCCAAAGTCACCCCCGCCGGGTTTGAACCTGATAGTTAGTCGCTTTCCCTCTCGTGAAACGCGCCACGTCATTAGGTTAAGTAGGTTGGTTCCGTGCTTTGCCTCAAAGATCTTCAATTGCTGCGGTGAAATTCTTCTTTTGAACTGAGCATCCTCGAAGTCAATGACGATCCCCCAGCATGATTTCTTACCATCGCGAGTTTCAGTTAGGCATGAAGTGTGTACTTGCCACTTTGGTGGGCCCAGTTCACCAAAAGCAACGGAGAGACTTCCGAACACTATCAGCGTCACGCCCAAGATCACTCTGCATGTTAACGACCGTTCCATAGATTAGCGAAAGGTCTGAACGCTGATGCGCTTCAGCGGCTCGCCCACGCTGGTTACCAAAGAAGCCCGCTCAAGGCGAGTCCGCTGCAAGCGCTTGTAGTTAGGCAGCGAACCTTAGCACTAGCGGGCCTCCCATAAACTCCACGCCACTATTGCGACTCGCCACGCGCCACCTCCTGTCTTCCGTAAGATCCAGAGGTGTGTACCAGTGGCCTCCTGCATCTCAGTCTGTCCCTCAACTACAAATCGAGAGTGGTAGCTACTGGTAAGATAAGCAACTGAGCCGCTTCCACCGATGATAACGTCTTTGACATTTAGGTCCTTGAGCCCTACCAAGCTCTCGTTTAGGTACTGCGCAATCTCTTTCTTTCCTACCAGCGCCGGCGCATTTGGTGGGATCCACTTCACGTCATCCGTGCAGAGTTCAATGACTTGAGAACCGTTTCCCGCCAGCTCTTCCCTGATCCAGCGGTTATGAACCTCTTCAATCGCCTCTAGATCTTGGCTAGATAGTTCAAACATACTCATTCAGCGTTGTTTGCCCTTGGTCTCACCTTCCGTCCCCTTTGCCACCAGGTAGTGAAGCCGCACGACACCGTCTGAAAAATGTTTGCAGGAGTGGAGACTCAGCTGAATTTCTCGCCGCCCAGGCCCCAAGAGCGGGATGCCCTCCCCAATGAGCGTTGGCATTACATGAATGATGAACTCATCGATCTGGTCTTGGTCGACGAATGCCCCGATCAGTGCCGCACCGCCCATCATCCAGATGTTCTTGCCCTGCTGAGCGCGGAGATGTTTCGCGAACACCGCGGGCTCTTCACTGACGAACTCCACTCCAGGTGCCCTTACCAGGCCAGTCGCATCTCGGGAAAAGACGTAGTGTTTGGGCTGTGTCCCGAATCGGGCTCCGTGCTGAAGGCCGAACTCATATGTCTTTCGCCCAAGCACGATCGAATCGATAGATCGGCGGAATGCCCCCATGCCGTAGTCACCAGCCGTCCGTGGACGATTCAGCCAATCAACGCTGCCGTCGGGGCGAGCAATGAAGCCGTCAGCACTTGTGGCGATGTACACAACAATCTTTCGCATGTTTACTCTAGGCGGTCTAACCGCGGCGCTTCACCTGCGGCGCGCGATCAGCATTCAATCTAAGGAAGAAGACTACTTGAGAAGCATGCTATCGCGCCCTCAGCTGCAAGGCTTTGTTGAACTAAGCGCTGCGCGCAGATAAAAATAACCCTCGTAGTAACTCGATCACTCTCAATCGCGAGCCCTTCACACTACACTTCCTGATGAAAGATCCAATTTCAATCTGGAGGTGTAGCCATGACCGAACTGCGAAA
>JBKOYD010000140.1:0-3592 GCA_046725195.1 Acidobacteriota bacterium | reverse complement strand
TGTGTGGCAAGATGGCGGCCGGCAAGTCGACTCTCGCGAAAGAGTTGGCTCGACGAGAAAATGCCGTTCTCCTTGTCCAGGATGAGCTCTTGGATCACCTATTTCCCGGCGAGATCACCGACATAGCTGGATTCGTCAGGTGCTCTTCCCGATTGAAGAACGCGATCGGGCCACATGTTTGCGTTCTGTTGTCGAAGGGCATCTCCGTAGTGCTCGATTTCCCTGGCAATACAAGAACGCACCGCCTCTGGTTTCGTGAGCTGTTCGAGCGCGTGAACGCTCATCATGAATTGCACTTCGTAGATGCGTCCGATGGGTTGTGCAAGGTTCAGCTCGAGGAGCGAAGTAAGGAGCTACCTGCCGGCGCGCCCTGGACCACGGATGCGGAGTTCGAAGCCATCACTGCGTATTTTCAGCCTCCATCAGAGGAGGAGGGGTTCAATGTCGTCCGTCACGAGCGCGCCTAACAACAGTCTGGAGCGCTCCGGGCCAAGCCGTTCCACCACTGATCGTCATCGCTTCAAGTCAGCAGTCCAGTTCACAACAACATACATCTGTTGCGTCTCCGGGATCTCAGGCGCCGATGCCACCAGAAAACGTTTGCCGTCGCGGGCGGCCTCGTAATATCCGCTCCCTGGGAAGCTGAGATCTACTCCGGCGCCTCCTACTCGCATCTCAAATAGCGGCCGCGGTGGAGCGACCTGAAATGTCGAGCCGCTGCTGTTCACCTCTACGGACATCAGTTTTCGATCAGGCGTGTAGTAGTAAAGCTCCCTTCCGTCGGCGCGCCATTGGGGCTGTGATCCACCCCCAATTGAGACAGGCCACTTGCCTCCCGAACGCGGAAAGCTCTGAACGTATACCTCGAATTGTCCTGTCTCGTTCGAGACATATGCAACCCACTTCCCGTCTGGAGAAAAGCGCGGCTGTATTTCGGCGAAATCAGATTGCAAATAAGGTTCGGGCTTTCGCTCGCCTGACAGAGGAAGCAGCATTAAGTCTCGCCTCGTGTTTGAATTGAGTTGCGAGTACATGATGAACCGACCATCAGGTGACCAATCAGGTGTGTACTTCAATTCACGGGACGTGACAAGCACCTCCTCAGCTCCGGCACCGCTCGAAGGTTTTTGATAAATTCCGTTTAGCCCTGCTCGCGTCGAGAGAAAAGCGATGCGATCACCGCTTGGCGACCACACCGGAAAACTGTCGTGCGACGGATCGGTGGTAAACCTTATGTGGGCGCCGCGCTCGAGATCGATTAGCCAGACGTCTGCAGCTGTGGACGTCTGCGCTTCTGCGCGACTAGTCGCGACCATTTTTTCGTCAGGCGACAATGCGGCCGACGTGTAACCGCCTGGCGAGGTCACCGGTGCGAGTTGTTTGCCGGTCCTGTCAAACCAGATAAGCTGGTTTTGTGTGAGACCACCAGTCCGAACCGTGAGCAAGCCGTTATCTGAGACTGAAAACATGGCGCGACCGCTCACCGGATTGCGCACCACCTGTTCGGCGACTGGGAACGCATCGCCCTTTAGTTCGAATCTGTCGACGTCGAAGCGCTGGGCCATCAACGTGGTTTCACGTAAGAACAACAGATAACCTGGCGCCGCATACGCGACGCTCGAATGAGCTTGCGTCAGCCGTTTAGTTTCCGTCGAGTCGAGCGAACCGAGGTAGATTGCGCTGTTCTCCGGCTGGGCGTTCCGCGCAAGATAGACGAAGTGGCGACCATCAGGGAGAAATTGAGGCCAAATGTGCTCGAGATCGTTTCGTGTCTTGTCGATTTGTGTGAGTCGGACAGGCGTGCCGCCCGCCGCGGAAACGCGGTAAAGTCCGTCCCCGGCACCAATTGCCAGAATGATCGTTCCTTCACGATTCCAGGCTCCGCTGCTGGTGTTAGCGGGAACGGCCGTGTCGCAGATCGTCTGCGGCGCTCCGCCGGAGAGATCAACTTTTTTGAGCTTGCCTCCGGCGAAGAAAGCAAAGGAACGACTATCCGGTGACCAGAACGCTTGGAGGCCGCCGTCCGTCCCAGGAAGAGGCTGCGCATCGAGTGACCGCATCGCATGTAACCAGAGAAGCTCTTTGCCATCTTCTGTGTTGAGTCGATAGACCAAGTGGTCTCCGTCAGGAGAGATTGCAGGAGCGCCAAAAAGCCTTGCCTTCTGTGGCAGCGGAATAATGAAGCGGAGTACCTGGTTGCCCTCAGCTATCGGAGCTCGGCGGACATAGGACCAAGCGAAAGTAATGGTCGCTACCATGAGGGCTGCCGCAGCCACGGCCCACGGCAACCACTCGCGCACACGCGAATGCGTCGGAGGTAAGGCCAGATTCGCCATTGTCTGGTTCGACACTGTGTTTGATCCGGATAGCGCATCAAGTGCGAACGCCAGATCGCTGGCTGAATGAAAACGCGATTCAGGATTCTTCTCCAAACAACGGTTCACTAGACGTTCTATTGCCGGCGAAACAATTTGATTCGTCTGAGACAACGTCGGTGGATCTTCTCTCAAGATCGCGCTCATTGTTTCGGCTGGCGAGTCACCGTGGAAAGCGCGCCGACCGGAAAGCATCTCATACAAGATCGCGCCGAACGAGAAGATATCTGAACGCTGATCTACCGGACGTCCCTTTAATTGTTCCGGCGACATGTAGCCCATCGTTCCAACTACAACACCAGGATTTGTGTCGACGCGTCGAGTCGGCACCTCTGTTTGGACCTGATTGCCATCGGGTTCAATTAATTTTGCCAAACCAAAATCGAGAATCTTCACGCGCCCATCATTGGTGATAAAAATGTTGTCGGGCTTCAGATCACGATGGATGATTCCTTTTTCATGAGCCGCTGCCAGGCCGTTGGCGATGTGCAGTGCGTATTCAATCGCCCGTCGTTGAGCGAAGGGCGTCCCCGAAATTCGCTGCCGCAGTGTTTCACCTTCAAGAAGTTCTGAAACCACGTACGGCGATCCCTCGTGCGTGCTGATGTCGTGGACGGTGAGAACGTTTGGATGGTTGAGTGCGCCCGCGGCACATGCTTCCTGCTCAAATCGCCGCAGTCGGTCTTTATCAATCGCAAACGCCGAAGCTATAACTTTGATAGCGACCTCGCGACCGAGTTGCGTATCACGCGCCCTATACACTTCTCCCATGCCGCCTGCTCCTACCTTCGAGCGGATCTCGTAACGACCGAGTTTTGTTCCGGGAGCGAGCATCGGATGAAGTCTTGCTGGACGTTTAGGTTAGAGCGCCCAGGGATTCTATCTGACTTTTTGTAAATTTTCGCTCAGACTCGCTGACACTATGACTCTTGCAGACGCTGTGTGTGGCGTGGCAACGCGAACACCGATAGAATATCGCCGCTCATTTTTCCGTTCCCCAAAATCCAAATTGCTCTCACATGGCCGTAATTGAAGGCACGCGACTGGGCCCTTACCAAATTCTTTCGCCGCTTGGTGCAGGTGGAATGGGCGAAGTCTATCGAGCGCGCGATACCCGCCTCGGTCGCGATGTCGCCGTAAAAGTTCTGCCTGCTAGTTTCTCTTCTGATCGAGATCGCCTCCACCGCTTTGAGCAGGAAGCGTGTGCGGCCGGCGCA
>JBKOYD010000107.1:0-7067 GCA_046725195.1 Acidobacteriota bacterium | reverse complement strand
GCAGTTGGTTTAAAGAGTGCAGGCGATTCTGGGAGTTGGGTCTCCCGGAAAACCTCAACGACGACAATGGTCTCCTTGGTTAGCCGTGCGCAGTTCTCCAGAATTTGCAACGGATGCTTGTTATGCAACAACACGCAGCCTACGACTGAAACGTCGAACAGTCCGAGTGCTTCAGGAATGAAATACGCGCTGCCGTAATGCACGCGCGCCTTTGACTGAAATTCGCCGTGAGCTAACCAGTAAGAACTCCGCAGCCGATTCATCATCTCGCGATGTGATGCTAACTTGTCCGCAAGTTCCGCGGGCGCCCGATCAGGAATGTTCCAGAAGAACTCCCACGGATAATTTTCTGCAGCCTCAACAGAAATAACTTCGGCACCTGCGCGTTCCATGAAGAACGAAATGTGGCCGCTGGCTGGTCCAATTTCTAGTACTCGCTTACCCGCGAATGGCACTTCGCCAAGATACTGAGATTCGTTCCCGCGTAGATCCCAATAGCCATCGACGCTTCCGTGAACCGGAAGGTCCATCGCGTGATAGAAGAAACACTCGTCGAGATTTGTAACGCGGCGCGGCTCGGCAAAAAGTTTTGTCGAGCCTTCAGAAGATTCACTCACGATCTATTTACCATCACTGATGAACTTCGATGTTGCAGACCGCGACTGATAACTCGCGATCGTCGCGCGAGCCTTCAGAGACCTGCAGCGGGAGTGACGTCCGGTCAGCTCGCAACTCGAGCTCAAATTCACCGTTTGCTTCAGAGCTCAAAGTCTCTGGCACGCGTGTCTTTAATTCCAACCAACCGTAGTGGAAAAGTGATAGGGCACACAACCTGACACCGTTCAGCCAGAGTTCGAGTCCCAGCGGATTCGTCCGTAGATCGGGCATATTCGTCGTTAGATCAAGACTTATTGTCGATAGACCCGGCAGATGAAACTGTACGCGTGCGCGCTTGCCCATCCAACGCGCCACAGGAGGAAGCAAAGTTGGTTCGTACCAGCCATCGTCAAACGTCGCCTCCTGGTTTCGATCAAGGCACACCGTTCGTTCCATATTGCCTTGCCCGAACGAAAAAAGCGCGCTTCGGTCTCGGTGCTCGTTATAAAAAGGACCGGGTGATGCGTCAGTCGCTTTGACAAATATTGAAATGCCGCTCTCCGGCAGGTGGACATTTAGATCCGAAACCTTGCCGAAGACGTAGCCCATTGCGATGTCGAAAGCGCGTCGCTCTTTAAAAGAAAGACCGCGAAGATATTCAAGAAGGTCAGCTTCGAATTTCTCGCCGTTCTTATCAGCTTGATCCAAAAGGTCTTCGCTGCTGAGGCACAGCGCATGGCGGGGTTTCCACCCGACGTGTTGGAAGAATTTTCGGAATTGGTTGACGTGCTGTTCGCTCGTGCTGTCGCATTCAATGCTGCAAAGAGCGACTCCGCCAGAGCGCAAAACCCGCTTCATTTCAGCAAGTACCGCTTCTCTTTCTTCATCTCCAATTTTGCCGAGTCCTTCGAGGCTGGTGACGTAATCGAAACTTGCATCAGCAAAAGGCAGTCGCGACGGTTCTGTGCAGAAAGTCGCGTCGTAGCCGTTGCGGCGAGCTGCCGCTGCGAGCTCCGGTGAGACGTCGACGCCAGTTAGCGTGATGCCTTTGCGCTTCAAGAGCGCGAGTATGCCCGCACCGCAGGCGAGGTGCAGCACTTCGGCTCCGGCGCGCACGTTGTCATAAACCCACATGGTGCGCGCGAACCGAATATCAAAGCGGTCAAGCGACTTGAAGTAGCGCGCATCGAGCAGTTCATCAGAAACATAACGCATAAGAAAAGTGATGAGTGATGAGTGGAGTCAGGAGTCAGGTCTCATGGCTCATCACTCATGACTCATGACTCTCTCCATTTCCTTTATGCGTCGTGTTAGCTCTTCGAGCGCAACATCAACTTTACGTCGCGCTCGATCATCAACCACTGCGGCTTCGCTACTCTCCAGCGACAGTTGTTTGAAACAAGCGCGTTGCTCATCCTGGAGTTGGCCATCGCGCTCCCTTAGTTCAGCCAGTCTGGCTTCTCCTTGAACTCTTTCTTGTTCGATTGCTACCCGCAAGACATTTATCTCAGTCTGACAGCGTTCGAGCTCAATTCGACGAGCTTCCGATTCGGCCCATAGGGACGCGTGTAGTTGACCTGTGACCGCTTGAATCTCGACTCGCCGATTTTCGCTTTCGGCACGCAGCTCTGTTTGGAGAGCACGACGACTTTCGGATGCTGCGTTTATCTGGGCGCGCAGCATTTCGAGCGCTTGTTGAGTTTCTGAAAGCGCGTCGACAGTGTCTTGCAGAGCGTGATGGACGGCAGCATTGAAGTTGACTTGTTCCCAGGTAAACCACCGAGTGAGCGACTTAAACCGAGTCTTAAGCCATAACTCTAAGCGTGCAATTGGTCCGCTTCGATTGCTGTACACCGGCGGCAGTCTGTCCCAGGCGCGGCCAGTCGTTGTCAGGTAGGAGTTAATACGCGCCAAAGCATCAGTCACCGTTCTATTCTCTTCTTCGGGTGTAAGCAAGGAGTCGCCCGCGCCGTTTCCGGCGATAGGCCCAGCCGCTCCAGACGTTGAATGTTCCGGGGGCGGCAACGAATGAACACGCTCGCGTATCTCGCGCAAAACGATTTCAACTTCTTCATCAATCATGGTTCACGCCCTGGGGTGAGTTGGAGTACCGTCCTCTATCGCGCTCCAACGCTATCGAGGTCCATCGTCCGCTGCCGCGCCGTCACGTTTGCATTTAGATTTGCAATGCCTTCCATATGATTCACGCTTGTGACTCGAAAGAAAAGCGCGCCATCGAGCCAGTCATAAGACTGTCCATCGCGGCTGTGTACGGCCAAAGAAATTGAGTACTGATCAATCCCCAGCCAGCAGTCGAAGGCAAAAGTGACCTCGAGTATTTTGCCACATGGAACAGCACCAAACTCTATATGTTGCTCCTTCGTGTTTGTACCGTAAGCATGGACGCCGTGTCGGTTCTTGATCAGAAAGCCGACAACCGGATCGTCAAGCTCAGTATTAAGGCGCGCGATAACACGCAAAGTAAGAGCTTCGCCGCTCTCAACGATCTCAACTCGCCGTTGTGCGGAATCAATCAGTTCCGCTCCAAGGATCACAGCACTGCCGTCGCCGTGCCGGTAAGAGTAATTTAGCGGCGACAGAGAGAAGTCAGAGAGCGACGGCTCTTCTTTGCGCGAGCCCGATTCTGCTTCATAGGCTTCTTCCCGCTCCATGATGATTTTTTGATAGCGGTTGAGTACGTCGGCGGGCTTGCCATCGGTTATCACTCGCCCTGCTTTCAGAAGAATGGCACGCGAACAGAGAGCGCGTACGGCTGCTGCATCGTGCGAAACAAAAAGCACAGTGGCGCCCCGTTCGTGCAAGTCGTTTATTCGTCGCAGGCATCGATGCTGAAATACAGCGTCGCCAACCGCAAGCGCTTCATCGATGATCAAGATGTCTGGTTCGACGCTCGCGGCGATTGCGAAAGCAAGTCGAACATACATCCCGTTCGAATAAGTCTTGACAGGCTGATGAATAAATTCGCCAATTTCTGCGAACCGTTCAATCTTTGGAAGGATCGCTGTTGTTTCACGGCGCGAGAAGCCCATCAGTGCCGCGTTCATGTACACGTTTTCGACACCGGTAAACTCTGGATCGAAACCAGCGCCAAGTTCTAACAGGGCCGCTATTCTGCCCTCGTGAAAGACGTCGCCATGAGTGGGTGCAAGCGTGCCGGAAATGATCTGCAGGAGAGTCGACTTGCCCGACCCGTTTTGTCCGATGATGCCGACGGTGGTTCCTTTTGAAACCTCAAAACTTATGTCGTTGAGCGCCCAAAACTCCTTGTGCCTCCGCAACCGCCCGCGCGTCAGCGACTCTTTCAGGCGATCGCCGGGACGTTCATAGATCCGGTATTGCTTGGAGACCTTTTCGACGCGCAAAACAGCAGTCATGCGCAGCAATGTAGCAGAAGTAATAAAAGTGAGCCAGAACGCTAAATTATTAGTTTGGGTACGATGGGCCTCATGCCGAGAGTAGTTCGACTTGGAACCTGACGTAATCAGTCGAGCCTCCGATACCACCGGCTTTTAGCCGCGTGGTACTTCAATTTCAACCTAGAGCAAGCCCGTGCTGCCTCCGGCGCGGCATAGCCGCGCTGGAAGTACGATGAACCAAGGTTAGTTGGAAGTTGAAATTCCACGCGGCTGAAGAGACCGTGTGAAAACTGAGATGGAGATGTCTCCGATAGTCGGATGCCACAAATTGCAGAACCAGGAGCGAAGCGACTGCTCGCACCTTTCGGTTTTCATCTTCACCGAAAATGATGGAAAGCACCAGAATCTGCTCGCGAGTTAGCCAATACGAAGTTTCAGGCAGTCGCTTCGCTCCTGGTTCTGTAATGCTTTGTCGGCGCTTCTGACTAAGCCGGCTGAGTTTTCACACGGCCTCTGAAGCCGGTGGTGTCCGAGTTTTTGCACAGGGTCTAAAGTCGGTGGTGTCTGGCGTCAAAAGAGTTTCACCTGGCCTCCGCTCGCAACTGGCGGCCAGGTGAAACTGAATTACCACGTTACGCGTTTCGGTTTTTAGCTCGGTCCGAAGCGTGTTCTGTACTCAGACGAACTTAGAAACGCCTTAACCATTTCAGCAGTAATGAAGTTGCCGTTGAAGGAGTTCAGCTTATCGAGCCAGAAGTTGAAGCCAGCCGTGTCGGCATCCCGACGTAGGTAGCCAAAGTATTCCATCAACACGAAAGCCGAGTTGAGCTCGCGCTGATTTAGAAACGGGGACTCGGCAATCTTACGCAGCACTGTGGCGCGAGTATCCGTGGCGCCATTCAGGCCCGCCACAAGTGAGTCGCGAAATGCAGTCATTGCCGGGAAATTGCCACGAATCTCGCCGGTGCCAAATTGCGTAGTGTGGAAGTTGATGTACGCACGACCCTCTTTGAGGTTCGACAACTGATCAGTCAGGGTCGTCCCGTTACCCTCAGGTGTATCCCACTTGCCACTGATTGTTCCGCCTACTCCGCTGGCAAGTGGCGTGACCACTTGATCGTTGGGATTGTTGTCGTTGAAAGGAGTGCCGAAGAACCCCCAGACCACGGGCCCATTGACTGCGGGCGTCACAGTTGGACCCGCGTGAATGTGGGCAGCAGTTAGGTTGTCGTTTGTGTCCGCCGATTGTGAGCCGGTGAAGTCAATGTTCTTCACGGTTGCACTAAACGTCATGGCTGTCTCCGCGGCGTTGAGACTAAAGGTCGCGGTACCGTACGAAGCTGGCCTTCGAGCATCCCCAGTGGTTGTTGGGTTTGTCGGCGGATTCTCCTGGGCGTTCGTGAGATTTACAATGAAGTTGCTCGGTGATAGCCCCGCGGATGCCAGCAAGTTATCAACATACTGGGCGTTGGTCAGACTTGCCGGATACTTATTAACAAACTCGGGACGCGTGACGAAGTCTGCAAAGTAGGCTTGCGTATTCGCTTCCAGTTGCGCGTCCGCACCTGGCTGTCCAAACACGAAGTCCTTCTGGAGAGCCTGCGTGTCTCGCTCAAACACGCCGTAAAGCACTGGTACTCCAGGGGCGGTCAAGGGCAGAGGACCGAAGGCTGCCCGGTGCGTCATATATGACTCGAGCCCAGTCTTCTGAAATTCGATAGACAGGAAGAAGGACGCGCTCACGTTGATGCGCCTGACTTCAATACAAGGTGCATCTGCGCCGCACGACGTAATCTGGTTAACCCAAAACGCCAAACCTGCTGCGTCCGGTTCGCGATTGAGGAAGTCGAGATAGTGTTGGCGCACAAAGAAAGTCGCGTCGTCAATCGGATTCGTCACCGGTGGCGATGAATCGTTGTCAGCGATTCTGAGCTCGGCGATGTTTGGACTCCCCAATCCGACGCCAGTTCCGGTTGGGTTCGAGATTGCAAGGTCAACTATCTCATTGCCCTCCACGAAGCCATCGTTGACGATCAGAATGCGCACCGTCTTAGCCGTCTCTCCGGGGTTGAAGGTGATTTTGCCGAGCGCAATTTCGTAGTCGGACTTCTGCGAAGCATGCCCAGCCTGCGACTGATCGAAGGTGTTGAAGTTGACTGTGGCCGTACCCGAAGCGTCGCCCGCGCGGGTTACCGAAATATCGATGTGGCCAGTCCCTTCACCAATAACGAATTGGTCCGTGGCAAATTGGATGAGCGAAGTGGCTGAGGCAGTCGTTGGCTTCAAAGAACCGAAGAGTCCGTGCTCTTCTTCACCGATGCCGGCACTGAAGTAGAGTGTGCCGGGGTCGCCACCATTGACGCCGTTGCCGAATTGGAGGGCCCAAAGCTCATCGATCTCGATGCCGTCGCCCGCTTCGTTTTGAAGCGTGCCGAGGAACGCACCTGTTGTTGGGTTGAAGGCGTGAATGCTGGGGTTGCCTTCGCCGAAGTTGCCGATAAGTAGCGCGCTGCCGAAGATACCGAAGCTGGCGGGAGCTATAGCGATACCCCAGGGCGAGTTGAGTGGTCCATTGTTGATCCCGAATGTCAGGTCTCGCACACCGTCAGTATTAAACCGGCGAACGAAACCGTTGCCGACGCCTTCCAGATCTTTCCCAGTCATAGGATCCACTTTGGCGTACATGACATACAGCGAGCCGCCGATGTTCTGGATGTTGAAGGGGTGAAAAACGTTCCCCGCTGTTGTCGGGATGGTCGGGTCGGCGAAGCCGCCAGTGGTTGTAGTCAGCGAGTAGGTGCCGTCGTAGACGTCGATATTGCCGTTGGCGAAGTCTGCAGCGTAAAGGCGGTTGCCGCCGGAGTTGCTGCCGATAGCAAGACCGGTGTAAACGTGACCCGGATGGCTTGCGGCGATGACCCCAGTAACGGAGCCTGCCGCGGGGGCATTCGGGTTCCAGCCCACAATGTTGCCTGTGATCGAGGCGAAGATGAAGGCTGCCGAGCATGGCGCGGCGGCGCAAGGGCCGGGAACAACGAAGTCGGTCGTCGCGTTGCCGATCACTCCAGTTGGTAGTCCTCCTGGGATTGTAAC
>JBKOYD010000164.1:0-8606 GCA_046725195.1 Acidobacteriota bacterium | reverse complement strand
TTACGAGTTTTTAGTTCCGACAACGCTCCGGTGTCAGGATGGTTTACTTCTCCTCAAGCAGATTTGGTTCCCTTGGCTCTAGATGGATCATCGCGAGGCTATACGCTGAAAAGTGATCCCCTCGCCGGCAAAGTGAAATGGCAGGTAACCCGAGCCAAACTCAACTGAAGAGCACTAACTCCCGTTTTAGACACTCTAATCTGTGCAATCGGCGTAATCTGTGGATTATTTTTCCGGGAGCAAGCCAGCTAACAGAAACACGAGCGGCGCGTTCCAATTGATCGCAATCTCGTTCGAGGCGTAACTCTCCCAGTCATCCAGATACATTTTAGCTGGCGGCAGGTCAGCCAGCTTTTCCATTGCCGGATCCTGCCGGCGTTGGTTTGGACCACCCGAAAGCATTCCTGGCCATGGTTCTGGATTGTTGTCAGATTGGCTTGGATTATGATGCGGGTGACGAAAGGGATGATCACCAAGCTGAGTTACCCAAGACAGAGAAAAGGTATTGCGGCCAAGCAAGTAGTGAAGATTCTCAGCGGCAGTTTGTACGTAACGACTGTCCGGCTTCATTGAATTTGCTACTAGTAGTTGCACACCATAATTGGCTGCCACACCATTCGAGCCCCACTCGAAATTTCCTGTAGTCAAACTGGTGTGATATCCGCTTGCATTCGTGCGCTCGACAATTTCATTCGCGGCCTTCAAAGAAGCCTGACGAATAGCATCTGCCGCACCTGGATTTGAACCGCCGGCCAACACATAAGTCCAAAGACCAAGTGGTGCAACTTGCGGCCAGGAAGGCGGGTGGATTGGACTGATCCTTGATAAGTGCTCCGAAAAGTGGGCGAGGAAATAACGCTCGTAGCCTTCTCGTTTTGTCGTACGCCAAAGCTCTGCGGCGGCCCAGAGCAACTCGTCTCGGCAATCCTCGTCACCGTACTCGCCCGTTTCAACATTGTCAGAGTTACTAAACGTTACATTCGGATACTTTTGCAACCAGCCCCAGGCCTTTTCCGCCGCACTTAAACAACTCTGCGCATACCTCACGTCATATGGCTTATAAGTACGAGCAGCAATCGCCATGACCGCAGCAAAATCAGCCGTTGCGGCTGAACTCTTATATGGATCGCTCCCAGTTCCTATAACGTAGCTCAAGAGTTTGTCATACTCCGGCATCATGAACTCTGCAAAATGTTCGCTGGTTTGCTTGTGCCAGACGCCACCGTCTTCATCCTGCATTGTGAGCATCCAATCAAGATTCCAACGTACTTCGTCGAGAATGTCCGGCATTGAATTGCTGGATTCAGGAATATTGAGCTGAAGATTTCGGACGCGCGCTCCAAACCTTTCCCAAGTCCAGAGCAATTCACCCGTGGATATTCCAGAGTTGACGACATAACGACCATAGTCTCCAGCATCGTGCCATCCTTTGGATGAGACGTGAGTGCCGGTTTTGCCTGATGTTGCGTGATAAGCGCCGGTGAGATGACAAGCGGCGTGTTTGTAACCTGGAAACTCTGGACCAAGATCCACTGCCGTTCCGCATCGCTGTCCATAGAGCGCGCGCATTGTCAGATAAAAAGCGCGCTTGTAGACATCCGCTCCAATTGCAAACGACCAGCTCTTTCCAACGCCCGAGACGTCGATGTAGTAGGTACCGCGCTCGTTAAGAGTAGAAAAGTCGGCAGCCTGCACTTGATCTCCAGAGTCGGTATCAGCGACCGGCGGTGATAGAGTTCCGCGAAACGCAATCGAGTCGTCTCTTTTACGACGCACCGTAAAATCACCCCGGGCTTTCTCAGACACAACGAATGCGATCTTCGGAAAGCCAGTCCGATACCCAACCTGATCAACTTTGATCTCGATGGTTTGGGCAGCGATATTTGCCGAAGAAAAGAATATTAGAAGAAGTGCTTTCATTTGATTCGTGATATGGATAATTGACCAAACTGTCAATGCGCTGACTTTCACGCGCGACACCACCGGCTTTATGCCGCGTGGTATTTCAACTTTCGCCTACACACGGCCCTCACAAACTTCCCGACACCACCGGCTTTATGCCGCGTGGTGCTTCAATTTCAACCTAGGTGCTGCGACGTGAAAAAGTCGGTGGTGAAATTTGTGAACGACTACGTAGGTTGAAGTTGAAATACCACGCGGCATAAAGCCGGTGGTGTCCGGAAGTTTGTCACGGCACTCTTGAGGCAAAGTTGAAGTACCACGCGGCATAAAGCCGGTGGTGTCTCATCAGTGACTGACTATGAAGGCTTTAGTATTCCGATCTCCGGCAGCAGTACTGGATAGTCCCAGAAGCGAAAGCCGTCGATGCCATTTTCACTTTCGGCGATTGCGAAGAATGATTTGCGACCGACTCCTTCCACACCCAGCCAAGACCTTCTTGCCTTCAAATTCGATTGCTCCACAGTTGAACGTTGCGTTGATGCCCAGACGCTCGAGCAGATGCGGATTAGTTTCGTAGTTTAGGTCGTAGCGTCAAAAGATTGGTGTATGCGCGGCAGTAAGAACCGGATTAACATAGCGGTCGACAACGCCATTGCTGTAATCAGCCTTTACATTCTTGCGACGCAGCAGTTCCTCGCCGAGGCGCAGAGTACGCAGAGGTTGCGCAGAGAAGAATGCAAGCTAAAAAAGCATCACTTGCCGTAGAGCAACTCCACCCGACTAATCTGCGCCTCACCACCAAAAACAATTTTCACGAAATAATTGGTTGGGCCAATACTCTCCAGCTCGTATTTGACTGGCAGCTTGTAGCCATACAAATTACCTTCATTTGCAAACCGACTTATTTTGGGAGTTACTTTGTCGAACATCTTGCCGTCTCGGGACAGAAAAATCTCGATGTCCTTTTTGTCGCCGTCAATTAGCGCCAAAACCTTCATTGATCGCAGAGGCTCATTAGTTCGATAAATGATCCAGTCTCCCGCGTTTCCTTTGAGACGATGAGGGTCCTCCTTGTAAGGGCGAGCATTTGCCGTCTCCAAAGAGAGGTTACCCTCACGCGAAAGGACCTTGGAAAAGTCGATCATTTCATCAATCACATATCGCTGGTTGACGCGCACGGGACCAATCGTATTGGACGGAGCGGACGATCCGGCTTCGTTCGTGGCGCGGACGCGATAGTAGTAGCTCTTGCCGGGCTCCGCTTGAGCATCGGAGAACAGTGGACGATATCTGACCCAGGTATCGTCAACATCCTTCCCGACCACGGTCCACGCGGCGTCTGGTGCCGTTGAGCGTTCAACGTCATAACTCGAAGCGCCGACTGAGCCTTGCCATGAAATTGCGGCGGCTGAATTGATAGGCAGAAGTTTTGGTGGCGCAGGAACCTCAATTGACGGCAAAGGCAGCCTTTGAATCTCAAAAGCTTTTTCACGCATTACCTTCAATGTCGGAATCTCATTCCAACCTTCGCCGGTTCGAAAGCCAGGGTAGTGATATGGGTTGTAGAGACTGGCGCTAGCCGGCTCAGAATGCCAATAGAAGCCCCCGTCGCGATTGTGATAGCGCAGGCTCCAAATCATCGCGCCCGTTAGGCGTTCAGCAATCACAGTATCCAAAACTTTTTGAATGTCATGGGGCGGAATGAACCCAAACTCACCGACGATATAAGCCTTCTTACCCGCGATTTGCTTGCGAAATCTTTTGATGTCTTCAACCATCTGATCCCCACCTTTATTCGGTGCGGGATAATGATGGCTGGAGACGATGTCGATGTTCGGATCGTCGAGAGCTTCGGCCTGGATTTCCTTGTTTCCAATATAGTAGCCATCCCAGATGAGGTGGTTTGAGTCCAGGGTTCTGATGTACGCAGCAATCTGCTTCGTCCATGAGTAAGGGCTGTAGAGCTCGTTGCCAGTCTCCCAGGCAAGTATTGCCTTGTCGTCCTTGTACAGAGTGCCGGTGTAGGTGTTGCGTCTATTGATGACGAAGGCGACGCTCTTTTTGAAGTCATCAATGATCGTTGGATCGGTCCAAAAGTCTGCCGCGGGCTTGTCACGATACTCGGCGTACTGTGCAGCACCGCCCCACCATTTCCAGTTGTCGACAAACGGAATAATCACGCGTAACCCGACACGATTAGCAATCTCCAAAACCTTGTCGAGTGCGCGAAAACCTTCTTCGTTGAACTCGCCCGGTTTTTTCACGTGGCACGGAATCGCTTTTGGGCCAGCCTTCTTGCAAATCGAAATAACATACATCCGAGCCGCTCGCCCACCCATCTGCTTGATTGTTGTCAGCGCGTCGTTAATTTCAAATTCGTCTGGAAAGCGCCACTCGTTAGTCGCCTCGAAAGCCATGTTGTCTTCGACGAGGTGAAGGTTGGGAATGTTGAAAGAGATGAAGCGATACTCCTTGTCACCCTCCATCAACCTGTCGCCCGAGCGCGTGATGAACAATTTCATGTCGTTCTGGGCCGACGCGGCGCCATAGATCATGAGTATGCCCAAACAGCTGGTAAGGAGTCGCGCTAGGGATTTCATGAGTTGTTTCTTCGCAGAGCTTACTCTGCGTAGCAAGTTAGTAAGTTCTTGTTTTCTACTTGACAACGTTTACTTAGCATGACTTCACCTGGAAACACCTACGATTCGGCCAAACAGAGCTCACCGGCTATGAAGTCGCTCTAACGATTCGCGAATCGTACCAATGTGGTCACGTTGTTTGGTTGCGGCTCTACTGCGCTGCGTTCTCTCAGCCGTTGAATTAATGCACACCCGCTCATAGGATCGCACCGGGCTGAAGCCCGGTGTGAATGAGAGGTGGAGTTCTTACTTTTGAAGCAAAATCGATGCAGTGTCTAAATTCTAAAAAAACGCAGGACCTTTCAACATTGAATCCCTTCATCCCAGCACTTCATTTAATCGCCCGCCATCTCAACGGTCGCCGCAAGCTTTGCATTTTCCAACTGCGTTCTACCTTCGCCGCGTTCCAGGCGGTCGTACCAAAACTTCTTCAGGAAAATTGACGCCGAAATCAAAACAGCGAGCGAGATCAACGTTCCACGAAGGTCACGAAAAATCACGTAAAGAGGGATTGTGACTAACGTCAATTGCCATGGGATACCTACGAAACAGTTAAGTAGATCGCGACCGACATTTTTGTTAGGTTCGATTGACTGATCTTCTGCGGCAACCATCTTATGGACCGGCTTCCAAAATCCCCAGGGCCGCACATTTCTATAAAAGTTCTTCAGCACTTCTGCTTCTACAGGCTTCGTTAACAAAGCTCCCGCAACACAGCCCACAAAGGAGAACAGAAGGATAAAAGGAAACGCATAAGTCGGATCATGAAACCGCGGCGCGATGGTAGGTAGCATCGCGGGCACTGCAAGCGCGGAGACAATTCCGACAAGCATCCCCCAGAAATATCCGTATCCGTTGAAACGCCACCAATACCACTTCAGGATATTAGCCGCCGTATAACCACCATAGAGTCCGCCGACTATCCACTGTGTTATTTGCGTTATCGAAGAAAGAAACATCCCGATCACGATCCCGAGAACAAGAATCAACACGGAACCGAGGTAACTGAATTTCACCAGCTTGCGATTATCGGCGTCGGGATTGATATGTTTCTTATAGATGTCGTTGACAAGATACGCAGCACCGGCATTGACAGTCGCGCTGAAATTAGCCATGAACGATGACAGCAAGCCAGCCAGCAGGACACCGATCAAACCTGCAGGCAGAAATCGATTGATGACGTAGGGGAGGACGGTTTCAAAATCGATGTTGTCGCCCATCTTGCGGAATTCAGGAGTAACGAATACGAGGCCGAGAAGCGTGATTCCGCCAATCAGGATCCAACGCGGCACGAGGCAAACGGAAACTATCGCACTCATCAAGCTGGCTTCTCGCGGACTCTTCGCTGCGAGAATTCGCTGCATGTCGTAGTTGGGCGCCGCGCCCGCCATACTCACCAGGATTCCCTTGAACACCATGACCGTGAAGAACAGACCAAACATCGAGGCAATACCTTCTCTGGCGATGTGATCGTTCATCGCGGGCAGAAGTCCAGACCAGTTGAGTGTGATGTCCCAACCGAAAAAAAGATTTCTCCAGCCCGCTGGTGTCACTTGATCGAGCATGCCTGCGTCGACCTTGGTTACAGCAATTGCGCCAATGACGAGCGCCGACAACGCCATCAAACAGAACTGAGCAAAGTCAGTAATTACAACGCTCAACATTCCACCAAGCACAACGTAAATGGCTGTAATGCTCATCAGGAGAATTGCGTAGGTATTGGGAGACAAATCCCACGGCAAGAAGACCTTGCAAAATTTACCGATACCCTGAAATTCATAACCAATGAAACTTACGACGCTGATCAGGGCGAACAGTACAATGATGCCACGCGACAACTCGCCGCTACGTCCTTCACCAAAACGCGTTGTGATCCACTCTGCTCCCGTACGCGCGTTAGAACGTCTTATCCATTTCGACAGATATACCGCGTCAAAGACTTGATTGAAGATTGGCCAAACCCAGGGAAGAAAAACCGCCTTCATTCCGTAGGTGTACAAAATGTAGACAAACCACATCGTGCCGGTGATGTCCCACATAGCCGAGGCGTTTGAGATTCCCAGCAGCCACCAAGGCATGGTCTTGCCACCAAGAAAATACGAATCGAGATTTCGCGATGCTCGTCGCGTCACGTAAATCCCCACGGAGATCATCGCGGCGAAATAGAAAATCAGCACCGCAATGTCCAGGTTGCTAAGTAGCATTGATCACCTTTCAAGCGTTGTTTGACTGAGACTTGTCCGGCCTTCTAGACGAATATCGCGTGATGAGCTACCCACGAGAATGTTGAAGTCGCCCTTCTCAGCAGCCCAACCACGTTGTGACGGATCATAGAACGCGAATGAGCTTCGGTTGAGGGGTATCGACACCGTTTTCAACTCACCGGCTTTCAAAAACACTTTATTAAAGCCTTTCAGCTCCTTCGGTGGACGTAGCAGCCTTGGCTTGAGATCCTGAATATAAAGTTGGACCACCTCAGCGCCATCTCGCGTTCCAACATTCTTAATATCGAACTCAGCAGTTAGTTCTCCATCCCTACCATTCGGGATACCTTTAATCCGTAAGTTGGAGTATTCGAAGCGCGTGTAGGAAAGGCCAAAGCCGAATGGAAAGAGGGGCTCGATACTTTTGTTGTCGAACCAACGGTAACCAACCAGTAAACCTTCTTCATATCGAACAGTGCCGTCTTTGCCGGGATAATTTCCCATTGCGTGAGCCGGCGAGTCTGCTAATTGTTTAGGAAAAGTGCAAGACAGTTTGCCCGATGGATTTACGTCACCAAACAATACGCCAGCGAGTGCGTTCCCGCCTTCCATTCCGGGATACCAGGCTTGGAGAACCGAAGGCACTTTCGCAAGCCAGGATCCCATCTCAACAGGACCACCGCCGAAGAGCACCACGATCGTCTGCGGATTCGTTTCCACTAAACGCATCAGGAGCTCATCTTGCCGATAAGGCAGCTTCATGTCCTGCCGATCCTTGCTTTCCGCATCAAAGAGAAGCCGGTGGTTAAGTCCACCAACAAAAATGACGACATCCGCCTGGCCGGCAGCGCGAACGGCCTGCTCAGCCAACTCATTTGTCTGCTTTTGCGCGTAGCCCATCGCGAAAGCGATGTTCATGCGATCACCGACGCGGCGCAGTATCCCTTCCAACGGCGTGATCTCATAGAAGGCCTTTATTCGTGCGCTGCCTCCGCCGTAGGCTTGCAACTGCACCGCGTTTTCGCCGATGACTGCAATAGATTTAATCTTGTTCGAATCCAACGGCAGTGCGTTGTTATCATTTTTCAAGAGTACAAAGCTCTCTTCTGCAATGTGCCGAGCGGTAACCTGGTGTTCCTTGGTATTGATTGCGCCTGGCCCTCGTCCATCAATTGCCTTCGTCTCGAACATTTGACGAAGATTGCGCCTGGCTTTGTCGTCGAGTAGGGCCATCGGAAACAGACCATTGCGCACGCCATCACGAAAGGCATCTGCGAGAAAGAACCGGTCGTACGAAGGGACCTCGGTTCCCATCTCAAGATCGAGGCCGTTCAATACCGGACCACGAGTGCTATGGGTGCCGGCCCAATCGGACATTACAAGGCCTTTGAAATCCCATTCGCCTTTCAAGATCTTGTTGAGCAGATAATCGTTCTCGGAACAATACTGACCCCGAAACTTGTTATAAGCACTCATTACGGTCCGAACTCCAGCTTCCTGAACAGCAGCCTGAAACGGACGCAAATAAATTTCACGTAAGGCGCGCTCATCCATTTCCACATTAATCGTCCCTCGCTCCCATTCCTGATCATTTGCGACGAAGTGTTTGGCGCAAGAAGCCACGTCCTCGGCCTGCACCGCACGAATGTAGTTCACCACCATGCGCGAGCTCAGGAACGGGTCCTCTCCAGGGTATTCAAAGTTGCGACCGTTTAGCGGGGTCCGCATGATATTCATTCCCGGTCCGAGCATGATTTGCTTACCTCGCTGGCGAGCTTCCTCTCCGATTACCTTGCCGTATGCCGTCGCAAGATCCGTGTTCCACGTCGCGGCGAGACCGATCAGCGCAGGCATGAAACTG
>JBKOYD010000068.1:0-7045 GCA_046725195.1 Acidobacteriota bacterium | reverse complement strand
ACAGGGATTTCCCTTGCATGCTTGTGAGGTCAGGCAGGCGGGATTGCCCCGCTCTCACTCTACAGGGATTTCCCTTGCATGCTTGTGAGGTCAGGAAGGTGGGCTTGCCCCGCTCTCACTCTACAGGGATTTCCCTTGCATGCTTGTGAGGTCAGGAAGGTGGGCTTGCCCCCGCTGTGACACTTCCATGATCTCAATGCCAACATTGCAAAGCTTTACTGCATTGAGGTGATCTCTAACGCGAGAGCGGGGGCAAGCCCACCTTCCTGACCTGACAAGTATGCAATAGAGATCCTTGTAGAGTGAGAGGGGAGGTCGCGTTTTGTCGGTAAACTCAGCTTGCGTTATATTCTTTGCCGCCAACCGTGCGGAGGGGTCGCATAATGGTAGTGCAGCGGTCTTGAAAACCGCCGACCGAAAGGTTATGCAGGTTCGAGTCCTGTCCCCTCCGCCACTTCTATTCAACGCATGGCTTACTCCGAAAAGTGGCAAGAGCCCGTCACTGAGGGTTGTTCATCTGCGCCCTCAGCTCATTAAACCAATTCAGGACGATTCGAATCTCAGAAGAGGAACCTGCTCCGGCTTCCTGCAGCACTAGGAACTTTTGAGCTCCAGGTCCGACATCGTATGAATAGCCTGGAACGTTCACGAATGGGCCTTCAAAAAGATTCTCGGGTTTACCCACTGCCACTGGCGAGCCAAGACTAATGTCGACCTTCATCCATTTCTGCCCATTCCGGTAAAACAGTTCATTACCTTTAGGCGACCATTTCGGTTCCTCGCCTCCATTGGTCGAAATCTGGAACCGTCTCGCTGGAGTAGGATAGGCTGCAATGTAAACTTCAAAACGACCCGACTCGGTGGACGCGTATGCCACCCATTTTCCATCAGGTGAAAATGTCGGAAAACTTTCATTGGCTGGACTGTTTAAGTAAGGCGACATTGTTGTTTTGTCCCCCTCGAACTGCAAGGCCAAAATGTCTTGACCAGTCGGGTTGTATTGTCTGACGAGAAGAGTCTTTCCATCAGGGGACCAGGAACCTGGGGTTTGGATGTATTGACTTGTTGTTAAGCGTTCCGGTTTACCGCTCGCATCGGAAGCTTGCCAGAACAGATTCGAGGCTGAACCATCCACGCTGGCGGTATAGACCACGCGCTTTCCGTCCGGCGTCCACAGCGGCGACGTGTTGACGCCTTGCGACGTGAGGCGCGTCCATGCGTTTCGCTTGAACTCATATACCCAAATGTCAACAGTTGTTCCGTAGATCGTCGCTGCAAGGTGCTGTGCATCCGGCGATATCCGGAAGTCGCCATAAGTCTGCGTTTGAACGGGCAGCGATTCCACCTTTCCGAGTCGATCAACCCAGGTTAGTTTGGCGTCCAGGCCAGAACCGCCGGGCACATAAGCCAGAGTGCCATCCAGGGAGAAGGAAAACTGTCCACTGCCATAGGACTCCGTCCGCACACCCTGGAGAACCGGAACGGGCACTCCGGTGATCTGCAGGCGATTAATGTCGAAGGGTGTGACGAGAAGCTCTCCCTGGCGGGCATACAAAAGATGACCTGTCGGCATGTATTGCGCGCCAGTGCCGCCTTGAATAAGAACTCGTTGCTCGCCAGTCTTTAGCGAGTAAAGGCAGATGGTCCCTTGCTGATAGTAAACTGTCCGATTAACCAGGAGGAATTCGGTACCAGGTAAGACGTTGGGGAAGAAAAAAGGATAGTCCGAGTAAACACCAGAAGGGCTTTGACCAATCCGTTTCGGCGTTCCCCCGTCCCCGGACACCTGGAACAGTGAACTTCCATCATCGGGTGAAAAGAAAATTGAATTGTCGGCACCCCAGCATGCACCGAAAACATTTCGGGCCTCGCACAAAACCACTGGAGATCCGCCGCCGACAAAGACTTTCTTGAGCTGGGTATCAGTAAAAAAACCGATCCACTGGCCGTCGGGGGAAAAGAACGGCAGGAATGCGCCATCGGTCTGAGGAAGAGGATTACCGTCAAATTTGTCGATGGCCCGCAGGTACAACTGTCTTTCGTTTCCATGTTCCACCACGTAGGCAAGGTACTTCCCGTCTGGAGATAAGGCGATCGAAGGACGACCGATGCCGTACGGAACAGAACGCGCAAAGGCGATTCGATCCGGCTCAGGTAGATGGATTACTAATCGTCTAGTAGTACCCGGCTGTGATATCGTTCGGGGTAAGCGCAAGGTCCAAACATATGTGAGAATTCCTCCAGCGATCATGCCTGTTAGAATCCATAATGCCACCCTCACTGTTTTCATTTTTGTATTCGCGATCGCTTGCGGACCAGCCGCAGGTTCCCGCTGCAGCTCTTCGATCTGGACCAGCGCGTCGCCGATATCGCGGAGGCGGTGGTGTACATCCTTCTGCAGGCACTGGCGTGTGAGGGCCACGATTGCCGCGGGAGCACACTGAGCTAAGAGGAGCCAGTTCGGATCATCACGGTTTATGGAGCTCAAGAGATCCACGGTGGTTTCTCCACTGAATGGCGCTCGACCGGTGAGCATCTCGTAGAGTACGCATCCAAACGCCCAGACGTCCGTCTGCTTGTCTACCGGTTGTCCTCTGGATTGCTCCGGACTCATGTACGGCACGGTTCCCAAGACTGCGCCATCCACCGTGCGCTGGGCGAGCTCTGTTGACTTTGAATCGCCGGAGGAGGGAGCCTCAAGCTCAAGCCGTCTTGCTAAGCCAAAATCGAGCACTTTGACTTTTCCCTGGACCGTAAGTTTGATATTGGCTGGCTTAAGATCCCGGTGGACGATTCCTTTTTTATGGGCCACTTCGAGCGCTTCGGCAATTTGCTTAGCTATTTGAAGTGCTTCATCAAGCGGCAATTTGCCTCTACGCAGTCTGTCGGCGAGGGTATCACCCTCAATGAGTTCGAGAACCAGGAATCGCCGGCCCTTCCACTCTGCCAGCTCATAGATGGCCTCAATGTTGGAATGATTTAATGACGCCAGAACTCGTGCTTCTCGTTGAAACCGAGTGCACCTCTCAGGATCGCTAGTGAATTTCTCTGGCAGGAGCTTGATTGCCACGTCCCGTCCCAGCTTTGTATCACGAGCACGATACACGTCACCCATGCCGCCCCTACCGAGCGTGCCTAGAATGCGATAATGGGCCACGTTTGTGTCGATCATCTGACTCTCTTGACGCGCAGTAGCGAACTTGAATGACCGCTCTCGAATGTCGGAGGGGACAGGACTCGAACAGTCGCTTCTGATCGTCGTGGTGGAGGGTCGGGCGCCGGGATTTTCTCAGCTAGCAAATTTACCACACCTGATGAAAGAGTTGGCTTTTGGATCCATGAACCTATCCTTTGTAGCAGAACGAGAGGTGCCCCACCCAGTGCACCGTGCCGCCGCCACCTGCATTTTCGCTTTCAGCCCAGAGCTTTTTTTGTTTTGATTCATCATTCGGTATCCAGGGAGAAAGCGAAGAACGATCACAGGTCTATGCACAGCTGAACGTATGACCCAAGGAGGAAATATGCCCAAACTTACAGGAGTCTTCTGGTTGTTTTTATTCTTAGTGGTTTTCGCTGCGACCGGAATGGCACAAACGCCGCGCACGACGGTTACAGCGATCAAGGCAGGCCGGCTTGTCGACCCCGACACGGGGACTGCGGCCACCAATCAAGTAATCATTGTCGAGGGCGAGAAGATTAAGGAGGTTGGCCCCAACCTCGCAATCCCCACAGGGGCAACGATAATAGACTTGTCAAAACTGACGGTACTCCCCGGTCTCGTCGACGCCCACACCCACATGGCGCTGACATACAAAGAGCAACCGGAGAACAATTACTACTACCTTACCTATGTCATGGAATCCACTCCGCTGCGCGCGATCCAAGCAGCGTCCAACGGGATTCAGCTTCTCAATTCTGGCTTCACCATTATTCGTGACGTGGGAAACAACGCGCTGTACGCCGATACGGCACTGCGGCAGGCAATTGAGCAAGGCTGGCTACCAGGACCGACTGTGATTCCGTCAGGACCTATTATCGGCAGCACGGGCGGACAACTCTGGCCCACTCCCGAGATGTACAAGGAACACAACGTCATCTTCCCCGAGTACATCGATGCCGATTCTCCAGAAGAGATCGTCAAAGCAATCCGTCAGAATATGTTGTTTGGAGCAAGGACAATCAAGCTGTGTATTGACTGCAAGCCATGGGGCTATTCAGTGGATGACATCAAGCTGGCGATAAGCGAAGCCGCGAAGGGAGGTTGCAAAGTTGAAGGTCACGTGCAGACCCCAGAAGGAGCTCAAAGAGCGATCGACGCGGGCATATATATCATTGCCCATGGGAATGCGCTGACGTCCGAGCACCACCGCCAAATGGCTGAGAAAGGGATCTTCCGAGCCGGCACGGATACGCCTTTCACGAAATACCGTGGCAATGAAACGGCCTTCAAGCAAACCGTTGCAAAGCTTCGCGACGCCTGGGAGAGGAAGGTACCGCTGACTTTCTCGACTGACTTCGATTACTGGAACGAGCGGATGAAGGACGAAAAGACTGGCGATTGGCTAAACCGCGGTGAAATGACAATTGCCTTCCTCCAAACCTGGAAGGCCGCCAACATCCCTGCACCTGACATTTTGCGCGCGATTACGATCAACGGCTACAAGGCGGCCGACGTTATTAAAGAGCGCGGGCCGATCAAAGCCGGATTCTTTGCCGATCTGATCGCAGTTTCAGGCGATCCTCTCACAGACATTGACGCCCTGCTTAACGTACAGTTCGTGATGAAGAACGGCATGGTCTTCAAAAAGGACGGAGTGATGACGCCGGAAAAGTTTTTCCACCCTGGACCAGTACGGATACCAAGCGGGAGATGGACTCGCTAGTCCCTGGAGAACAATGAGACAAGTCTGGAATTAGCGCCGCATCACATTTGACAGAGCGCCGGAACGTCGCTTTTGGCAACGTCCCCGTAGGTGCCGGCAGGCACTCCCCACAAGACCGGCCAGCAGTTGACGTTTGCAGATTTCTATCAGCTTCTTGAGTTCGCACTTGCTGAGAAAGAAGTTGGCTCCGACTTGCCGGCAGAACTCTCCAATGAATGGTGAGTCATCGGCGGAAAACATAATGATTACGGTCGATTGATCATACTTGCGTATCTCTTTGAGGACTTCGATTCCACCCATCAGCGGCATCGAGATATCTAACACCACCACATCGGGCCTAAGCTCATTCACAAGTTGTAACGCTTCAATCCCGTCTGCTGCGGCGCCAACAATGGCAAAGCCCGCTTCCGTTAAAAACGTGTGACACAGGAGGTCCCTAATCAGCTCGGAGTCGTCCGCGATCACGATTCTCAATTGCTTCATCGTTTCCAAGGAGCCTTTCAACACTTCTCAAAAACTGACAGTGTGCTCCGAAGTCATGAGTTCGACCATCGACGGGAGGATGATTTTCGCGTCGGGATTTGCCTGATTCTGTTGTCATTGCATTGATTACAGTGTTTTTAGATGTGAATTGGGGTCAAGAGTTCTCTGCGTACGCCCGCTCCAGCAAACGCTGAACTTCGGCATCCACCTCGTCGCTTGTTGTAAGCGCGATCTGTACTCGCATCGTGTGGTGGATCCGTGAGGGCTCCAGTCGCCCACCAGCTTGGCAACTTTCAAGGCGCAGTCCCAAATCCACACGTGTCTTCGCTGGCTGCACGCGTGCGAACGTTCTCCGAGGCGCAACCAGCGAAACGTACGTCTTCCTCGCCTGGATGACTAATTCGCCGCATCGGTCTGCAGCAACAATGATCGCGTCATAAATCGGCCGTAGATGGACACGATCGGCGTACTGTCTTTCGATCAGTTCGTCGGCCGTCGCAAGGATGAAGTCCGGATAACCGAACCTTTCCATTACCAGTAGCGATTGGGCATAGCCGGTCACGCCTCGCGCTGAGAGCCAGGCACGAAGCCCGCTCTCATCCGCGAGTGACGCGTGCCGAATCCGCTGGTTCCAGGTGTCGAGGTCCTCACTGGTCTGTTTTTCGAGAACACGCACCCACATCTCTCTGTTTTGCTGCCAGTCACGAATCGTTGACACAGGATCTAGTTTCCTTGTCTAACTATGATCAGTCGTCCAAGCCCCATCTTTGAAGCAGTTGCCGGCGAAGTTTTTCCGGTATACCGACACGTGCCTGTGGACCAGTGCGGATCCTGGACGCTCCGGCTTGATTAGGCGAATCGCTTGGAGTCGCCAGGAAAGCCAAACCGTCACCTGTGTACCCGGCGATGCGACCGCTATTGTTGACGTCGCCCGCAATGAGAAGATAGGGCGAACCAGGAGAGGTCAGATCATTGAGGTTCTTGATCGTGGCGTTCGCGTTCTCCCACATCACCGCGCGGAGCACCGCTCCTGCAGTTCTCGAGAACCCAACTATCTGCCCATCGTCGTTGATGCCCGTCGCGCTACTGCGAACATCGCCGTCGATCTGGTCCAACATCCTGGTTCCAACTTCTTTGGTCCAAACGAATGCTCTGAAAAACCGGGTACCCTCCTGATCCGCTGGTAGAGAAAAACCCACGACAACGCCATCGTTATTGATTGCTGTTGGCGTGTTCCACGTATGCCCTCCCAAGTCGTCGATTCTAGTCGGAACACCGTTTTCCCAAATCACGGCGTGAGCGGCGCTCACACCTCCAACGGCAACACCGCATGCACCGGAGATACCGACGACCTGGCCTTTGTCATTGATTGCTGTTGCCGCGCTGGTACTGTCACCCGGCAAAGGCAGCAACTCCTGCATTTCACCGTTCGGCTGCCAGATCACGGCCCTGAACTGCAGGATTTGGAAAGCTGTATTACAGGTGGTGTCGTGAACACCGTTCTCAGCCCAGCCGACTATTTGGCCGCGATTGTTCGCGGCGGTTGCGTAGCTGTTGTAGCCTCCGGGAAAAGGAGGCAGGGCCTCCATGTTGCCTTTTTCCCAACGAAAGCCTTTGCATATTTTCCCGGTAGGAACACCAGTCGCGAAGAAAGGGTAGCAAGAAAACGCTTCGCCTAG
>JBKOYD010000143.1:0-39826 GCA_046725195.1 Acidobacteriota bacterium | reverse complement strand
AATGGTCACAGGCAGACCACCATTCGAAGGAACAACCATGAGCGATGTACTTGCGTCTGTCCTGGACCGCGAACCTTCACCTCTGGCGCGCTACTCGCCCCAAGTGCCGTCTGATCTTGAGCGGATCATCAGGAAAGCACTCGCAAAAGACCCTGAAGAGCGTTATCAAACAGCAAAGGATTTTCTTATCGATCTAAAGGGGCTTAAGCACGAACTGGAGCGCCAGAAGCTCGGGTCGGAAGTTCATCTGCATTCACCTGTCACTGCGAGCACCGGTTTGCTGAGCTCTCGAAAAGGGTTGCTCACAGGCGTAGGCGTTGGTCTGTTGGCCCTGGGTGTCATCGCGTTTCTCTTCCGCGATCGTTTGTGGCGAGCAAAAGACGTCTCTAATGAACCAATCACGCTCGCGATCTTGCCGTTTCTTCCGCTCAACGCAGCCGAAGAGACCGGCTTTCTCACCACAGGCCTTCCGGATGCAATCATCACGCGCTTAGCTAACGTACATCAAATTCGTGTGCGTCCAACAAGTGCAATTCTTCGATACGAAGGTAAAAAGGTAAGTCCACAAGTGGCGGGGCAGGAATTAGCATGCGACTATGTAGTAAACGGGACAATACAGAAGGTAGGAGACCATTTGCAGGTAAACGTACAACTGGTGCGTACAAGCGATGAACTTCCACTATGGGGAGAGCAGTTTGATAAAGAGCGAGCGAACCTTTTGAGTTTGCAGGATGCTGTTGCAACGCAGATCGCTGAAGCACTTCGAATCAAGATGACCGCCGCGGAGCAGTCGCGCGTTTATCGACGCTACACAGACAATGCAGCCGCCTACGAATTGTATTTATTAGGACGTTCGAAACTCGCCCACTACACAAAGGACGACACACTGGCCGCCACTAAAGCATTCGAGGATGCGTTGCGGCTGGATGCAAACTACGCGCTGGCCCACGCGGGACTTGCGGAAGCGAGTGCTCAGATGCGTATTCGTTTCGCGACGCAGGAAGAAGTAAAAGTTTGGGATGAACGCGCAAAACAATCGGCTAACCGGGCACTGGAGCTGGATCCAAATCTGGCGGAAGCTCATGAGGCGCTGGCTGCGGTCTATCGCAACGCTGATTTCAACTGGGAGCAAACGATCGTTGAAAGTGACCGCGCACTGCTAATGAATCCCAATCTGGAGCAACCACACTATTACCGGGCGGCGGCGTTCTATCATCTGGGTCTGGAGGACGCAGTAGAAGCTGAAGTGATTGCAGGTTTACGGATAAATCCGGTGAACAAGCTGGATGCTTTGCGTGCGCGTGGTATTGGCGCGCTCAATTCCGGTCGATATTCTGAAGCTGTCGCCTTGATGGAAGAAGCACGGAGCGTCAGCTCGGCGCCTGTAGCTGATTGGTATTTGGCCCAAGCGTACTATTATGAAGGTGCACCCGAACGCGCCGAAAAAATTCTCACTGACCTTCATGGTAGTGCTCAGGCTGAGCAACGGGCGAAGGCGACTCTTGCGAGTTTTCTCGCCGCGCGTAGCGAGAAGCAGCGTGCTGAAAAGCTACTCGCGGAGGTGCTCGCTGGTTCTTATCAGGACCATCACGTTCATTACAGCGTGGGAGTGACTTATGCACAGTTTGGCGATCACGTTAAGGCTCGGCAGTGGTTGGCACGCGCTATCGCTACCGGATTTCCTTGCTATCCATGGTTCTTGCGGGACCAACTACTTCAGCCTATGCAAGGCGATGCCGAATACGAACGTATGCTGTCTGACTTAAAAAGATCCTGGGAAGCAGCGCGGGCCAAGTATGAGTGAATCCTTACTAGCTTCGGCACAAGGGCAACTGCTCGGGCTTTGTTCCGGTTTTGATCCAGGCGGAAAAAAGTTGTTGACTTTTTGAACACGAGTAACAAATAACAAGGCAAAGATGAAGGCCCAATGTTCGGATCGATTTTTTGAGCATTGCAGTGATAGCCCTCCCTGAAGGTCGGGCTACTGCCCCGATGTGACTTCTCCGAGGTCGGGTTGCTGTCCTTCGAATGTTTCGAACGTTCGAGTGGAGGTACAATGGGGGCACTAACACAGGAGTCGCGTGCCGGGGCAGTAGCCCGACCGTCAGGGAGGGCTCGCCTGATACGCATCTCATTATTTGCGTTACACCTCACATCGAAAGGACACTTCCCAATCCAAGGTTAGAGATTTCGACGATAACGACTTTCCTCTCGCCTACTTCATTTCATTTCGCACTTACGGAACCTGGCTTCATGGTGACGAGCGCGGCTCCGTCAGTCGCAAACAGAATAAATATGGTACTGCGAGGATCGCTTCTAACAAACGTTTGCAGCGTGCGGAACGCAATCTATTGAAGCATCCTCCCGTAACACTCGACGCATACCAAAGACCAGTGGTTGAGAAGGCCGTACGTGAGGTATGCGACCATAGAGGTTATACGCTGCTAGCAATCAATGTCCGAACGCAGCATGTGTCTCGGAAACGTCTCAGCGGGGCAGTAGCCCGACCGTTAGGGAGCGCTGCCGCCGCAGTGTTTCGACCCAACGGTTCTTCGCTGCTAGAATGCGCGGGCCATCAGTTCGGTAAGCCAGTCGATGGAGGTAATAAACATGGGATTGAACGAGCGGCGTAAGATTAAGGAACTTCAAGAAACAACTTTGCCAGACCGCGTGAAGGAGATCGAAGAAATATGCGGTAAGCCGATCCCATATGAAGTTGACTGGGATAGTCTTGCCGATGACGCTGAAGGACTCAACTTCCTCGATAACATCTCCTGCCACCGGCTCAATATGGCGTTGCGAACGATCTGCATTGACGATATGGGCAAAGAAGCCGTGCGTGATGGGCTTAAACTTATCAAGCTCAAGAACGTCAAAGACAAAACGGACATGAAGATTTCTTTTGATAATGGCGTTTTGGAAATGAATTGTGCCTACGCGTTGCGTACCGACGGGATGTTCAGCGACGGGGAAATTCGAGAAATGTTGCTCACGAAGCTGTAACACGAAGCAAACGTTCCAGCAACTTACATAGGATGCTCAGATTCGGCTCGAAGTCCCGAGCATTGGTTTCAACGCCTCGGCGAGGAGTAGTGCGGTGTTGTTGTTCTCGATTGAGTAACTGTCCTCGAAGTCCCAAATTGCGGAAAGCACTGACTGCGCAAAGGACCAACAGAGCGCGCGCCTGTAATCGAGTTGCAGGGAGCTTGCCAAGGATCTAAGGCGGCACTCGATTGTGGTAGCGGAAGTAAAGAGATCAGGTAATTCGACAGGGTTTCGAACAAGCGCGCCGACTTCATACTCCAACTCGCCTATAACACCTTTTGGATCGATCGCGACCCACCCACGCTTCGTATCGAACAGCACGTTATAGTGATGAAGATCACCATGCAGAAGCATCGTTACGCGTTGTGATGTCACCAGATCCTGATACAGCTCGCGAGCTTCGTGGACCAGAGATTCAGGAATCTGTTGGTCGCCGCTGTTGAGATAACGATCGAAACCACGTCCCCAATCTGCAACTGTAGGACACTCCTGTGGCGCCGCGTGGTGTGAAAGCTTGGCGATGATTTCGCCGAGGATCTTTGTTGCATCTTCATCAGCCCCGCGTCGTACGAGATTCACTAACTGTTCGCCGGGAGTGAGTTCCTCGAGCAAGACGACCCCAGTGTCCGACTCGTACACTCTCACCGTGCCGGCGCCAGCGAAAGCTCGTAGAACTTCTCCGGAATGTGACTCGTCGCCGTGATGCTTTGAAATCTTCAGGACCACTCGCAGGCCGTCACGCACTCCAAAGCCGATTACTGACGTTGGCGATTCGCCGATACGGTCAATTGTCACATTCCATTGGTCCGCTCTAATTCTCAGTTGGTCTAATGCTGATGGCATCGGTTTAGACGACAAGCAACGCCCTGAATACGAATGTAGCTCTTCGCATTTTAGAACTCCCGGGAATCAAAGCTCACAGACACAAGTAATCGAGTGCATGGAGGCCTAGTCGCTCGATCATATACTCGGCCTCATTCACTACTATTACTTTTAGTCGCAGGCGCGAGCCACGCTCGTCCGCGCGCGAGATCGAGCGTTAAGTCCCAGTCGATGAGAAACCTCGTCCCAATGTTTCCATCCATGATCAACGTTTCATTTAATCGCGCATTTCCGCTAACAGGGACACCACCAACCAGCATGAGATTTACAGTTTGAGGATCCTTCGTACCGGTTTTCAAATTGAACAGCGGGGCGATGTGTTTCCCAATCACATGTGCGCCGCCGTTCCCCGAATCGAATTCCATCCACGCAGTTCCTTTTGCCGTAACTACACCCACAACTACGCTCAACGCGACACCTTCGGCCTCACGAACGAGTCGAACTGAAACTTCCCTACTGTGCCTGGCTCGCTCCGACAGACTCGTGCGACTCTCAAGCGTCAGTGTTTTCGAGGCGAGACTCAATGTCAAAGCTTGTCCTGCAAAGACATCTAAACCGATCGAACCGTCGATTTTTGGAACATTCGGTGGCATGAACTTCATGATGTCAAACACACCAGACATCGCAGCGCTAAATCGCTTGTGTTGAAGTTCAAATGCGAGTCCATCGCAACGAGGCATATCCAAACGTTGCCCAGTTAACAGAAACCCAGTGATTTGACCCCAAACATCGCAGCCTACGAGTTGCGCAAATGCCGGACTGACATAAGAGATTCCGCCGCCAGTATCAAAGATGAAAAGGCCTTCATGTCCCCGGACTGTTGCGCGCAAGGTCATCATCGCCGTCCCACCCGGATGTGGTTCGAGAGGAAAAACGGCAAGGGGTTTAGACCTCGGTGTGGCGAACGAATTATGGTTAGTGAAACTGAGGCAAATAAGAATGGCGAGCAATAGTCGCGTAACATCTTGAATCCTTCGTGGCATGGTTAAAAGTCGAGAGCTGGGTATTGAAAGTTAAAGATTTAAACGGGGATACTCAGCAGATTGTACAAAATAAGCTTCTCTCTACTCAGCGTATCCTATGCGTATAAATTTACACTGCATTGCTTCGGGTGAAATAAGTAAGTGTTAATATCAACCGCATGAAACAGCACCGCATTCTTTTTTTATCGTTTCTACTATTTACCGCCTCAGTCACTGTTCCTGCCCAACGACCCACTGTCGATAAGGTCCGCGACGCACTCGCCACGCAAACGTGCGTCGACGTAGAAGTAAAAGTCTGCAAGTACGACTACGTCGTAGACGGGCTCTCGATTGAAGCTGTTTCATTCCGGCCTGTGGGCGCGGGTCGATTTCCTGGAGTCTTGCTTATTCCAGGCTATCAGCGAACTGCGCTCGATCTGATTCCGCTCGGAGTCAGACTTGCGCAGGCTGGTTTCGCAGGCGTCGGAGTTACGCAGCCTTCGTTCGGCAAGTCGCAAGGCAAGGCGGACTACGTTGGACCACTGACTCTTAAAGTTTTGACCGAAGGATTTCAAAAGTTCAAACGAGAGTCGTATGTAGATGCTGATCGGATGGGGATTTACGGTTACTCCCGTGGTGGGATGGCCGCGTCACTACTTGCCGTGAAACTGGATGATGTGCGTGCAGCTGTTTTCGGCGCTGGAATCTACGACTTCCAGAAAGCCCACGATGAAGTCAAGATTGAAGGTATTCGGGCAAACATGGAAACCGAGACAGGAATGACTAAAGCGGCAGTTCTCGAACGGTCGTCGATCTTTCAGATGGAGCGTCTAACGTGTCCGGTGCTGATTCTTCATGGTGAGAAAGATGAGAACGTTCCCGTGAGCCAGGCGTATCTGTTGCGTGATCGACTAACTGCACTTAAGAAAGACTTCGAAATCAAACTTTACCCGGACCGTCCTCACAGCATCGGCGCCGAAGAAGCTGCCAACGTCACGATCGACTTCTTCCAGCGAAGACTCGCCGCAAAGATACCATAAGGTTCGTGCGGAGATGTTGAGCCGATGCTCTCAGGCGGCGCGTCCGGCGAGATGAGCAATCATTGCTACCAACTGACCAGAGCTGATCGGTTTGGCAATATGCATTTGGTAGCCCGCTGCTAATGCACGTTTACGATCCTCATCGCGTGCGTAAGCAGTAAACGCTGCAGCAGGCACATCGCCCCCTCGTTCAGCGGGCAGTGACCTGACTTTATTGATCAAGCTGTAGCCGTCTTCACCCGGCATTGCGATATCACTCATCAGCACATCGGGATGCCACTTCTCCAACACTTCCAGCGCCTCGTGAGCCGACTCACATGCGAATACTTCCGCCCCTGTCCGCTCGATGAGAGTGGTGATGATCTGTCGTGCATCTGGTTCATCATCAACAACCAGTACGCGCAAGCCATTGAGAGTGCCATTGTCGCCGACGAGATGTTCGCCACTTTGAGCCAGGGCGGCGGAGTCGATACGTTCCGCGATAAGGGGGAAGGTTACGTGAAAGGTGGCACCCAGTCCCTCACCGAAGCTTTCAGCCCGAACTGTTCCTCCATGAAGTTCCACTAGATGGCGAACGATGGCAAGACCCAGACCCAAACCACCGTGGCCGCGAGTCGTAGAGCTATCTGCCTGACGAAATCGATCAAAGACTCGTGGCAAAAATTCAGGACTGATTCCCTGGCCATTGTCACTTACTGTAAGCCTTACGTGAGAGCCTCTTTGCTCCACGCGTACCTCGATTCGGCCTCGCTCCGGCGTGAATTTGACGGCGTTGGAAAGTAAATTCCAGACGATCTGCTGCAAGCGCGCAGAATCACCAGAGATCGCTCCTATGACTGCTTCAGGTTTGTACCTCAGGCGGATGCTTTTAGCATCTGCAGCCGGGCGCACTACAGTGATCGCGGCTTCAATTGCGGAACAAATTGAAATAGGTCGAACATCCAGATTCAACTTGCCGGAGATGATTCGCGAGACGTCAAGGAGGTCATCGATGAGCTGTGTTTGAACTCTCGCGTTTCTTTCGATCGTCTGCAATCCTTTTTTGAGCAACGCGTCATCGAGCGTAACTCCGCGCAACAGAGAAGCCCAACCTAATAACGACGTGATCGGTGTTCGCAATTCGTGCGAGAGTGTAGCCAGGAATTCATCTTTTATTCGGTTCGCTGCTTCGGCTTCGGCCCGCGCAAGTTGTTCGTCCAGCAACAATTGTTTCCGCGCATCTTCCAGGCGCTTTAGTTCGGCAACGTATTTTGAAAGCTGCTCGATGTGTTTTTGCGCTACGTCTGCCTGAGCTTCGGAGGCCTCAATGTTCTTCAGATAGGTCCGGTAAGTGAAATATATGATCAGAATAATAGGTACCGTAGCCGTGACTGCATAAAAACCGAAAACGCCGATGGAGTGCGCAATGATGGCCGCGGCTGAGGCGCCCGCGAAATACGTCATCGATGTCCAGAGGTAGTACTTTTTCCAGGTTTGCCAGATCGACTCGTTGATCTTGTAGGACTTTTCGACAGCAATCAGAGCGGTGTTCGCAGCGTACTGAACAAGAGCCATGACACAGATAGCCACCAAAAAGTTAGGCGAATAGCCGGCTCGAACAATCTCGCTCGGTGGACCAAACAAGAAACTAAGAGCGGTGGCGGTGAGAAAAGTGGAAGTCGCCAAGACCGACGCGTTTAGAAGAATTGTGCGCGGTTTCTTGCTGATTAACAGAGTGGTACAAACGCCTTCAAGCGCTGACATCACAACGGCGGCGGCTCCGCCATAGAGCAGCATAGCGAGAAAAATAAATGTGTCTGCGACGGTTATGCGGCCACTGACCCGAGGGATACGAACAGCCACGAGCGAACTGGTGGCAACCATCACAGCGAGCAGCGCGAACCGCAGCTCGAGTCGATCAAAAGGGATCTGATAGAGCGAGAGGAGTGTGATCGCTGAACCACAAACAACGATGGACCACATGTATGTTCTGGCGAAACGTTCCCGGTTCATGATTCCACCTCGAGGATGTAGGGCAATGCGATTAGACGTCTTATGACTTAAGACGCCGCTGCGAGTCTGACTTGTCACCACTTTAGTAAAACGATACTCAAGATTCATGAAAAACCTGCTGTAGTTCTCGGCCTCGTGCTGAATTCCAACCGTCAAGCTGCAAAGCGATTACAGCGTGCGGCACTCCAGCGAGGCCGAAACGAAGGGATGAATTGAGCCGTCGTCAATAATCTACGCAGTCGTTCCCATCGTCCGGTAGGGCTTTCATCGATGATGTATTGTCGCCATTGACCTTTGCTGACTGGGCAAGCAGGATTAGATCACCTGTGATGACCCCGTCTCCAGTGATCACACCGTCGCCTGTAATAACTCCATCCCGGAGGAAATCACCATCCTCAAGCAGCTCGGCCGTACCAAACAAGATGCAGACGGCAAGAAAAGGTGTCCCATCTCCTGTAATGACGCCATCACTAGTCATGATTTGATCGCCCGTGATAACGCCATCTGAGATCATTGTTCTATCGCCTGTAATGACGCCATCGCCTGTAATCACGCCATCGGCGAGCAATCTTCCTATGCCATACACCAGCTGATACTTCGTGATCAGATCAGTCCCGGTGGCATATGTGTAATTCAGGATAATGCCGCGCGACCAACTGAACGTATAGCCAGCAATAGTCGTCTGTGGCGTCAGAATATCTTGAGTTGTGAGAAGGGGATCACCCAACGGGGTATTTTGCGTCAAATCAGTTCGAATTAATCGCGCAAGGTTAACGGCGCCTTTGATGTTGATCTCGCCGGCTCCCTGCTCGAGCATGTTAAAGCCTGCCAGAGGTTGTGCCGTATAGGTCAGCAAAACCTTAACGAGATTTGGCGTCAGAGTTGGATTAGCCTGGAGCAGGAGAGCAGCTGCGCCAGCTGCTACTGGAGCAGCCATTGATGTCCCACTCAAGTACATCATTTTGCGGTCATCCGTATTACTCACTCCCGCATCCAACTGAGGATTTTGCGTCACGAGAGCATTGCTCAAAGCTTCGGCATCGATCAATTTGTTTCCGGGCGCAACGAGATCAGGCTTTATCAAATTGTCGAAGTGTCTGCCTCCGGACGAGTCGGTCCAAAAGCTGCGCGTAGGACCGCGCGAACTATAGGTAGCGATTCCATCGTCATCGCGTTCGTCCGTTCCAAATGTGTTGGAAGCGCCAACAGTTAACGCGGACGGCTCATTGCCAGGCGAGTGAACGTGACCGTAAACTTTATTACCCTGAGCGTCGACGCCATTGTTACCCGCAGCTGCGACCACCACCACGCCAGAGTTGACGAGTGCGCGCACAGCCAGGCAAAGCGGATCGTGATGGTAAGAATCTACGGCCGCGTTACCGAGACTCATGTTGACTACACGAATGTTATAAGCAACGTGATTATTTGCTACCCAGTCGAGTGCGGCAAGCACATTCGATACTGATCCCACGCCCTCGGAATTCAGAACACGCAAATTTATTATGTTGGCGTTTGGAGCAATTCCAATGTACTGAGCACTGGCAATGCGTCCATTGCCTGCTGCAATGGAGGCCACGTGAGTGCCATGTCCGTAAGGATCGTCCGTGCGGTTCTCGCCCGTGAAATCTCTGTTCGCAACCACGCGAAGGTAGTTGTTCTTATCAAGAAAGACTTTATGGTTGATATCCACACCGGAATCCAGTACTGCGATGCCAATGCCAGTGCCATCGACACCACTCTCAGGTGTGCCATCACCGGCACGGGCAGCATCAGCCCCCGTCGTATAGGAAATATGACCAAGTGTTCTCACTTCCCCGTCGAGCGAAACATGAGCCACATCAAGACGCGACGCCAAAGCGACAGCCGCATCTGTTGTCATGGTCGCGACGCGAAAAGGAAGGTGCTGGAACCTCCGAATATTGCTACCACCCGAATTCTGTACAGTGGTGTCAAAGGTGGTTTTTGACTGAAGAGATGTCGGTTGAATAATGACCCGAACAAGGTCACTTCCTCGGCCTTTATTTAACTTGTCTTTTAGCTCGGTAGATGCTTTGAAGCCCACAGAGGCTGGGAGGCCCATGCGGAATTCCTGCTTTGACTGGGCGAGAGTAACACTACCCCGCGTGACTCCCTCTCCGACTAGCGAGCTCAACAGGCAGGCACACAGCAAGGTAATGAGGAAAGTTCTTATCATTGGGTACTCCGTAAAGCTTTGGGGGGTGGGCATAAATGGGGATTTCCAGGCTGGTCGGGGGTTAAAACATCAAAGACGGCAGGTCGGGGCCGCAGTCGGGAACAGTTTGGGGGACGGGCATTCTACCAGCCGGCCAAAACAGTTTCAACCTTTTTTGCTGTTTTTTTTCGGCCCTTTAGTCACGGAACGACGGTTGCCGAGCTACTTGGCTGGCATCAGATGCCATCCGCAAGATCTGTGGATGGCATCCATGACTTTCCCCTCGAGGAATAGGAGTCAAAAAACAGCTAAGGAGGACGAATGGCTTCCATTGATTTACGCGAACCGCTCTTGCACCGTGAGCCGAATGTTTTTAAAGGACTGGCTGCCGGAACGATTGGCGGACTGGTTGCTTCATGGGTGATGGACGAGTTTCAGTACGCCTGGTTCAAAATTGGCCGCAGTCTGCCGCAAGCGGAGGATAGCGAGACTCCCGGGGCGGAACAATCACAAAACAGCGCGGAGCCTGCTACGGTCAAGGCAGCTGAGATGGTCTCTCAAAAGATCTTCGGACACGAATTAGCAAAGAATGGAAAAGCGGCGGCGGGCACGGCTGTACACTACGTGACCGGAGGTACTTTAGGCGCAGTCTACGGCGTGGCCGCTGAGCTGGCACCCGAAGTCACGATCGGAGCAGGAATACCTTTCGGTACTGCGGTCTGGCTGGTCGTGGATGAAGCTGCAGTCGCGGTGTTGGGCCTATCGAAAGGACCAACAGAGTATCCGCTTTCCACACACATTTATGCGCTCGCTTCACACTTTGTCTACGGGTTGACCACGGAAGTTGTGCGGCGCGCGTTACGTAAAACCATCCTGAGTTAGCACTCGCTATGAGTCAACAACCTCTGAGCGACGAAGCGTTGGACAAGCTGCAACGCGACACGTTTGGTTACTTCAAAGATGAAACGAATCTCCGCAACGGCATGGTCCCGGATAACACAAGAAAGGGATCACATGCGAGTATTGCGGCGATTGGGTTAGGACTTGCAGCTTATCCGGTTGGAGTTGAGCGCAGCTTCATTTCGCGCGAAGAAGCAGTCGATCGCGTCCTCACGACGTTGCGCTTTTTTTGGAACAGCCCACAGGGAGAACAGCCTGATGCCACTGGTTACAAAGGCTTCTACTATCACTTCCTTCACATGGAGACCGGACTTCGAGCGTGGAACTGTGAACTATCTACCATCGACACGACAATTCTAATTGCCGGCGCGCTGGCAGCTGCTACTTACTTTGATCAGGAAACAGAACAACAGCGAGAGATCCGTAAACTTGCTGACGATCTTTACCGGCGAGTCGATTGGTCCTGGTCTCTAAATAGCGATGGACGGGTATTGATGGCCTGGCACCCTGAGAGTGGCTTCCAGCCATGGTGCTGGGAAGGCTATAACGAGGCGATTCTACTTCACATCCTCGGTCTCGCTTCACCGACTCATCCCCTACCGCCGGAGACTTACAAAGCCTTCACATCGACTTACTTCTGGGAAGAAATCTATGGCCGCGAGTTACTCTACAATTTCTACAGTGGTCCACTGTTCATTCATCAACTCTCCCACATCTGGATAGACTTTCGCGGCATCCATGATGAATTCATGCGAGAAAAAGGAATCGACTATTTTGAGAATAGCCGCCGCGCAACCTACACGCAGCAAGAATATGCGATCCGTAACCCTCATGAGTTTAGAGGCTACAGTGAAAACGTCTGGGGGATTACCGCTTCAGACGGACCGGGCCCAGCGTTGCTCAAGGTCGACGGTATCGAGCGTCGCTTTTTCGACTACGAGGCAAGGGGAGCTCCTTACGGACCAGATGACGGCACGATTGCTCCCTGGGCAGTGGTCGCATCATTGCCCTTTGCACCGGAGCTCGTCTTGCCAACACTCCAGTATTTCAATGACGTCTACCCGGAAATGACAAGTGTGTACGGATTCAAGTGCAGCTTCAATCCGACGTTTATTGAAGGGCAGCAAAGTGAGAGAGGATGGATCTCGAAAGGCTATTACGGCCTTGACCAGGGCCCGATAGTGCTCATGATCGAAAACTACCGCACCGGTTTCTTCTGGGAGTTGATGAAGAAGTGTTCCTATATAAGTAGCGGCTTGCGCCGCGCCGGATTCAACGGCGGCTGGTTGTGAATTTCTGGCTACGCACGCCTTTCAAAATATGGCTATTGCTTTCGTAGTTGGCATCTCTGTTCTTCTGGGGCTGCTGTTTTTTCTTCAGCATGAAATGCGGCGCTGGCCGGGGCCGCCACAGTGGGGTCGACCTCCGGTGTGGAACAAACGGATCCGCGTAACGATGGTGAGTATCTTGCTGCTCATCGCCAGTCTGGCATTCTGGGCTTTTTTGATAGAACCAAACCGACTGATCGTTAACAGGCAAACAATCGAGATCGGCGGCTGGCCCAGCGAACTCAACAGTCTCAAGGTAGCGGTAATTTCAGATATTCATGCGGGCGGGTGGTTCATCAACGATGCGAAGCTGCGATCGATTGTCGAATGCACAAATCAACTTCAGCCGGATCTAATAGTCGTGCTGGGCGACTATATGACGGGTAATGGTTGGACAAGTCAACGAGTCGAACCAGAAGTCTTTGCGGCAGTCTTGAAGGACTTTCACGCGCCACTCGGCACCTACTCGGTTCTGGGTAACCACGATTGGTGGTACAACGGTCAAAGGGTCAGGCAGGCTCTGGAGAATAATGGGATCAAGGTTTTAGAGGACGAGGTCGTCGAGATAAAGCGCGGACGTAGATCTTTGTGGCTTGCCGGGCTCGCCGATTTTTGGACCCGGCCTCAACACATAGAGGAAACGATTGGCAAAGTTCCGCAAGGCGAGCCGGTGATTGCGCTGACGCACAATCCAGACATCTTTCCGAGCCTTCCTCAACGAGTGCCACTGTTGTTAGCCGGGCATACCCACGGCGGACAGGTGAGACTTCCCTTCATTGGAACTGCCGTGGTCCCGTCTGATTACGGCGACCGTTACGTTGCGGGACATCTTTTTGAAAACGAACATCACCTCTTTGTAACCACGGGGATTGGAACCAGCATCGTTCCCGTGCGCCTCGGCGTCACTCCCGAAATTGTCCTGCTCACTCTGAAGTCACAGTAGGCAGAGCTTATGAAAACAATGATCCCTACTGACTTAAACAAGTTGGCAAGGGGCCAGCGAACATAGGACAAGTTGGCAAGGGGCCACGGCAGAATCAAGAACCTCACTGACATAGGACAAGTCGGGAAAGGGCAAGCGGTCATATCAAATACTTTCCCAGATCGATCCCGAGCGCCCCCGCTCGACCGAATGAACGACCTTTCTATGATTGCAACCTTAAGGTTTTGTGATGTGAGCGAGCGGGACGCGCTCGGGATCACTCGCGTGAGCCATTTGATATTCTGCTTGGCCTTTTCCTACTTGTTCCTTAAACGTGAGAACCCTGAAACTGTGGCCTTTCTACTCATAGTTCAATCTTAAATCTGAAGGTTGTGGATGCGGATCTAGCGGGTGCGCGCTCGGGATCGATCTGGCAGTATTTGATATGATCGCTTGTTCCCTTCCCAACTTGTCCTATGTCTGTGAGGTTCTTGCTGTACATCTGTAAAGCTGATCTCCATCCACGACGATGGAAGAATGGCCTTGCACAAAAAACGAAAATTCCACCCACGTCGGAGACTATGGTGCGAAAAACCAGCTACTCTAGGAAGAAGTTGAAGCACCACGCGGCATAAAGCCGGTGGTGTCTGATTATTTACACAGTCTTTCATAATCGCAAAAACGTGCGTGGCTTTTTCGCAGATCTGCGAACGACCGCATTCCTAAAACTTTGTCGCTTGCGGTTAGTAGAGGAATCGCATAGGCTGGCGTTGCGCGTTTCGGACGCCGCCGGTCCGCGGAAAGGGCCAAGCCCACCGAGCCAAAACAATCTGTTTGGCATGCGTACTCCTTAGCCTGATGTTGCGGACCACAGGCACTGGCTCCCGTCGAGGACGGGGAGGAGGTCGCTATGCCTGGAGAATCATCCCGCCGTAACTCTGCACGTTCAGCAGCTAGCAAAAAAACCAAATCGGTTGTTGACAAGTCCGCTCCATCGTCACGCAAAGATTCTGTCCAGTTGGACCAAAGTGGAGACAGGTCGTCGCACTCCAGGGAGGAGTCTACATCACAAGAGGTGAAGAACCCTCCGGTACAGTCACTACCCAACAATGCATCGCTGGAGAACCTCCGGAAACAGGCTAAGACGTTACTGAAAGGTATCCGTGCAAACGATCCGCACGTCTTGGCAAAAGTAGGCAATTTTCATCCCCGTGAAAGCAAGCCCCGTGATTATTCGCTCAGTGATGCGCAACTCGTAATCGCCCGGAGTTATGGGTTCGCCAGTTGGCCCAAGCTAAAACGGCACCTCGACGTATTGGAGGAGTATTCGCGTCTGCCACGAGAGTTCAGCGACGCCGACGAGTCCAAAACGATTGTCGATCGATTTATTAGCCTCGGCTGTCTCACTTACACCATAGACCATGCCCACCGCCGCAATCGGGCCCGGGAGCTGCTCGAGCAGAATCCGTCGCTCAGTCGTGAGAACATCTACGCAGCTGCAACGATTGGTGATGTGACGGCAGTGCGCGGCATGCTTCGGCAGAAGCCGCCATTGGCAACCACGCGAGGTGGGCCACACAACTGGGAGCCTTTACTTTATGCCGCGTACTCCCGACTTAACAGCGAAGCGAAAGAGCACTCAACACTCGAAGTGGCCAGGTTTTTACTGCGGTACGGTGCCGATCCGAATGCGGGTTTTTTGTGGGACCGACATTACCTCTTTACTGCTTTAACCGGCGCCTTTGGTGAGGGTGAGGCGGGGCCGGTCCATCAACCGGAACACCAGTATTGCTATGAGCTGGCGCGATTACTCCTGGAAGCCGGCGCTGACCCCAATGACAGCCAAACGCTTTACAACCGCATGTTCAGCGGACGCACTGATCATCTCGAGTTGCTCTTCGAATTTGGGCTTGGTAAAGGCGGCCACGGCGTTTGGTTCAAGCGACTGGCGGATCGTCTGGGTACACCCGTAGAGATGCTTCAACAACAGATGGCCTGGGCCGCGAAGTACAATCAGATCGAACGAATACATTGTCTCGTCAAGCATGGGGTGGATGTGAACCTGGTTGATACTCGCTTTCGTCGCACTCCTTATGAACTCGCGATACTACACGGCAATGTGGAGATTGCGCAGTATCTTCTGGACCACGGTGCCAGACAGACTTCGTTGAGCGTTTTGGATACGTTCAAAGCTGCTTGTCTCAACGCCGATGAAGGTCTGGCGCGTTCGTTGTTTTCAGAGGACCCGTCAATTGTCAATCAGCTTGATGTTGAGCGTGTCGAGTTGCTCAATCTTGCGGCAGAGTCAGACAGGCGTGACGCGGTTCGATTAATGGCGGACCTTGGTTTCGACTTGAACGAACTCAAACGTACCGCGCCGCTTCATCTGGCTGCCGGAGCGGGTCATCTCGAGATGGTAAAGCTGCTGATCGAACTTGGTGCTGATCCCAGCGTGCGCGATACTGAATTCAACGGCACGGCCCAGGGTTGGGCGGAGTACAACGAGCGGACTGAAGTTGCGGAGTTTCTGAAACAGTATATGTGACGAGCTTGACGACGAAAGGCCCACGCAGATTGCATGGGCCTTTGTGTATTCCAACGTGGTGAAGCGATAATTAAGGCTTCTTCCTGTCGTCCGGTTTTGGTCTATTGCTATTCTGTGGTGGCTTGGTATCTTTCCTATCGTTTGTAATCACTTTTACCCGTTCTTTTGGCGGCCGTTTATCCTGATCTTTTCGCTGCGCAAAAGTACTGGCTGGAACCACAGCCAGCATTGCCACGACCACCAACAGGTCTCGCACTAATTTCCTCATTTCCACCTGAGCCTCCTCATGCAGTATTCCCGCGCATGGGAGGGAGAAAGAGATGCGCCGACCTAGACTCAGCAAGATAGGTGCCACAGCGGCCTCGGTGCTTTTCGGCCAAGAGTCTAGCAATAAGGGCACAAAATCGCACGGTTTCGAACTCATTCGCACCTTATGGTGCAAGACATTTCGGAAGAACGGCAGTCCTCAATGACGCAAGGCACTTGTAGAAAGGGGCATTTCCGACGCATAAGTGCCTCAGCGCCTCACGGTCACACTCAACGTTCCCACGTTTCCGCTGCTGTCAAAGGAACGCAAAGAGATTGAATGTTCGCCAGGCGTGAGGAGCGCGAAGTCCACGGAGTAAATCTCATGCCCGCTATCGGCAATACCGTCGTCCGGAAAGACCGGAACCCATGCGGCGCCGTCGAGGCTGGCATCTGCTTTCCTCACCTTGCCGGTTGCGTCGTCAACTGCAAACACCACTCGCACTGAGTCGCGGGTGGGCTGTGGTTGGCCCATTACCTTAACAACTGGCGGCGTGTTGTCTACATCGACTGGCTCACTCATACGCTCTCCGGTCAGCTTCTGGCCCGGAGGATTGTCTGGTCCATCCGAGGCAATAACCTTGATTACGTAACGACCGTCAGCTAGCGTTGCGCCATCGATTGTGTAGAAGTTGTCGCGGAGTTTGTCTTTCAACAACCGGAATGTTTGCTCATTCAGCGCGCGGTAATAAATCGCGTACTCCATGGTATCGCCGTTTCGGTCTTCCGCCTGCCATTGAAACGATCGTGCACCACGTTGATAGAAACGACGCGGCGGAGCCTGAGCTACAGGACCAAACAACGATGGATCCAGCCCCGACGATTCCACATTTGGATCGACTGCGACTTGTACAATCTGCTGCAAGCCCACACCGATTGGTAACGCACTAATCGATAGCACTTCAGGAGCGACGTTACGTGGGAGATAAGCCACAGTAACGTCCTCCATCCACGCCGCGGCTGCGGAAGTAGCCGCGGAGCGTATGGTTGCGCGGAACTGAATGAAGCGAGCTCGCGGACTCGAAATCTGATTGCCGTCCGGATTCTTGTAAGCCGTGCTCCACTCGCTCCACGTCGCATCAGGTCGCTCGCCGTTACCGGTTCTCGTTTGCACCTCAACCGTACCTGCGCCGCGCCACCAAATTCTGCCCCACGCGGCCGTCAGCTTTGCATCACGAACTGAAGACTCAAAGGTTCCTTCATTTATCAGTTCGCTGCCAAAGCGAAACAACTTTCCCTGATTACTCGACGCTGCGTAAATCTGACTGTCCTTCAAGAGCAGGGACGAAATCTGACCTTCCGGAGATTGCAGTAAGAGTGTGTCGCGACCATCGTTCGTCACCGAGTAGATACGACCCTTATCGGCTGTACCTATGAGTACACTACCGGGTTGCAGGGCGGGCGCGATTGAGAATGCCGTTACAGTGGGTGAACTCCAAACTACGTCAGTAGCGCCGTCCGGAAGGATGCGAAACACTGCGCTGCGTGCGGTAGATACATCATTGCGACTTCGAGCTACGGTTGGTTGGTTCTGAACGGGAGCGCCAGTTTCGTCGATAGCTGTGATCGTGACTGAAGTGGACGGGGTGCCACTTTCCGACGGTTGCGGCGTCGCAGCTGGTGGAGTCGACGGAGGTCGCGCAGTCGCCGCGGCATCGCTGAGTGCCAGCGCATAGATCGAACCATCCGCAGCAGGCGCCAGCGCGTGGATTTCGCGTAGCTGAGTATCAAACAAGGCGAAAGTCTTTCCTTCAGGTGAGACTCTTAAGACCAAACCACCCGAGTCGGTACCGGCAATTAGATCACCTTGAGCTGTCACGGCCAACGAAATCACGTGCGTTTGATTGGTGCTGACAAGCAGGGACGTTTCCGGAGTCGCGCCGGCCGATCGCACTCTGTAGAGTTTGCCGTTATCTCCGGTGCCGACCGCGAGTGAGCCGTCGGCCATTAACGCTAGCGACCAGATGTATTTGTCCGTGGGATCAAAATAGACTTCCGCTTTCCCATCGGGAGTTATGCGGTAGACCTTGCCGTCTGGCGAGGTACCGGCAAAAACCACTCCGTCGCGTCCGACGGCGAGTGCGGTAACGTCGAGTTCCGCTGCGTCATAAAGAAGAGATCCACTGGAGCCCGCTGTAATTCGATAGATCTTGCCGTCATGTCCGGTGCCGAGAAACACATTACCCTGATTGTCGACAGCACTGGACCAGACATAAGTTTGCTGTGTGTTGAAGACCTCGGTGAGTTTCGGTGCAAGCATCAATACACCAGTGTCGCTGATCGAGACTCCGCGAGCATCTCCTTTCAGAAGTTCTGCGCGACCGCTCGTCTCCCAAACAGCAGGTTGTCCAGCCTGCACACCTATAAAAAGAAGTAGGACGAGTAAAAAGGTTGTGATAGTGAAAGCAATTTTTGCCTGTTTGATAATCATCTTTTCGTCAGTTTCCTATGTACTTGGCATAAAGCGAGCGAGCGGTGGCAACTTCATTTGTTCCTCGAATGATTGAACGTGCATCTTGAAAAACGGTGAGTTCGAAATCGTCCGTCCGAAAACGCAATAGATATTCATTAAACTTTACTTCTCCTATACCGCGGAGTCTTTCAGCAAGTGATGAGAAGTTAACCCTCGTCGGGCGCAAAGGGGAGATCTGGATCGCGTCGCGGCCGCAAAGTACGGCGGCGCCCTCCTGGGCCACCGGTGATAATGTTTCAAAGTGGCCTAGACCACAGGTTAGACAGTCGGGATTCGGGGCGCCGCTTTTAATACTTCGCCATTCATTCCGCCAGACATCAAACTGCATCAGCGATCCGTGAAGATCCTCAATGCGTCCCGTCAAGAGTTTTAGCGTCTCACTTACCTGCACCGCGGCAACGATGTCTATAATCGGCATGATGACACCTGCCGTATCACACGTTGGCGCACTTGCTGCAGGTGGAAGTTCTTCGAATATGCACCGCAAACAAGCGGTTTGATGCGGCCGAACTGTCATTGTTACGCCGTAGGAGCCAACAGCGGCCCCGTAGATCCAATTGATGTCATGCTTCACGCAGGCGTCGTTGATGAGATAACGGGTGGCAAAATTATCCGTACCATCGACAACGACGTCACACTCGTCAAGCAAACGCTCAATATTTGAATGATTGACGTCAATTACTTCAGGTTCAACCTGTGTGTCTGAATTGATTTCGCGAAGGTGACGTGCGGCGGCAATTGCTTTGGGCAAACGTTGTTCGGCGTCCTGCTGTGTAAACATCGTCTGCCGTTGAAGATTTGAGATTTCTACAAAATCGCGATCGGCAATTCGAAGGTGCCCAATACCCGCGCGGCAAAGCGACTCCGCCTGAGCAGATCCCAAGGCGCCGCAGCCAACAATTAAAACTCGGGCTTCCAGCAAACGGCGCTGGCCTTCTGCGCCAATACCTTTAAAGAGAATCTGCCTGCTGTAGCGTTCGTTCACTACACATCAGTATAACAGCGGCCGGATACAGGCGAACACTCGCGCGGAATTGCTTGTGGTGAATGAAGAGGGTAGGAAGAGCGAGCGGTATCAAGAACCTCACAGTCATAGGACAACTTGTCCGATGTCTGTCAGATTTACAATGCGCTACTAACAGCATGGGCCGGGATATTTTCCCGGCCCAACTCGGTGCCACTTCAATTTCCGCAATCCATCCGTCAGGCGGCGTTCTCCTGCGGCTCGCCGCCCGTTCCCATCTGCCCATGGTGCGAATTGAGTGGGATGTTGTACCTCTTGATCTTGGCATTCAGGGTCGTCGGCTTCAGTCCCAGCAGTTTCGCAGCTCGCGTCTGACTCCCCGAGGTTCTTCCGAGCGCCGTGCGAATCAGATTGACTTCAAATTGGCGTACCTCATCAGAAAAACGAGCGCCGCCTTTGATGTCAACCGGCACGGAAATCGCCAGAGATTCCACTTCGTCTAAAAGTAGAAGCACCGTTTCCCGCAACGAATTCAGCCGAATGTCGACGTTCGATCTGCTGCTGCCGTCATCGGCTGACTCTTCCGTGTTCAATTTTATTCCTGAGATCGACTCGTTCTCGCTACTCATGACTCACCTCCTGAACTTCAGCGATGGCCCGTTTGGTGCCTGGTCCGTTGACTGGGGAGCCACAAGAGATTCGGTCTGCTATTCGCATTGAGCCCTTCGCGTTCATGCTGCTTTTCGTTCAAGCTCCTTCCTTGAATAGTCTACCTGCGGTTCTAATAGTCTCAGAGTTAGGCAAATGGCTAACTAAATCTGTGACAGAACGGCTAAAACTTGTGATGGAGCGGCTATCGATGTGGACAAAAGCCTGAAAATTTAAAGAGCGTTTCCCACCGCTTCCTGTAGGTTGGCGCGATAATTTCGACTGAGGGTCAGCTGCTTGCCGTTTTCCAGGATGATTCGATACTCGCCGTGAAACCACGGCTGCAGTTCCTTGATCTTGTCGATCTTGACGATGGCGGAACGATGGATTCGCAAGAACTGTTTGGGGTCAAGCTGTTCCTCTAAGCCGCTAATCGTCTCGCGGAGAAGGTAGCTCTTTTGATTGTCAAAGACGCGCACATAATTCCCCTCGGCCTCAACACAGTGAACGTCGTGCACGTTTAGAAAGAAAACACGGCCACCGGTTTTGATGGCCAGTCGCTCCACATAGCGCGGTCCTGACTTCAACTCCTCGAGAAGGGCCAGGATGTGCTGATCGCGTTCACCTGTGCGATCAAGTTTGATCTGCGCCTTTGCACGTTGCCAGGCAACATCAAATCGTTCGTGATCAAAGGGCTTGAGCAGATAGTCGAAGGCGTGTACCTCGAATGCACGTACCGCGTACTGGTCATACGCCGTGGCGAAGATTACGTACGGAGCGGTTTTGGGATCGAACGACTCAAGCACTTCGAAACCGCCCAACTCCGGCATTTGAATGTCGAGAAAGATGAGATCTGGGCTTAGTGCCTTGATTACCTCAACGGCTTCGCGACCGTTCGCGCATTCCCCGACTATCTCGACTTCCGAATCACCTTGCAACATTTCGCGAATCATGTCGCGAGCTAGTGGTTCGTCATCGATGACCAACGCTCGAATGCGTATTGCGTCCGTCACCTTGCCTCCCTACGCACTTTTTGAGTAACGAACACGTTGCTCTGCGTGAGTGAGGACACACACTAATGAACACCGCGCTCGAATCACTTGTGGCGCAAACTGAAATGCGCCTACACAATTCATTGCGTCTTACGACAATCTTGCGGTCAATGTTTCCCGGAATACAGTTTTTTAGAGTGAGAACCTCAAACGAGAAATTGAAGATGGATTCAACTTCTCGTTGATCGACGGCGGAAAGTCTGGTGGGGAACTTTGCGGCTCGTTCAAACGGATGCTCACGAAGGCTCAGTGGTGTCCTGTGCTGTTCGCGGAATCTCGAGTGTGACAATCAACCCGCCTGACGGACGATTGGTCAGTTCAAAGTGGGCAGCAGCTCCGTACAATCCAACAAGGCGAGCCTGAGTATTGGCTAAACCCAACCCGGTTCCGGCACGCGCACTTGTTTTTCGATCAACCGAAAGACCTGGACCATTGTCTCTTACCTCGATGCGAAGCGCACCATTTCGAGGCACAGCACTTATTTCGACTCGACCGGCGTTACAGTTCGCGATGGCATGCCGCATAGCATTCTCAACGATCGGCTGAAGAATCAGATTCGGAACTCGAACATCCAAAACATCTGGATCCACGTGTATTTCCGTAGTAAGACGGTCCTGAAAGCGGATGCGTTCGATTTCCAAATAACCGTTTAGAAATTCAATTTCCTGTCGCAGCGTGACTTCCATCGTGCCAGCGTTCTCGAGGGTCAACCTCAAAAAATCACCAAGCCTCGTAATCATCTTTCTGGCACCCTCGGTGTCTTTGCTCAATAGTGCCGAGATTGAGTGAAGCGTGTTGAAGAGAAAATGAGGGTGTACCTGCATCTTCAGGGCTTCCAACTGCGATTGAACGAGCTGCGTTCTAAGCTGCGACGCGCTCAACTCGCCTTTACGATAGCTGCTGTAGTAACAGAACGCGTGACTCATCAAAAAGATAAACCAGTATAAAAGTAGCCAGCGGTCGAGATTAGGATAGAGATATCCAAAGGTTGTGAGCGGCGTAATGAGGTGGGCGCGACCAACCACGATCATGTAGAGGACAAAGTGAAGAGCGATCATCGCGCTTACCAGGGCCAGGCTCAACAAGAAATGGACTATTACTTTTCTGACCCAAGTATTGCGTTCGATCCGAAAACGGCGAGCCAGCCAAAGCACCAGCGGAGTTACAAGCGCCCAGAGGTAGCACGCAGATGCCTGGACGAAGAAGGCCTTTTTGTAAGGAATGGGTTGCTTCTCCGAGTAGTACATCATGTAGACCTGAGTACTAAAAAAGAGCGCGGCAATTGTCCACACTCCCCAGATCAACCCGATGCGTACTATTCGCTTTCGCAACACCGTTTCGGGCCGAGACTCCTCTTCGCGGATGTCACGTGATTCATTCATCGTATTTTACCGACGCTAAAAGGGATTGATGCGAGGGGGTAAGCATGGGGAAGCTTCCCGCTACAGATCAACGCAATCCTACAGCGTGTAACGCCTGAGTAACACCGGAGCGAAGAGTTTTGTGACCAAAAGGACTGGAGGGGGTGTAAACGGGCTTGCGCGGGTGCATCAAGGGAACGATTCAGGGAACCTTTGAGAGTTGCGTGACCTCCGTCGATTTCTGCTCCAATTGTGCCTTCGCCGTCATCCGGCCAATCAAATCTATCTCCTTGCGGCAAGTCCTGACTACAAACTCACTGTTTTTCACACTCAGACCAGGATCGTTGCCGTCGTCTGACAGTACCCAATGATCGTCTGCCGAACCGACGAGGTGACCCAATTCGTGCAAGAGCACAACTAGACGAGCTTCTCGGGTGTTTGGTTGAAATCTGCCGACGAGCGGAATTCGCCTCTCAGTAGGGCCATTAGCTCTATAAAATGGTCCCCCTCTATTTATTTCGGCTTTCTCAAACATGCGAAAAGAAAATCCGTTTCGGTTGTTCTTAAACAGAGTCGTCTCGCCACTCATGCGAATTGCAACGTTATGATCGAGATACGTTGGCCGAAGACGAACGACAAGTTCGTTAAGTGCTTCAATGGCCGATGGGCCTCCATACAACTGGCTGCAGCCGTTGTTTTCTCGAAGAATTGTGAATGCGTCCAGATACGCTCTGTCCAGCGCGCTAAGCTTCTTGGGATCAGTTGAGGTTAGTGCGGTGCGTTTGGGCGCAAATGAGAGATCAGCCACCTGCCCGCGTTCCTCGGGCGATATCTTCTTTGATGCCCCGCCGGTTTCAATCGGAGTGTTGCTCTCCGGCAACTCCGGCTGAGCAAATGCTTGTGGTTGCGTCGGTCGATTGACGTCCAGGTGATTTTCGCGAAGAGCCGACTGTCTAAGATGAATTATTGATGCTGAAGAAGACTCAGCAAAGACAATGTGAACCGCAGCCAAAAAGATAAGTACACAAAGACCGATGCTCTTTATCACGGTTGCGCCTCCCTTGTTTCGTTTGAAGACTGGACCGCTCTTGTGTCAAATCAGGATCTGGAGCAACGTGCGTAGAGAATACGAAGAAATGTTCCTTCGAAGGTGAACTTTGTGATGGACGGGGGAGATTGCGTGACGAGGAGGCTTGTTAATTTTGTGAGACGTCCTGAAAGAGAGATCAGGGTTGGTCCAGGTTACGGAAAATCATAACGCCTATTCCATCGAGGTGTAACAAAAACGAAAATCAGAATCGATGATGAACTTATCGTATGGGCCATACGGCGCGATTGAGGAGCTCGCGATTAATGAACAAGTTGTGCAGAGTTTCACGTTTCTCATACTTAGAAGACAAGTTGGGAAGGTGGCCGCACCTCAAGCACCCTCACAAGGATTGAATGAGGGTAAGCGGCATATCAAGCACCTCACAAGAATTGAACAGTTGGGAAGGGGGCAAGCGGCCATATCAAATACCTTGCAAGACTGGGCCTGAGCGCGCCCCCGCTGATCCACATCAGTCAAGTAAGAGCGACGAGGGATTCAGGCTCAATAGCTGTTCCAATTTTGAAGATGTAACAGGCTTGAACTAAACCGGGGGCGCGCTCGGTACCAGTAGCGCGAAGTGTTTTATTTTCCGCTTGCTCCCTTCCCAACTGTCCTATTGCTGTGAGGTGCTTGATAAATCGCCCGGCATGTCGAGCCCTCTTCTCCCGAGAGCGTTAGACGCCGCGTCATACATTAATTCGGAAGATGGCCTTTGACCTGTCCATAGTTCGAACTGAATTTTGGCTTGTGCAACCAACATTTCGAGTCCGCCGAGAATTTTACAACCTGCCTTGCGGGCTTCCTTCAGGAATCTTGTCTCGACCGGATTGTAAACAAGGTCGTCCACGACGCCAGCACCAATGAGTTGTTTTGCGATCGCCGGCGTCTCATCAACAAGCTGACCCGAACTTCCCAGCGGTGTGGCGTTAATTACAAGATCGTAATCAGCGAAGGACGCTGATGACAGCGGTGAGCATGAAATATCGAACGGCGCCGCAAGTATGCGAGCTTTGGCCAAGTCGCGTGCGAACAGCGTGACAATTGAACCGCGATGTTGCAATGCCCAAACTGCAGCCCTTGCCGCACCGCCGGCACCAATCACAGCTACACGCAAACCTTCGAAAGAATCCATAATTCCTAAAAGTGGCTCGAGGAGTCCGTCAACGTCGGTGTTGTAACCGAGCAGTCGATCGTTCTCAACGACAACCGTATTGACCGCGCCAATCTCCCTCGCGGTCGGATCGATCCAATCAAGACAATCCATCACGTTTGCTTTGTGAGGAGCCGTAATGCTGAGGCCTCGCCAGTTAAAGTCAACCTCCTTCGTGCGCGGGTGAACCATGCGTTCAAAGAAAGATTTGACGTCACGCACTTCGAACGGAATGTAGACCCCATTTATTCGTTCTGACTCGAATGCTGAGTTATGCATGTGTGGAGACACCGAATGCATGGCCGGGTTACCAACCAAACCGCACACGAATGTTTCCTGGTCGATGTTCTGAATTCGATAGATAGATCTCAGTGCACGCGCTGTAACTTGACCGGGCGCCGTGGCACTTTCGTTTTCCAATGCGCCGTACGTCAGAAACGCACCTCTCGAAGGTCCCAGGATTCGGGTCGCAATTCCCGCGTTACCCATCGCAATCGCGATTATTTCCCGTCCCTCACGGCGCGCTCTATCGAATAACTGAAAAACGGGTATGCAGTCCACGATATCGTTAGCCTGCACTGCGAGCTTTACTACTTGAGCCCGCGTATTTGCCATCCGTTCGTAGATTTGTGCGAGATTACCTGGGACTGCCGCGAAGTCGTGATGAGAGATAATGACCCGCGACCAATCAGGTTCAAAGGGAAGTTCAACTGGAAAGTCAGACTCGATATCCCACCAAACTGCGTCGCCACCGTGCAATTGTGCTTTCCAAAAATTCAACCGTTCATCAACGATCAATTCACGATGTCCTCCCTGATTGGCAGGACGCAGAGTCAGAATTACCGGCCCCGAGAGATTGCTCAAAAGTTGGCTGACATTGTCTGACAGCTTCTCAAGTTCCGCGGGATGAAGGCAGTCAAGCCGCAACTCGATTATGTCTGACAACTCAGCTGCTTTCCTGCAGGATGCTTGAAGGGCGCTGAAACTTCTCTCGCAGACAGGAACGCAAAGTCGAGTTGGTGTGTCAGTTCTCATCTGCATAAACGTCGAGGCGACACGTGGGTTTAAAGAAACTGACGCATCGCCTCGGTTGTTTGGTTTTCAGATCGACTATTTCTTGTCGTTGGCCTCGAGGTGACGTGTCGCTGCTTCGACGCCAAGATGACGCGTGGTTCCTTCTGTTACGCTCGCGACGGGAGGCCTAAGCTCACCGGTGTTGCGACGAGGCAGCACCTTTGGCGAACGCGCCGCGGTAGACGATGTGAAGTTTCTCGGCACCGGCGTGGATTCGAACGAAGCGCGCTTCTCTTTTTCTTTCAAACGGATGTACTGCGCGACGCCCGCCCCCATCATCGAGAAGGCCGGTAACAACATCCAAAACCACCACCCCGCACCAATCGAGCGGGAGAGCGCGATGGCAACAATCAGAAAAGCGATACCCATGAAAATGTTCTTGAATGCTTGGTCGAGCGTTAGTTCTTTGAGGTGTCTGCGGTTACACGCTTTTGCAGGAACGATTTCATCGGACTCCGATGGCTGAAGCTGTTCGTTCAACGCTTGCGGTACACGGCTTATATTTGCACCACAGGAACGACAAAAACTCGCGCCATCGAGATTCTGGGTTGCGCATTTAGGACAAAACATTATTTTTAGCCCTTCTCACGTCTGCACTTCCTGTCGTTAGGGTTCGCTGCCGTCTCACTTCGTAAAGCAATACGCCGGCTGCAACCGAAACGTTCAGCGACTCCAATTTACCGACGACAGGAATTTGTACCAACGTGTCGCAATGCTCGCGAACTAAACGATGAAGACCATATCCCTCGTTACCGAGAAAGATCGCAGCGGGCAGTGTCCAATCCCACGCCGTGTATGATTGTTTCGCCTCCACATCTGCCCCAACCACCCAAATGTTACGTTCTTTCAACTGGTCTATCAATCTAACCAGATTTGTGACTCGCGCAACAGGAACATACTCCAACGCGCCGGCCGCAACCTTTGCCACCACATCCGTCAATCCGACAGCACGCCGTTCCGCAATGAACACTCCGTGAACGCCGGCGCATTCCGCAGTTCGCAAGATAGAACCCATATTACGCGGATCCTCGATGGCATCCAACCCCAGCACAAGAGGCGGATCAGCAGTTCCAATCCTTTGGTTGAGCGACTCCAACAACTCGTCAGGTTCTGCATAGCGAGCCGCAGCAATTCGGGCCACGACTCCCTGATGTCTCGCTTCTCCGAGAGATCGATCAAGATCCAAACGTGGCACACGATGAACAGGAACCCCCTTCTGTCGAGCCATTTCCAGTAGACGCTTCAGACGGTCCGGTCTGGCACTTTCGAGAATCGTGATTGATTCGATCTGTCTAGTCCCAGCGCGCAGAGCTTCCAACACGGCGTTCGGTCCATACACGACGTTCTGCGCATGAAGGCCTCGCGCTGCACTCTTGTCATGGCCTCGGCTTGAGGGAAATTCGTCACGAGTACTATCGGTTTTGTTTGGTCTACGCGAAGACATGTATTCAATGACGGTTCCGAGTTAGGTAACAGAGTAGTCTTGAGTAGCGCGTGAATTGGCTTTCGTTGCTGCTGACGATCGCTGCCCCAATACTGAACTTTCCTGGTCCCTCGCGGCGCCAACCACTCGATTGAGATTCCTGCTCAGAACTCCAGACCGGCTCCAAAGTCTGCCGGAGGAGATGATAAGAATTGTCTAGCCGAGCATTCGTAGCCTTTGTCGCGATCCATCTTTGAAACCTGGAAATATTTTCGTTAGCGACAATCGTCTTTTCGCTTTCCAGACATGAGAAGTCGAACCCTTTTGCGCTCACTCGCCAGGTTTGCGGATGAGTGGCGTCATAAAAGTCTACAATCGCCTCGTCATCGAAAAACTCATTCGCTTGCAGAATTTCGTTTTCAGTACCGCGCGTCTTCCGTTCTTTTACTTCTACTCTCTTTAAAATTAGTCGGCCGCAAACGATTAATACGATGTCTGACCATAAGACCTCCGTCGCTTCTTTGGGATTAGATCGGTTGATTGTCAAACCGATGGCGTCAGAAGTCATCGACCTCACTCGCTTGACTGATGTTTCAATAAGGCCAAGATCCTCATCCGCGAGTGTTATGGTCTGCAGACCCAATTCTCGGAGTCGTTCGAATACCAATTCGGCTTCTTCGCGACTAGCTGTACGCGCGACAGGCAAAGGAGTGTTTGCCAACACTATCCGTTGCAGGTTTTCGGAGTTCAGTTTCAAAAGGGCTCCGGCCTCGTTGATCACTTCCGTAGAAACCGGTCGATCCTGCAGCAGTAGGATGGTGTTGTAACCTGGTTGGTGCTTTTCAGGCGGCCGCAGAGAAGGTCTCCGAAGACTTGCGGACGATTCAGTTAACGGCATCGGTGCGCCGCAGTACAAACAATTTACTCGTGTGGGAGGGTTTGCTCTCAGACAGTCATTGCAGCGAATCAATTGTTCGGGCGCATATCCCTGAGGATCTGAAGTCGATATTGGTCCAATTATCGGGAGACGAATCTTTTCGTTATCTTTAGGCAACAGCTCCTCCAAGTATTTGAATTATACGACGATACGAAAATCCGAGGCGAAGATATGTTTGGGAAGTTGACCATTGCCAGGTGCTTGCTTTGGACGATCTTACCTTTGATGACATTGGGGATCATCGGCTGCGCCGCGTTACAACCGACAGACGCCAACGGACCAGCGTCAAATGTACCACCGTATCCCATCGCGTTGGCCGACACGTCAGCCAGGGTGGAAGAAGCGTCTCTCGCCTGGTCACAACTTTCACAGCGATATGGATTGCGGGAGAAAACGGAAGCGAACCTTCAGCCATACGCCGTTACTCTGGATCTACCTGCTAGTTCGAGTACACCAATTCTCCTGCCAAAAGTTGGTTCTGAGACCCCGCCAACTGAAGAAGAGACGCGGGAGTCGCTGCGAAGATTCATCGTTGAGTGGCAACATCTGATCGGAGCGGACCCAAGCACTCTTTCTTTGGTCGAAAGAACCGACGACGCGTCAGGAGGCAAAGTCGCTCGATACGAACAACGACCTTTCCGCTATCCGTTACGCGGAGGATTTGGCAACTTGATTATTCGCTTTCGCACCGACCGCCGGCTCCTGGGACTGTCCAGCAACTGCATTCCGAATGTTGATCGTCTGCAAGCCGCACTTGCTGGTCTAACTCCCAAGGTGACCTGGGAAGAGGCGGCAAACCACATCAAGGGAAGAACCATTACGGTTTCCGACGCCGTTGGTCGACAGCAGTCAGTTACGATTCCCACCAACACTGTCGCAAAGGTTCGTCAATTAGTGGTCTACGTTAAGCGTCCACAAGATCAAAGCAAAGGTCCGGAAGTACATCTTGCCTGGGAAATAGAAGTCGGTAATGGCCCCATTAAGACAATCTATCTTGACGCGATTGACGATCAAGTTATTGCCGGTTCGTGATCGAAGACGATGGACCTTTACTTGACCAAAGAACCGCAAAACAGCATTCTAGGTTAAAACTAAGGGGTAGTCTCCTGGAGTTAGTTTATGAACAATTTTGATCCTACGAATAATATTTCATGGCAGCTCGGTCATCGGGGGAGGGTCGCGGTCTTCATTGATGGCAATAATCTTTTTCACGCAGCACGGTTCCACAACATCGACATCGACTACAACAAATTATTGAGAGTGCTGCTAGGTGACGGTCGTCTACTGAGGGCATTTTTCTACACAGGGGTTGATGTTGGTGCGGAACGGCAACAAGGTTTTCTTCTCTGGATGCGGCGGAATGGTTTTCGGGTGATTCAAAAAGAACTGAAGACCTTTTATGACGGCAGCCGGAAAGCGAACCTTGATGTAGAGATTGCCGTCGACATGTTATCGCTCGCCGGTCGTTATGACACGGCAGTGCTGGTATCAGGAGATGAGGATTTCGTCTACGCGGTAAATGCTGTTGCTTACAAAGGATGTCGAGTTGAAATTGCCGGTTTCAGATCAAACACGGCACCAAAACTCATTGACGTTGCCGACTACTTCATAGACCTCGGCGAGATAGCGGAGAAAGTGCGCAAGGAAGTCAGTCACGGGACGCGTTATGATGAGCGTGACTTGCACGAGCACTTACCCTCGCAGTATCTGGAAGAACAGATCCCAATGCAGGAAGCACCTCCCGACGGTTTCGAGGCAACTATGCATGTAGTTATCGAGTCCGAGATTGAGGAGGCCGCTGAGTTTGAAGCAGCCACGGAGTTCATTCGGATCACCGATGATCATTGATCTCAATTGGACAGGCGTCGTGAGATGAAAATATTCACCATTCAGGAAGCAAACGCGTTGCTGCCCAGCGTTAAGACCCTCCTGGCGAAGATTCAACGCGCACACAAAAATATCTTGCGTTACCGGGAAGATGCTAAGAAGGCGGCCGAAGGAGCGGAACAAGGTGGAGGCGGACTCGTCGACGGCGCCGCCTATGCTCAGATTCTCACCAACCTGACCGCTCAAGTCACAGAATTAGAGGCGCTCGGTGTACAGCTCAAGGACTTTGAACGCGGATTGGTCGATTTCCCCTCTCTTCGGGACGGTAGGGTCGTGCTGCTGTGCTGGCAGTTGGGGGAAGGCGATGAGCTCGAATGGTGGCACGATGTTGACGCCGGTTTTGCAGGCAGGACACCACTGTAAAGCCGGCGCCGCATCCCATGAAACAAACGTCCTACCCTCGGACTACAACTTCAACGCCTGCTTCATTTTCTAATTGACCACTTAAAGTTATTCCTGATAGGATGCGTCGCGATCGCGCAACCCACGGCAGGGTTGCGGCAGACCTGACACCTTGCCGGATATCCCCCGGAGCCAGTTTGTAATGCGATGTCACTCGTGCGGCGCCATCTCAGAGAATTCTGAACTCTGTAGTGATTGTGGCGCTGAGGCCGTCCAGGACGACTACCAAATCGAGGCAGGTTCGCCTCACGAAGCTGAAATGAACCCAGCCGCCGAAGTCCCCAGGGAACAACGGGAAAAAAGATCCACGCTGATTGAGTTTCCAGGCGTTTCGCGCAACTCTGTCCCCGAATGGCGAAAAGAGTTGAGCGAAAGGGTGCGAGAAGTTCAGGAGCGCCGGGCTCGCGATGCTGCTCGAGAAGCTGCCGAGGCGGAACGCCAAATGATTGAGGCGGCGGTCTCAAGTCCTCAGTTGGAACTTCTCCCAACAACAGAAATGCCGCCGATGAATCCGCTTGTGGCCGCTGCGCTAAAAAGAATAGAACGAGCTCACCAAACTGCGCCGGTCGAACCTCGGCGTCAACCGAGAACCAACCTTGCGACGGCAGTAGCGTACGCCCCCGAACGAGAAGAAAACGACATGAACGAGACAATCGCCGATGCCTCGCCCGCGCAAATCGCGTCCGAGCCGGAGATTCAAGTTGAAGAACCACTGCCTTTGGAAAAGACTCACCTCGTTGTTGTACCAGCCAACGAGCCCGAAGTCTTGAAAATTGAAGTCCCATCGGTTCCCAAGCGTTTGATTGTCGGTGATCCCAACGACCCCGCTCTAAATTATCTTGATTCGATTTCCAGAAATGTTTGCTTCGATGATAACGCCACAAACAGACCATCAGCTTTCCGGCGTTTCGTCTGCGCGGTTCTTGACCTCCTGATCTGCGCGTTGCTCAGTTCCTCAATTGCTTTCGCTATGAAGTTCACCGGTAGCAATTTGCGAGATACCCGTTCGATTGCGGTCCTCGCCGTAAGCATCGTCATCGTAGCATTTATCTATCTCACGCTGACCACCGCCCTCACTGGGCGTACATGGGCCATGCGCTTACTTTCACTGCGAGTGATCGATACTAAAACTGGTCTAATTCCTACTGGCCGCCAGTCTGTCGGCCGTTCATTTTTCTATTTGATTTCGTTGGCCACAGGACTCGGAATTGTTTCGGCACTTTTAAGTCGCGAGGGCCACACCATACACGATCGATTTACGCGCACCGCCGTTATCACAACATAATTCAGGTTTAATCCTAAGGGTTTGGCCCCACTCAACTACGAGTGGGGCCTTTCTCTTTGCTGAAGGGGATCTGATAGCCTGCTCTTAACATGGATCAGCAACTAATCGAGCTTATCGTTAATGAGATTCGGTCCAACGTAACGGGTAAATTCCTGGGAAAGATCTTTCAATTGACACCCTTTTCGTTCGCGTTGGATCTGGGTTTGCGCGGAAGCTTTCTGCTAATCAGTGTCGACCCGTCCAGTCCCCGCCTCTACTTAATTCAACGACGAGTGAAAGACCTCGAAAAGCAAGCAATTCAATTGACTCGTTTTGGACAGATCTTGAAGTCCACGCTCGCCGGCGCGCAAGTAGTTACGGTCGACAAGGAGCCATCAGATCGAGTTGCCCGCGTTACGTTTCGCGTTAACGATGACCTGGGAGCCACCCATCTCCAGCAACTGATTATTCAACTCACTGGTCGATCATCCAATCTTTTTCTTGCTGACGCTCTAAATCGAATCGTTGCGACGCTTCGTAGCCTCAAGGGAGCCGGCCAACAACCTGAAGAAATCTATTGTCCCCCGACTGCTGAAGAAAAAGAACGGAGTGAACCATTGCCGACCCTTGCTGGTTCGCCTTCCGCAAACGCAGATGCCTATTTTTCAGTCTTCGACGCAGAGAAAGCATTTGATGTTCAAGCAAACGCTCTGCGCTCTCAACTGCGAAAGTTCCTGGCGCAGAAACGTAGAACGAGGACCAACCTTGAGAACGATCTGGTTAACCATGGGGATCCTGATCAGCACAAAAAGATCGGTGACTTACTGTTGGCAAATGTCGCAACGGCAGTTCGTTCGGGAAACAAAGTGAGCATCACTGATTACTATTCTGACGGTGCCCCGCTAATTGAGATTGAGGTCGACAAAAACACTTCGCTTCAGGACGAGGCTGCCCAGCGGTTTCGTCTTTACACAAAGGCAAAGAGAGCGAGCGAAGAGATCGCAGGTCGGCTGGTTCACATCGAACGCGAAATAGCGCAACTCGAGAAGCGCGCGCAAGATCTTGAATTCATTATTAGGAAACGGGATGAAGTTGGTTTGCAGAAGTTTGATAACACTCGGCAGATTGCAAAATCTTCGCAAACAAAGCCGGCAAGATCACAAAACTTACCAGGCGTGAGGCGTTACGTTTCGACGGATGGTTACGAGATTCTCGTTGGGAGAGCCGCACGCGACAATGACAATCTCACTTTTCGCCTTGCTCAACCGCACGACATGTGGATGCATGCGGGGGACTATCCGGGCTCTCACGTTGTTGTCCGCAATCCAACGCGTAAGGAAATTCCTCAACGAACTATCATTGAAGCAGCCCAGCTCGCCGGTCGATTTAGCCAGGCGAGTAAAGACTCAAAGGTTGTAGTGCATTACACGCAACGAAAGTTTCTGTCGAAACCGAAAGGAGCCGCGCCGGGACTGGTACGAATGTCGAGTTTTCGTTCGATTACGGTTGAACCAAAGGAAGCAGTAGAACGTGTGAAGGCTTAGGTATATCTCTAGTGCGGTTTGGAGGTTTCGTTTCGTTACCTCGGCTCAACTTGGTATCCTCACAACACAATGCGATCAAAATCGGACGAGTTGTACGACAAGGCGCTCGAATTGATGCCCGGCGGTGTGAACTCTCCCGTCCGCGCTTTTCGTGGAGTTGGGGGCACGCCACGGTTCATTAAATCCGCACGCGGCCCCACTGTCACTGACGTTGACGGAAAAACCTATATTGATTATGTCGGTTCATGGGGACCGTTGATCCTGGGACACGCTGACGAAGAAGTCGTCGCTGCTTTACAAGAGGTCGCGGCAGGCGGAACGAGCTTTGGTGCGCCAAGCGAACTTGAGGTCCAACTTGCTCAAGAAGTCATCGACGCCGTGCCCTCGATCCAGATGGTGCGAATGGTAAACAGTGGCACCGAAGCCACGATGTCAGCTATACGCCTGGCTCGGGGCGTGACCGGACGCACGAAGTTGGTGAAGTTTGAAGGCTGTTACCACGGACACGGTGACAGTTTGCTCGTTAAAGCCGGCTCTGGTGTTGCGACGCTTGGCCTCCCGGACAGTCCAGGCGTACCCGCAGCTCTCGCGGAGAACACGATTACGTTGTCTTTCAATAATGCCGCCGCTCTTGAGCAGATTTTTGCGAAACACAGCGATATTGCAGCGGTGATTATCGAACCTATTGCAGGAAACATGGGATGTGTACCTCCGAAGCCAGGTTATCTTGAGGAAGTGCGCCAACTCACCGCTTCACATGGTGCACTTCTAATCTTCGACGAGGTAATGACTGGCTTTCGGGTCGCACGCGGCGGCGCACAGGAACTCTATGACATAAAGCCTGACATCACGACCTTGGGCAAAATAATTGGCGGAGGGCTTCCTGTGGGGGCGTATGGAGGGAGTCGCGAACTGATGAACAATGTCGCTCCGGCTGGTCCTATCTATCAGGCTGGTACGTTGTCTGGAAATCCGCTGTCGATGATGGCGGGCTTAGTGACTCTGCGACGGTTGCGCGACGCGTCGGTTTACGATCGACTTGAGAGTTCTTCTCGACAACTATGTGAAGGACTCACGAGCGCAGCCCGAGACGCCGGCGTAACCACTATAACGAATCGAGTCGGTTCAATGTGGACCGGATTTTTTACGGATGCTGCGGTCTTCGATTGGGACACTGCGAACAGGTGCGACCGGCAACGTTATGGAAAGTTCTTCCACGCGATGTTGAGTGAGGGAGTTTATATTGCGCCATCTCAATTCGAAGCCGCGTTTGTCAGCCTCGCCCACACCGACGAGATTGTTCAACAGACGTTGGCGGCAGCGAGGCAAGCCTTTAAGAAATTGCGGGTTTGAAATTCGAAATTTCGCAATTCCGCAATTTCGCAATTCCTACACGGGCAGGTCAATACTGAATTTCGCGCCTTTCCCCGGTTCGCTGGCGACGCTAATTTTCCCGCCATGCTGTTCGACAATTTGCTTCACAATTGCTAACCCCAATCCCGTACCTCGCTTCTTGGTAGAGTAAAAAGGTTCAAAGATTCGATCGCGTGTTGCCTTGTCCATTCCTCTCCCTTTGTCAGCAATCGTGATTCGCGCGTACTTTTTCGGCCGTTGTCCATCGCCGTCGCTGTCAACGCCTAATAGTTCAGTTGAGATCCGAACAGAAGCATTCTCCTGGCTGGCGTCAATAGCATTCGCGATTACGTTAACAAATACCTGCCGCAACTGATATGCGTCCCACTGGCCAACGATTGTCGAATCGCTGAAGACTCTCTCCACTGTAGCGTTTTTCTCCCGAATCCTTTCGCTAACCAGATCGATACTTCGTTCGAGCGACTCGTGCAAGTCGACATTTGAACGCTCCAGCTGTTTCTGCCGAGAAAACTGAGTGACATCGACGACGAGCTTATTCAAGTGCTTGATACCGCGCTCAACAAGTTCAATCGTATTCAGCGCTTCACGATCGGTCACACTATCTCGCAACATTGATACTCCCAGACGAATGCTACCCAGTGGATTACGAATCTCGTGCGCAACCTGCGTGGTGGCTTGTCCCACTGCCGCCAACGATTCACTTCTGCGTAAACTCCGTTCCGACTCCGCGGCCTCAGTAGCATCCACCAGAGTCACAATCTGACCCCGATCTCCATTGATCGCCAGAGGCGATGAATATACGTCGAAGGCCTTGTCTTCTTCCTCGACCTGAGTGACCCAGCGACCATGGTAGGTCGCCTTCGAGACACGCATGGCAGTCGCCGCATCCAACATTTTCATAGCCTCTTCCGAACCGAACCTCTCAAGTACCGATGCTCCGATGCTGGCGCGCGGGAAGATTGTGAAGAAGGCTGCGTTCGCGCTGCGGATTCGATCATCCTCATCAATCGCCGCAACTGCGCTAACCATTCCTTCGAGGAGTTGAGTGGTAAAAGTGCGCTCACGACGCGCCTCAAACATGCTTCGACGCATCTGTCGGAAATGCCGCTGCACTTGCCAGATCGTGCCCGCCGCCACCAACGTACCAACAAGAAGCGCGATTATGCTCCAGAGACGAATCGAACGCCGAGCATCTCTTTGCAAGGCAAGTACTTGATCGATCACGTTCTGCTGTTCGGCCTGCAAAGCGGAGAACAGGCCGTTGAGTTCATTATCAACAGTGCGAAACTTATCAAAGCCCTCAAGGCTGTAACGCCTCAAATCCTGAGTCACTTCAAGATAAGAATGCAGGTCGTTGCGCAACTGCAGCCAGGACGTATCTTCAGTAAGCGGAGGTTTGTCTAACAGGGTCAGGATCTGCGCCACTTCCTCACGCGCGTTGTTCAACCTCACTTCGAATGGCGGAGCCAATTCACGTCGCGATTCCGCCAGGGCACGTGCACGCGCTTCGTTATCGAGTTTGGTGACTTTTAGGCGTAGATCCAGGAGGAGACTGAGCCGGGCCGAATGCCGCATTGCGAGAGTGCGAGCATTAAATCCAACTTCGTCCATCTTGTTAACGCTCCACCAACTCAAGACGGAAATGAGGGCAAGCAACAGAAGGAAACCAATTATGATGGGTGTAATCGCCGGGGCAATCCCACCTGTAGCGGCCTCAAGAGATCCAGGCTGATTCGGCGTTGCGACTGCATCAGACGGGCGGCGATAGACGACTGCGGAATTCTTGTTTAGTGCGGGCTTCATAAAGAGAATTGCGAAATTGCGAAATTGCGAAATTGTGGAATTGCGACGATCGACCCCAAGGACGTTGGAAAACTCCTACCGGACAAAGGTAACACTTGGCTCACAGGGAATAAATTTCGCAATCTCGCAATTTCGCAATTTCTAAGGCTTCGCGTCCATCCAATTGTCTCCCACGCCTACGTCGGCAACAAGCGGCACGTCGAGCGATACTGCCGTTTCCATCTCGTGTTTCATTATTTGCGTAACCTTCTCCACTTCTCCTTCGGGAACTTCAACGAGTAGCTCATCATGTACCTGCATAAGAAGACGCGCTCGGAGTGAGGAGCGTTTTAACTCCTCATCGACATGAAGCATGGCGATCTTCACTATGTCGCTGGCGGTTCCTTGTATTGGCATGTTGATCGCTTCGCGTTCCGCCGCGCGCCTGATATTCGCATTACGATCAGTAATGCCGGGTAGTGGGCGAATACGTCCATAGATTGAGCGCACGTAGCCATGCTCGCGCGCACGAATCGGCACCTCCTCCATATAGCGACGAACGCCTTTGTAGGTGTTGTAGTAATCCTCGATAACCTTCTTCGCTTCCTGTCGAGAGATACCCACGCGCTGCGATAGGCCCCAGGGCTCAATCGCGTACGCAATAGCGAAATTTACAATTTTCGCAAACCTTCGCGCTTCCTTTAGCTCCGCGTCTGTCTTTGCCCCGAATACGAGACGCGCGGTACGCGCGTGAATATCGTCGCCTTTCTGAAACGCCTCCAGCATCACAGGGTCCTGAGTGATGTGGGCCAACAGTCGAAGTTCGAGTTGGGAATAGTCTGCTGAGATGATTTTATTTCCCTTCTCAGCAACAAACGCACGACGAATGCGCCGCCCCATTTCGGATCGGATGGGAATGTTCTGCAGATTCGGGTCGCTTGACGAGAGCCGACCGGTTGCCGCGACTGTCTGATTGAGTTGGCAATGGATGCGGCCATCCGAGCCGATCTGATGAGGCAACGCGTCCGTGTAAACACTCTTGAGCTTATCGAGCTCGCGATAGTCGATAATCAAACGCGGCAATTCAAACTGTTGTGCTAGTTCTTCCAGAACTGCCTTGCTGGTGGAAACGCGTCCGGTCGATGTCTTCCTTCCAATATCGATGTTCAGTTCAGATAAGACTTCTCCCACTTGTTTCGGCGAGCCAATATTGAACTCACGTCCGGCGATTTGGTAGATCTTGACTGTTAGCTTGTGTAGTTCTTGACCAATGTAGTTCGACAGGTCCGCGAGGACTCCGGGATCAACCTTGAGTCCGGCGCGTTCCATCCGATAGAGAAGAGGTGCGAGTGGAAGCTCAACTTCGGAATAGATGGTCTCGAGTTTCTTTTCGAGAATTCGGTTGCGCAGTATTCGGGCTGTTTGAATTGTCAGGTCGGCTGCAGTTGCGGTTTGCCAGGCTGTTTCCGTCCAGTTCTTTGCCGGTGTGTTGCCATCTTCAATGCCCAGAGCTTCGCGAGCGAGGTCGGCCAAATCATACTTGCTGCGCGTAGGATCCAGCAGGTAAGCGGCGAGAAATGTATCATCCTTGACACCTTCAACCTTGATGTCGAAACGATCGAGCAGTCCAACAGCACGCTTCATATCATGGACTGACTTTTCAATCAGACCGTTTGAGAGAACTTCGCGTAGCGGGCCAATCGCCGCCTCCACGCCACCCGAGAACTTTTCGAGATCAATGTAAGCTGACACTCCGGTTTTCGTTGCTAATGCGATGCCGCGCGTAGCTTCGAGTTCTGTGAAACACTCCTGTTCGCCGGTGCCTGCCGGAGTTGAGTCAGCCACGGCCACACCAACGCTCTCTGCTTCGAAGAGCGTTCGCACGAGATTGTCGAGATCTGACTTTGTTTGAACCAGCCGATAGTTGCGGGCACTTTCAGCCGTCGCTGGTCGCACTTCAGCGGCGTCGGCGTATTCTCTCGTTAGCGCCGCGAATTCCAACTCGCGGAATAGTTCGTAGGCGGCGGAACGATCTGGAGGTTTTGCCTTGATCGCTTCCAGGTCGAGTGGTACATCCAGATCAACCTTAATCCGCGCGAGCTCACGTGATTGTCTGATCAAATCCGCATTGTCGCGCAGCGATTCGCGATAGGTTTTGTGCTTAACAGTTTCCCAACCTGCGAGTGCTGCTTCAATCGACCCAAACTGTTGGATGATCTGCACCGCGCCTTTTGATCCAATACCCGGCGCTCCGGGAATATTGTCAATGGAGTCGCCCATCAGACCTAGAAGATCAACGAGCTTGTCAGCCGTTACCCCAAACTTCTTCTCAACCCAGGCTTCGTCGCACCACTCGATTGGTGGAACAGGCTCTTTTCGTTTGACCACCTGTGAGTTTTGCCGCATGCAGACAATGAAAGGATCCCGCACCAGCTGGCACATATCCTTGTCATTAGAGACGACCACAGCCTGCAAACTCTTTTCGGCTGCTTTAGTCGCGAGTGCGCCAATCACGTCGTCAGCCTCGTAGCCAGGTGAATTGATCACTGGAATATTGAAAGCTTCGCAAAGACGGATGATGTACGGGAGCTGATTTGCAAGGTCGTCGGGCATGTCAAGCCGATTGGCCTTGTAGTTGGCAAACGTCTCGTGCCGAAAGGTTTTTTCGCGCGATTCGAAGATCGCGGCGATGTAGTCAGGCTTTTCTTCACGCAATAACTTGATAAGCATGTTGGTGAAGATATAGACGGCTTGTGTGACCTGGCCTTGAGAGGTTGCAAGGGGAGCGGCTCGGTTCTGCATGGGCGCATAGAACGCACGAAAAATGTGCGACATCGAGTCGATCAGGAACACACGTTCAGGTCGATCATTACTGGCCGAAGACGGTTTGGCAGGCATGTGAGGTGATCATAGAAAGGCAGTTTGAGAGTGTCAAACATCCACAGATTCCGCACCGCTAGCATGGTGCGACCTAAGAAAATGGCACAGGAGCGTTACTGTAAGCTGAACGTGTTGGACAGCGCCGGCTTTATGAGAGTGTGTGAAAACTCAGAATTGCATGATATCGGCACCGGCGACCGAGTCATTACAGAACCATTAGTGACTGCACGGGACCAACCAAGGTGTCCTCCGCACGCAATTCCCCTTGAACTAACCGCGATCTCGATCTCAACTCTCTAATTCGCTAACGTGCGCCCGGACCGTTTCGCCGAGCGTTTCCAGGTTGTAGCCACCTTCGAGACACGACACCAAACGCCCATCGCAGCTGCTATCAGCCCATTGCTTCACGGCCCGTGTCATATCGAT
>JBKOYD010000102.1:0-13510 GCA_046725195.1 Acidobacteriota bacterium | reverse complement strand
ACCATGCGCTGCAAGCATACTTCAACCAACGGCTACTGAAGATTCTTCAGAAGAACGGAAAGAAGATGGTCGGTTGGGACGAAATTCTCCAGCCAGAATTGCCCAGGGATGTTGTGATCCATTCATGGCGCGGCACTGCGGCCTTAGCCGAAGCTGCACGAAAGGGCTATGACGGAATACTCTCAAACGGCTACTACATCGACCTAATCCGACCAGCATCGCAACATTATGTTGCGGATCCGCTTCCTGCAGATAGTACTCTGACACCACAAGAAGCTAAGCATGTTTTGGGAGGAGAGGCGACGATGTGGGGCGAGTGGGTAACTCCCGAGACAATTGATTCGCGGATCTGGCCTCGAACCGCCACCATCGCGGAAAGGCTTTGGTCTCCTCGGAGCGTGAATGATATCGATGACATGTACAGGCGACTAGCTGTAATTAGTTTGCAGCTGGAAGAGCTGGGTCTTACGCACAAAAGAAACCAGGACATGATGTTGCGTCGTCTGGTCCGGTCTGACGATATTGGCCCACTCCGAACGCTGATTTCCCTTATTGAACCAGTAAAAGAGTACCGTCGCTATGAGATGCGATCGCAAACCATGCTCAGCCCACTCACCGGTGCTGTAGATGCGGCCACTCCGGACAGCGAAGCCGGTCGCAAATTCTCCTGGTTTGTCAAAGGATTTCTTGCCGATGCTCCGCGTTTTCAGCTTTACAGGTCGGAGTTGGGCCAGCTACTGACGGACTGGCAAGCTTCAGGCGCATCGCTCGGTCCAGTCATCGATCGTTCGCCCGCGCTCATGGAGATCAAACCACTCGCGAAGAACCTTTCGGATCTGGGAGAAGTGGGCTTAGAGGCAATCTCTTATTTGAAGGTTGGCACTCCGCCGACGACGGAATGGCGCGACACGAGTCTTGCAAAGTTGGAAGAAGCAGCAAAACCGTATGGCGCTTTGGAATTTGCTGTCATTCCCAGCGTTAAGCAATTAGTAATGGCAGCGGCTGAATTACCACGGCTGAAAACATCGACGCAAATTCAATTGGATGCGGGGAGAGTTTCGGCTGTTAAGTAGACACAGCCTAAAGTCGCTCAAGCAAGAATAACGTGAGCTCCGCTGCAACACCGCGTGCGCACAATCGTTCCGCAGCAGCTCGGCTTGTCAGCCGAGCGCATTACCTCAGTTATCTTGTAACTTCTTCATTGCTGTTAGTATCTGCGGTCACTGTAGTCACGGTTGCAATTTCTCCGCGCCAAGGTAATCCATCCCGGACCTCAGGCTATATCGGTAACGATAGGTGTCTGTCGTGTCATAAGGATTACAAAAGCTTCCTCGGAACGGCTCACCATTTGACGTCGCGACAGGCGACGCGAGATTCGATTGCTGGTAATTTTGGACCAGGCAAAAATATCCTCAAGACATCTGAACCCGAAGTGCATTATAGAATGGATGCAAGATCGGACGGCTTCTACCAAACAGGAGTGCTTGGAACACCACCCAATATGGTATCAATTTCCGAGCGGTTTGATTTGGTAATCGGTTCCGGACGAAAGGGGCAAACGTACCTGTACTGGGGAAAGGATGATCGACTTTTTCAGTTACCAGTTTCCTATTGGACAGAGCTCGGTAGTTGGGTAAACAGTCCAGGTTACGGCGACCGGTTTCTAGATTTCAGTCGGCCGGTATTTCCCCGTTGCCTTGAATGCCATGCCTCGCTTTTCGAGCCCTTGGTAGACGCTAATGCGGCAAATCGGTACCGGAGATCTGATTACAGGCTTGGTCTCTCTTGTGAAAGATGCCATGGTCCAGGCGGAGAACACGCGAGGCTTCATGCAGCTGCGACCGCCAATCCGACCGAGCAGGCGATCGTAAATCCGTCAAAACTAACTCGCGAGCGTCAGGTAGGACTGTGTGCTTTGTGCCATGGAGGAATCGGAGTCGCCAAAGCTCCAGCATTCTCTTTTGTTGTGGGAAAAGCGTTGGAGGATTACATTCAACTTGCGATTCCCAGGCCGGATGAACCTTTGGATGTTCATGGCAACCAGGTTGGACTATTGGAAAGGAGCCGATGCTTCAAGTCCTCCAGCATGACTTGTTCTACTTGCCACAATGTGCATCTACCTCAGCGCAATGTTCGCGAGTTTTCGGGACGATGTCTTACCTGCCACAAGATACAAAGCTGTGGCATATACACGAAGAAGGGCGATAGCATTGCAGACCAATGCATCGATTGCCATCTACCCAATCAGACTTCAAATGTGATTTTTTCCAGCCACGACGGGCTGATGATCAGACCGAAGGTGAGAAACCATTGGATCAAGGTTTATGGGGAGACGGGCAGTCCCTAGTCGACTTTTGTTTCAAAAGACAAAATCCCACCACGGCAGAAGCTTTGTAAAAATTGAGTTGACATCGCTCCAGAAGCGTCAACGAAGGATTACAGAACCAGGAGCGAAGCGACTGCACGCAAGAGAGAGTGACCTCATGCCTCGCTTTCAGAGAGGATGTCCTGCTCTCTTTCGTGCAGTCGCTTCGCTCCTGGTTCTGTAATGCGTGCTGACTAAAACAGATAAGTCTGACCAATATGGCTTTGCCCAAAACAATATAAGATTGTCCTTGACGATCGTATTCACGCCATCGGACATCCTGCTGATGTAAGCAGTCATCGGGGCTTTGGGAGAGTAGGTTGAATGCTCCCGCCTTTGGTTTGCTGTGACTTCTTTAAGTTCTCAACGATACGCATCTCCTCCTGAGCTCGCTCGGGCTCCTTGAGTCGGGCATAAAGTAACGCAAGGTTGTAGTGAGCTCTAGCATCGTTTGGATTCAGCTTTACGCTGAGCTCGAGCTCCTGCTTCGCCAATGGATAATTCTTGAGCTTTAGATAGCTTGCGCCCAGCCCCGTGTGAGGAAAAGAATAATTAGGAACAAGTTGAACTGCGCTCTTGAACAGTTCGATGGCGCGTTGATCATCATTCTGTTGCTGAGCGATCAAACCCAGATAGTAGAACGTCTCGGGCACGCTCCTATCCTTTTGCAGGCTCTTCTCGAGCCATTCCCGCGCTTCCGAATATTTCTTTTGTTCCATAAGAACAAAACCAAGAGCTAGCTGCGCCTGTGGGTTGTCGTTAGCGAGCTTGAGCGCCTTGCGGAAAGCCTGCTCAGCTTCAAAAAGATCCGGCTTCTTAATCCAGGTATTTCCCAGCGCGATGTAATACTCAGGATCGTCTGGTTTCAACTTGATCGCAGCCTGTAGAGCATTGTTGGCCTCTTCGTAAAGGCCTGCTGCCGAAGCGACCATGGCAAACCTGTAAAGAGTTGCAGGTGAAACGGCGACGAGTTTACGAGCGCGGGACAGGTGAGCCAAAGCAGCATTTCCATCCCCGCGTAACTGTGAAGCCTGTGCCAGGCCAAGAACCGCATCAGTGTTGTCAATCTGCAGGCTTACCGCCGATTGGAAGCTCTCTTCAGCTTTATCTGCGTTGCTCTTTCGCAGGTAGGCATCACCCAACAGCACGAGCAAGTCTGCAGACAGCGCGGCCCTCTGTTTTGCCCGCTCAAGAACCTCAATACTCTTATCTATTTGCCCTTGGGCCCACAGTAGTTTGGTGAGCATATCGAGCGCCTGCTGGTTCGTCACATCGAGTTCGAGAACAGCCTCTAGCTGAGAGATCGTCTTGTGAGGCTCCTTCTTCAGTGAATAAAGATAGGCCAAATTCATGCGCGGCCCGATGAGTTGACCATCAAGGCGAATTGCTCGCAAAAAGAACGACTCGGCATCGTTTAGCTTGCCCTGCTGAGCGCGAATCGTACCGAGCATGTTTATCGCCAGTGCCTCATTTGGAGTGCGCTTGAGTATTTGTGCGAGTTGCTGCTCAGCCTCTTCAATTCTTTTTTGACTAATCAGTTCTGCCGCAGTCTCAAGTCGTTTATCAACTTTCTGCGCCCTGGCACTCGGAAGAGTGAAGAGCATAGTGAGGATTCCCATGATCGCGATGACGCGAGGGACAAGACGATCGACGAAAGCACACGAATGGACCCTAACGACGTCTCGCGCTAGTCCGTGTGCTTTCGTGGTTCGCAGTTTTTCAGTCAAGACTTTAACAATCAGCTTGGTTAACGAGGTAGCAGTCCGTGCCTAACGTCGTGAGCTGGCCCCAAAGTCCTTCCGGTCGACGAGGCCCTGTCCTTCTTTGATTGTCAGGATTCGGTTCACACCGGCATCAGTAATCTTGTCAACCTGGCCACTGGGCCAGCGGACTTCAATGAGATCTATCTTCGTTCGCTTCTCAAGACCAAAATGCAGCCTCAGATCACTTTGCGATATGTAACTATCTCCGCTCCGCACTTCATCTATCTGAGTTAAATCTCCGGCTACTATTCTTACCTTCGCGCCAATGCCATCGCGATTGCTTTTTACACCGACGGTCTTTATCAAGACTGCGTTGCCGGCATTTGCTCCGTCGTTGCGCAGCAACTGAGGAGCGCCATCCAGATTATTAATCACTATGTCAACATCACCATCATTATCGAGGTCTCCAAATGCAACGCCGCGTGCTGAATGTTTCTCGAGGAAAGGACCACCAAGTTGTTCGCCGACTTCTGTGAATGTACCGTCGCGATTGTTTCTGTGCAGAAAATTACGTTGGCGATAACTCGCGATTTGCGGGTAAACGTGGCCGTTGGCAACGAAGATGTCTACCCAACCGTCGTTGTCGTAATCGAAGAACTTTGTTCCCCACCCGACGTACGGAAGACTTACTGCGGCTACTTTGGCTGCGTGTGACGCGTCAGTGAAAGAGTTGCGACCGTCGTTGTGATAGAGAGTGTTGTACTCGTCGTCGAAGTTAGTTACGAATATGTCAAACTTCCCATCGTGATCATAGTCGGCAACTGTAACTCCCATGCTGCCCTGTTCACTTCCGTTTTCATTAACTGCCGTACCTGACGCAAACCCGAGTTCTTTAAAGCTACCATCTCCGTTGTTGTGATAAAAAAAATTCGGCGAAGAGTCGTTGGCAACGTAGATATCAATTAAACGATCATCGTCAAAGTCGCTGCAGATGACTCCCATTCCATAGTAGCCCTCTGGATCCGAAACTCCGGCTTTCTTTGTCACGTCGGTGAATTTTCCGTTCCCCTCGTTGTGGTAAAGGGTGTCGCCACTGCCCGGTAGCCCTCGTGGGCCACACTGCACGGGAATCCCCTTGTATTGGCACAAGCGGCCTTTTCCGAACTCGGGCAAGTTGTTAAAGTCGAACGCTACATAATTTGCAACAAACAGGTCGAGTTTTCCGTCCGCATCGTAATCCACAAAAGCGGCCCCCGCTGACCAGCGCGGGTCGCCAACTCCGGCCGACTCCGTTACATCCGTGAAGGTGCCATTACCCATGTTCTTGAGGAGATGATTGGGTCCAACACAAGTCACGTAAATATCGTCATACCCATCGTTGTTGTAGTCACCCACGGCAGCGCCCATTCCCCAGCCTATGTTGCCAACGCCAGCCTTGTCCGTTACGTCTGAAAAGGTGCCATTACCATTGTTACGGTAAAGCGTACTCTTGGTCTTTCCATTCGACTTAGCGAGGTCAACAGTTAAGGAGTTGACGAAATAGATATCCAGGTAGCCGTCGTTGTCGTAATCGAGCAGAGCCACGCCACCACTCATTGATTCAACTATATATCTCTTCTCAGGAGTGGAAATGTGTTTGAAGGTGATTCCGGCTTTTTCGGTAATATCGGTAAAGCGCGGACCTGAATTTTGACTCCTAACGATCTCGTCGGACACCAACAGTGACAGGGTCAGAGCAGCGAAGAAACAGATTGTTTTGAGATTCAAACAGGATTCTCCAACCCGGGCTTATGGATTTGTCTGGCTCCGTGCGTTGTCTTTCAATCGCTTATAAATCTCCATCTGATTCTCGCCTTCTGACTTGCGACCTGCTGCGAGATAGGCCCGCCCGAGCTGATAGTGCACGTGCGCCTGCTCGGGTATTAGCTTTGCGGCGATCTCAAGACTTGCCACGGCTTCTTTGAGGTCTCCGGCCCGGAGCAGGGCCTTGCCCAACTCAAAATGGGCGTTGCCGAAGTCGGGCTTTGTCGCTATCACTTCCCGCATCAGTTTGATTCCGCGCGCGGTCTGCTGGTTCGCGAGCAAGACGTAGCCAAGGTTGTACTTGGCCTGAACGTCGGCAGGATTTAATTTCAGCTCGACTTCAAGCTCCCTGGCGGCCTCTACCAACTTTCCCATCCGCAGATAGACCAACCCCGTATAGAAATGCGCGAGGAGCACTTTGTCATCGAGTGCTTGAGCTGCTTTTAACTCTTCCAAAGCTTTGTCTGTGGCGCCCTGCTCGTAATACGCCTGCGCAAGCACGAGATGAATCTGTGGGCTGTTTCCGCCGACGGCAAGCATCTTCTGCACGACCCCTCTGACGGCATCTACCTTTCCCTCTTTGCTAAGAGATAGTGCGAGCGGATAGTAGAGAGTTGCGTCATTCGGTTTGATTGCTACCACTTCAGATAACAGAACCGACGCCTTTGGGTAGTTCGCCGTCATGAAATAACTTAGACCTAACAACTGCTTGGCAGCAACGTTTGCGGGATTAACTTTTAACTGCTCTTCAAACGGCCTGATCGCCTCTTTGTACAATTCGGCCTTATAGTAAGCAAGACCCAGGTTATAATTGATGTCCTCATGTTGAGGATTTATCTTCGCAGCTTGGGCGAACTGTTCAGCCGCTCCTCGAAAGTCACGTAGTCCTGCACGCAACAAGCCGATATTATTATGAGTTGTGGCAATCAGCTTGACGTAATACTCCGCTTCGTCCCTTAGCTTGTTGCTCTTCGATGCATCCAGCTCACTCGATTCTGCGATCATCCCGTGCACTGCTAACTCGGAAAGCCCACTTTGCTGATCCGATCCAGGGTTAAGGAAAGCGGACAACCTCGCCTCATCGTTCTTAAAGGACTTGGCCTTTAGCTCCGCGGCAACTTGTAACTCCCTTTCCCCCTCTTCGACCCGGCCAGCCTTAAGGAAAGACTGTCCCAGGCGGAAGTGAGCGTTCGCTACCTCATACTGATTTTGCCTGGGATCGGGGCTCAGGCCGATTGATTTCTTTAGTGCTTCAATAGCTTTCTCGTGCTGCTCAGTGTGCTGATAAGCCTGCCCAAGATAGAAATATGGATTAGGGTTGTTTGGTTGAATCCGAGCGGCCTTCTGTAAGAAGTTAATCGCGAGATCCCAGTTTCTCTCCATCGTGTAAAGAACGCCTAGATAATAGTTCGCCAAAAACTCGTCTGAGTTTGTGGCCAGCTCGATCTTGAACTCTGCCATGGCGTCGCTTATCCGGGACGCCCCATCCTTGAGTAAATATGTGAGGCCCAGGTAGTAATGGACGCGAGGAAAACGAGGCTCGAGCGCAACCGCCTTTTTAAACTCTTCAATTGCCTCTGACAGAAATCCTGTCTCTCTGTATGCTCTACCAATAAGTATGCGAAGCCCGGGCGTGTTGCCGAGTTGAACAACCATTTTGTCGTAAATCAACTTGGCCTGGGAAAACTGGCGTTGCTTCAAATAAGCCAGACCGAGCGTATAGGCAACGTCATAATCTTTCGGTGCGAGTTTGAGTGCTGTTTCGAGTTCCTGGCTGGCCTTCTCGAAGTTACCGATCATGAAATACGACTTGCCCATCATGTGGCGCGCAGGCACACTTCGAGGGTTTTGAACTAACACTCTGTTGAGAAGCTCAACCGCGCTTTCATACTGCCGGCTGTAAAAGTATGAGATTGCCAAATCGATTAGAAGCTCGGGCGAGTCTTGCCGATAGCCGGTCGCCGCAACATAGGAGTCGATTGAACGTTGGTAGTCGTGACGCGCCGAGTAGATCCGACCCAGTCTGCGGTATGACTCGGGGAGGGTATCCCGATACTCCGCTTCCGCTGCAGCTAAGTTACCGGCGCGCCATTGCCTCTCTGCAGTCTCAAAGTGTCGGCGAAAGGAATCGTCTGGGGACTGAAACAGAATGAGTAGAAGTAGTACCGAGAGGTACATGAGAGAAAATAGAGTGTTCCCTAGGTTTCTAGTGCGGACTCGACAAAAACCGAGACGGAGGGCTGAGCTAAAGTCTTTCAACCCTCCGTCCGGAACTATTCTGGCGGGGAGTATATCAGAAGGTAAACTTCAACCCGAACTGGATCTCTCTCGGCCTTAAAGCGTCAAAGATAGTCCCAAAGCTCGAATTGGTTGATTGGCCAAAGTTGGTTTCGGTTTGATTTCCTTGTAACTGCAAGGCTGAGTCAAATCCTACAAAGTTGGCATGGTTGAAGAGATTAAAGAACTCTGCGCGGAATTGGATTCCATAGCGCTCACGAACTCTCCAATTCTTGTTAAGCGAGAAATCTACAGTCGTTGTGCCTTTACCTCGAACGGCTCCCTTACCGAGGCTTCCTTGCTGGCCAACTGCCGGCAACGAAAATGCCGCGGGATTTAAGAACAGTGTCTTATCGCTGCCGGTTAGATACACGGGTACACCCGGAACCAAATTGGGGCGCTGGCCATTGGCGGATGACAAGCCAACGGTGTTTGCCCCGCTTGTTAATCCTCCTACGGTCCCTTGATCGAGGGGAGTTGAGCCAAAATACGACAGAATGCCGTTGATCTGCCAGTCACCCAGCAAGTTACTCGCTATCGAACCCCACTGCTTGAATGACGGCAAAGCGTATACGACATTGCCAATGAATGAGTGCCGCCGATCAAGATCAGCATCACCCTTGTCAAGTTTGTAGTTGAATGGATCGCTTACCGAGTTGGTGTAGGGCGTCAGCGAGACATCCGATATTGCATGTCCCCAGGTGTAAGCCGCCTGGAAGGCCAAACGTTCAGCAAACCGGCGGTTGAGCCAGAGCTGCATCGCATGGTAGTTCGAGTTGCCCGTGGACTCAGCCATTTCAATCGGCCCTAGGCCAGGGAACCTGCGGTTAGCCGAGACCATGTCGTCCGTGCTCAAGCCTTGTCGCACGCGCGAAGCAATCTGAAATCGCGCATCATTTGGCAAGGTTGGGTCGCAGCCCACAGCTGCGCCGCCCTTACAAGGCACACCCGGAGGAACGTCATTATGAGCCACGTTGCGTCGCCAGATGTGTAAACCGTGGTTACCGATGTAGGAGGCCTCCAGCACGGTGTTCTTAATTATTTCGCGCGACACAGTCAGATTCCATTGATAGCTCTCAGGCGGACGGTAGTCCTCATTGAGCGCTTGGAAAGTGGCTGAGGGACTGACCCCAACCGTAGCATTCCTCAGTCCTGGATTGATCGTGTCAAGACTCCGACAGGTTGGGCAAGCAGCCAAGGTGGCAGTCTCGGCGGAACCATCCCAACCGGAATCCACTGCCGTGGCCCATGGCGGATTTGAATTCAGGGCGAGGATGTCCTCAATTACTTGCGCCCTACTGATGTATCGCCCGAAGCCCATGCGAAGGGAAGTTTTGCCATCACCAAAGATATCCCACGCGATACCGACTCGCGGCTGGAAACCGCTGTTGTATGGTTTGGTTAGGGACCGACTCAGTCCGAATTGTCCGGCCGTTGCAGGGGTCACCAGTCCAGTACGGAAGTCCACACCATTGTACAGTCTCGGAATAAAGTTCGTGATGTGGTCATTGGCCGCATAAGCTTGTGGGAATCTTGAGTAGCGCAGCCCCAGAGTAAGAGTGAGCCGCGGACGTATTTTCCAGGTGTCATTGCCATATAGCTCAAAGTCTTTCCACCGACCCAGACCTATCTCCTGGTGGTCGATCTCAACGTAATTCACGAGTGGCAAATCCCTGACTAGCAAATCAGCAATACAGTTGCCCGTGTGGAAGCCACATCCTTGAATCGCGTATGGCTCGTTGCCTCCCGCCGCTCCGGCAGCCGGCTCATTCTTGATGCCATAGCCCACGAGCACGCCAAATTTTAGATCATGGTTGCCCGAAACCTTAGAGAAGTCATCTTTCCAGATGTACATATCTTGCTTATTCTCCCAGGGTGCCTGGTGCCAGAGAGTGTTATAGCCGCCCCCGCCAACGGGTCCCCAGAACAAGGGAGGCGGCCCGGAACCTGTATCTGTGTCTGAATGAGGAAAAACCGTCGGAAACTTGGAGAGAATATCTTGCACCAGGGCGTCACTTTGAGGGCTTGTGTTAATGACGATCTTGTTACCGGCTTTTGAAAACTGGAACTCGTTCACCATCGTTGGTGACAATGTGTTTGTCAGCTTGACAGCAAACATGTTGCTGGGCTGGTCCCAATCGGATGATACAGTTGGAAAGGGACTGTCGCCCCAGAAGTTGCCCGAAGCTACTCCGTGAATCCAAGTCTCATTTATATAACGCACCATTACATTCATATTGCTGGTGATACTCACATCACCGCGAATAAGATCTTGTCGGGTGTTAACCGGCTGTGCTGGCGCTCCGGCCCAATTCTGCCCAACTGTGGGATCTGGCGTGTTGGCATCTGGATAGAGTTGTAACAGAGCAAGCCCGGCCGGACTCAATTGGCTCGCTGGAATTCTGTTGCCGGGATAACAGCCGGGATCTGTTGGGTTCGGTCCCGGGGTATCGCAACTCAGCCCGGGAATGTGAGGCAGCGGACCCGTCAGTGGACCGCTAAAAATTCCACTCTTTTCCGCTGCAGTAGGGACGTGACCACCTAAGGCCGTACCACGGATTTCGCGTCGCCACTCCTCCGACCAGAAGAAGAAGGCTCTATTTTTAATGATCGGCCCATTAAAATTGCCGCCGAAGTTGTTGTATCGCAGCTTGCCTTTCGGCTGGTCTGCTTTGTTCAAAAAGAAATCATTCGCATTTAAAACGTCGTTGCGGAAGAACTCAAAGGCTGTTCCATGAAAATCGTTGCCACCACCTTTCGTGACAAGGTTGATCACTGCGCCTTGCGCCTGACCAAACTCTGCACTGAAAGCATTGCGCTGGACCCGAAATTCCTGAATGGAATCTATTGACGGAAAGACCAACAGTGTTCCGTTCGAACCCACATCGAGATTGTTGACACCATCGACGGTCCACAGATTTGTGTTTCCCTGGTTTCCGTTTACCGACATGTCTACGTGAGCGTCTAGTCCTGTTCCGCCGGACTGAAAAGCGCCGCCCGCACCCGATTGCGTCACAGGCGAAATGCCGGGCGTCAGCAGGACCAACTGAGCGTAGTTACGCCCATTTAACGGTAATTCCTTCACTTGCGTCTCCGAAACAAGACTGTTGACATCCCCACTCCGTGTTTCCACCGGAGTAGTGTCCCCAGTCACAGTAACCGTTTCGGTCACCTGGCCAACCGTGACCTCCAGATTGACGACCTTGTTCTCGCTAACGTGCAACTCAAGACCTTCGGCAACTGTCTTCTTGAACCCCTGAGGCGATGTGCTGATTGTGTAACGTCCAGCCGGCAAACCAGGAGCAGAGTAAAACCCATCGTCATTTGTCGTGACTGTGCGCGACGCGCGGGTATTCACTTCTTCAATTGTTACCTCAGCCCTGGCAACAGCGGCACCTTGAGGATCTCGCACGGTGCCGGTTATGTTCCCTGCGGTGCTGGATTGCGCATGTACAGTAACGAGGGAACCAATAGTCAGCAGGAGTAATAGCGCCTGCAATCCAAACCTTCTCGACATAGGACACCTCCAAAACATTTCAGGCACGACGCCCGTCGTCAGTTGTTGTCAATGCCACTGTTAAAGCTGCAAGCGTACACGCGTGAATGCTAAGGCGTTGCGCTCGGAAGCTTCAGACGAAATTGCAAATGTGGACCGCTGTCTGTCAATAGGCTCCGCAGTAGGAAATAAATGATGCGGAAGACCTTTAGCTGATCGATGAAAACAACGCTGCTCTTATGTATAACTAACAGTGCAAGTCGCTTCGACGATACTGATCGGTATTATGACGAGAAGGAATAGAAACCGCCGTTCCATGGGTCTGAAATAGCTCGCAGAATTCATGGATTCCACGCGTATTTTAAGCAGTCAATTGAGCTAAGCTGTCGGGGCGAATTTGTTGCAGAGGCGGACAGAACTATTAATCCTAATTCGGTTTGATGTCAAGAATTATTACCGCCCTTACAAAGAACGATTTGACTCCTAGAAACAGAATTTGTTCAGGATAGGAGACAAATAGACGCGACAGGCTAAGAGGACTGCCACTCAACAGTGCACTATATGGAATACGATAGGAGTTCTCCTGCGCGATCTCGACCATCTCTGCACCTTGCGCTTTCATTTGTGCGCCAAAACATCAAGAGCAGAAACGCCAGAGATTGTTCGTAGGGGGTTCTCAAACCTGGTACTAGAAATGGTGCGGCGTTATACTCGCCGAAAAAAACCAGGAGGTTTGCTATGCACGAACAGCACACCGCGGGTAGACACTCATTAATCCGGATCGCCCTCCTATTATTCGTAGCAATCCCAGTCCTGGCCCAACAGCCTCCCGGTCCTCCTCCTATCGATCGCGCAAATACTGAAAGAGCACGTCAGCAAGAAATGAGCAACCGCGAGTGGCAATTGCGGAATTTTGGGAATAGTCCTGCTACTCCTACTGATAAAAGACAACTTAAAGCTCTGATGGCTCAAACAGAGGAGGACTTCAACCGGATATTAACTCTTCACAACGAGATCGCTCGTGCCATTTCATCCAACAAGGCCTTCGATTATCACTTCATTTCTGAGGCGACCGGTGAGATCAGGAAGCGAGCAAGTCGACTGCAGTCAACGTTAGCTTTGCGACCACCCTCAACCGAAGCGCAGGTCAGCAAGCAGCCAGAAGAATTCAACGATTCACAAATCAAAGACGCACTAATAAAGCTTTGTAAACAAATCAGGAGCTTCGTTACTAACCCAGTTATTGAAACTCCTAACACCGTCGATGCTCAACAATTGGAGAGAGCGCGTCGTGATCTTGAAGGTGTCATTCAATTGAGTGGTCAAATCAAGAAAGACACGAATCAACTAAGCAAAACTCACGAGTAGCGGTATGGCCCACTTGGAATCAAACCTTGATGAAGATCTTCCGGCGGTAAAGAATCCACATTAGACCAAGCCAAACGAGAATGAATGCAATTGCGAACGCTAACGAGGCGTTAACAGGCGAAGCCCAGGAGGCAAACAGGTTGTCGTAGATCCATGACCCTAGTGAGACCTTCGCTCCGTTAGCATCGGTCACTTTAATCAGGCCTAACAGCTCTGCCATTAAACCCGAGCCGACATAGAGTGCAATTGCGTTGACGCCAAAAATCTCAAACGGCTTGGCCCATCTCCGATAACCCTTAATATCTATGACCCAATAACAGACCGCAAGGAACTGCAGTGCCAAACCACCAGTGAAGAGAACATAAGAACTTGTCCATAGCGCTTTGTTAATAGGGAAAAAGGCGTTCCAGGCCCAGCCAAGGGCAACACATACCGCACCCGCTACAAACAAACCGGCAGTTTTTTCATATTGTGACTTTTCTGTTCGCAGCCAATGGC
>JBKOYD010000089.1:0-8538 GCA_046725195.1 Acidobacteriota bacterium | reverse complement strand
ACGTGCCGTTTTTGCAGCAAGCGTTTTCGACGGCGAGCTTAAGCTTCGGCGATTGGCTCTACTGCGCGGCTATGGCGAGCTCGGTACTGTGGCTGCGCGAAGTGAGCAAGATCGTTACACGCCTAACGGTCAACAATCAGTCGCACTGCCCGTCCCATTGACAGGGTCGGGTCTCGATCTTGGTTGTTTCAATGTTCTTCATAGTGATCCTTTTTTCGGCACCATCAAGGCGCCAACCAAGCGGCGGACGTGCGCTACTCCTTAAACGGGGAGTTCAGCAAATAGTCCACGGTTGACACCCGCTTGTAGCCCGGCACGAAACGCTCGCCGAAGTCGCGCGCGAAATTGTCGTAGGTGGTCTCCGGCTTAGCCTTGACGATGCCGCACACCGAATCCGTGAAGCACCGCTTCATGTCGAGGCGAGGAAATTCGGTGAGGATGCTATTCATCTCGTCTGGCGGGATCTGGTCGTACTGAGGCCCGCCGTAGTCGAGACCGATACCAGCCGTGCAGAGCGCGACTTCCGCCTCCTTGTGCAGGCCGATCGAAGGTGTGGAATTCAGAGCGACGCTGTCCCAAATCAACTGCACCCGGCGATCGTCGAGGCCCTGCTCGCGAGCGAACGCCCGCGCTGCGTCGGCTCCCTCTATCTCGAAGCGCTTTTGACCCGCGAAGCTGTCCGTGAGCCCGAGATCGTGAAGCAGCGAGCCGACAGCGACGACTTCCGCGTCATGAGCTATGCCCTGCAGGTCTGCGAGCCGAACCGCGAAGAGCCAAGATCGGACAGCGTGGTTGAAGAGAAACGGTTCGGAATGAGTCCGGGCATAGTCCATTGCCCGGGTGACAAGCGGCGTGTCGATCACCGTGATGCTTCCCAAGACTCGGGTCTTTCCGCCCATGATGGTCGGCTTAGCTGTTGGCGACATGGTACTTCTCCCCCTTGATGAAGGCGAGCAGATCGGCGTTGACTTGGTCTTGATCCGTGGCCGTGAGGCCGTGCGGCTTGCCCGGATAATAGATTTCCTGCGCACCTTTGATGAGTCTCGCCGATTTCTTCGCCGAGTCTTTGACTGGAACGATCTGATCGTCTTCACCGTGCATAACCAGAGTGGGGACATCGAACTTCTTGAGGTCCTCGGTGAAATCGGTCTCGGAGAATGCCTTCACGCTTTCATACGCGTTCTTGAGGCCGGCTTGCATGCTCCAGAGCCAAAACTGATCCAGCGTTCCCTGCGAGACATTGGCGCCGGGCCTGTTCGCACCGTAGAACATTAGAGCCAGGTCCTTGTAGAATTGCGAGCGGTCCCTGGCGAGGCTGCTGCGCAGGTTGTCGAACACTTCCATTGGGAGACCCTCCGGATTGGCTGCGGACTTCAGCATGATCGGCGGCACGGCGGCGATGAGGATCGCCCTGGCAACGCGCTTCGTGCCGTGGCGTCCGATGTAGCGCGCGACTTCCCCTCCGCCAGTGGAGTGGCCCACAAGCGTGACTTCCTTCAGATCAAGCGCCTCAATGACGGCTGCCAGATCGTCCGCGTATCCGTTCATGTCGTTCCCCGACGAGGCCTGGCTAGACCGGCCATGACCCCGCCGGTCGTGTGCCACCACTCGGAAACCGTTCTGCGCGAGGAACAGCATTTGGCCGTCCCAAGCATCAGAGTTCAGCGGCCAGCCGTGTGAAAACGTGACGACCGGGCCAGTGCCCCAATCCTTGTAGTAAATCTGCGTTCCATCTTTCGTGGTGATAGTACTCATAAAACACTCTCCTTTTTTTGTTTTGCCGTCTTAGTTACGAGCTTTGATCCGATGAGCCCGCTTCCACCAATGACTACGATTTTCACACTCTTACCTTCTTTCATCTTTCCTGCCGAGGCGTTCCAAGCCGCCGGTTGTGTTAGCTAGGACACAACATCATATTTTTGTGACACCGTCCTGTGGTTACGATTTTCATACTGTTACCTTCCTTTCATCTTCCGGCCGAGGCGTTCCACCGCCGGTTGTGTTAACCAAGACCGAGCATCACATGTTTGTGACACCGCCCTGTGGTTGTGATCAGTCGCCTCGGGCGCCGAACGTTATATGTGTTTGCATTGTGTCGCCCGCTAAGACCCGCTAAGACAGGACGGACATTCGATCTGTGACAGAGAGGACTCCGCGCCGACTTTGGTGAGCAGCGAGTGTCACAAATCGAATCGCTGATCGGTCTTGGCATTGCATCGGAAGTGCTGTCGAGGCCGAGGACATTTTGCAAGACGCCTGGATGGGGTGGCAAAGCACTGATCGGAGCGTAGTCCGGAACGCCCCGGCGTTCCTCGCTACTACTACGACACGATTGGCCATTAACGTCGCCCAATCTGCCCGCTCGCGCCACGAAACGTACGTCGGGCCATCGCTTCCGGAACCAGTGGACACCAGCTCCGACGCCGGATTGGGAGCTGAACGGGTGAAGCATTAGAGTTTGCGGTTCTGTTGCTGCTGGAGAAACTCTCGCGTACGGAACGAGCCGCGTATGTTCTCCGAGAAGCGTTCGACTACCCACATCGGCAAATCGTGGAGATCCTTCATCTCAGTGAGGCGAACACCCGTCAACTCGTCACCCGCGCCCGGAAACATATCTCCGATGGGCGGCATGCGCCTGTGAGTTCGGTCGAGCGACAGCACCTTCTCAATGCCTTCATCGCCGCCGCGCAGAAAGGAGATCTCCGTGCACTGGAAGGTCTCTTTCCATCGGACATTGTCTCCTACTCGGATGGCGGGGGGTCGTGCGCACCGCAGAAATAAAAAGCAAATCGAACATCTTCACCTCTTCGGCAAAAGGCTATGTCCAAGTAGAGTGCGGCAAATCGACTGTCAGGTTTAAAGCCAAGGAAGCGATTGTCTTTATCGTGCGAGTGTCGAATCATGACCGTGACCCACTCACTCTAATCCGACTATTACGCTTCGAAGCTAAGAAGGACTCTCGCCGAATTCAGTTATCCGAAGCGTCAGTTCAAGTTTGGGGTTCGAAAGTTTCAACCACCGCGCTACGGAGCTTGTTTTTTGAGGTAGAGAAGCACGGTGCATCGTCATTTAAGATAATCCTGAGACACGGATTGCTTCCAGGGGAATACGCACTGGACTCAATCGAATCGACGGGACTCTTTTGTTTGGCATCGACAAGCCCTCACCTTAAAGGTGGACCATAAAAAGGGCCCGCTGCCACTCTAGGATGAAGACCATCAGAGGCTGTCCTGTTTCCGGGCTTTATAAGGCAAGGATGTAGGACGACCAGGAAGAGGATAGTAGTAAGACCCTGTATGCTTACACCGCTCCACATCGAACTTCCGACGCGCGCCGCACCCAGTGCAGGTGCCGTACGTTTCTTTACCTCGCGTGAAAGGAGCGCCCATCTTTTGCCGATGCCTGCATCCTAGGATATTCGTTAACCAGTAAATCCAAGTGGGTATTAGCGCAGATGAATCAATGGGCTCCAAGTGTTGCTTTGATGAAGCTTGCACAGGTTGCATAATTGCGCCTTTTTATTCCCTTCGTGAGTAAAGCCACATGGCCCGGTTTCCGGGCATTGGACCCCAGAAGCCGAAGACCATCAAACTTATTGCACTGCGTACTGCACAGGCTCGAATGTCTTTTCGACAAACTCACCGTCAATGCCGTCAAGCGTCACGCGACCACTAGGCAATAGTTGCTTCACGCTGAAACTTCTGTCCTGGTGGCTCCGATTCTGCATCAGTTCAGCGCGGAATGTGACGCTCATGCCGAGCGCGCCCCAAGCTGAGGGATGTAATGCATGGTAGCGTTCCCCTAAAAGAGTTTTGCGATACTCCACAAGATCGAGAGGTGGAGGCTCGAAGCTATCAATAGCTTCCGACTCATCTTTGTAAACATCGAAGACAGTTAAGAGTTTTGTGAGTGTCATCAGCGCCTGCAAGTTCTGGCTCAGATGAACAATCTTGAGCTGCCCGCCCTTCTTGGTCAGGTCAAATTGGCTTGAAATAAGTACACCCAAGCAACTCGAATCAATATCCGAGACTCTTGCAAGATTCAAAAGAATCCGCTTATGTCCTTCGTCTTTCAGATGGTTGATGGCATCGCGTAATATGCCGCCGCTTCCGCAGCCTCTCAGCTTGCCGTTTATGTCTAGAACAGTCACATTTCCGACGTGCCGCTCTTTGATACTAAAGTTGTACATTGTAGCTCCTTGATTTTCCTCGTTTAGGGGAAAACTATGACGAGAGATATTTCTCTCTCTAAGAAAATCTAGCTATTGGGTTCAGATGGTCTAGGTGATTCCGGAGAATCTGAGAAGGGAGTGAGCTACGCTCGATTCGATCAATATCTTGCGCTTTATATCGAAGCAAGTCAAGGCGGTGAGAGTAAAGATGGACGCCGAACATTGCACTTAACAGTTCATCCATACAACTTAAAAAGGCCTCTCCCGTCCGAGTCCGCTGCAAGCGCTTGTTGGGCCGCGGCGTAGATTGCTTTACCGCGGAGTTTCTTCAACATTTCTATAGCGGTTGTGTTCTGCGGGTTCAACTCGACCGCTCTTATAATTCCTGATAGCGAGTTCCTTATCACCGTTTATGATGTAGGCCTGCCCCAAGCTGTCATACACATTTGCGGACTGCGGATAGGTTTCGACATTGAGCTTAAAGATTTCTTACGCATCGCGTTCGACTTGACCTAAGCCGAGACTTAACCGAAGGCGGTCATAGCTACTTGCCCCAGGTCTCGATGCGCTTCTGTAATTCAGCGCGCCCAGCTGTGGTCTTGACCTTGAGCCAGTGTTTGGAGCGGGCGGAGGCGTAAACGCTATCCTTTCGTTTGCAAACCATACCCTCGAGTTGCATCGCTTCAAGTTCCGCAAAGAGACGCTCGCCTTCTTCTTCAACATGCTCCGTGTAGCGGATTCGTCCCCGAGGGCTTTGCGCAGGATGCGCCTTAGTGCTTCCTTACGACCGACCAATGGATATTGGGTTACATCCTGGCCGTCAAAATAGAGAAGGTCGAAAGCGTAGAAAACAATCGCGCCGTGACCTGGGCGATAGCGTAAAGCATCAAACGATGGTTTGCCGCTACGGTCCAGCGCCACAATCTCGCCATCGATAATTGCCATCTGAGCTTTAATCAATGTTGAGATTTCCTGCAGTTCCGGAAATCGCTTTGTTAGGTTGCGGCGGTTCCGTGAGATAAATCTAACCCGACCATCTTTAAGAAAGCAGAGCGCTCGGAAGCCGTCTAGTTTTGGCTCGAAGAGCCACTGCGGATCAGAAAACGGAACTTTGGCCAAGGTCGGCAGCATAGGGTCGATAGAAGAGGGCATTGCATCAGAGATCGCTGCAGGCAACGTTTTACGTTTTCTTTTTCTCTGGGCCACGGACATCTGGGAGTGTCCTTATTTTGCGCTTGCTGCGGAAGCCGGGTCAAATGGTCTACCCAATAACCGAAAGGCGGTTTTTGGACCGGCCCTTGTTTCGGTTTCGCGGAGACGTTAAGCCGTTAGGCACAGAGTCAATCGAGAGTATCTGAGCTATCTCCGCGATGAGCCCGCAAATTCTTTAGCTTTGCCTCGATGAGCTTTGACATTTCGAGGGCTTCTGGCTCTGAGGGTGCAATCGCAACCGGAACGTAACCGGAATTTCGTAGCTTTACTGCAGCAAAAAGATTCCTTTTCAAGATTTCGCCAAGAGCTCGAATTTGAAAATTTTTTTGCCTAACTAATGTCACAAAATCGATCGCTCTTTTTTATGTGTGTCGGCTCGTGAAGGAGTTCGTATCAAATTGAAGCAAACTTTGGAGACTCCACACTAGCGGTCAAACGGTCTTTTTAGGATACCTACTGTCTTTTTCAGAATGCTTCCGCTCTTCTTTAATATCGCGGTAACGTTTGATTCTTTCTTCGGTTGCGCAGTCTCGAATGCGCTCGTCTGTTTCCTGACGGGGGTCGATGAACGAACCCAATCATCGGAGCGAGGACCCTGAGGCTTAAAAGTTGTCGTGGCTATTGGCGACGAAGGTTTGGCGGCGGCTGTGATCTTTGGCTGGCTGGTGAGAGTTTGTTTCCTGACGAGCGTCGATGAACGAACCCGAGCATGGGAGCGAGAGACCTGAGGCTTAAAAGTTGTCGTTCGCCGGGCTATTGGCGACAAAGGTTTGGCGGCGGCTGTGATCTTTGGCTGGCTGGTGAGAGTATCTGGCCTGGCATTATGAAATGGAGGCTGAATTGGAAGCTGAGCTGGAGAAACCACAGCGTTCCGACTTTCGGCCTTCGAGGCGACATTGGGCTGATTCGCAGAATCGTCATAACTGTTCAAGAGCGCGTTTGAAATCAACCCGCCGACTAACGCCAAAACTGCCCAACAAACGCGAGACCTGGCCAAGCGGGAAAAGGGTGACATTGGCACCGAGACGTTTTGGGGCGTCAGTTCTGTACCGTCAAAATAGCAAACCTGCTGGTGGTCCTCAAAAGTAAAATGACACTGCGAGCAGCGTTTCATAGCCAGACTCAAGAATCAAATTGTGTGGGGGAGATTGCGGAGTGGGAAGGGGCTCCCAATTCGACGACCCTTTAATTAGATTCACAGCTCAGGAAGAGTTCTTTCATGCCTCCAATGCTCTGTACGATCAGCAAAAACAAATAGTCATCAGTTCGGATTGTCCGCCTGTTAAGTCCTGTAAAGGTTATCCCTTAATATTGGCTTGGCCATACCTTGAATTTGGTATTTTCGGCCGCGCTTTCATGTACAGACGCCACGGAAGCAGCCCAACTCAGAGGATTCTTTCCAACTTCTTTGCGCAATTCGCTTTAGTCAGACTCAACTGACCGCGAAAAAGATCTAACCATGTGAGGTTACATCTGCGACGTGTTAATCTCGCCACCGCTCTCGTCAAGATAGGTTTTGCGAGCGATTTACCCTTGGAGAGTGGGCGGGATCGTCAGTTGCGCTGAAAAAGAGATGCAAAACGAGTTGCGACGAAGTCTAGCGTGGGTATCTTACGCGCAAACGTAACGGATGCCAAAGCGGGAAATGATGGCCTCCCATGACGGGCAAATCATGTACCGTCTGGATGCACGAAAGGTTTCTATTTTTGTTTCCGATGAGTCGTGAGGTCCTATATGGCAAGAGGCTTGGTTAAATTAGAGCCGTGTCAGTTGATCTATTCGTGCCCTTAAAGTTTTGACAAATCCAGCAGCAGTCGCCGGCTCGTACTTGGCAACTTCGAAGGCCTGACGAAGCTGCTCATCGGTCAGCTCCGATAAGAGGAAGCCTATCCATCGGGCGTGCTCGACTGGAATACTACGCATGGACTTTTCTTTCTTTACCTGACCTCGATAGTAGGGCGGATAAACGATACTGAACATCCCCAGTTTTGTCGGCCGCGTGTCATAGTCAAATTTCACTACGCCATCATCCTCAACACCCATGACAAACCGGGTCGACAAAAAATCCTCTAAATCATTCTTACTCCGCGTGCCGCCGAGTCCTCCAGCCTTACCAAGAGTTGCTCCCAGATCACTGACGTAATGATGAGCCTCCAGAGTTCCGGTCGCAGGATTCCTAACAATGAAGACTCGATTGTTTCCGCTGTGCGCGTCGTAGTTATTAAGAAGGATCATTATTACTTTGAGGCCATTCAGTTCCTGGGTCCCTTGAAATGGATTCTTATCCCAGTCCCAAGTTGACCCGCGCTGAACGCCGTGACGTCTGGGCTCGAAGCGTGCGCCACGCACAGTTCCACGTCTTACTATGAACTCCTGACCCCGCGAGAGCTGAGGCAACCGCCTGATGCGCACGCGATCGAAGTAGTAAGCCTCTTCGGCAAAGTATCCAACGGCCCAAACCAAACGTGTTGATACCGTCTCAGCCTGTGCTTCTTTTCCTAGCTTCACTACCCATTTCACGCCACGAGCATCGCGCACGTTTATCTTGGGTGATTCGCCGCTTTTGTCTTCATCAATGAATGTGAACGGCGGCGTGGGAACAAGGTGGCGTGCACCTGGACCATAGCGCATATCGCGTTTGCTAACGTCGCCTGGATCACGCCAGATAACCGGTTCAGCTGAAGAACTCGAATTTCTCTTTTGCTCTTCCGAGTAAGCGGGTTCGCCCAGGCCCACAGTTGGTAGTAGCAAAAGGATGAGTATCAGGACAAGCTTACCAGTGCTCATCATGGACCACCTGCCTTCATGCTTGTGTACTTGGGTATGCGTGTATGCGCGAACCATGCCACGATGCGCTCTTGCGGTCCGAAGTTGTGGACCACGAGGTTCTTAACCGAATTAAGTGTGTTTCTCTAATAAAATGCGCACACAAATCGCGGCCCATACGAGCGTATCACCTCAATACAGCTCTGCTGAAATTTGAGACACAAATTCCGTTTTTTGATTTTTGTACTGGTGGACCGGAGATGATTTGGCCCTTTGCGACTGGGAGAGCCTGTCGCTTTAGTTAAAGAGCAAAGCGGTACTGTGTTTGCTTTTTCTACCAGTCGATGAAAAGCAAAATATCTTGTTCGGCAAATTTCGTTTGCGCGTTA
>JBKOYD010000049.1:0-15158 GCA_046725195.1 Acidobacteriota bacterium | reverse complement strand
GAACACAAGTAGCGTCGCTAAAACATTGGTCGGTGGCTTAGCGGCACAGAAGTTTATCTTTCGTCGCGGCTTCTCACGCTGGCTGATGCATCAGTTAATTATGTGGGGCTGCATCATCTCGGCGCTAATTACTTTCCCGCTTGTGTTTGGCTGGGTCCATTTTGAGTTAGAGGGAGAGCGCGGTTATCGCGCATATCTGTTCGGCTTTCCGCTGAATGTTGTCGATGGACGAAGCGCCCTCGCCTGGATTACCTTTCACGCGCTCGACTTCACAGCAATCATGGTAATCGTTGGTTGTGCAATCGCGATTCACCGGCGTTTGCACGATCGTGGCGCTATTGCGTTGCAACAATTTCTGCTCGACTTCGTTCCGCACCTGCTGCTAATTGCGATTTCGATCACTGGACTGATGTTGACCGCATCTAGCCTATGGCTGCACGGTTACATGTATTCATTCATCGCGCTATCGCATCAGGCAGTCGTGATCATGACTCTGTTTTACCTGCCATTCGGGAAACTCTTTCATGTGATTCAAAGACCCGCATCGATTGGTGTCGAGCTTTATCAAAGACGCGCTCGGGAAATGCCGCAAGCCGTCTGTCCGCGTTGCGGCGTTGAGTTTGTAGCCGAGATGTGGCTGGACGATCTTAAAACCGTGGTTGAAAAACTTGGCTTTGATTACCGCATGAGTAACGGTCAAACGTTGCACGACTACTGTCCGCGCTGCAAACGAGTGATACGCGGGCTGGCGTATGCCTCTTTGCCTCAAGGCAATGCCCAGGTCTTTCATGGGTCGCGCGTCGATGGCGGCCATGAGTCTTAGATTCAGCTATGGCAAAGGTTGGTAATCTCGAAAAGATAGTCGAGTCCTTCGGCCCGCATCTGCATGACGCGCCGTACGACGGCTGGCGCGCTGACCGGGTTATAGATCGCATCGTGCCGACGCATTGTCCTTATTGCGCTGTGGAGTGTGGCATGAACCTGTTAGTTGAAAACAATCATGTCGTTGGCTTCGAGCCCCGTTACGATTTTCCAGTGAACGAAGGCCGGCTGTGTCCCAAAGGGGTAACCGCATACTTGCAAGTTAATCACCCCGACAGACTGCTGCATCCGCTGATAAAACGTAACGGCATGTTCGAGCCCGCTGGTTGGGACGAGGCCCTCGATCTCGTAGTCTCGAAATTCAAAGAGCTGCAAGGCACGCATGGCAAAGATTCGATTGGAGTCTATTCGGGATCTTCACTTACCACCGAGAAAACCTATCTGATGGGCAAGTTTGCCCGCGCCGGCCTTGGTACGCGTTACGTTGATTACAATGGGCGCCTTTGCATGGTATCGGCTGCGGCGGCAAACAATAAGGCATTCGGAATCGATCGCGCCGCGAATCCATGGGATGACATTCCACTCGCAGAAGTCCTCTTGATCGCAGGGTCAAATTGCGCCGAAACATTTCCCGTATTGAACAAGTTCCTGTGGCAGCAGCGCGACAACGGCGGGCGCTGGATTATCGTAGATCCGCGTGAAACACCAACTGCTCGGCAAGGCGATATGCATCTGCAACTGAAGCCCGGCACTGATGTGGCGCTCGCCAACGGCATGCTGCACGTTCTGATCGAAGAGAACCTGTTGGATCAGAACTTCATCACTGCGCGCACGAATGGCTGGGAAGAAACGAAGGCATCGTCAGCGCGTTACTCGCCGCAAATTGCTGCGGAAATTACAGGCGTCTCCGCAGAAAAGATTGTGCAGGCTGCGCGGCTCTACGGTCGCGCTAAGACTTCGATGGTCCTGCATGCACGCGGAATCGAGCACCACTCGCACGGCGTCAACAATGTGCTGTCGTACATCAATCTCGTGTTGGCGACAGGAAGCATCGGCGCACCGGGACGTGGCTACGGCACTATCACCGGGCAAGGCAACGGACAAGGCGGGCGCGAACATGGTCAGAAAGCAGATCAACTTCCTGGCCAGCGCTCGATTTCAAAGCCAGAACATCGCAAGTATGTCTGCGAAGTTTGGGGATTACCGGAAGAAGAGCTGCCGCAAGCTGGCGTATCAGTCGTTGAGATGTTTCAGAAAATGCGCGAAGGCGAGATTCGTGGCCTGCTTTCAATCTGCAACAACGTGATGGTGAGTTTGCCTGATACGAATGAAGTGCGCCGCTCGCTCGAAGGTTTGGAGTTCTACGTCTGCATCGACTTTTTCATGTCCGAAGGATCGCGTTATGCGGACGTTGTTCTGCCCGGCAGCACCTGGAGCGAAGATGAAGGCGTTACGACGAACAGCGAAGGCCGTGTCGTGAAAATCAATAAAGCCGCAGACCCACCTGGAGAAGCTCGTGCCGACTGGTGGATTGTTCAGGAAATCGCACGACGTATGGGCCGCCAACAATACTTTAAGTTTAATGGTCCGCGGGCCATCTTCGATGAACTCCGTGTTGCCTCACGCGGCGGCAACGCTGACTACTACGGAATAACATGGGAGAAGATAGAAAAGAATAACGGCATCTTCTGGCCCTGCCCGTCTGAAGATCATCCCGGCACGCCGCGACTATTTGAAGAGCGCTTCTATAACGCGGACGGCAAGGCGAAGTTTCACGCGGTCGAATATGAGCCGCCACAAGAGACGCCTGATGACGAGTTTCCGCTGATTCTAACTAGCGGTCGTGTGGTCTATCAATATCTTTCCGGAAATCAGACGCGGCGCATCGGATTCCTGGTAGAGCAGTGTCCTGAACCGTACGTCGAGATTCATCCGGAAACAGCGATGAAGTTGAAGATCAACGACGGCGAGCGAGTTCGCGTAATTTCCCGGCGCGGCGATGGCGTGTTTCCGGCTTTGGTTGTGAAGACGATTCGCAAAGATACGATCTTCATTCCCTATCATTGGGGTGAAGAACTAGCTGTAAATCAGTTGACGAATCCGGTGCTGGATCCGACTTCAAAGATTCCTGAGTTCAAGGCGTGCGCTGCACGCATCGAGAAGATCCACTCAAGACAACTTCCAATTCTGGGGGAAAGGCGTAAGGGCGCATCACGTAGTGAGTTTAGATAAGCGAGGTTATTTGAGGTAGTTATGGAAGAAACGATGTTCATCGATCCGCAGCGCTGCATCGGCTGCCGCGCCTGTGTGGCCGCATGTCGTGAATGCGGAACGCACAAAGGCTATTCGATGATCTATGTTGACTACCTTGATCGATCAGAAACGACAGCCACGATGCCCACTGTCTGCATGCATTGTGTGGAACCGACTTGCGCCCTGGTCTGTCCCGCAGACGCGATCAAAAGCACTGAAGATGGCGTCGTTCTTTCCGCCTTGAAACCGCGCTGCCTGGATTGCCGCAATTGCGTTAACGCTTGTCCGTTCGGCGTGCCCAAGTACAACACTAAGATGCACCTGCAAATGAAGTGCGACATGTGCTTTGACCGCACAAGTGAGGGGTTGAAGCCAATGTGCGCCAGTGTATGTCCTACGGGCGCAATCACGTTTGGCAAGTACGAAGACATTGTGCCGCTGCGACGGACTAAGCCGGTGAACGCGCACGTTTTCGGAAATCAGAAGGTCGAGACAAAGGTTTACTTGATGTTACCGACCGAAGCAACCGAGGTTGACGTGGATGGTTGCGGTGTGTTTGAAGGCCAGGTGATAACTGAACAGCAACCGATGAGTGAATCATGGATTGATCTGCAAGTTGAACAGACGGATAAGAGCAATGAGTTCTAATCTTAGGAAAACGGTCAAAGGCGTTCTCTCGGATGAATCTGATGTTCGTGCGGCCACCGCCCCGCATCAGAAGGACTTTCCGTACGACCGGGAAGAAGAAGCGCAGGTGACCCGGCGGGAGTTCTGTAACTTTCTTGGACTTACTTCCGCAGCGTTGTTCGTAGGCGCGGCGGGTTTCGCAGGAAAAGCGGTAATTGACGCTCGCCAAACACCAACATTTCTACCGTCAAAGATTGAAGGCGCTGAGGGACTCGCGCCTGGCTCTTCGCTAAATTTCCATTACCCCTCGACAAAGGAGTCCGCAATTCTGATTCGCACGCTCGATGGTGAACTTCATGCCTTCGGCCAGAAATGCACCCATCTCGCATGTCCGGTTTATTTCGAACGCGCTCATCAGCGACTCGAATGTCCGTGCCACGACGGCGCGTTCGACGCGAAGACTGGGAACGTTCTTTACGGCCCGCCACCACGACCGCTTGATCCAATCAAGCTGGAGGTGCGCGCTAATGGAGAAGTGTGGGCCATTGGCAGGGAGGCGAGCACCGGCGAACATTCCTCGTGATTCAATAAGTACATTTATATGTCAGCCGATCAAACCATACCCCGACCTATTCGCAATCGCGCTAGCAAAGGGAGAACTGCCGTCGCTCAGGCGCGGATGATTCTGCTAGTGATGGTCAACGTTGCCCAGCTTTGGATCCTAGCCGCCACAGTTGAAGCCGCGCTGGCGCATCGATTTTCAGCGTTGCTACCGCTAGTCGTCGCCTCTGGCATATGCTTTGTCGTTACGCTTACGCTGATTTTCTGGTGGCGTCCAGCTTCTCGACGTTTCACAAGCTCCGGTTATGTCAAACGATGACGAACTCGATTGAGTCTCTACTGGAAAATGACCATGAGTCGCTGGACCAGTTGCTTATTGAACTTAACAACGAGTTAACCAGCCTTAACATCGCTCGCTCGTACGAGTTGCTCCATCGATTCTGGGCGCGACTGGCAGTTCACATCCGCGCTGAGAACCTGCATTTATTTCCGGCTATCGCGAACTGTCCACGCTTTACTGGAAAAGGCAATTTGCCCACATCTGAAGAGGTGCACAACTTACTCTTGCGTTTGCGCTCTGATCACGATTTTTTCATGAAGGAACTTGCTCAATTGATCAAGGCTGCGCGTGAGATTCGCGCGGGCCAAAGGGCGGACCTCAAAGACGCAGGGAAATTGAGGCGACGCTTAGCTATCATTCGGAAACGCTTGGAAACTCACAACAGCCTGGAAGAGGAGCAAGCTTACATCTGGCCTTCTTTACTTTTCGATGAGCAGACAGTCGCCGAGCTGTGCGATCACGTAAAGCATGAACTGGAAAACCTTCCTCCGCGTTTTGCGGCATAGCACCGCATAGCACCATAGAGTGATGACCAGCGGTAGTGAGGAATAAAGAAGCCGGGCGTTTTTTGATCGCGACGCTACCGGATCATAGATACATGTGTGATGTAAGTTGAGCAGAAGTTTCGTGCTCGACGCAGAGCGATTGAACTGGCGATGTGCGGATGTATTTCTCATCAGCCCACGCCTCAATCCGGAGTCCAACGCCAATCCATCGTGTACGAAGGACGGCGCCGCCGAAGCTCGAGCCCAGTACCGTGGCTTCCACGGGCTCGGTAATTTTTCCACCTTCCAATAATGCTCGCCCGGTTTCAGGATCAAGCATGAACATTCGATAATCACTGTTGACTGTGCGCACAAGGATAGTATCGAAGGGTACAAGTGTCGCCAGCTCTATGCCCTGAAGCGAGGAGCTGAGCTCTGTTAGACCTTCCAATGAACCGCACCGAGGAATCGCATGCATCTGTTTTCCGCGATCGTTAGGAGTTGCAAGGTCTAGATCAATCTGAAGTTTTTCATCTGACTCCGGCGCTACTGTCGGGTTATCTTTTCCGGCTACATCATCGATTTCGTACATGATTGCTACCTCCCACGTTTTCAATGAGCAACAGACGTGCCCACCCTGCGATCAGACGCTCGACCCGTATAGCCGACGATGTTTTATTAGTTGACCGACCAGATTTAGCTTAGGTTGAATTCGCTGCCAATGCGCAGAATTCCGCGATCCAATCCGTCAATTTTCGAAATTTTTCGCAGCCAACTCTCCAAAACCGGACAAAAATCAACGGCATAATCATTGCTCAAACACCGTGAGGATACTCTTGTGCGCTAAGGAGGGTCGTCTTGCAAACCGTGATGAAGTTAGTACCCGGAGATGGATTGAAAACTGAGAAGATGCCGGGCCACTGGGTATTAGCCCGTTTAGGCAAGCGTGTGCTTCGACCGGGCGGCATGAACCTTACCCGGCGCATGCTCGAAGCCCTCCGAATTCAACACGCCGATGACGTAGTTGAGTTTGCGCCCGGTATGGGCGTTACTGCGCGACTCACGCTCAAGTTGGAGCCAGCTTCTTACACCGCTGTGGAGCGAGATCAAGCGGCGGCAAAGATTGTCGCGACCTCCTTGACTGGAGAGCGGCAGCACTGTGTTGTTGGAAACGCGTCGGACACTGGTCTTCCAGATCAAAGCGCCACGGTGGTCTATGGCGAAGCCATGCTCACGATGCAGACCGAAGAAATGAAGCGCCGAATCGTGCGAGAGGCTCACCGGCTGCTCAAGGTCGGCGGCCGTTATGGCATCCACGAGATGTGCCTCATGTCTGACAACCTCGATAAGGATGAGAAGAAGGAGACCGAGAGAGCTCTAACGGGAGTCGTCCATCATGGTGTCAGACCGCTGGCTGTTTCAGAGTGGCGCTCGCTGTTGGAGTCGGAAGGGTTCGAGGTTCAATCACTCGCCATGTCTCCCATGAGCTTGTTGGAGCCAGGCCGACTGATCCGTGATGAGGGCTTAGCCGGAGCTGTGCGCTTTGTCTGGAATCTAGTTCGTGATTCAGAGGCTCGACAGAGAGTCTTGGAGATGAGATCTGTGTTCCGCCGCTATCGCAAGGAACTCGCTGGTGTCGCAATTACGGGCAACAAACGCTGAACGAGTTTGGACTTCTGATAAGTTGAGTGCCGAGCTAAGTAAATCTATCACATGCATTACTATGAGTGAGCAAGATCGAAGTGTAGTTAGAGCTGCCGAGGTCAAACAGCTCGTTGACCTGCTGCAATACCAGGATAGCTCAATCGTGAGCCGTGTGCTGCTCAAGAACAAGGGCGGCACCGTCACACTGTTCGCATTCGACGTAGGCGAAGGTCTCAGCGAGCACACCGCGCCGTTCGATGCGCTTGTAGTTGTCACTGACGGTGAAGCGGAAGTGGAGATCGCGGGCGAAAGTTTCAGGGTGCGAGAAGGGGAAAGCATCATCTTGCCTGCGAATCGACCTCACGCAGTGAAAGCAGCTACCAGGTTCAAAATGCTGCTTATCATGATCCGTGCGTAGTCTTGTCTTGGAAGCCTTTGTGAAACGTCGAATCACAGGGTTTGATACGGATGAGCACGGCGATTGGCGTGCTGAGCTTGACTGCGGACACTTTCAACATGTGCGGCATAACCCGCCGCTCACCACGAGGCACTGGGTATTGACAAAGGAGGGTCGCGCCTCGCGTATCGGGTTTGAACTAAACTGCAAACGCTGCGACGAAGAGATCGAGGCAAAAGAGAAGCGAATATGATGCGCAGTAAAATTGGCAATGCGGCAGCTAATCTGTTCCCAGGCTACTTTGCTCTGGTGATGGCTACAGGAATCATTTCGATCGCCGCATATCTCCTGAACATGAAGCCAATAGCGTGGGCACTCCTGGTCGTCAATCTGATCGCATACTCGGTTCTTGGGCTATTACTACTGATTCGTTTGGTAAGTTTCTCTAGCCGTGTCACAGCCGATATCGCAGATCACGTTCGCGGTCCTGGCTTCTTCACTGTCGTGGCAGGAACGTGCGTGTTAGGAAGTCAGCTACTCATCGTTGCTAGTTGGACCAAGCCGGCTGCGGTTCTCTGGTTGGTCGGATTCTTGCTCTGGGCGTTAATCATGTACTCCTTTTTCGCCTTGGTCACAGTACGTGAGAACAAACCGCCAATTGAGAGTGGACTAAGCGGCGTTTGGTTGATTGCGGTTGTTGCGACTCAGTCGATTTCAGTTCTTGGTACTTTGTTGGCCCCTCAGTTCGGAGCATTCCGCGAGGTTCTGCTTTTCTTTACGCTCTGTACGTTCCTGCTCGGCTGCATGCATTACTTGCTGCTTATCACGCTGATCTTCTATCGCTTCACCTTCGTCAATCTTACAACTGCGTCGTTAACTCCGCCTTATTGGATAAATATGGGCGCGGTCGCGATTACGACACTGGCAGGAGCCAGACTGATTCTGGCGGCTTCTGACTGGACTCTTCTCGGCGAGATTTTGCCGTTCATAAAAGGGTTCACGTTGTTCTTCTGGGCCGCCGGCACCTGGTGGATTCCTCTGCTGTTCATCCTTGGATTCTGGCGTCACGTGTACAAACGTTTTCCCATTCGATACGACCCTCAATATTGGGGAATGGTTTTTCCGCTCGGCATGTACACGGTCTGTACATTTCAACTGTCGAAAGCAATTAACTTTGAGCCGTTAATGATCATTCCACGCTATTTCGTCTTCGTTGCGTTCGCGGCGTGGCTGGGCGCTTTCATAGGGCTTTTCTGGAGCTTGTTGCCACTGAGACCAACCGTTGTGACGACGGTTCGCAATACTTAATAATTTAACGGCCCACCTCGCTGAGGACTTTCGCGTAAACGCCTGCGGAAGTTTTCTCAGCATAATCCGGTGCAAAATCGAATTTACTAACTAATTCCATCCCAGGACTCCCTGACCTGCATCAATTACGGTTATCCATACCGTGCCCACCCGTGCAATGAATGTCACTTGCTCGACTTCGTTAGTCCTGAGCACCACGGCGAAGAAATACCCTGCCACTTTATTTCTTTGAATGAGGCTGGTGAGACGATCGAAGACTTGGAAGCCGAGGATAACCAGGCGAAGTTGGAGCAAGAGGTTGGAGACTGGCTTCGTGCCAAGATCAAGGAGATCGAGGAGGAACGCGCGACACAAGACCTCGCGGGATGCCCATGAGCGGAGGTTACGGCGGAGCGAGGGGACGAGGCTTCTGTGAACACATAGATGAGGACAAATCGACGAACGAAACGCTCGCGTCGAAAATACTGACTTGGATTGCCAGGATCTGGAGTCTCGCGGGTATTGCCTTTGTCCTGATCTTTCTTTTCGGCGAGGGCTTGAGCGGCCATGCATCGAAGCCCACAACGGCAAAATGGATTGGCCTGGCTTTGTGGCCAAGCGGCGTCGGTGTTGGGCTTGCTATCGCATGGTTCCGAAAGGGACTTGGAGGGGCTGTTGCCTTAGGATCCCTTGGCGCCTTTTACGTTTGGAATTTGCTTGAACGCGGGAAATTTCCATCTGGGCCATACTTCTTCTTGGTTGCGGCCCCTGGCGTTCTGTTCCTGCTATCGTCGTTCTTAGCACGGCCGCGTCAATAGATGCGCCCGGCATGCTTACAAGGCAGCTTCTTTTGACCGAGCTTGTTTCCTCGGTCGCAGGCGGTTCTCCCTGGCCGCCTGCGACCGATTCTATTTGGCAGGGCCCACAGCTAACAAACCTGAGTTTAGTCGCCTTCCCTTTCGGTCTTCCTCAGGAGCAAAACCAAGGTTGTAGGACCTTTTTAGAGGTCTCAGATTTGCTACGAACATAGCAATCCCCGGCGTTTATTTCAGATAGCAGGGGACTGGGGAAGACTCTGGGTGACATTACACAAGACGAGTGGGCAATTCTGGGTGAGATTCCACAGCAATGAATACACAGCAAGTAACAATCGACGGCAACGAAGCGGCGGCTCATGTGGCTTACAAAACCAACGACGTGATCGCCATCTATCCCATCACGCCTTCATCGCCGATGGGTGAATTCTCTGATGCCTGGGCAACCTTGGACGAGAAAAACATCTGGGGCATGACTCCGATTGTGCGCGAGATGCAATCCGAAGGAGGAGCGGCCGGCGCGGTTCATGGCACGCTTCAGGCCGGCTCTCTCACGACTACTTTCACATCCAGCCAGGGCCTGCTTCTGATGATCCCCAACATGTTCAAGATCGCAGGCGAGCAAACCAGTACGGTGTTCCACATCGCAGCTCGCTCAGTTGCCACGCACGCGCTTTCGATCTTCGGCGACCACAGCGATGTCATGACCACCCGTTCGACCGGGTGGGGTATGTTGTTCGCTAACTCCGTGCAAGAAGCAATGGACTTTGCCTTAATCGCTCAGGCAAGTACGCTCCGAGCCAGGGTTCCTTTCCTGCACATCTTCGACGGCTTTCGCACCTCTCACGAGGTAATGAAGATTCAGAAGGTTTCCGATGAACAGATCCGCGAGATGATCGACGACCAACTCGTGCAAGCGCATCGTGCGCGTGCCCTCACGCCTGACCGGCCAGTAATGCGGGGTACCGCGCAAAACCCGGACGTCTTCTTTCAGTCAAGAGAGCGTTCGAATCCGTACTATTTAGAAGCTCCACAAATTGTTCAGGAAGCAATGAACAAATTTGCTCGCGTGACAGGACGTCAATATCACCTTTTCGATTATGCAGGAGCGCGTGACGCCGAGCGTGTGATTGTGATGATGGGGTCTGGTTGCGAGTCGGCGCAAGAAACGGTCGATGCTCTTTGTGCCAACGGCGAAAAGGTTGGTTTGTTGAAAGTCCGCCTTTATCGGCCGTTTTCAGTAGATGATTTGATTGTGACTCTGCCGCGTTCAGTAAAGGCACTTGCCGTTCTTGATCGTACAAAGGAACCTGGCAGCATCGGCGAGCCTCTCTATCAGGATATTGTCACTAGTCTGAGCGAAAGCACGGTTAGTGGTCCGCCATTTTTCAAGATGCCTCGCGTAATTGGAGGGCGATATGGCCTGTCGTCGAAGGAGTTCACTCCGGCGATGTGTAAGGCTGTCTTTGACGAGTTGAAGAAAGCGAAACCCAGGAACCACTTCACCATCGGAATCAACGACGATGTGACACTTACCAGCATTCCGTTCGATCCAACCTTCAACACCGAACCGGACGAACAGGTGCGTGCCTTGTTCTGGGGATTGGGAGCGGATGGCACAGTCAGCGCAAACAAGAATTCGATCAAGATCATAGGTGAGGAGACGGCCAACTTCGCCCAGGGCTATTTTGTTTATGACTCAAAGAAGGCAGGCGCGATGACCGTATCACATTTGCGCTTTGGCTCGAGACCGATTCACAGTACATACCTGATCGAGCGTGCAAACTTCATTGCGGTTCATCAATTCAAGTTTCTCAGCTCCTACGATGTGCTGAGCGCGGCAGTCGATGGCGCAACCTTGCTGTTGAACAGTCCGCATTCACCGGGAGAGGTTTGGGACTATCTGCCACGCTCGGTCCAGGAGCAGATCATTCGCAAAAAGATCAAAGTGTTCTCAATTGACGCTTACGAAGTGGCAAAGGAAAAACAACTCGGCAATCGCATAAATACGATCATGCAAACGTGCTTCTTTGCTATTAGCGGCGTGCTGCCGCGTGATGAAGCGATTGCGAAAATCAAGGAATCGATTCGTAAGACCTATGGGAAGCGCGGGGAGCCCGTTGTGCGGCAGAACTTCGCCGCAGTAGACGCCGCCGTTGCCCACCTGCACGCGGTCTCCGTTCCAGCTCAGGTTACAAACACGCTGGACCTGCCGCCAATTGTGGCCGAAGGTGCGCCCCCCTTTGTGCAAACCGTGACCGCCGAAATCATCGCGGGACGCGGCGACCAGTTGCCGGTGAGCGCATTCCCAGTTGACGGCACGTATCCAGTAGGTACGGCGCAGTGGGAGAAACGAAACATCGCGCAAGACGTTCCTGTGTGGGAACCAGATCTCTGTATCGAATGTGGCAAATGCGTTCTTGTTTGCCCACACGCCACGATTCGGGCGAAGGTTTTTGACCAGGGAGATCTGGCATCGGCGCCGGAAGGCTTCAAGCACATGCCAGCAAAGTGGCGGGAGCTACCCGACAAGCGCTACACAATTCAAGTTGCGGTTGAAGACTGCACGGGATGCAGGCTTTGCGTCGAGGTATGTCCGGCAAAGGATAAGAGTAATGTTTCGCGCAAAGCGCTGAATATGCACCCCCAGGTGCCCTTGCGCGAGCGGGAGCGAGTTAACTGGGACTTCTTCCTGAGGCTTCCGGGTCTGAAGAAGAACGGCTCGCTTACGTTCGGCTCTGTTAAAAACGTGCAACTCTTACAACCGCTCTTTGAGTTTTCCGGAGCCTGCGCAGGCTGTGGCGAAACGCCCTACATCAAACTCCTAACGCAATTATTTGGCGACCGCGCCATCATTGCCAATGCAACCGGATGCTCAAGCATTTACGGAGGCAACCTCCCGACGACGCCTTATACAATCAATCGAGATGGGCGCGGTCCGGCCTGGAGCAACTCACTCTTTGAGGACAATGCCGAGTTTGGACTCGGAATGAGGCTGGCGCTCGACCATCAGAACGTCTACGCCAGAGACCTGGTGGACCGGCAACGCGACGTGATTGGCGAAGCGCTGGCAAATAGTCTTCTCAACGGAGATCAATCCACCGACACAGCTATCAATATTCAAAGAGAGAGGGTTGCAGCTTTGAAAGCGAAGCTCGACGGGGCCGCGAAGCTTGAAGGTGAATGGCCAAATGAGGCCCGTGATCTGTTGAGTGTCGCCGATGCGCTGGTGAAGAAGAGTGTGTGGATTGTCGGCGGAGACGGCTGGGCTTATGACATTGGTTACGGTGGTCTGGACCACGTCTTAGCCAGCGGCGAGAACGTCAACATTCTCGTGCTGGACACGGAAGTCTATTCCAACACCGGCGGGCAAGCTTCCAAGTCGACACCGATGGGAGCCGTTGCAAAATTTGCCGCGGGTGGCAAAACCACCTCGAAGAAGGATCTCGGAATGGGTGCGATGCGTTATGGCAATGTCTATGTCGCGCAAGTGGCTATGGGCGCGAACGACACGCACACGGTCAAAGCATTTCTGGAGGCGGAGGCTCATGACGGTCCGTCACTAATCATTGCCTACAGTCAATGCATCGCGCACGGAATCGACATGGCGAAAGGCATGCATCAGCAAAAGCTGGCAGTGGAGTCGGGTCACTGGCCGCTCTATCGTTTCAATCCGATTCTTAAAGCAGAAAGCAAAAACCCGTTCCAGCTTGATTCAAGTGATCCGAAGATACCGCTCAAGGACTACATCTACACCGAAGGTCGTTACCGCATGCTCCAACAGAGCGAGCCTGAGGTGGCCAAGTTTCTTCTGGGTCAAGCCGAAAAGGCTGTTCAACGCTGCTGGCAGCAATACAAGCAGTTAGCGGTGATGGATTACAGCGCCGTCGTCTAAGAGGAAAACGCTCATGAGTCTATCAACCAACTATCTCGGGATTGCTCTGAAAAATCCCATTGTCGCTTCTTCTTCGCCGCTATCTCACAATGTGGACAGCATACGCCGTCTGGAAGATGCAGGCGCTGCTGCCGTGGTGATGTATTCGCTGTTTGAAGAGCAGATAACCTTTGACAGTTTTTATGTCGACTATTATCTGACGAGCGGCACAAACAGCTACGCGGAATCCCTCAGTTACTTCCCTGAGATGCAGAGCTATAACGTCTGGCCAGACGAATACATGAATCTCATCAGACGTGCCAAGGAAGCTGTTGACATTCCCATTATTGGCAGTCTGAACGGAGTTTCCGCGGGTGGCTGGACCGATTACGCAGAGCTCATGGAAGAAGCGGGAACTGATGCAATCGAATTGAACGTGTACTACATACCGACCGACGGGGATCTCAAAGGAAGCGAAATTGAAAATATCTATTTGGAGATCCTGCGCGAAGTTAAGCGCTCGGTTTCGTTACCAGTCGCTATAAAACTCAGCCCGTATTTCAGCTCAACCGCCAACATGGCAAAGCGGCTGGTCGAAGAAGGCGCAAACGGGCTCGTGTTGTTCAATCGTTTCTATCAACCTGATATTGATCTGGAAACTCTCGAGGTAGTGCCGCGTCTGGTTCTCAGCAACTCAAGCGAGCTGCGCCTGCCCCTGCGATGGGTGGCGATTCTATACGGGCGGTTACTGACCGATCTTGCGATTACCACGGGGATCCACACCTCGCAGGATGTCTTGAAGGCGTTAATGGCCGGAGCCAAAGTGACGATGATGGCTTCTGAACTCCTCCAGAATGGCATACGACGAATTAATCTCATTCTTGACGAGATGAGGTGCTGGATGGATGAACACGAGTACGAGTCAGTCGCGCAGATGATTGGTAGCATGAGCCAACAGCACTGTGCTGAGCCTGCCGCCTTCGAACGCGCAAACTATATGAAGATGCTGGCATCGTATCGTCCGATCAACTGATTATTTTACGTGCCACTTGAACTCAGGCGTTCGGCGGCTGCGCGCGGTTTGACTGCGCGGATTATGCGCCAAGTTGGGGAGAAAACAGCATGGTTGGATATGTGATTAATATCGAAACGAAGTCACTTGAAAACGAGTACTTTCGTGAAGTCCTGTTTACGGGGACGCACAGCCAATTCGTTGTCATGTCGCTTGCGCCCGGCGAGGATATTGGACTTGAAACCCATGTCCATGTTGATCAGTTCATCCGTGTCGACGACGGACAAGGGAGGGCTATCCTCAACGGTGAGGAGCACGATCTGGAGGATGGTTCGGCGGTAGTCATCCCCGCTGGGACGCAGCACAACATCATCAACAGTTCGCAGTCCGAGTCTTTAAAGCTCTACACAATCTACTCACCCCCGCAGCATCCACAGGGCACGATCCACAAGAACAAAGCCGAAGCACTCGCCTATGAGAACGAGCATCATCGCTTCCTGCCATCCTAGATTCATGTCACCTGGTCACGTTCTAGAAACTACCGATCAGGCGCTTGGATCAGCCGGCCACCATCTCATCGGATCAGTAAGGGGCTTGGAGCCCGGCCCTACGCTGATCCTTTTGGGCGGTATTCACGGCAACGAGCCGGCTGGCGTGATGGCGTGCAGGCGCGCGTTTTCCCTACTCGAAGAGAAGCAGTCAGCCATTCGCGGCGAGGTAGTGTTTCTAGCCGGTAACACGCGCGCGTTGCTAAAGGGATCGCGCTACGTCGATGAAGATCTGAATCGCCAGTGGACTGCAGACTCTGTTCTCAGGGTTAGTGCTTTCAGAATTCGTACCTCAGAGTCGCTTGAACAGCAGGAGTTGCTGGCCCAACTGGAGAAGGTCCTTACTTCTGCCCGCGGCGAGGTTCACTTTGTTGATTTGCATACTACTTCTGCCTCAGGTAACCCTTTCGCCACTGTCGGCGATACGCTCCGGAACCGGCGCTTTGCGATGAATTTTCCGGCGACAATCATCCTCGGACTTGAAGAGCAGATC
>JBKOYD010000061.1:0-27447 GCA_046725195.1 Acidobacteriota bacterium | reverse complement strand
GTGCAGGAATACCGAACTTGCATTTCAGAGGTGGTTCCTGGGCAACGACGGGTGGCCACGGAGGGCCACCCCTACAATTGCTTGGCGATAACCAGCGGGTTAGCCTCCAACTCTCTCCGGTAGAACACGCGGGGTCGCTGCACGCTGCGCTTCTGTGGATCAGCGACATTCGTTTCACCCTCTGTGAACGCTATCTCAATACCAATCCCACGACCCTGGATCATCTTCTCTTCCTGCATCTGCGGGACTCGATCGGTTGCAAAGTTGAGCCACTCACGAGCAACTAACACACCGTCTTTTGGTTCGTTATCGGCAACCAGTGTCTTCAATCCTTCCTCAACCAAAGCATAGGTCAAGTATCCGTGACCAAGTTGCGCCGCCTCGAGGGCTGCTTGAAAACTTTGAGCAGCGGTAAGAATGTACATGCCCTTCTCATAAGCAAGTTGCGCCAGTCCCTTTGAATTCATTGGACCACGTCGTTTCTCTTCCGCTTCAAGAGCCTGGCCCGAATTACAAGCATCGATGATCAGAAGGAGATGACCGGCATCAAGTCCCTCTACTGCCTCCTGCAACTCCACGTCGGAAATGCTGTGCGACAGGATGGTTTTCAAACCCTGCTCAGTAAGTTTAGTCCGATCGCCGGTATAACCGAGATCGTGCGGGATGAGATAGAAGCGTTGGGCTTGCGCGGTACCATGCCCGGCGAAATAGATAATCACGCTGTCTTCCGGCTCTACGCGTTTTAGATTGTCCAGTGGACCCGCCTTTAGACTGGGCGGTACCGGCGCGCCGCTCAGTCGCTTCAACGCATTCAAGATGTTTTCCTTCGTCGCGTTCTCATTGAAGAGTTGAACCACTTCGACGCGCTCGAAGGCTGCTACCTGAGTCTGTCGCAGCCGCATTTCATCGCCAAAACTCTGTGCGTCAGCTGTCGCATATTTCAGATTGTATTGAGTGTTGGCGTAGTCATTGACGCCGACGGCAATGATATAGGCCGTGCCTTTACGTTTTAGACTGTCAGCACCAGCAAACTTCAACGGCGCGTCCTTACTTTTGACGTTGTCATTATTGAAAGCATAGGCCACCAGTTGATTCGGCCCGGCAGTCACCGTGATCTCCTGCTCTAGAGAAACACTTGCTTGCCCCTTTAGAACGTCACCGTGCCACACCTTTACCAGCGAGCCGTTGCGAAACAGCCGTACATCCTGAGCACCACAGCCTTTCGGGTTCTCTTTATCTGCGGGTGCATCGGCTACGTCGATCTTCACCTTGACAGTGCGCGAAGCAATTCCCGATGCTGCCGGTTGTGGGCCCACCAGCGATAACTTTACGACAGGTTGGCGACGATCCTTCTTGGAAACATCCTCAGCGACTCGAGGACGTTTACCCGCAAAAACGTCTGACAGCAGACCTGGATAGTAAAACTCATTGAAGAACCACTCGATGGGAGCAACATTAAACGTGTCCTGGTTGTAGCGCCACAGAATCTGATTCCACGAGACGGGTGTGCCATCGAATAGACCTTGCGGCGTGACGACCATCCATTCGCCACCATCGTCCAGGGAAATAAGTGTCAAGAGATGCTCACCGGTCTTCGTGTCAAATAACAACGTGGCGCCGTCCTCACAGGCCGACGCTAGCAGACCGGCGTCAGGGCTGAACGCAAGCGAGTCGACATTCGCCGTAATTCCTCGCAACGTTTGCAAGGCCCGTTGGGTGGCGATGTCCCAAATTCTAATCGTATTGTCAGTACTGCTAGTGGCGAGCAGTTTACCGTCGCGGCTAAAAGCAACCTCGCTTACGGCCTTGCCGTGTCCACTTATTGTGCTGATTTCTTTACCCGATGAAACATCCCAGAAACGTACCTGTCCGATTGCTTCAACCTTCATGTCTTTCAACATGTCCTGCGGGTCTTGCCTCTGTTTCCCCTTCTGAGGTTTCTGGGCCTGCGACATCATCGCTGCCATGTCAAAATTCGACTTGCTCTCGAGACCTCCACTGACCAGAACTTTACCGTCAGGACTAAAAGCAAGGGACGTTACCGTCCGGCCCATTGTTCCAGCCGACATTGAGCCAATCACGTTCGTCATCATCTGTGACATTTCCGCCATGCCTGGCATCGAGGCTATTGATTTGGGATTTCGCATGGCGCCGAGATTGCCAGGATTCATCATTTGCGTGAGATTGGTAAGTGGCGACGTCGTTAGGTCCTGCAACTTATTGCCTGAAGCTGTGTCCCACAAGGAAATCTGTCCGGTGGCGCCGATCGTCGCCACTCGGGTTCCGTCAACACTAAACTCGGCATCCATCGGCGAATCAGTCATAGTCAGTGAACGCAGTTCACGTCCTGACTTTACTTCCCAGATCCTTACGCTACCCATCGATCGCGTTCCCGGTGTTGGCTGTTGATCCACACGCGGTCCATAGACTACCAGCAACAACGAACCGTCAGAATTAAACCGCGCCTTATTGAAAACTCCGAGGTCTCCACTGGGCGTTAGCGTTTGCAGCTTACGTCCACCTGGCGCCTCGAGGATGTCGATTACGTTACTGTTAATTCTGGTGACCGCGACTAACCTGGCATCTGGGCCAGGTATTGCAAACGTGTCATCTGTTGATCCAGCAGTGATGCGCAACCCTCGCCCCGTGCGCAAGTCCCAACGTGTCCGACCACCGGAAGTGAGCTGAGTGCCATCGGCACTAAAGGCGACGTTATAAGCCATGTTGGTGCGGCCACTCATTGTCGCTACGGGCTGCGCGGTTTCCGTGTCCCAAATGATCGTCTTCGTCGCAAAGCCTCCGGTCGCAAATCGTTTTCCGTCTTCGCTCAGATTAACGTAGGCATCACCCTGTGAACCAAACGCGGAACTCGTTGGAACTTTGACGGAATTTAACGGGCGCGCTGTCGCCACGTCCCAAAGTTTGACGCTGTAATTTTCCGAGAGCGCCAACACTCTACCGTCACGACTGAACTTGACCTGACTGAACTCCTTTAGCGTCGGTCCAAGATCTTTTTCGCTACGGTTCGCGGTAACGTCCCAAAGTTTTAGACGTTGCTCAACGATTCCGGCCACTACCAGGCGGCCATCACTCGTAAATGAAAGCTGGACACTGTCGATCTGTTTGTCCGGTAAGTTGACACGTCGCGCTTCGCGGCCAGTCGCCAGGTCTACAATCTTTATGTGTGGTTCGGGAACCTGTGTGACAAGACAAAGCTGCTTACCATCAGGTGTTAGCACTGCCGCCCCTTCGGTACCATTGAAGCCAGACATATCGGGAGCGTTCATTTCGAGTGTGTACAGTTCGCGCCCTGTCGTAAGGTCCCAAACTCGCGCAGCGTCGCTAAGAGTTACGATGCGATTGTCAGGAGTGAATGCGAGAAAGTACATCCCAAAAGAAGACATGAAAGATCCTTGTGGTCCAGCAAGTGTTTGCACTACTCGTCCCGAAACCACATCCCAAACTGTTGCCCCGTTGTCGCCCGCGGAAGCCGCAACCAGGCGATTGTCGCGACTAAATGCGATCACAGGAGCAAGACCTGGAGGGATTTGGCCACCCGTTGAAAGGTCGCGCAGCTTTCGACCGGTTCCGGTTTCCCATAACCTGATGGTGCTGCTTCGGAAAGTTGCTGTCGCGAGCAGTCGGCCGTCGGGACTAAACACCAAACGAGTCGCGCCGAAAAACTGACTGTACCCGCTTTGGAGGACAAGCTCCGGCTTTGCTTCTCTAACTTGATTGTCAGCTTGGGAACTTGTAGTCGACGTGGAGCTTTGAATTCCGAGTCCGCGCTTGTCGGGAGTGGGAGTTGCCGTAGGGACCTGTGCCTTGGCGCTCAATACGAAAAATTGGCTGATGGCTAAAGCGGCGCACACGAGCGCAATAAGTGGCGGCCGGGTCTTTACTTCAGTACTCGCTCTCATCGCACTATCCTCCAGCGGAATCACGAACCAATTCCGAGACTTCTTCCGCTCGATTCAAAACAATTTCTAATTATCATCAGTGGATCTTACTCACCAGGAAACCGGGCATGCTCCAGCAGCAGCAGACCAATTGAGATCAAGGCGAGCACAAACATCACGGGCTGAATGTCTCTTCGACGGCCGACCAGAAGGTAAAGGCCGACATGGGAGATGAAACCCCAGAGTATTCCCTGGGTAATCGAAAAGGTCAGGGGGATGAGGATTATAGTCAAAAATGCCGGGAGGCCCTCCTCAATTTTTGTAAAGTTGATGTGGGCAACGCTCTTAAACATCGATGCTCCCACAAGAATTAGGACTGGTGCTGTCGCATAAGGCGGAACCATGCCAGCTAGCGGAGCCAAAAAGAAGCACGGTAGAAAACACAAAGCGGTGAAGACTGAGGTAATACCGGTACGACCACCCATGTTGATGCCCGCAATGCTTTCAATGTAAGCCGTTCCTGAGGATGTGCCGACTAGCCCAGCGCCAAATGTCGCAACCGAATCAACGATCAATCCTTGCCTCAGGTTGCGCGGGTTTCCATTTTCGTCGAGCAAATCAGCAGCATGGGCAACGCCAATGAAAGTCGAAATTGAGTCGAAGAGATCGGTAAACATGATTGCAATGATCGCTGGCAGAAGTGACAGTCTTAATGCCCCAAGGATATCCAGCTTTAAGAAGACGGTGTGAAAGTCAGGTGCGCTTAGCAGGTGTTCCGGGGTGCTTATCAAACCAGCCGCCCAGGCAATAAGAGTCACAATCATAATGCCAGCGAGAAACGAAAAGACGCTGCGGCGAATCATTAGTATTACCGTGATGACCAGACCCAGGACTGTTAAGAGCGCCTTTTGATCGAGATTACCCAACTTCACGAAAGTAACTGGGTCTGATGCGATGAGTCCGGCATTCTTCAGACCAATAAATGACAGAAAGATGCCTATACCAGCCGCCGTGCCGATTCGGAGTTCACTCGGTATTGCCTTGGCAATAGTTTCGCGAATTGGAGTGACCGAGATCAGAAGAAACAGCACACCAGCCCAAAAGACTATTCCCAGTGCGACCTGCCACCAGACTTTTTGTGTGAGGATGATCGTGAAAGTAAAGAAAGCGTTAAGGCCCATGCCAGGAGCGACGGCAAAAGGCAGTTTTGCATAAACCCCCATCAAGAGTGTCATCGAAAAGCAGAGCAGTACGGTGGCAGTAAGAAGCCCGCTAAAGGCCATGCCAGTTCCCGGTGTGGAAAGAATCGAAGGATTAACCACCACGATGTAGGCCATTGTGAAGAAGGTTGTAATGCCGGCAATGACTTCAGTGCGGAAGCTGGGTCTCGCTGCGGGGGCTGCGCTCATCAGTCACCTGGAGAACCACAAGATAGAGGAGCGCAACGGAGTCTATGCTACTCGCAAAACAGCGCGCAATCGTCCTGTTGCGCGCTATGCTTTGATGTCCGACATTCTTAGCTTGTTGTCGTTTCTACACAACAACCCGAAGTCTTTCGACTTCGGGTTGTCGCTTTGTTCAGCCCGCAAGGAGTTCCCCAACTTCTGCAGACTGATGTCCGATATGCTTTAGCGTGTCGTTCCTTTCAAATCGAGGACCTTCCGCAGTGCCCTCAACCGTTACTTCCGGGGCCTCGTTTCCCCAAGCAACTAATATCTACGATCAACGACAAGCTAAAGCATATCGGACATTAGCGTGTCGCCACTGCAACTACCGAGCTCTGTCCGTTTGTTAAGCGTGTCTCACGGAAGGCTATTTTCTCGGCCGGCGACATCGACGCACTTAGACTTGTTCCTTCGCCTGCGTAATTCAAACCCGCAAAGAAGTAACGATCCCCGTAACGTCGGAATGTCAGTTGGGCTTCTTCATGCGGCTTACCAATTCCGACGATGGTCCGTACTGTTGTGCATGAGCCCCCATCTTTGTTCTGTATCAGCAACACCGGATGATCTGACGTCGGGTTAACAATTCTCACGGTGTATTCACCCGCCGGCAGAATTACTTTCCCAACACTGAAAGCGAAGGGCACGTGTGCGTTCCATTGATGCTGACTTGATGTCTGTGCTCCGGTGTTAAAATTAATCACCCCGACAAGGACCACGATCGCCATAGTGGTAAAGAGCTTTCGTTTCATGTTGACCTCCATTGTTCTCTTGAGTGCCAGGAGGCTCGGGCAGTTTGCTCCTAGCTTGCGACCTTACCGCTTTCTACGTTTCTGCCTCCACTAACTAACGCGTAGGTGGAGTTCTCATTCCCTCACGGTCACAAAAGTATTTGTTGTAAAATTCGGGCTCGTCAGCCCAGGTGACTCGAAAACGGTAGGTGAGTGACCCTAACTTCCGGCCTCTCGTTATCCCGAGTAGTTATTCCGCAAGTGCATCAAACCAATGTTTTCGAACATTTTCCGCGGGAGTGGCCGATGCAGCCCGAAGGCGTGACCCAGCTTTTGATTGACTGGAGCAAAGGCGATCAGGCGGCGCTTGATAAGCTGATGCCGCTCGTATATAGCGAATTGCGCAGATTAGCGAGCAATTACCTGCGCCGCGAGCGTGCCAATCACACCCTTCAACCCACCGCACTGGTAAATGAGGCCTACCTCAGGCTCGTCGATCAAAGGAATGCAAAATGGCAGAATCGGGCCCAGTTTTTTGGAATTTCCGCACAGTTAATGCGGCGCATCCTGGTCGATCACGCCCGCCAGCATCAGGCCGCAAAACGTGGCGGGTCGGATCAAAAACGACTCTCAATAACCAGTGCTGAAGCCCTGATGAAGCAGCCGGAACTGGATTTGTTGGCTCTCAATGAAGCGCTGGACGAGCTCGCACAAATGGACCCGCAGCAAGGCCGAATCGTCGAACTCAAATTCTTCGCTGGGCTTTCTATAGAAGAGACGGCAGAAGTACTTGGCATCTCACACGCCACAGTCGAGCGGGACTGGAAAATGGCCCGCGCCTGGTTACGCCGCCAACTCGAGTGAAATTGCGCGAGATTCGGAACACCCTGCGAAAATGAGGGCATTCCTTTTTAGTATCCGCGTCAATTCTTAGAGGAGGTCGCTGCCTCTTCAAACGGGTCAAGGGGTCTCTTGATCAATGTCGGAACGAGATATTAGGTGAGTTCATTGTGACGCCCGAACGCTGGCAACAAGTTAAAGAAATTTTCAGTTCGGCCCTTGGACGTGATCATGCGGCGCGACCCGCTTTCCTGACAAATGTCTGCGGCGAGGATCAAGAACTTCGTCGGGAAGTAGAGACGCTTCTTGCGGCCCACGAAAAGGATGGGAGCTTCATCGATTCTCCGGTCTATCGCATTGCGTCCACCTCGAGCGAAGTCGAATCGGAATTGACCACGGGGCAGTTGCTTGGTTCATATGAAATACTTTCAACACTTGGCGCGGGCGGAATGGGCGAAGTCTACCTCGCGGAGGATCACAAACTCGGCCGCAAAGTCGCGATTAAGCTACTGCCACTTTACCTCTCAGAACAGTCGGAGCGTCGAAGGCGATTTGAACAAGAAGCCCGCGCCGCATCAGCGCTGAATCACCCGAACATTCTGACCATACATGAAATAGGACAAGTCGATGGCAGACACTTCATCGCCACTGAACTTGTCGAGGGCCAAACCCTACGTCAAAGGATCTCTCACGGCAGGATGGAGATCGCTGAGGTACTTGATGTTGCCTTCCAAGTCGCAGGAGCTCTCAGGGCGGCGCACGCGGCCGGAATTGTTCATCGCGACATAAAACCGGAAAACCTCATGGTGCGTCCTGATGGCATCGTCAAGGTCCTGGATTTCGGTCTGGCTAAGCTTACCGAACAAGCGATCCCGAGCAAGCCGGATGCAACGACGAGAGCTTTAGTAAAAACTGGGGCGGGCATGGTGATGGGTACGGCCCAATATATGTCGCCCGAACAGGCACAGGCTCTTGAGGTCGATGCGCGGAGTGACATTTGGAGTTTTGGCTGTGTGCTTTACGAAATGCTGGTTGGCCATGCAGCCTTCGAGGGCGCAACAACCAGCCATGTTGTAGTCTCGATCCTTGAGAAGGAACCAGCCTGGCACGACTGGCCTGCGGGAGAAATATCCGCCGAGTTGGAATGGACAGTGCGCAAAGCGTTACGTAAAGACAAGGAGGAACGTTACCAGACAGCTAAGGAACTTCTCGGTGATCTAAAGAGTTTGAAACAGCGTTCTGAGTTTTCGGCTGAGCTGGAGCGGACGACCCCGTCAGTGACCGGCTCTAGCGCCGCAACTGCAACCAGCGAGACGCCTCAAAGCAGAATCACTGAAGGACAATCAAGATCCACTCCATCGCAAGAAGACCATCCCCGAAAAACGAATAAACGTGAGCGGAGCATGGCGGCGGTCATTCTTTTGCTGCTAACAGTTGCCACTGCTCTCGGGATCTATAAGTTTGCGATTCGCAACAAGCAATCGGTCAACACTGAGACGTCTGTGTCCACTAGCCCTGCTGGTCCACTCAAGGCTACACAGATCACATCAGGATCTGGACTGGATCTACATCCCTCATTGTCTCCTGATGGAAATTCCATCGCTTACAGTTCTGATCACGGTAGCGGTTACGAAATTTACATTCGACAACTTACGCCGGGTGGACGTGAAATTCAGTTGACCTCGGATGGCACCCAGAATTTTGAACCTGCGTGGTCGCCCGACGGAAAGTTGATCGCGTATCACTCTAAGAATCGCGGCGGCATCTGGATTGTTCCGGCTTTGGGCGGCGTTGCGAAACAACTCACCGAGTTCGGCTCGAATCCGGCGTGGTCACCAGATGGCGGTTCCCTCGTGTTGCAATCCAGTGGGATTGGTGGTGACCTGTTCGCAATGGGTTCAGGAGCGCTTCTGACTACGACTCTCTGGACTATCTCGTCGCAAGGTGGAACACCAAAACAGATCACGGTGATGGGCAGTCCCGAAGGTGGACATGGATCTCCATCGTGGTCACCTGACGGTAAGAGGATCGTTTTTGCCTCTTACGATCCGGCGAAGACCGAGATATGGACGATATCGGCAGCGGGCGACCAGTTGAAGCGTCTGGCGAGGGGCCTTGACCCAATCTACGCTCCTGATGGAGAGCACATTTACTTTGTTTCGTTTGGAACAGCTAGCTTGAATTTTGGCCTGTCCAAAGTGCGCGTCTCGCCTGAGACTGGCGAACTGCTTGGCCAGCCACTCGAAATCGCGAGCACCGGACCAGCGCGTATCAAACGCTTAACAGTTTCGGCGGATGGCAAAAGGATCGCCTACACACCTTTAACGGTCGCCAGCAATCTATGGTCGGTGAATGTCCCACTACATCCCCGTGAAGCGACCCCATCTCCAGTGTCACTGACGAATGACACCAGTTACCGGAATTCGTCTCCTGTCTTTTCGCCCGACGGAAAAAAAGTTGCTTATCACGTGGTGCGCGTTGGCGGTAAGCCGGACATTTGGTTGATAGACCCTGACGGTAAGAATGCGACCCAACTGACAACTGATCCGGCCGGTGATCAAAGACCGAGTTGGTTTCCTGATGGCGAAGAAGTAGCTTTCGTATCAAATCGGCAGGGAAAGGACGTGGTATTGGCCATCAATCGTAAAACCGGAAAGGAAAGAACCCTGTTCGAGGCGGAGCAGGACATAACGTTCCCACGTCTTTCTCCGGATGGTAAACAGATTGTGTTCAATTCCAAAAAGAGTGGAACAACCAACATCTGGCTTGCCTCTATCGAAAACGGCGCGGTGAAACAACTAACCTTTGACAAGGAGTCAATCGGCTTTCCTTGCTGGTCACCGGACGGGCAATTCCTGGCATTTGAGGTCAAGCGTGGTGATGACACACACGTCGGAGTGATGACCAGCGCCGGCGGCGATGTGCTGCAGTTGACATCTGCTCGTGGCCAGAGCTGGCCACACACCTGGTCGCCTGATGGAGACAAAATCGCCTTCGCCGGGTTCCGCGACGGCTACTGGAATATTTGGTGGGTCTCTCGGACAAGCAAAGCACTTCAACAAGTGACTAATTACATGAAGCTCAATGCATTTGTTCGATATCCCGCGTGGTCGCCGGATGGCAGCAGGATCGTCTACGAGTATACGGAAACTAGCGGCAACATCTGGTTAATGGATTTGAAGTAATCGATAGTACTAAGTTTTGCTCTACTGCTATGACACCCGAACGGTGGAAACAAGTTAAGGACGTTTTCAACTCAGCGCTGCGATATGAGGCCGCGCAACGACCGTCTTTCTTATCCGAATCTTGTCGAAATGACGACGCGTTGCGGGAAGAAGTTGAATCTTTGCTCGCTGCACACGATAAGGATGGAAGCTTCATCGATTCACCAGCATATCGGGCGGCCTCCGAGTTGATGTTGGACGATCATGTCGAATTGAAACCGGGTCAGGTGTTGGCAGCTTATGAAATCGTATCCTTCCTCGGTCGAGGTGGGATGGGCGACGTGTATTTAGCACAGGACAAGAGGCTGGGGCGCAGGGTTGCGCTCAAGCTCCTGCCTTCGTCCGTGACTAAAGATTCAAATCGTTTGCATCGCTTCGAACAGGAAGCGCGTACAGCTTCGTCGCTGAATCACCCGAACATCATCACAATCTACGAGATTCGCGAAGCCAACTCGACATTGATGATCGCGACTGAGTTTGTAGAAGGCGAAACCTTGCGACAACACCTGTCTTTTGGCGCGCTGCCTCTAAATGAAGTCCTGAATATCGCAATTCAAATTGCTGATGCTCTCTCTTCAGCCCACAATGCCCGAATCATTCACCGCGATATCAAACCTGAAAACATAATGATTCGGCCCGATGGCTATGTGAAGGTACTTGATTTTGGGTTGGCGAAATTGACTGAACCGAAATCAGAAAGATCCTTCGCCGAAGCTCCCACTCAAAAAGTAAGAACCGGGTCGGGCGTCGTCATAGGTACAGTTGGCTACATGTCGCCAGAGCAGGCACGCGGCCAAACTGTCGATGCTCGATCTGATATTTTTAATCTCGGAACCGTGATCTACGAGATGGTCGTCGGTCAAAAACCGTTTGTTGGCGAAACGCCTAGCGACGTGTTCGCAGCAATTTTGAAGATCGAACCGCCACCCCTTTCTCGATTGGTGCCGGGAACGCCCGCTGAACTGCAACGCATTGTAACTAAAGCTCTCCGAAAGGATCGTGAGGAGCGGTATCAGGTGGTTAAAGATCTCCTGCTCGACTTGAAGAGCCTTAAAGAGGAACTAGTTTTCCAAGCCAAGCTGGATCGCTCAGGCCCGCCTGCAAAAAGTGACGAAGCGCTCGACACAAACGGTGAAGCACAACTCACAACTTCACCACGGTCGGAAACGAGCGAGATCAAGACAGCCGTTTCGACAATTACGAATACTCTTAGCGCCGAGATCAGACGCCACAAGACCGGCGTTATTCTCACATTGGCGCTACTAACACTCTTAGTGAGCCTGGGTGCCATCGGGCTTTACAGGTTTCTGAATCGCGGTCCAGTGCAAACCGCTGCTGCGCCGCAGGTGCTAAAGACAACGCAGATCACTTTTTCTTCCGGTCTCGATGGTTTCCCTTCTTTATCTCCTGATGGCAAGTCCGTAGCTTACAGTTCCAATCAGAACGGAAGTTTTGAGATCTACATCAAACAACTCAGCCCTGGCGGCAGTGAATTGCAGTTGACCAATGATCATCAGCATAACCTTCATCCCGCCTGGTCTCCTGACGGTCAGCGGATCGCTTACTACTCACGGAATCGGGGTGGCATATGGGTGGTTTCCACGCTTGGGGGTTCGCCAAAACAACTAACGGAATTCGGTGCAAGGCCGGCGTGGTCTGCCGATGGTTCAATGATCGCGTTTCAGTCCAAGACGCCGGGCGAGATTTTTGTTTCAACAACGGTGCAGCCATCTACGATTTGGATTGTTTCGTCTCTAGGGGGCATGCCGCGCCAGCTTACTCAACCTGGAACCCCGGTTGGGGGGCACACAGCTCCATCTTGGTCACCCGACGGCAAACGCATAGCATTCGAAAGCTCCGAGTTTATTTCTACCAATTCCTGGTCGGTAGCAGTCGGAGGAGGTGATATTAAGAAAATCGCTTCCGGAGCGGGTCCGATTTACGCACGTGACGGGTTGCATATCTATTTAGTCGCCAGCGGAGCACTATCCGAGATTCAACTTTCCTCAAGCGGGGATCCGATCGGCGAGCCGGTTACGGTCTTGCCCTTGGCGCCTGGCATAAATCTGAGGAATCCAACAATTTCTGCTGACGGCGGAAAAATCGTCTACAGCGCCAATAGAACTTCAAGCAATCTTTGGTCGGTTCCTTTATCACCATCATCATCCGAAGCTGTTGGTGAGCCATCAGTGTTTTCCCCGGATACGAGTCAGCGAAATAACCTGGTGCGATTCTCGCCTGACGGAAGAAAAATTGCTCTCAACAGATGGCGTCCCGGCACAAGCGCTGACATTTGGGTTGCGGATGCTGATGGCAAGAATCTCACTCAAGTTACCAATAACCCCGCGACCGATTCGCAGGCCAGTTGGTTACCAGAAGGCGACAAACTTGTGTTCCTCTCAGATCGAGATAGCAAGCATTTGAAGCTTTGGACAATCTCATTAGCGACAAGCAAAGAAGAGCCATTGATGGATTTGGGTGAAGGCGTACAGTTCGCAGACTTGTCGCCCAATGGCAAGGAAGTCGCTTACAACTTCATTCAGAATGGAGCATTGAATGTCTGGATTGCGACTCTTAAGGATGGGCAGCGCAGACAATTAACGTTTGACAACGAGCTGATGGGTTTTCCGTGTTGGTCGCCGGATGGACAGTGGCTAGCCTTTGAGAATCAGCATGGCGAGGATGCTTATCTGATGGTCGTCCCCAGCGGTGGTGGACAGTCAACACAATTAACTTTCGGTCATGGCAAGAGCTGGCCGCACGATTGGTCGCCTGATGGAGACAAGATTGTTTTCGCGGGCCAGCGCGATGGAATCTGGAACATCTACTGGATCTCGCGCAGCACCAAAGTACAGAAACAGCTTACAAACTATTCGAAGCTGAACGCCTTCGTTCGGTATCCGGCCTGGTCACCTTCAGGTAATCAGATCGTATTCGAATATGCTGAGACAACTGGCAATATTTGGCTGCTGGAACTGCAGTAAGCACTGTGGCGAGAAGTGAAAGTGCTTTTGGTTTATGACTCCTGAACGATGGCAACAAGTCAAAGAGATATTCAATTCGGCAATCAAGTATGGGCCAGAAGAGCGAGGCTCTTTTCTCTCACACGCTTGCTCGGGCGACACGCATTTGCGCAGCGAAGTTGAGTCGCTAATTGCGTCGCATGAGAAGTCTGGAGACTTCCTCGATCGGCCCGCTTACGCGGCGGCTTCTGAATCGTTCGTCAGGGACAAAACTGAGCTGAACGTCGGAGAAGACGTCGGGTCTTACGAGATCATTTCTTTTATTAGTCGTGGCGGCATGGGGGAAGTTTACCTTGCGCAGGACAAACGACTGAGTCGTAAAGTCGCATTGAAACTCTTGCCGGCTTCTTTCACAAGAGATGACGATCGGCTGCGCCGTTTCGAACAGGAGGCCCGCGCAGCCTCTGCCCTGAATCACCCTAACATAATTACGATTTACGAAATTCGTCAGGTCAACTCTACTCATGTGATTGCAACGGAGTTTGTCGAAGGCGAAACATTGCGGCAGCGGCTCAACTATTCCTCGCTGACACTCAGTGAAGCGTTGGGTATTGCGATTCAAGTCTCCGACGCCTTAGCGGCCGCTCACAAGGCCGGAATCATCCATCGCGATATCAAGCCCGAAAACATCATGCTAAGGCCCGATGGCTACGTTAAGGTACTGGATTTTGGTCTCGCAAAGTTAACCGAACAGCCTGCGGCAAAAGTGGCCGCTGAGGCACCCACGATCCAAGTACGCACTGGCTCGGGCATTGTTATTGGAACGGCCGGTTACATGTCGCCTGAGCAAGCGCGTGGCCTCACGGTTGATGAACGTTCAGACATCTTCAGCCTCGGAGCAGTGATTTATGAGATGGTGGCCCGTCGAAAACCCTTCGATGGAGACACACCCAGTGACGCTCTCGCAGCGATTCTAAGGACTGAACCGCCACCGCTTCTTCACTTGGCGCCGGAAATTCCGGCTGAGCTTAATAGGATCGTGATCAAGTCACTGCGAAAAGATCGAGAAGAGCGCTATCAGGTCGTGAAAGACTTGTTACTCGATCTCAAAGCGCTAAAGCAGGAAATGGACTTTCAGGCCAAGCTCGAACACTCAACCATACCTGCTCGAGACAATGGTTTAACTGACGCCCACCGAACTGCGCCGGTAACAGCGGCCGGATCTCTTCCGCAGTCAACGGGTACTCGCAGCGCCATCAACGTGATCACGGATTCGCTCAGCGTAGAAATTAAGCGTCACAAAGTAGGCACCGGAATTGTGCTTGGGGCGTTGGCGCTCATGGTCTTACTCGGGGGCTTCGGAATTTACAAGTTCATTAATCGCAAGGAACCACCAACTCCCTTTTGGAACATCAAGTTGGCGCGCCTGACGAACTCGGGGAATGTGATCGACGCCGCTCTGTCGCCCGACGGCAAGTATCTCGTATACGTCTTAAGCGACAGAAGTGCTCAAAGCTTATGGATCCGGCAAGTAAGCACCGCAAATGACAAAGAGATCGCACCTCCTGCCCGCGCAGGTTATTTCGGAATGACTTTCTCGAAGGATGGAACGGAACTCTACTATGCAGTCAAAGCCAATCTAGATGCCGGCAACCTCTACCGCATCCCGGTTCTGGGCGGCACTCCGGTAAAAGTTTCGGAACGAATAGACGGTCCTGTTAGTTTCTCGCCAGATGGAAAACGACTGGTGCTGGTGCGCGGCAACTATCCTAACTCCGGCGAAAGTGCTCTAGTGCTGGCGAATGTCGATGGCAGTAACGAACAAACACTGGCGGTGCGCAAACTTCCGGAACGATTCGCGCCGATCTTCTTCACAGGACCATCGTGGTCACCTGACGGCAAGCTTGTGGCCGCTAGTGTTTCAACAGTTGGAGGCGCCTCGCGCATTCTTGGTTTTTCTGTTGCGGATGGCAAGGAGCACGTCCTGTCGCCTGATCCCTTGCCCTTCGCAGCTCGTGTCGAGTGGCTACCTGACATGAGCGGACTTCTGGTGGTTGCCGGTGATAGCCCACAGGCCGCGCAGCATTGGTTCGTTCGATACCCTGACGGCAATAAACGCCGCATAACAAACGACCTGAATAGCTATCGCGCGATTGGTCTCACCGCTGACGGTGGGAAATTCAGCACTGTGCAGGCGAACGGTCTGGTGAATCTTTGGGTAGTACCCGACGGAGATGCCAATCGGGCCACCAGACTCCCCACTGGTAACATCGGCTTCTATAGCCTGACAGGCGGTAACCTTTCATGGACACCCGACGGACTCATCGCTTTTGTCTCCAACGAGGGCGGCAATGCTGATATCTGGCTGACTAGTCCTGATGGTAAGAATCGCAAGCAACTGACGGCGAATGGTGGCGTCAACGTCGGTCCGGTTGTATCGCCAGACGGCCGCTATATAGTCTTTATGTCATCGCGTGACGGCATTAAGAATATTTGGCGCATGAATGTCGACGGTAGCAATCAAATTCGCTTGACCAATGGTCTGGCTGATTCTTTTCCGTCAATAACTCCGGATGGCAAATGGGTTGTTTACACCGTGCTAGAAGGAGTTAAACCAACGGTTTGGAAAGTTTCGATCGACGGCGGTGCGCCGGTCCAGCTCACTGATCACATTGCTACGACTGGGTTCGTCTCACCGGATGGAAAGTTTCTCGCCTATGTGTACCCGGAGTCGCCTGACCCGTTTGCTCCGCCCAACAAGCTTGCAGTTATGTCATTAGACAACAGTGCTCCAGTCCGCGTGTTCGATGTTCCGGCAAGTGGGACTATTACAGCAGAAGCGCTTTGGGCCCCGGACGGAAAATCCATTCTTTACACTGTGAACAACAGCAATGTGAGCAATATTTGGAGTCAGCCAATTGACGGTGGCCCGGCAAAACAAGTCACTGACTTCAAAGATAGTTTAATGACGGGCTTCGCCTGGTCTCGAGACGGAAAAACTCTCGCATGCACTCGCGGAGTTTTGCTCCGCGACGCAGTGTTGATTACTGATTTGAAGTAGTTGAACTAGTTCAAGCTTCTTACATCTCCTCAAAATTGGAACAGCTATTGGACCTAGATCCCTGGTCGCTCTAACTTGTCTGATGTGGATCAGCGGGGGCGCGCTAGGTGACTCTTTGGTGAGATCCTTTTGATTGCCGCTTGCCCCCTTCCCAACTGTCCTATTCTTGTGAGGTATTTGAAGGTGCTGCTTGCGCTTCCTAATTGTCCTATTCTTGTGAGGTACTTGAAGTTGCTGCTTGCCCCTTCCCAACTGTCCTATTTCTCTGAGGTGCTTGTAATGCTTGTTAGATCCCTCTCTTGCACTTCTCGCTGCTATGTGGCGAAATACAACGTACGATGACAACTCGAAAACCTCTCTCGCTGAAACAATCGGTGAGAGCTACCTTTGTAGGACTGCTTTTGACAGGCGCTGCTTGTGCCCAGACATCAGCTACTGGCCCAGCTATATCAAACTCGCCTTTGGGCCACTACGACATTAAGCCAACTGATCTGCCCCCACCGAATGCAACCGAAGATGCAACCAACCCACCGCGAGTGATTCCGCGGCCGGCGGATGCAAAACTTAATCTGCCTCCCGGCTTTGCTGTCGATACCTTTGCCGAAGGTTTCACGCAACCTCGGTGGATGGCACTTGCGCGAAATGGCGATGTGTTTGTGACTGACTCCCGAGCCAATAAGATCGTCGTGTTACGCGACTCGAACAAAGATGGTATTGCCGAAGAGCGGTTCACATTTGTTGAGGGATTGAACCAGCCTTTTGGGATGGCTTTTTGGCAGAACTACTTCTACGTGGGCAATACAGACGCAGTCATTCGCTTCACTTACAAACCGGGGCAAACGAAGGCTGAGGGAGTGCCGGAAAAGATTGCGGATCTTCCGGGCAAAGGCTATCGCGAACATTGGACCAGAAACATTCTCTTTAGTCCCGACGGAAAGAAAATGTACGTCACCGTTGGTTCCGAATCGAACGTGAGTGTCGAGCCTGACCCTATGCGCGCAACCATTGTGGAATTCAATCTCGACGGAACGGGCAAACGCATCTTTGCGAGCGGAACACGCAACCCGATTGGACTTGCCTGGCTTCCCGGCACAAAGACGATGTGGGCTGCAGTGCAGGAACGTGACCGGCTCGGTGATGATCTCGTTCCGGATTACGTTACGGAGATCAAAGACAGCGGCTTCTACGGTTGGCCTTATGCCTACATGGGCATCGAAGATCCGAGACGCAAAGGTGAACGGCCCGACCTGGTACAGAAGACGCTGACGGGCAACGTTCTTATCCAGGCCCACTCGGCCATACTTGGACTCGCATTCAATCAAGGGAGAATGTTTCCCAATGAGTATCGAGGGGATGCATTTGTAGCGCTGCACGGTTCCTGGAATCGCAACCTGCGTACCGGTTACAAGATCATTCGCATTCGCTTTAAGAACGGCAAACCTGTCGGGGGTTACGACGATTTCTTAACTGGCTGGATGCTTGATCCCGCAAGTAAAGACGTCTGGGGGCGGCCGGTTGGTTTGCTTTTTCTCTCTGATGGATCGTTGCTGATCACCGACGACGGCGGAAACAAGATTTGGCGTGTAACCTATCGACCGACGAATTAGCGAGACAATTGCGCTTCTCATTCACCACCGTGCCGAGTTCGCGGCTCCGCCACTGCGCAAGTCAATGAATCCTCACAAGAAGGTAAGCTGCAACTTCAAGGACCCTCGCAAGAAGAGGACAGTTGGGAAGGGGGCAAGCGGTCATTAAATGGATCTCACCAAAGAGTCACCGAGCGCGCCCCCGCTGATCCACATCAGACAAGTTAGAGCGACCAGGGATCCAAGCAGTTGTTCCAATTTTGCAGACATGTAAGAGGCTTGAACTGTACGAGCGGGGGCGCGCTCGGCGACTCTTTGGTGAGATCCTTTTAATGACCGCTTGCCCCTTTCCCAACTGTCCTATTTTCTGTGGTACTTGTAGTGCGGGGCGCCTGCCTTCGCCGTTTGATGTTTAGAAGTGAAGTTCTGAGCTGAACTCCACGTTCTTTCTTAGTGTGGGAGCCAACATGGACTTTCGTGTCTTATTAACAACTTTCGGCATCATCTTTCTGGCCGAGATGGGCGACAAAACTCAACTTGCGGCAATGACAATGTCGGCGCAAACAAAAAAACCGTGGGCCGTGTTTTTGGGTGCCAGCATTGCTCTCGCAGCAGTCTCTGCATTGGGGGTATTAGTGGGAAGTATCATCGGAGACTACGTTCCGCTGGCATGGGTGAAACGCTTGGCGGCAAGCGCCTTCATCGTGATTGGAGTTTTGATGTTGCTGGGCAAATTTTAAGTTTAGGCATAATCATTGGTCATATATCATTTGACATTTTTCATTTGTCATTTTTACAGAGGGACTTTGGTCTGAGGGCGCGATTTGTAGAAGGGGTCTCATTAAAGTTTCAATGGCCTAAGACCCAAGACCCTCCCACAAAATGAACAAATGAAAAATGTCAAATATGACCAATGATTTCCTTTGCATCACTAGCCGCCTCCTAAAGACAAAAGTTCATATACAGTTTCCAGGAGACCCTTCATGCCGCAAACTCCCCACATCGAACGTCACTTTACTGCCAGCGATGTCGTTCGCGACATTGTTATTGGAATGGCCGATGGTCTAACCGTGCCGTTCGCCTTGGCGGCCGGATTAACAGGTGCGATTGACAGCACGAGCATTATCGTCACAGCAGGATTAGCGGAGATCGCCGCCGGGTCAATCGCCATGGGATTGGGCGGATACATGGCCGCTAAGAGTGATGCCGAACACTACATCAAGGAACGCGAACGGGAGAAACGCGAAGTAGCGGAGATCCCACATGAGGAGATGAGGGAGGTGGCGGAAGTTTTTCAGGCTTACGGACTAAGTGAGGATGAGACGTGGCCTATCGTCCAGGCTCTGAAGCGTCAGCCTAAAAACTGGATTGACTTCATGATGCGATTTGAACTCGGTCTGGAAAAGCCGGAACCGAAGCGTGCGGTGACAAGCGCACTGACAATCGGCGGCGCATATATTGCGGGCGGATTCATCCCGCTGGCTCCGTATATTCTTTCACACTCTGCGTCGTCGGCTTTGTTGTTCTCGATACTCGTGACTCTAGTCGCGTTGCTGATTTTTGGTTTTGTTAAGGGGCGCTTTACTGGCACAAGACCGATAAGAAGCGCGTTACAGACAGCACTGATCGGCAGCGCTGCCGCAGGCGCAGCCTTCGCGATCGCAAGGCTTATCGGCGGTTGAGCGGAAAAAATCATTTTCCATATGACATTTGAAATTTTCCATTTTTTATTTTGAAAGCGGTCTTGGGTCTTAGGACTTTGGACTTTGGACTTTCGTGAGATTTCAAGGCCGAAGACCAAAGAACGCTTTGCAAAAAATGACAAAAGGAAAATTTCAAATGTCATATTGTTCACCTTTTTATTCTCCGGCTGCATTGTTTGTTGAAGTTCAGATAACGGACGGGTTTCCACGGGCTGACATTGCTATGACCTGGCTCACTTGGCTTGCTGAAACGCCGTTAATGTATAATTCCCGCAACGCTTCATTATCCTTTTCCAGAGCAACAGCACGCAGCACCAGGAGGAAATCGCGATGGCTACGGAACTACAACGTTCAAGTTCGATTGACCAGATCGAAGAGCTTCTCGGAGCCGATGCGTCCAGACTGTTGGATCACACTTCGAACACTATCTCGAAAGACCAGTTGCAACTTCCTGGTCCAGACTTTGTGGATCGTGTGTGGGCAGTCTCGGATCGTTCGACAACAGTTCTGCGCTCGCTGCAAACTCTTTTTGACAATGGCCGGCTTGCCCGTACTGGTTATCTCTCCATTCTTCCCGTGGATCAGGGAATAGAACATTCCGCTGGCGCTTCTTTTGCCCCAAACCCGCAGTACTTTGACCCCGAAAACATCGTAAAGCTTGCAATTGAAGGCGGCTGCAATGCAGTGGCTTCGACGTTTGGTGTGCTCGGCGTCGTCGCTCGCAAATACGCGCATAAGATTCCATTCATCGTAAAGATCAATCACAACGAGTTATTAACGGCGCCAAATAAATTCGACCAGGTGTTATTTGGCACGGTTAGAGAAGCTCACAACCTCGGGGCAGTGGCCGTTGGGGCGACAATATATTTTGGTTCAGAAGAGTCTACTCGCCAGATAACTGAGATCAGTGAAGCCTTTGCCTCGGCCCATGACCTCGGAATGGCCTGTATCCTTTGGTGCTACCTGCGTAGTTCAAAGTTCAAAACACCGGAAGGCGACATGCATGCTTCAGCTGACTTGACGGCCCAGGCAAATCATCTGGGCGTAACGATTCAGGCTGACATCATCAAACAAAAGCTTCCTGAGCGAAACGGCGGCTACAGTGCGGTCGCAGGCGTGCTGGGAGGTTCATATGGAAAGATCAGCAAGCTGGTCTACGAAAAACTCACCACGGACAACCCTATCGACCTCGTTCGCTATCAGGTAGCCAATTGCTACATGGGCCGTTGCGGTTTGATCAATTCAGGCGGTGAGTCGAAGGGGGCGAGCGACCTCGCGGAGGCAGTTCGCACCGCAGTCATCAATAAACGCGGTGGAGGAATGGGGCTGATCTCAGGACGTAAAGCTTTCCAACGACCCATGAACGAAGGCGTGGCTCTGCTAAATGCGATTCAGGATGTCTATCTCGCAAACGAAATTACTGTAGCTTAGCGGGCAGAACTTCAGGCTTCGCAGTTCTATTAGTGGTGCACGGCCTCGCCGGCAATCTTTTTTGGTTACCTCACCGTATATTGACCTGAAAGACCATCGAGCCTTTGCAACCTGAACAAGCACAAAATAATGACGTTGAGCTGCTGAAGGCCGTCGCCTCCAGAGACGAATTGGCTCTGACTCAGCTTTACGACCGCTACCGGGTAATCCTCTTTGGGCTACTGGTGCGTATATTGAATAACCGCGAGGAGGCGGAAGATGTTCTGCAGGAGGTATTTCTGCAGGTCTGGCGCCGGGCGGGTGACTTCGACGAAAATCGCGGCCGACCGTTTACTTGGCTGGTGACGCTGGCGCGCAGCCGAGGGATCGATCGCTTGAGGAATCTGTCGGCACGAGAACGCGTTGCCGTGGCGGGGGCCAGGGAGGCGTCAGAAGAGGTATCTGATGCTTCCACCGATGCGTACCGGTCAGAACAACGAGGTCTGGTAACCAGGGCATTGGCTCAGCTTCCTGACGAGCAAAAGCGGCCCCTGGTGCTCGCCTATTTTGACGGACTAACCCAATCAGAAATTGCGAGTCGTTTGGGAGCGCCTCTTGGAACGGTGAAGACTCGTATGCGAACAGGAATGATAAAGCTACGTGAACTGCTGGCAGGCAAAGGCGAGAGCTTTGGATTTTGAGTGACGAAGTAATGGTTCACGAAGACTACAAAGAAATGATCCCGGCGCGTGCGCTGTCTGCGCTTGACGCAGGGGATGGGCGCGCCCTGAGTGAACATCTCTCTGAGTGTTCGGAGTGCCGCCAACAATTAGCGGAGTGGGAGGCCACTGCCGCCGCTCTCGCGCTAGTCGCCCAGCCCTTGGAGCCATCGCCTCGGGTGCGCGATCGTATATTGAACGCGGTTAGAGCAGAAGCTCAAGGAGCTCAATCAGAGTCGACTGTCAGTTCAACGTCCTCGAAAGTTCTGCCCTTCAAACCCGCGCCAGCAAATGTTTGGACCACTATTGGTTCGCTCGGGGCGATCGCTGCTGCTATTGTTTTCCTGGCATTGATCATTTCTCTATTTGTTCTCTGGCGTGAAAACCGGGCGGCACAGGCCCAGCTCGTAGCTTTGTCCCGCCAGCTTAATGATGTAGGTCGCCAACTCGACCAATCAAAAAGAATTGTGCAGCTCTTTAGTCAGCCTGGATCCACAATGAAAGAGTTGGCTGGCACCGAAGTGGCGCCAGGTGCAACTGCGAAACTTGCCTACGACAGGACTGGGCATGCAATGTTGCTCGCACAGGGATTGCCCGCCGCGCCTGAAGGTAAGGAATATCAGTTGTGGTTTATTGTTGGCGGTAAAGCGCCGATCCCTGGACGTTCGTTCGCGCCCGACGTATCCGGAAGCGGAACGCTAAGTGATGTAGTGCCTGCCGAAGCCGTTAATACTGCCGCCGTCTTTGCGATAACGCTCGAACCAAGAGGTGGCGTAAAGGCTCCGACTGGAAAAATCTTCCTCCGCAGCGGTTCGTAGAATCCAACTAGCTCCGCATTTTCACCAGGTTCAACTAATTTCTCGAAAGCTGATACACTTCACTCAATTCTTCAGCGAATAGAGTTAAGAAGCATGAACAGGGGAAAGCAGAAAAAACAGACACCGTCAATCGATAACTCGGTTTCCGATTCCACTGGCCAATACGATCTTAGATTCGTCTTGTGGCGACAGTTCTGCGCACAAAACAACATTCCTGTCGATACCCTGCCTAGTCAATTGAACGACGATCAGAAGGACAGATGGGAAAAGATGAAGTCCAAACGACTACGCTAATGTCCGATATGCTTTAGCTTGTAGTGGCCGTCATCTGCTAAACGTCACGCATTGCAATAAGAAAGCCAAATCAGAAGAGGAGCTTCCTTCTAATTTAGCGCCAGGGAAGTGTGTCAAACGACAAGACAGACGCATATCGGACATTCTAGAACCTTCCACCGCCTAACTTGTAAACGCCTGTCAGAAACGGATTGGTTAATCGTTCCTCCCCAATTGTGGTGATAGGTCCGTGCCCGGAATAAACTTCCACATCGTCCCCCAGTGTCAACAGTTTATTTTTGATTGAGTCCAGCAACTGCTCGGTCGACCCACCTGGCAGATCGGTCCTACCGATCGAACCAGCAAATAAAACGTCTCCGACAAATACTTTCCGCTCAGTTGGTTCAAACAAAACCACGTGACCTGGAGTGTGTCCAGGACAATGGAGGACTTCAAACTCAAGTTTGCCAACCGAATACTTTTGCTTGTCGGTCCAGTATTCATCCACGGCGGGAGGTTGTTCAAAAGCAAACCCTAGCGCTGCCCATTGCGCTCGAGGAATGCCGATCCAAGCCGGCTGCTCCGGCAGTGCCTGATACATGAACTCGTCGCCTTTGTGCAGGTTTATCTTGGCGTCGGGCTTTAGTTTCTTAAGTGCAGTCACGCCGCCCACATGATCCAAGTGCGCGTGAGTGAGTGCAATCGCCTGAAGCTGAAGCTCGAGGCGATCAAGAATCTCGACTATCCGCTCAGCCTCATCGCCGGGGTCGATACAGATTGCCTGTTTCGTAGTTTCACAGCCGACGATGCGGGTGTGTTGTTGGAAGGCTGTGACGGTGAGTTCCTGAATTATCATGACCTGGCTGTACTTTGTTTTTACTTTGTTTTTTGTACTTGGTGCTTTGTACTTTGCGCCTTGCAGCTACTAAGATAATACTTATTATTGAGAACTAAGAACAAAGTACTAAGTACAAGGTAATGCCTATCAGCACTACATCAGCTCCACTGGCCGCTGTACTCGACGCCATGACCACTGAAGGGGCTCCGGAATTGACCGAGCATCTGGATGGAGGCGCTCTAAAATGTTATGCCTGCGGTCATCGCTGCCTCATTAAACTCGACAAGCGCGGCATCTGCAAAGTCCGTTTTAACGAAGGTGGCCATCTCCGTGTCCCCAGCAGTTACGTCGCTGCGCTCGCATGCGATCCGACCGAGAAGAAGCCCTTCTTCCACGTCCTGCCCGGCTCAGATACGTTGACCTTCGGTATGTTGGGATGCGACCTGCATTGTGCCTATTGTCAAAACTGGCTGACTTCACAAGCGCTCCGCGATAATTCTGCCGGAACTAACCCAACGCTAGTCTCGCCCGACCGACTTGTAGCGATGGCCAAAGCGTACTCTGCCTCAATGGTAGGTAGCAGTTACAACGAACCACTGATCACCGCCGAATGGGCCGTTGAAGTTTTCAAGAAGGCCCGTCCTGCAGGTTTTCGAACTGCCTTTATCTCAAACGGCAACGCCACACCACAAGTACTCGACTATCTACGCCCCTGGACCGATTGTTACAAGATCGATTTGAAGTCAATGAACGACAAGAACTACCGACAACTTGGCGGTGTCGTCGACAACATACTCGACACCGTGAAGATGGTTCACGAACGTGGCTTCTGGGAAGAGATCGTCACACTGGTTATTCCTGGCTTCAACGACTCCGTTGATGAGCTACGACGCGCTGCTGACTTTATTGCGTCCGTGTCTCCGGACATTCCATGGCACGTTACGGCTTTTCATCAGGACTACCGCATGACTGAGAACTCGAATACTACGGCAGAGCAATTGATACAGGCGTGTGAGATCGGTCGTGAGGCGGGGCTTCATTATATCTACGCAGGAAATCTTCCGGGTAGAGTCGGTCGCTGGGAAAACACCTACTGTCCTCGATGCGAGGAAGTTCTTGTTGACCGTGTTGGATACTTAATTCGGCGGGTAAGAGTCACTAAAGACGGCCGATGCCCAAAGTGCGCAACCACCATTCCCGGAATTTGGAATACGAAATAATTCGAAATAAGTACCAAATACAAAGTCACAAAGACACCAACTAAAACTGTGGAGTATTTCTTAACGTTTTTTGTGTCTTCGCGTCTTTTGTGGTTAGTCCTGCTCCTTGACGGAGATTAAGGCGTCGGTTTGGACGGAGATGTTTTTGGCGCCGGTGAAGCCTGAACCGGTGGTGGCGGTACTGTCGCCGTTGGGCTTGGGGAGGCTGACGCTGCTGGAACAGGATTCTTGATCTGCGTAGTCTGAGACGCCACCGCTTGCCACTTTCCGTTGCGTCGAGCGTAAATGTCCGTAAACCGATACTCGCCACTGATGTCTATCGGCTTCTTCGCGTTGGGATCCTTGTACTTTCCGTTCTTGATGATGCTTCGGCCCGTGATGTACGCCGCATCCGCGCTTAATACTGTAACCTTTGGCTCCAACAACTCCCATGAATCAGCAGTAATGGCTCCCGATTCGACGCTTTGCACTTCATCAGCCTTTGTCCCAACAACACCATCGGGATAAGTAATCACCGCATCGTCTGCCAACACCCGTTTGACTGCTTCGCCGTCGCGGTTCTTGTTGGCTGCAGCCCATTCCCGTTCAAGTCTCACCAACTCAGCTTCGATAGCAGCCGGGTTAACGGTTTCCCTGGCGATATTTGCATTGGCTGTCCTGGCCGCATCCCGGTTCGTATCGGGAGCTGCCGGTTGACATCCAATCAAACCCCAAACAACCAGCGACAACACGAGCGACAGCGCTGCTGCCAGCACGTTTCGGTTCATCGAATCCACTCCTTTTTTGTGTTCCAACGGGTTGAGTTAAGGTCGAAAGATAAAGACAGGACACAAAAGCACTCTGCTTCTACGACAAACCGAATCCTTAGTCAACCAAGCATTGGGAAGGAGTGCCCATTTTCTGCGTCAATTCGACAAAAGCGGCGGCAGGCTTAAGCACCACGCCCAGACGAACGGTCAGACGTTGACATCGGAAATCCATCCGGATTATTGTTCGCGACGCACGAGTCTTTAGGGGTAATGCGGGTGATTTCTGAACGTTCCCGAGGTCTCGTTACCTGCCTGTGGTTTGGATCTTAACCGCACTTTCCCGGAAAGGGGTGACTATGACTCACCTTTCGAGATCCTCAATTCTCCGTTTATTAAGCCGCGCGTTTCTGCTGTCAATTGTTTTGTCCCTTGCAGCTTTGTCTGTAGCGCAAACTGCACGAAACCGGGGCGCTGCTGGGGCTGCTGCCGCTGCAGAGGCAGAACCAATCTTTCACGATTATCGCGGCGTACAGATTGGCTGGCTCGCCGACGATGTTCGGAAAAAACTGGGCTCTCCCGCTGACAAAGGAGACGAACAGGACTTTTATGTTTTCGGTGAAAAAGAAACTGCCCAAGTTCTCTATGACAAGGCGACGCGAAAAGTGACAGCCATCTCAGTGGATTTTATGAATGGCGCAACTGGAGTGATTACTCCCCAACAAGTGTTTGGCGGCGACATTGAGGCGAAGGCTGACGGGTCGAAGTATAAACTCATTCGTTATCCGAAAGCCGGATACTGGGTCTCTTACAGTCGCACAGCTGGCGACTCGCCGATTGTTACCATTACGATCCAAAAACTTCCAGCGCAGTAGATGCAAGTTGTCGGCAAAATTTCTACCTGTCGACGCCAGCAAAGTCGACAATGCCCCATCACGTCCAACGGCGTACGGTGAAGATTCGTCTTTGACATCCGTCACCTGAGACGTTAGCTTTTCTTCAATTCATAATTCGCGCGGGAGATTAAAGGCTTTATGGCAATGAGCGGGCACAAGGGCATCAGTCGTATCGACTGTCCGGAGAACAAAACTGTCGGTTGGTATGTACGAGTCAGGCTCGGCAACGTTACAAAATCGAAATTTGTTAGCGACCATAAGCACGGCGGTAAAGATGAAGCGTTGAAACGTGCAGTTGAATATCGCAATCAACTGGAACAAGCCCTCGGCAAGCCGAGAACAGACTGGGTGATTGTTGGCAAGAACCCGCGCAATCGCACTGGCGTAGTTGGCGTCAGGCGCACAGTGAAGAAATACAAAGGCAAGGATGGCCGAATCTACCTCAACGACGTTTATGAGGTAACCTGGAATGCCGGAAGAGAGAAACGCGGGCGAACATCCGTCTCGATCACCAAGTATGGCGCAGCGAGCGCATTTCGACGTGCATGTGCGATACGTCGGCAAAAAGAACAACAACTTTATGGTGACGTAGTTGTTAGCAACTGGGCCGAGTCGTTCAGCAAAGTTTGCGCCGCGTAAAAGAAATACCATCAGGGCAAGGGGCAACTTCAAGTACCTCACAAGAATAGGACAGTTAGGAAGGGTACAAGCATTTCAAGCACCTCCAGAAATAAGGAGAGTTGGGAAGGGGGCAAGCGGCAATCAACAGGATCTCACCAAAGAGTCACCGAGCGCGCCCCCGCTGGTTCCGTTCAAGCCTCTTACATCTCCTCAAAAATCGGAGCAGCTGCTTAGATTCCTCTAACTTGTTTGATGTGGATCAGCGGAGCGCGCTCGGTGCGTGAGATCCTTGATTGCCGCTGGCCCCTTCCCAACTGTCCTATTCTTGTGAGATCACTCAAATGGACCGCTTCCCCGTTCCCCAACTTGTCCTATTCCTGTCACGGACAACAATTGAAGAATAGAGCGTTACGGCAACGACGATGCGGCGATCCATTGCATCCCTTCGCGCGCGATT
>JBKOYD010000123.1:0-17479 GCA_046725195.1 Acidobacteriota bacterium | reverse complement strand
TTACCTATCCAGCCACGAACCATTCTGACATCATCCCACAATAGAGTTGGGGCCTTCTGTTTAAGTTCACGCTCGGCAATTTCAAGTAACTGAAGCGCGCCTTCCGGTAATCGCTCGTTCCGTGTTGCAAGTACTTCAGCTGCCAACTCGGGTGACCTTAGTTCCAGACGTCGACGCGGGTCGAGCACATCGTTACCACCCGCACCGGTTTCGCGGTCATATTTAGCTATCAAACTCAATAATTGGTTAATGGCAAATCCATCGAGGTATTGGCGCGCGCTCAGAAATTCGCCTCGACAATGCCGCTCACATGCGGACCAGACTAGCACGCATAGATTCTGAAGTGCGTCTGGCTTTGCTTCCGCTTGCTTGAGCGTATTCTGGTGAACCGACTGAATCAATCCAGCGATCCGATCACGATCTATCAGAATTGTGTAACGCTGGATTTTACCTTCGGTCGCTTCGTTGACGTCGAACACGGCAAATTCGACTTTATGTCCGTTTTGGTACAACACGGTCCGGCGATGACTTCCGTGGTTTACCGTTAGTGCAATATTGCGAGCATCGGGCAGCCACGACAAATCCTCGACAAATGAGTCTTGCGCGCCTGCCTTTGTGAGCACCCAGAAGTCGTGATCGGACCATTCATCGCGAAGGTTGGGATCAGCTGTCGTACCTAAAGTAACAAGACCAATAACTTCGCCCGCAGACTCCAGATTAGCTCGCAGTCGCTCCGTGTAAGTCTCAAATTCGGTGGCGTTCATCGAATGCAGTCCTATAGATCGTCAGGCGCGCTTTAATTGCATCTGGGTTGATCCGTGCTTGAGCACACAACCAACGGTTTTGCCCTCTTCGACATTGAAAGTCAGTATTCCATAGTCGTCGAAGGCAATCGGTCTGAACGTGAAGTTGTCGACTGCGAGCAAACTCAAAGGCTGTTGGGCTCCCGGCGCGGCGAACAGTTTTCCATCCTTAAAGCTAACGTTAATTTCGAATCCCTGTTTGGCTTTGTATTTGCCCACATAGGATTGGAGGGTCTCAACGTCAACTTCGGCCGGCGCCACTGCTCCTGCCTTCATGAGCATCGCTACGATCTCGCTGTTCTTGTCCTTTCCGGCCGATGCTGTTACCAATGCTGCGGTTAGCGTCTCCGGTTTTACATCGTGGTTGTCGAGCGTGGTTTGGACCAAGTCAATGTTGCCTTCCCGCACGCCTGCCATCAGCATTTCAAAAACGCTGGGTTGTCCGAAGGTTATCCAAAAGCGATTAAGATCGCGGATGATGAGCTCATGCATTCCGTAAAAAGTATCGTGCGGGCCTTCCACGATCTCAACCCGTTCTTTGAGCTGCTCATACAGATCGTCGACCTTGTCTGTGTAAACATACAGATCGACTTCGCGACGAAACTGAGTGCTTGGCTTTCCGCCTTCGCTGAACATGACCTGACTACTTCCGAAGGAAAGGATTGCAAAACTAAGCCCGTCCTCATCGTCGCCGTAAGTGTCTAAGACTGTGAAGCCAATGCCCTGATACCAATCAACTGTAGCACGCACATCGGGCACGTGAATCATTGGCACCATTCTTTTGGACATGTTTGCGCTCCTGTAGCCTTAGCTAGCGTTGCTTTGTGACCACTGCTCTATTTTATTTGCGGTGAAACCATGACATGTCTCGATTTTTGCACTAGTGCAGAGACAAGTACCCGAACTATATATTATGCGGTGAAATGTAGGGTAGAGTATCTTCGTCGCAGAGCGACATTTGAGTTTCGCCCGGCGTTTCAGCGCCGGGAACGCACGGAAAAGATGTACTGTCGTGTAGCTACAATTGAATTCAACCGTCACTCCGCGACGAGGGCGAGATTCAAACTACTGAACTCATTTCATAGTGACTAAATCATTCGAAGAGTAAACCAGGCATGTCTTCTATGCACGACAAAGAAACATCCGGAAACAGTCAAGGCCGCCCGACGTGGGCCGAGATTGATCTCGACAATCTGGCGGCGAATTACCAATCAATCAAGAAGCGCGTCAGTCCTGCTGCGAGCGTTATGGCCGTGGTCAAGGCCGACGCGTATGGACATGGAGCCGTCGCCTGTGCACGCAGGTTGTCGCGCGAGGGGGCAGATTGGTTTGGTGTGGCACTTCCCGAGGAAGGCTTGGAGTTGCGTGCTGCCGGAATTCAGCAGCCTATTCTTTGTCTCGGAGGTTTTTGGCAGGGCCAGGCCGCTGCCTGCATCCAGCAGCAGATAACACCGGTCGTTTACCGTCTGGACATGGTTCAGTCGCTTGATCAGGCGTCGAGCGATGCGGGCGTAGTTACAGATGTTCACGTCAAGATCGATACCGGCATGGGTCGTCTCGGCATTCGTCTCGATCAATTGAGTGACTTTGTTGGCAGCCTGGAACAATTTCATAATGTGCGTATCGATGGTTTACTAACTCACTTCGCCGCAGCCGACGATGCTGCGTGTCAGCCTTTGACACGAGATCAGGTTCGTCGTTTCGATGAGGCGGTGGCAATCTTTCGTGACCGGGGATACCAGCCCACACATCTGCATCTGGCCAATTCAGCGGCCATCTTCGGGCATCGTGAGGCGTGGGGAAATATGGTTCGGCCCGGTGGTGTGTTGTACGGCTTATGGCGTGATGTTCTCCCGATTTCAATAGCCGATCCTAAGCTCAAGCCGGTGATGTCAGTCCACTCGCGGATAGCCATGCTAAAGTGGGTTCCGCCCGGCGAAACGATTGGTTACGGTTGTACCTTCGAGGCCTCACGCAAAAGTCTGATTGCGACATTGCCGATTGGCTATCACGATGGTTATTTGCGGGGACTTTCAAACCGCGCGAACATCATTGTGCGGGGCGTATATGCTCCAGTTGTTGGCCGTGTTTCGATGGATCTCACTTTGGTTGATGTGACAGATGTTTCTGGAGTATCCGTGAACGACAAGGTTACCTTGCTGGGTTGGGATAGTCAGAACGTTGGGCCAATGGTTACGGCGGAAGACCTTGCAAGAATTTCTGGCACGATGTCGTATGAAGTAACATGCGGTATTAGCAGTCGCGTGCCGAGAGTTTACATCTAGTTTGATATGGCAAAGACCAAAGCGGCGACAAGTCGCCGCACTCCAAAGATACCAATAAGGACGCACGGATTGACGCACATTAGCCTGGCTGTGCGTGATCCCGAGCGTTCACTCCGCTTCTATGAAGAGATCTTTGGAGTCAAGGAATACTACCGCGACAGCAACAGCATTCAGGCGCTTGGTCCAGGAAGTCACGACGTACTTGCCTTTGAAAAGAACGCGAAGCGTGCGGGCAAGTCAGGAGGCATCGCTCACTTTGGTTTTCGTTTGGTCAAGCCTGCTGATATTGATGCGGCTGTCGCGGCTGTGCGGTCAGCGGGTGGCGCCATTATTGAGCAGGGCGAGTTTGCCGCAGGATATCCTTTTGCATTCGTTAGGGACCCGGACGGCTATGAAATCGAAATCTGGTATGAATGAAGGGAATTGCGAAATTGCGGAATTGCGGGAATGCGTAATTTGAGGCAATTAATAATTCCGCAATTTACATTTCCGTAGCTCCATTTGAATCCATCAACTAAATCGCATGGCAAATGAACCTGAGAAACTAACGGTCGGTGTTAAAGACGAAGCCGTAACAGCATTGCTCTATCCAGCTGCAAAACAGAATCGTGCAGAAGTGACAGCTTTACTCGGGCATGGTGCGGGGGCGAATCAACTCAGCGGCTTTATGCGTTTGTTCGCACACGGTCTGGCCTCGCGAGGTTTGGACGTCATGACTTTCAACTTCGTCTACATGGAGCAAGGGCGCTCCGTTCCTGATCAGAAACAGAAGTTGGAATCCTGCTTTCGTGCAGTAATCGAAACGGCCGGAAAGTTGAGAAAACTGAAGAACAACCGCCTGTTTATCGGCGGAAAGTCGATGGGTGGTCGTATCGCGTCACAGGTTGCGGCAGAAGCGTCTAATAAAAACGACCCACTCAATGGACAGATCGACGGATTAGTTTTCCTTGGATATCCACTTCACCCTCCTGGAAATCCAACCAAACTGCGAGTTGAGCATTTAGAGAACATCAAAAGACCAATGTTATTTATGCAAGGCACACGGGATGCTCTCGGCACTCCCGAAGAAATCCAACCGTTTATTAAGAGTCTTCACCCTCCCGCTAGGATTTATGCGATCGAAGGAGGCGACCATTCGTTCAAGGCACCAAAGAAGTTCGGCCTTCCGCAGGAGCAGATTTACGAAGCTGCAATGGATGAAATTGTCAGTTGGATGTCGACGATTTAATTGACTCTTCCGCTACAAGGATCTCAATTCCTTCTTTTGAGGTCAGGAAGGGTGGCTTGCCCCCCGCTGTGCCGCTACAAGGATCTCAGTTCCTTCTTGTGAGGTCAGGAAGGGTGGCTTGCCCCCGCTGTTGCACTACAAGGATCTCAGTTCCAACAGTCACTCTTTCCTATCCCTGTGGTAGAAGGTCTCTAGCCCAACTCCTTCATCCCCTTAAGATCACTGTAGAGCTACAGCGGGGGCAAGCCACCCTTCCTGACTTCAAAAGAGGGAAGTGACTTCAAAAGAGGGGAGTGACCACAAAAGAGGGAAGTGAGATCACTGTAGTGCAACAGCGGACCCATCGGCTCTTCCATTTAGCAGGTGACACAAGCTACATTTTGGCGGCCTGATGCTGATTCTGTGATATCAAAGAATCGACTCAGGCTTCTTGTTGCGACTAGCTGCCTGGCTCTCGTCCCGCTTTCTTAGTTAATAATTGCTCAGCTCTAAGGAGTCTTATACACGTGCCAAGAACCTTCGATTGCCCGAAGTGCGGAGCCCCAATCAATTACGGCGAGCGTGCGTTCGGGCAAGAATTCACCGCCAAATGTAACTACTGCAACAGCGTGATTGCTGAACCCTCGATGGGCCGGCCCGCCCACGTGGTTCAGGTGAGAATCGAAGCGTCACCTCGAGGCAGGAGATCGCCAAAAGGCATATGGCTGTTGTTGTTGCTGATTCCAGTTTTAGGAGTCGGGATCGCAATCATTGCGATGGTCGCAGGTTTCTCGACAGTGTTTCGCTCAAACAGGAACACGTCGCCACGAGTTGTGGGCACAACCGACAGTCCCAGAGGAGGTGAGCAACCGTTGCGGGGTATCGCGACCGTGCTCATGAAGTTTGGTAGCGCCGGTATTGGACCGGGGATGTTCAACGATGCACGCAGCATTGCTGTCGATGGCACCGGAAATATTTATGTCGGGGATTACAGTGGTGGCCGCATTCAGGTGTTCGACCAGCAGGGGAAGTTCGTTACGCAATGGAACGTGAATCCCAAGATGCCTTTGCGCGGGTTGGCAGCCGATCGGAAGGGAACGGTTTACGTCGTCCAGAGCGGAAACATTCAGCGACATGAGGGCGTCACCGGAAAAGCATTGGGCGAATTGACATTTAGCGGAGGCTGGGGCTTCGACGACATCACACCGACCGCGGATGGTGGACTGGTTTGCGCCTGGTACAAAAACCGCGACGACATCGTGCGCTTCGATGCCGATGGGAATGTTGTGCGAACGATTAAGGGAGCCATCAGTTCCGTAAGCGGTGATTCGGAACTCAACACACGAGTCGCGATCGATGGGCTCGGAAATGTGTATGCGCTTGGTACCTTCAATGATGCGGTATTCAAATTTGGACCTGACGGCAAATACATAAATCGTTTTGGTGGAGACGGCGATAAGCCGGGGCAATTTCGCGCCGCAAGTGCGATTGCGGTGGATGGTCGAGGACGTGTCTACGTAGCCGACATCAAGGGAATCCAGATCTTCGACAGTGATGGTCGGTATATAGATGTTTTTAAAGCCGACGGCAGCACGGCTTCAGGAATGATTTTTAACGATAAGGGCGAACTGTTTATAGTCGCGCGCGACAAGGTCGTTAAGCTTGCATTGAAGCAGTAGGGAATTGCGGGAATGCGAAATTGCGAAATTGCGAATCTGACACCTAAGCCCCTACAGTCTACTGCAACGTTGTGCTTCCTTGTTTTGCTGGCTGCCTTAACCACCCACGCGCAAACTCCACAGACTCAAATCATTCTCCTGGGAACGGGAACACCTTATCCAGATCCTCATGCGTCGGGTCCGGCGACAGCTGTCACTGTCGGCAATCGAGTCTTTCTTTTCGATGCTGGTGCGGGTCTTATGCTACAAGTAAACGCCGCAGGCCTGCCGATCAGCGGTCCAGAGGTCCTATTCATCAGTCATCTTCATTCGGATCATACGCTCGGCTATCCCGATCTGATGCTTACCTCGTGGATCATGCGACGCACGACACCATTTGATGTCTACGGCCCTCACGGCTTGCAACGAATGACGCGCCATCTGCTCTTGGCGTTCTCAGAGGACATCGAGATTAGAACGCGCGGCCTCGAACGTGAGGTTACTGGCGGTTATCGCGTCAGAGTTCACGAGATAAGAGCGGGGGTGGTTTACAACCGTGATGGAGTTCGGGTAACCGCCATTCGGGTGCCGCATGGTAGTTGGAAAGAAGCGTTTGCTTATCGTATCGACACACCTGATCGTTCGATCGTGATTTCGGGCGACACGAGCCCAAGTAGTGCGCTGATTGCCGCTTCCAGGGACGTTGACGTACTCGTTCACGAAGTTTATTTGTCGACATATTTGAAGCCGGAGGATCGGCCTGGTGGAGAATATTGGCCGCAATACATGCGCAAGTTTCATACTTCTGAAACTGAATTGGGCCGCATTGCCGCGCTGGCAAAACCAAAATTACTGATTCTTACTCATACGATCCGCTTTGGTGGCACTGACGAGGAGTTGATCGCGGGTCTTCGAAAAGCCGGTTTTGACGGTCAGGTAATCGTCGGCAGGGATCTTGACCGTTATTGAGTGAGATGAACAAGAACGCTTGAGTTGGTTGAACAATCGTCTTAGAAGGCGGGAGAGGTACGCTGGCCATGCGCGTACCTCTTTGCTTTGGTGGGAACTCTACCTGTCGAGCACGAAGTTATAGGTGATCAATCCGGAGACCTTGACTGGCTGATCGCCCAACCGTGTCGGTGAAAAGCGAGCTTGCAGAGCTGCCTTCTGCGCTTCGCTCGTTAAAAACGGACTTCCACCCAACACCTTGGCTGAAACCACCTTGCCAGTCTCATCCACTAATACCTGAATACTGACCGTGCCCTGTATTCGCATCTGTCTCGCGATCGGCGGATACGCTGGTTTGGGTAAGAAAATGGCTTGCGAAGTGATTACACCTTTGCTGACAACTTTTGGCGCCGGTTTTGGAGATTCGACTGGCGGTGGCGGATCCGCCATGTTAACTACCTGCAGAGGTTGAATCACTTGTCTGCCGCCAGTTGATGCTGAACCTGGTCCACCTGGCGAGGCGGGGTCGAGGTCGCGGCCAGTAATAACAGCAGTCCCGTGTTCCGGCAGTGGAAGGTTTGTGTTTGGCGCAGCCGAGATACTGTCTGGAACACTCTCGGGATGGTTTACGCTCAGCATGGCAACTGCTCGCTCCGGAATTCGAACATTTTCGTTGCTGGTTGTACTATGCGTTCTCTCGGGCTGATTTGCAGGCGCAGCTTCTGGTGCTGGAGGCGGAACAAACGTTAGCAACTCCAGCTCTGTATTCTGGTTTTCCAGGTGTGCATCGTAGGCGTAAATACTCACCACACCCGCGATCACGAAGAAGACGGCGTACGTAGCAGTAGTGAAGAGGAGAAATGACCCGCGCCGCTTGAATTCCTGTCGATGGGAACTCGATTCAATCAGGTTATTAAACATCAATGGCCTCCCGTTCAAATTGCGGATTGCGAATCTCGAAATTGCGCACTTACCCAGCGGAATTGTCCGCCATCTGCAATGCCGAAAAATCAAGAGTCCGCTAGTTGCCGGTGCCATCGGGGTCGCGGGAGCTACTCGTCCAGATTAGACACCACCAGATCGGGAGTGGTTCCACTGATTGCATGGTCTTTGGTTCTTTGGCCTTTGGTCTTAGGTCTTTGGTTTTTTTGTCTGAGAGGTAAGTCTCGCGATGCAAGGTTTTGTCGGGCGTAACACCAAAAGACCAAAACCAAAGACCTAAGACCAAAGGCCAAAGGCCAAAGAACCAAAGGCCAAAGAACCAAAGACCAAACCCCTAAGACCCATGACCCAAGTCCCAACTTGAAACATCTTCCGCGACCCTCTACGATGACCTCGCTCTCCGCAACCCCGCTCGAGGAGTAAGATTGCATGGCGACTCAAAAGGCCCTCCAGGAAGAACTCAACCCATACGAAATCGCTAAACAACAATTTAATCGGGCAGCGGACTACCTCGATCTTGAGCCGTCGATGCGGCATGTCTTGCAAAGTGCCAAACGGCAGTTGATTGTTTCTATTCCAGTGAAGATGGATGGTGGCGACGTACAGGTTTTTGAGGGCTATCGTGTGCAACACAACATCGCACGTGGTCCAGCGAAAGGCGGCATTCGCTACCACCCAAACGTCACGCTTGATGAAGTGAAAGCGCTCGCCTCATGGATGACATGGAAGTGTGCAACTGTTGGCATACCGTATGGTGGTGGTAAAGGTGGTGTGATCTGCGATCCCAAAAGTCTCTCACGAAATGAACTCGAGCGACTTACGCGCCGTTATGCTTTCGAAATTGCTCCCATTATCGGACCGGATCGCGATATTCCCGCTCCTGACGTCTATACCGATGAACAGACAATGGCATGGATTATGGACACGATCTCAATGGTGCGCGGACACACAGAACTCGGCGTTGTTACTGGCAAACCAATTTCATTGGGTGGATCGCAGGGACGCGCGGAGGCGACTGCGCGCGGTTGTCTATATGCGCTCCGCGAAGCTTGCAGGGTTCGAGGCATCAGTCTGAAAGGGTCACGCGTCGCTGTCCATGGGTTTGGCAATGCGGGCGCAAACATCGCCAGACTTGTTGTCGAAGATGGGGCCCGACTGGTAGCAGCTTGCGACTCCAAAGCCGGAGTCTATTCGGCTGGTGGCATCGACATTAAAGCAGCCTTGAAACACAAAGCTGAAACGAAGTCGCTCGCAGGATTGCCCGGCACCAAAGAGATGGAACCTGCGGACATTATTGGCGTCGACTGTGACATTCTTCTGCCATCAGCTCTTGAGAACGCGATCACACTGGCAAACGTCGGTCGCGTCAAGGCGAAGATCATCGCGGAGCTCGCAAATGGGCCAACCACTCCGGGAGCTGATCGAGTGCTGGCAGATCAAGACATATTTCTGGTGCCTGACATTCTTGCTAACGCTGGTGGAGTGACGGTGAGTTATTACGAATGGGTTCAGGATCAATATTCTTTCTTCTGGTCCGAGCGGCAGATCAACGAGACACTTGAACAGACAATCCAAACCGCCTTCAATTCCGTGCATGAAACCGCAAAACGCTACGACACTGACATGCGCACTGGCGCCTACATCCTGGCTGTGGGTCGAGTTGTGGAGGCTACGAGTGTTCGAGGAATATTCCCATAGGGTTCTGCAGGGAGGGAAAAGGCCGAATCATTTGCCATATATCATTTGACATTTCTCATAATTTCTCATTTGTCATTTTCGACGTGAAGTCGTTGAACCAGGAAACAAGAACCAAAGATCAAAGCCGTAGAGCAAAGGCCAAAGACCAAAGACCAAAGGCCAAAAGCCAAACGACCAAAGACCATGAAAGACCAAATAACAGTCTACGAAAAACCGACGTGCACTAAATGCCGCGAAATGGATAAGTTTCTGCGCGAAAGTGGCGTCGACTTCACAAAGATCAATTATTACATCGAGCCTTTGAGCAAGAAGAAACTTTCCGAGTTGATCCGAAAGATGAACATCAATCCAAGAGAACTTCTTCGGAAAAGTGAGACGATCTACAGGGAACTTGGTTTGGCGAAAGGGAAGTTTACAGATAATGAGCTGATCGCATTGATGGTTGAGCATCCCGACTTGCTTCAGCGGCCGATTGTAGAGCGTGGTGATCGTGCGGTTCTGGGCCGTCCTACCGAGAACGTGAAAGAGTTGTTGTAGAAATGTCCGACGCCGAAAGGCTAGCCGATACTGGGACCGCAGGCGTCTCGCCTGCCGGCGTTACGTGACATGTTTGCTCCAACTTGTCAGGCATTGATCGTGAAAGCTCGGCAGGCGCGACGCCTGCGGTCACAGTGAAAGCGATTGACAAACAAAATTCGTCGAACATACAGCGCTTGAAAAAATCACCGGAAACAATTTACGTCTGTCAAAGTTGTGGACATCAGTCTGGCAAGTGGTTGGGGAAGTGTCCCGAATGCGGCGAATGGAATTCGCTGGTGGAAGAAAGAGCCCAGACCAAAAGAAAGGGTGGGACAAGAAATGGTTTCAATCTCCGCGAGGTAACTGCTGTTGCGTTTAGTGAGATCGAATCACAAGACGACGTGCGCATCGCCTCCGGAGTCACGGAATTCGATCGTGTACTCGGTGGAGGAATTGTACCGGGTACGCTGGTTCTGATAGGTGGTGATCCAGGGATTGGCAAAAGCACTCTGCTGCTTCAGGTGGCTGATCGATTGAGTGGTGCTGGAGCCGTTGTGCTTTATGTCTCAGGCGAGGAGTCCGAGCGGCAAATCAAGTTGCGAGGCGAGCGACTCGGAGTCGAGGCCAAAAATGTCTATCTCCTGCCCGAAACCAATCTCGAAAATATCTTCCGCGAAATCGAACGGGTCAAACCAGCCACGATAATTGTCGACTCAATTCAGACCGTTTTTTCGAGCTTGATCGAATCGGCGCCCGGATCAGTTTCTCAAGTGAGGGAAGTTGCTCAACAGTTTTTGGTGCTTGCCAAGAATCGGGGAATTCCCATCTTTCTGATTGGTCACATCACCAAAGATGGATCGATCGCAGGCCCCAAAGCTCTTGAGCATATCGTCGATACGGTTCTCTACTTTGAAGGCGAACGACATCACAACCACCGCATCGTGCGTGCGACGAAGAACCGATTTGGCGCCGCGAATGAGGTGGGTGTGTTTGAGATGACCGGAAGCGGCCTCGTACCGGTTGCTAACCCGTCGCAGATGTTTCTTCAGGAGCGACCTCAGAACGTAGCGGGCTCAATCGTCACGGCGTGCATGGAAGGTACGAGACCAGTACTTGTTGAGATTCAGGCGCTGGTTTCGGGAACGAAGTACGGAACCGGTCGACGCATGACGCAGGGCCTGGATCAAAATCGAGTGTCGCTTTTGATAGCGATGCTTGAAAAGCGAGCGGGTTTTCAACTCATCGGCGACGACGTTTTTGTGAATATTGCCGGAGGCTTGGAAGTCGACGAACCAGCGGCTGACCTCGGGGTGGTCACAGCGATTGCCTCGAGTTTTAAGAATTTGACAGTCGATCCCCAGACTGCCGTATTTGGCGAAGTCGGTCTGACAGGTGAAGTGCGTGGTGCAATGCAGGCTTCGGTACGCGCGAGGGAGGCACAGGTACTTGGTTTTAAGAAGATCGTGATGCCTGCGTCAAATGTTTCCGGACTCGAGCGGTTGTTAGGGGTGCGCGTCGTCGGTGTCCGGTCCGTAGATGAGGCTCTGGAGGAGTTGTTTTAGAAGTTTTAAGTGGTACCTCACTCATTTCTTTCATAAAACTTGACTACCAGGTCTTCACCAAGCTGTTTTGAATCCTGAGCTGTGAATCCTTTCAAATATCCTTCCGGCATAAAAGCATTGGCACCTTTAACGGTCAGAGGAACGTGAGTGATGATCCACTTTTCGATATGCGGGAGAAACTCGCTGTAGATTTGTGCGCCTCCAATGACGAACAAATCGGTAGTGAGAGATTGATTTAACGAAAGCACAGATTCGACATCGGTCAAAACCAATAGCGATTCAACCGGCTCTATGCTCGAGTCGCGGCTGAGCACGATGTTCAGTCTGTTCTTGAGCGGCTTTCCCAGCGTGAGCCAGGTCTTCCGGCCCATGACGACGGCATGGCCGGTCGTTGTTTCTTTGAAAAACTTCATGTCGGAAGAATAATGCCAGGGGAGCTTCCCACCCTTGCCAATTGCGTCATTTCGGGCAACTGCTGCAATGCCTATGATCATGGTTAAGGTCTGCGTAAGGTCTAGACCGCGACGGGCGCCGCGATCTTACCGTGTGACTTGTAGCCAATCAGGTTCAGATGCTCGTAGTTGATCGCTAACAAACCTTCGAGCCCGCGCAACTTGTTCTCCGGATCATTAATCTTCAATTCAGGTAAGCGCAATGGGTCGCGCGACAACGTCTCTTCAACCTGCTCGAGATGATTTTGATAGATGTGATAATCACCAAGTGTGTAGACGAACTCTCCAACTGTAAGCTCGGACACGTGCGCTATCAGGTGTGTTAGCAGCGCGTAGGAACTGATATTGAAAGGTACGCCAAGAAACGCGTCTGCCGATCGCTGGTAAAGCTGGCAGTGAAGTACGCGCCGATCTTCTACCTTAAACTGAAACAACGTGTGACATGGAGGAAGATCCACGTTGTCAGCCTGTCGAGGATCCCAACCGGTAACAATCAATCTTCGCGAGTCGGGGTTCGTGCGGATTTGCTCAAGCAACTTTGCGATTTGATCGACACCATTAGTCTGTGGGTAGTTGCCTCCAAAAGATCGCCACAGATAACCGTAAACTGGTCCGAGATCCCCCGCCCGTCGTCCAAACTTTGCTGTATGTTCTTCGTCGGCCCATTCGGCCCAGATATCGACACCCCTGGCTCGCAGGTTTTCTTCGTTAGTATCGCCGGATAGAAACCAAAACAACTCTTCAGAGACCCAGCGAAAGGGAACTCGTTTGGTCGTGACGATAGGAAATCCGTTGCGAAGGTCGAACCTGGTTTGGAAGCCAAAATGAGAAATAGTGCCAACACCGGTTCTATCGCTGTGTTTGCTACCATTCTTTAAAATCGATCGCAGGAGATCGTGGTATTGTTTCATGTGGCGGCGGTTGATACAGAACTAAGTTCGACGAAGAATTAACTCATTCGATCTGCCGACGCTCATTATAATAGCGAATAACGTCTGGCATGAAACAATATAGATTCTGCTTTCTGGGATTTGGCAACGTAGGCCGTGCACTAGTGCGACTGTTGGTTGCAAAATCGTTGGAGCTGCGTGAAGTCTACGGAATCGAATGGCAAATCACCGGCGTCGCCACTCGACGACTCGGATGGCGCGCAAGTGATACAGGTCTTGATATCTCGAGACTACTGTCCGGAAATGACGAGACCAAACCTGAAAGTGGAATTAATGAATGGTTGGCTCGATCCAGGCCCGACGTTCTCTTCGAAACTACTTCTCTTAATCCAGAAACCGGACAACCGGCGATCGACTATTTGAAATCATCATTGCAAGCGGGCGCTCACACTATCACGGCAAATAAGGCTCCCATCGTTTACGCATATGATGAGTTAAACAAAATAGCTGTCGCTAAGGGACGGCGATTTCTTTTTGAGTCGACTGTTCTTGATAGTGCACCAGTATTCTCACTGTTCCGCGAAACTCTACCCGCAGTAAAAATACGAAGCTTCAGTGGAGTCTTTAATTCCACTACGAACGTAATTCTGGAAACTATGGAAGCCGGAAGGAGCTTTGCAGAAGGTGTAAAGATGGCCCAGGAACTGGGCATCGCTGAAACCGATCCGAGTCATGACGTGGATGGGTGGGACGCGATAATGAAAGTGTGCGCAATTGCTCGCGTCGTGTTGAAGATGCCATTGAGGCCTACGGATGTTCGTCGAGAAGGAATACGTGAATTGGATGTCGCCACACTACAGGCGGCTCGAGCCGAAGGGAAACCATATAAACTTGTTTCGCGTGCTACGCTCAACGGTGATTTAGTTGTGGCATCAGTCAGGCCCGAGCAAGTAAGTATTAGTGATCCGCTGGGTGGTGTTCGCGGAACCTCACTGGCTGTTCATTTCGAACTGGACACCATTCCGGGTTTAACGATCGTGTCCCACCGACCCAACTTGCAAAGTACTGCTTACGGCCTCTTAGCTGACTGCATCAACGCGCTGCGCGATTAGGCCGCGCCCAAATCTAACTCAAGAGGGGGTGTAATAGATTAACAACAAGAAAATAACTTTCTTTTCTGAATGATCTCCCGCAGAATGCCGCGCGATGGCAATGTAATCGCAGGCTCCGTGGAGGTTCGCGGTTGAAATTGCATGGGCCATTCGCGGCAATTACTCTCCTACTGTATTTATACGACGGTCTTCAGCCCTTCAAGTAGACTCTGTCCTCCCAAAGCAGATTTAGATCAATTGCAGTTGCCTCGAACCCTGTGCCCGGACAGGGATTAGAAAGCTTGTTCTGGAAGTAGATCGTATTCCAATCTCTTTCAGGCCTGGTTCTTCGTGGGCACGATTCTGATCAACAGATCGTCCTGAATCTACTAAAGGGAAGCGCAATGGCTACTCAAGGCCTCAAGATACTGCTCGTACACGACAATTCAGACAGTCGCAGACAGATCCAACAGGTTCTCTGTGCGACTGATATCGATCACTTTGATCTCGAATGCATCGATACTCAACTCATCATCCAAAACGGTCCTGGTCAAAAGCATTACGATCTCTGCCTCATCGACTCGATCAACGAAAAGGTCACGTTGCTACTCAGGTCACTTCGAGTGGGTTTCAATTGTTCCATCATCATGCTGACTTCTGACTCTGGCAGTGAGGTTCTCAATGCGTTGCATAACGGAGCGTCTGACTGTTTAATTCGGGAGCAACTGACGCCTGCAAGTCTTGAAGAGTCTATTTGTGCCGTGGTCCAACGAGCCCGCGCTTCTGATGTTAGTGACGAATACGAACGCTGGTATCTCGGACTGGTGGAGAATAGTTTGGACCTGATCTATACGCAGGATCTTGAAGGAAACTATTGCTCGATCAATAAAGTAGGAGAAAGGCTAACCGGATATACTCGCGAAGAGATTCTTAGGATGAACTTCCGACAGCTTATCGCGCCTGAATACCTCGACTTGGTTTGGAGGGGCTTTATCCGGATGCTCGAAGACCGGAAGACCAAATGTCATGAAGTTGCGATCGTCACCAAGAAAGGTGATAGAGTGTCACTGCGCATGGCAAATCATTTGATCTACAGAGACGGAACACCCATTGGTGTGCAAGGTGTGGCCAGCGTGCAAGATCTAAGCATTTCCTTCCGTGCGGTTGTTTGACCCCAACAGCATCAATTATTGATGGCCCAACTCGTTTACGGCTTCGACTAGCCGATCAATCTCTTCCACAGTTGTATAGCAAGCGCATCCTGCGCGTACCAGGCCCTCGGGCTCAAGACCAAGCCTCTTGATGACAGTGGCTGCATAAAAATCACCGTGTGAAAGAAAGAGTCCTTTCTCAGATAGTCTTCGCGCGACTTCGGTTGAGGTCAGGCCCTCGATAGTGAATGAAAGCGTAGGTGTTCGAGGCATATCAGGCGCTGGGCCATAGAGATTCACGCGTGATACTGCACTCAGTCCTTCCCACAATCGTTCAAAAAGCTCGGAGTTGCGCAAGTGGAACTCCTGAAACGCGTTTTGCAGTCGTTCTCGCCGGCTTGTTTCAGGAGAAAGCGACGCTAAAAAATCGATCGCTGCGGCAGCACCGACCATGCCTTCCTGGTTCTGCGTGCCCGTCTCGACATTCTCCGGAGCGTAATCCGGCGATGGTACCAGTTTTGGAAAGTCAATCTGTTCGAATAGCGCACGCCTGCCAAAAAGGACGCCAATGTGCGGTCCATAAAACTTATAGGCGGACATCCCAAGAAAGTCACAATCCAGCTTCTGAACATCGATGAGTGCATGTGGCGCATAGTGAACAGCATCTATGAACGCAAGGGCACCGACATCGTGGGCCAGCTCGATGGCCAACTCGATGTCATTGATCGTTCCCAGCGCGTTTGATGCTGCGCCAATTGCCACAACTTTGGTTTTGGGGCCGATAAAGTGTTCCAGATCGTCTCGGTTGAGCTCACCGGTTGCTGGATTCATTCTTATGGTACGTACGGTGAGGCCACGCTCCATCGCAAGTCGTCGCCATGGATCGATGTTGGCGTGGTGATCCAGCTCCGTGACGACGATCTCGTCCACTTCTGAAAAGTTAACGCCGAGCGCTCGCGACAGGTGAAATGTGAGAGTCGTCATGTTGGCGCCAAACGCGATTTCAGTTGGGGAGGCGTTCAAAAACTCCGCACAGACCTCACGGGCGTATTCGATTGCCGCGTCAGTTTCTTCGCTTGTTGGGTAGGACCAGTGCGTGTTTGCGTTGTGGTGATAGAGATAGTCGCTCATTCTCTCAACGACATAGCGTGGCACTTGCGTGCCACCGGGTCCGTCGAAATACGCGACCGGATGACCGTTGTGTATCCGCTCAAGCGCGGGAAAGTGTTGTCGGATTTCGGGAACGGACGAAACGTTTGTTGTTTGCGGCTCGGTGGAAGGTGTCGACATTTTCTCATGATAACAAGAAATGTAAAAAATCTAGTCAAGCGCAAGAATATCAGGACTCGATGACGCGCTACAGTCATCTCACTTCCCTCTTTTGAGGTCAGGTTTCCTCTTTTGAGGTCAGGAAGGTGGCTTGCCTCCGCTGTTCCGCTTCAATCATCTCACTTCCCTCTTTTGAGGTCAGACTTACTCTTTTGAGGTCAGGAAGGGTGGCTCGCCCCCGCTGTTCCGCTCCAATCATCTCACTTCCCAACAGTCACTCTTTACTATCCCCTGTGGTAGAAGTTCTCCAGCTCAATTCCCTAAGATCACTGAAGCGGGAGAGCGGGGGCAAGCCACCCTTCCTGACCGCAAAAGAGGGAAGTGGGATCACTGAAGCGGGAGAGCGGGGGGCAAGCAACCCTTCCTGACCGCAAAAGAGGGAAGGGAGATCACTGAGGCTAGAGATCGCACGCAACCAGACATTTTTCGCCCCGAAAAAACCACATCTTTTGTTTTTGGATCTCACGCATTAGAATTAACAAGCACCGGGTGGCCGGAACCTTTTTGGTTTAAGCCAAGACACCCGAAAAGTCCGGTCCATACTTCAAAGCCAATTCTTAAACGACACAACCAATCCAATGAGTGAAAGAAGAACGGATAAAAGATTTGACGTTTGTCTTGATGCTGTTTGGGACGGCAGGAGGGGCAACTATAGTGCCCGCGTCACTGACCTTTCAGACAATGGTTGCTATGTTGATTCCCTTGGCGAGGCGCTTGTCGGAGAGATACTCCATTTCAGAGTGCAGCTACCGAGTGGCGACTGGCTCGAGTTAACTGGTGAAGTAGCACACCATGCCACAACGATAGGCTTTGGTCTACAGTTCATCAATCTGGAGGAAGATACCCTCGAGAAGTTGCGCTGGCTAATTAGCTACCTGAGAGGTCCTCACGAGCAAGTGTCAGCTGTTCTCACAGAATAAACGCCTTGGCTTTTCCAGCGCGCC
>JBKOYD010000043.1:0-29460 GCA_046725195.1 Acidobacteriota bacterium | reverse complement strand
AGCCGTAATGAAAAACTACAGATCGGAGGAAATAGAACGATATGGAACAAAAAACAAAGATCGACGCAGAAGACGGCAAGCAGGATCTACTGATCACGAGGGAATTTGATGTGCCGGTGGAATTGCTTTTTAAAGCGTATGAGGATCCCAAAATTGTCGAGCAATGGATGGGAACGAAAGTGCTGAAACTTGAAAATAAAAAGCACGGTGGCTGGCAATTTGAAACGAGCGATGCCCAGGGAAATGTGGTATTTCGGGCGAACGGAGTAATCCATGAGTTCATTCCGAACCGGAAGATCATACGGACATTTGAAATGGAGAATACGCCTTTTCCCGTTCAGCTTGAGTTCTTGGAATTTGAAAACCTTACTGCCGGCCGCAGCAAACTCCACATGCATGTAGTGTACAGATCGGTCGCAGACCGAGACAAAGTGCTGCAGTTACCCTTTGCTCAAGGCATAAATATGGCTCACAACCGATTACAAGACATCGTAAGCAAATTAAGATAACCATACATGACAAAGAATAGAATGAATCCTAAGGTTGATTTCTTTTTCAGTAAGGCCAAAAACTGGCATGAAGAGTTTGAGAAATTGAGAGTGATCATTCTTGACTGTGGGCTGACCGAAGACTTGAAGTGGGGTTGTCCTTGTTACACGTTTCAGAAAAGAAACATAGTTCTAATACATGGATTCAAAGAATACTGTGCGCTTCTGTTTTTCAAAGGCGCGTTGTTAAAGTATGCCAATGGTATTCTGATCCAACAAACGAAGAATGTGCAGGCGGCGCGCCAGATTCGGTTCACCAGTGTTCGAGAAATAGTTAAGCTGAAACCCATCTTGAAAGCCTACATTAATCAAGCCATTGAAGTGGAAAAAGCCGGCTTGAAAGTGAATTTTAAGAAGACATCAGAATTTGATGTTCCTGAAGAATTTCAAAATAAATTAGATGAAATCGCTGCCTTGAAAACTGCTTTTAATGCATTGACGCCAGGCCGGCAAAGAGCATACCTCCATTATTTTTCTCAACCCAAACAATCCAAAACTCGGGAGTCCAGGGTTGAAAAATGTATGCAGCAAATTCTCATGGGAAAGGGATTGAACGATCAGTGAATTCGATGAGGGAGTAGATGAATCAAATGAATTCTTCAGTGTTGGAGTGCGCTGTACTTTATGCGCCATGACTCACTCCTCCTTCACTTAGCTGGAGGCGATACATCGGATCACGCAATGCTCCGCGTCTTTCTTCTCCCTCAATAATGATTCGAGCCGCGCGATCGTGAGTTTGTGCGGACCAGCCCCAGTTCCATAGCGTTTCGATCCTGTTTCGCATTTCACTCAGTAACGCCAGGTGAATGCCTAGCCACGCGAAATAAGCGAGCGAACCGTGAAGTGTTCGCAGGTGTGGAAACTCGACCACGGCAGAACCGCGTCCAATCGTTGCTATGAATCTCTTGTCCCAATAGCGACAGCCCGGTTACAAACGTCACCTCACATGGCACATTGACAATGGTGACAGCTGGTATTGGTATGGCTCGTTCATTGTGTTGGGTGAAGATCGTGGTCGGCGAAATTGCAACGTCATCAGGACGATCAAACAAAAGAAAAGGCCTTTCGACATACATGCGGCGCCGAGAAGAAATACAATACAAGCATCAAACTCTTTTGGTGAGCGAAGCGCGCGGTGTGTTCACAATGAAGCGAAAACTGCGCACTTGGTTCGCACGATTGCATTCTTGACGGGAGGTTTTTTCAACCCTCGAATCGTTAAAAGCAATTTCCTATCAATAATTTCCTATCAGTGAACCAATAAAGGAGGAACTACCATGCCAGTTGTTATTATCGACATTCCGTCGGGCCTCAAGACCAGCGCCAAGGAGCAGCTCCACAAGGACCTCTTCGAGAGCATGCACCACGCCTACCAGATGCCAGACTGTCGCGTGTACCTGCATGAGTGGACCGCGGAACAGACCAGCTTCGACGGCGTGATCGGCGCAGCTTTTCGCCCGGTGTGCCGCTTCATCGTTCCGCCCATCCTCACCGACGAGAGCAGGAGAACGCTCGTATCGCGCGTGAGCTCCGCCGTGAACCGAGCCTGCGATCTGCGCACCGAAGTAGTGAAACTCCCAAGCGGCGAGGAAGTCAGCACGCAGTGGGTGCTGCAGTTCTTCTTCGAGGTTCCGCTCGAGCTAGCTGCTCTCGACGGCCTCATGGCGTTCGAGAACCCTATGGTGCCCAAGGGCAAGCACTGACGTAGCGCGTCCACACGATCGGCGGTGCGGCTCGACGACCTCATGGGCGTTCGAGAACCCGATGGTGCTCGAAAGCGTGCAGGGGAGCGTTGACTCACCTGCGGAGCGCTAAAGCAATTGTCTATCAGTTGTTGATGTGACCCATCGAACCGATCGTTTATGAAGCTGGGTGTCCCGAATGACGGCCGGAGTATGAACCGAACCCGGAGGTAAGTTATGCGAAAAATAATCGAATCCACGCTCGTATCACTCGACGGCGTTATCGAAGATCCCCATCTATGGGCCACAGATTATTTCGATAGCGAGGCCGAAAGGCACGCATTGGAACTACTCTTAACGAGCGATGCGATGCTGATGGGCAGACGAACGTACGAGTTCTTCGCGGCGGCTTTTCCACATCGAACAGGTGAGTACGGAGAGACAGTTAATCGAATCCGCAAGTATGTGTTTTCGTCCACGTTAAAGAAGGCTGATTGGAGTAACTCGTCTATCCTACAAGGCGATGTGGCGACAGAAGTAGCCAAACTCAAGGCGCAGGGCGGTAAGGACCTTGTGATTTATGGCCATGGTCTCCTCGGGCAGACATTGCTAAAACATCACTTGCTCGACGAACTCAAGCTCTGGATTCACCCATGTTTTGTGGGACGCGGCAAGTTGCTCTTCCGCGAGGGGGAAAAGACAAAATTCAAACTGATCGCACAAAAAACTTTGGCAACAGGCGTAATCGTTGCTTCCTATCAGCCTGTGACAATTTAGGCACCGCAAATGAATGAACGGTTATATAGCACGTCCTCGTAACTGAACCTGAGGGCGCATGACATGGCAACTCCTTGCGTGGGGTCCAGCTATTTCTTAGCCCTCCGTTTTTAGCAGGTGGCGATCGAGGCGACTTGGAAAGATATAAAATGCCGGCACTGCTACGAACAAGATAATGCACAGCTTGGGATTCAAGAATGAAACCACGATCGATAGCGCATAGGCGCAGGGCGCAATGATTGTCTTGATTGTGCCCAGACGGACGACGCGATCGGGCAATTCCTTCTCCACCAGATAGTGACCTCTCGTTGCGTACCACCAGAGGATCTCGAGCAGCACTCCAGTAATTGTAAGTGTGCCCGCATAAACGACTACGGCGGTTTGGACGGCTCCGTAGCGAGAGATTAAACCTGTCGGAAACGGAATGAAGGCAATGCACATAAGGAAGCTATATTGAGCCAGAGGAGCACGCGATCAGATCGCTTGATGTGATGGAACATTACGTGATGTGCAACCCAATAGATACCTACGATGACAAAGCTCATCATGTAACTTAGCAGTTGTGGCCAGAGGTGAAGAACCTGTCGCGGCAACTCGGTCGTCAACTGTGTTGGGAGAACTTCAGGAATCTTGATATTTAGTACCAGCAGCGTGGCGGCAAAAGCAAAAACGCTGTCGCTGAAAGCTGCGATGCGTGTGGTACTGAGGCCAGGCGTCTCCATTTCCGCACTCGATTCAACGAAGAGGTCCAAGATACTTTAGATCTTCCGCTTAAGATAACGCTGTCGTTTTGGCTCGGGAAATCTTTCGACCGCATACCGCAACATTGTGCGCGGCATCCGACGGTAATGCTGTTTTAGAAACTCTTCTTCGTTGTGCAAGTTTCGCTTTCCTACTTCGCGCAACATCCAGCCGACGGCCTTGTGAATCAAGTCTTCAGTGTCAGACAAAAGTATCGACGCGATTTTGAGACTGTCACTGGTCTCGCCGCGTTTAATGAAATGAAATGTGGCCAAGACGGCGATACGGCGTTTCCACAGACTCTTTGACCGAGCGAGCTTAGAGAGCGCCTTGCGATCTTTATCCCACAAAAATCCGCCGACAATCTGCGGCGCGGACGCGTCGACCAAATCCCAACTATTGATATATTGAGTATTCTTTAGATAGGACTGATAGATTGCTTTCCTGGTCAGATCGTTTCGCCGACCGAACTGGTTATTCATAATCAAGAGGGCAACTAATCTGTCTTCATGGTAAGGCGAGTGCAGGAGCTTCAGTATCTCAGCGAGTGAAAGGTCCTTGTAATCCCGAGCGATTCTCTTCAGAACAGGAACGCGAATGCCACGAAAGAGATCGCCTTCACCATATTCTCCTGCGCCGGTCTTGAAGAATCGCTGTGAGAATAGGGCGGTCTGCGCATCTCCGAGGGACTTCAGTTCTCTCTCAATATCTCTGGCTCTTGTCACTAATGTTCAATGTTCTCTTACCGGATACCCGTCTCTAAACGCCGCCGCAACCACGCGTTCGTTGAAGTCTGTCTTCGCGCGCGCGTACTCTTCGTAACCGATCAGATGCAAAGAGTTATCGGGGTTGGGTTTTTGAGCTGAGCAGGACTCGAACCTGCCACCCACTGGTTAAAAGAGCCGCTAAGCGCTCACATCCAGCCACTGCTCTTTAGATCTATTGATATTTTACACAGGTTGCAGTCGCTTCGGAGTACATCTAGTAACAATCCAAGATCAAGCTCAAGCCATCCGATTATGACACCTACGTATTAATTACGAAGATTCCGTTGTTGTCTTGGCCACGCTTCACAAATTCTCACAGCGGAGGCTATCTGCGGCTCAATTCACTTGGAGGTCCCACTGTCTTATGACGTTACCTAATCTTTTTACCTACGTGGTCGCCTTTTTGATGCAGTACCATGCCGTCCGCTCTTCCACTCGTGTCCTTTGTAAATGTGATGGTTGCCTCAACAACCTTTAAGAAGAATTCTGTTTGGGCTTCGGCAAAGAGACCAAAGCTAGCCTGTCCGGTTTGTTGTATGAAGAGTCTCTGTCCCTTGCGTCTAATGATAAAGGTAAGATTAAGGTCAGGAACTTGGTATTCACCAACGTAGCTCTCCAGGAGGAGAACCTCGGTACATAGCTGCGCCCTTCACATTGTAAAACGCCAGGGAAGGTCGCCGTGTCAAGACGGATTTGCGTCTCATGGTCCTTCGGCATCCACTGATGCGTCAGTCGAACAAGAAGCGTTTCCAGTGTGGACGCGCGGCGTCAAGAACCGCGTAGTAGCCGCGTTGAACGGCAAGCTCAGGCGGTGTCAACAGGAGCAAGTCCATGGCGTGACTGGTCATCTCATGCTCATCGCGCTTGTTGTACATGACGATCTCTCGGGTCTCCAGCTGTCTCGTGGGATGCTCGAAGTACAGGTTGTACGCGTCGCCGTTAGGTTCGTAATGGTACTGCTCGACCCCCTTCACGGCGGGCTTGTAGTCCTTCCACACCGAAAGCAACGATGGTGGATAGTGCCCGTTGGCTTCGCGATAGCGCTCGATGTCACTGATCAGACGGGCACTGTTCTCAATCGCACGGTTCCTGCTGTACTCGATTGCGGGACCGACAAGCGTGCTCCTTAGGATCGCCACCACGATTGGCACGACCACGAGATACATTGGCGACGCATTGAACGTCCGGTGCTCCACACGCTCTAAACCCTTTAGCCTGGTCACGAGCCGCGCAGCACAATATGCCCATAAGGCGATCACGCCCAACCCAAGCGAGGGGCCGACGTTGGTGAATGCCGGGAGTGAAACGACCACGCCGACGAGAGTCGCGGCCCCGATGGACGCGAGCCCGAACAAGTATCCCCAGTTCCTGCTGGAGCCCGTGTCGGATTGCTTCGTGCGTCTTCTATACTCGTGCGCAAGCCAGATCGCGCCGAGCGGGACCAGCAATAAACCGGCCATTCCGAACACTTGAGACATGGCGGACAGTGTCACCGCCAGTCCGTCGTACTCCCCTGGGAGAAACGGCAGGAACATGCACACGGCGAGCAACGCTATCGCCGCGCCTATACCGATTAGGTGCCGGATCAAGGCATCGCCTCCTGTCGGCCTTCGATGGTGCGCCTCTTCGTTAGATGCCGCCTAATGCCTTGCGTCAGCGAGCGCGCCCTGAGATGTTGATGATAGTCGAAGCATTCATTGGGCGTCGCTGGAACCGGTGTTAGGCGCTATTGTGAGTAACCGAGTTCTTCCCGCAAGGGACCCTGTCGTTACGCGAGACTATCAATGCCAAGCAATGTATTCGGCTAAGTATCAGGTCGCAGGTGTTTAGCATCACTGTCTCTTCCCCAGCCATAATGTCACATTGTTACTCCCGCTATTGGCTGTGATGATGTCGATCTTGCCGTCTGCGTTTATATCGCCGAGGGCGATGCTGAATGGATCAGTCCCAACTGCGAACGGCGAGCCCGGCGCCGGCATGAAGCTGCCGCTGTTATTGCCCAGCAAGACCGTTATGTAGTTGTTCGGACTGCGCATCACAAGATCCATCATGGTATCCCCATTCACATCTGCAATGATGACATTCCAGGGGTGATGTCCAAGGTCGAACGGCGAGCCTGGCGCAAGCTTGAAGCCTCCGCTTCCATTGCCGAACAAAACCGTCACCACACTAACGCGAGGCGACTTGAGTCTCCTTGCCTTACGCGACTCTTTGCTGGGATCATAGAAGTTCGAAGGCGGTTACGACAGAGATAATGAGCGAGCTGAGCAACCTTGGGCTTTGGCAAGATGAGGAAATGCGCGGGCGGCTACCCTGGTACAGTCACGTATCGGACAACGCGATGCCAGCCAAGTTCCGCATCGCGCGACACGTCGCCATCGAAGTTTCTCTCGCGGACGCTTCCGAAGAAGTTCTATGGCAGGAGCTTGCCGCCAAGACCCCTGAATTTTTAGATCTGTGGTCTGGAATACGTGATGGAGCCCGCGACTTGCGAGACTCACCCCAGGCACGGCCCAATCTGCTTGAGCTCTGTCGTGAGTTAAGCCAGCGAATGCTCGCTCACTGCAACTTCTGCCGCTGGGACTGCCAGGTCGATCGCAGTCAAGGCACGAAACTTGGCACGTGCAAACTCGTGGGCGATTCGCGTGTGTCCACGTTCTTCCATCACCAGGGCGAAGAGTTGGCCTATCGTGGGGATCGGGGATCGGGGACGATCTTTTTCACCTCCTGCAATATGCGCTGCGCGTTTTGCCAGAACGGGGACATCAGCACCGACAAAGACAACGGCGAGATGGTCACGCCGCGCACGTTGGCGACGATGGCTTGGCTGTTGCGCAACGAAGGATGCCACAACGTGAACTGGGTGGGCGGCGAGGTCACCATCCCCTTGCACACGATTGTCGACGCGATTTCGCTGCTCGCCGAATTAATACCTTCCGATGAAGATCTGCGCGCTGCTCTACCGGCAAAAACCGATTTCTATCGGCTCTTTCGCTCCAATCCGGACGGCGCTCTCTACCAGGGCATCTTCAACGCGCCAATGCTCTGGAACAGCAACTTTTTCATGTCCGGTGAAACGATGAGGATTCTGCGGCTGCTGATCGATGTTTGGCTGCCGGATTTCAAGTTTGGCCCAGACCGGTGCGCGGTCACCTTGTCGAAGACTCCCTGGTATTGGGAAACCGTGACCGGCAATCTGAAGATGATCTATGACTGGGGCGAGGACTTCACGATTCGTCATCTGGTGATGCCCAATCACGTCGAATGCTGCACTCGACCGGTACTGGAATGGATTGCTGAGAACATGCCTGACGTGCCGGTCAACGTCATGGACCAGTATCATCCGGATAATTTCTGCGACCCGCGCAGTCCAAAATACCGCAAGGAATACGTGCAGATCTCTCGCCGCTCCACTCGTCAGGAAATCCTTGAGGCTTTCCGTTACGCCAAAGATTTTGGCCTCAATTTCGAGTCCCTGAGCTGCGAGAAAAACACGACCGGCCTGGGGCTGTGAAAGCGTTTGTCCGCAACTGCGCGTTAAAATCGTGGAATAGAATGTATCGCTGTCTCACGTCCATCGTTTGTCGCCGACTGAGGAGAGACGTTGGAAGGGATAGGAAGGTAAGTCTTGTATTTCCAATAGTGGTGAGCCGAGCAGGATTCGAACCTGCCACCCATTGGTTAAAAGAGCGGTTAAGCGCTTACATCCAGCCACGGCTCTTTAGATCTATGATATTTTCAGTTTGCAGCCGCTTCGGAGTACAGCTAGTACAGCCATTCACATCTGTTTGCCTTCATTCACGTCACAAATTTGCCACAGGAGTCAACGCGCGAGCAGATTTCAGCATGTTTCAGTCCTTTAAGTCTTTGCGGCGCATCCGGCTTCGACCACTTTCAGGATGGAGATGATCTGATGCTCGCTGAATTTGCTCGTCCGCGTTGAGGCCTCCTGCCGGATATTCGCTCGGAAACCTCTAGTTTTCAATGGCCCGGATTTACGGGAGGCTTACAATTGATATTTTTATTATTTTGGTCAAGTATTTACTTGTGACTCGTTCCACACTAGCTATAGCCGGTGGCAAATCCCAACAGTTTACGATTTTAAAGATCGACACGATATTCGACTTTTACAAACCGAAACCGCCGCTTTCGAAGTTTGTAGACAATTTTTGGCTATGCGAAGGCTACGAGGCGGAGCACAAGAGTGAACGCATTCTTCCGACCGGCACGCTCGAACTCGTAATCAATCTCGGGCAAAACAAGCTGCTATTTTACGACGCCGAACGTCCTGAAAACTGCTCCCGCTTTTCCGGTGCGGTCGTTTCAGGTGCGCATGGGCGCGGCTTCGCGCCCGATACTTCGGAAGAAGCCTTTATCATCGGGGTTCACTTCAAACCGGGCGGCGCTTTTCCGTTTCTCGGAGTCCCGGCAGGCGATCTCGCCGACACTCACATCGATCTGGAAACACTTTGGGGACCGTCGGCCGGTCGGCTGCGGGAGCGCCTTTGTGAGGCAACAACTTCTGCCGAGCGGTTTCAGTTGTTCCAGGAGGCTCTGTTGAGCCGCTTGTGTCACGGCGTGGAACAGCATTACGCGGTTTCGGCAGCGCTGGAAATGTTCGGGAAGAATCAAGCCGGGCCGACAGTCAGGGAGGCCGCAAAGTATCTTGGTCTAAGCCAGCGTCGGTTCATTCAGGTTTTCAAGGCGGAAGTGGGCATGACACCGAAACTGTTCAGCCGGATTCAGAGGTTTCAGCAAACCCGGACTTTCATCCAACAGAATCCCTCGCCCAATTGGGCGGCCCTCGCCTTGGATCTCGGATACTTCGACCAGTCACATCTGATACGTGAATTTCTCGAGTTCTCGGGGCTTAGCCCCACCGATTATTTTAATCGGCACAAAAGCTTCATCGAACATGACAACCACTAAGAGCACCCATTTTCCCTGTTTTTAAGATCAGGTCAATTTTATCCAATACAAGTGTCCGCTTACGAAGGCATAATATTTGGTGTAGAGACTTGAATCATGAAAAAAGGGAATCGAATTCTTACGGGATTGATTGCGGCCTATGCCGCTTGCGTAATATCGGCAGCAAGTTGCTCACAATCTCCGCCGACATCAAACAAACCAACGATCGAAACCCCAATGGCTACAGCCGTTCGTTACATAGTTGATGATGTTGATGCAGCGATCGGGATTTATACCGCATTGACTGAACTGACCAGCATTCGATATCTAATGTACGGCGCGCGCATTGGAGCCGACTTGTGCAACACCCACCTCGGCTTCGCTATGGACGTTCCCGCCGGTGCTATCACCAGCGGACGAGCCAGGTCGCTCGTGGCCGTCGCAGTGGGGTTGATCAGCTTGGTCATCGGAGGGTTAGCACTGAGGCGCTCCACCCGTCGTATCGGCACCCGCAACGGACGAGTCGGGGCGATCGTGGCTTTGGTGCTGGGACTGATCGGCATGTTCCTCAGTGTGGTCCATCTAGGCACTTCCACAGGTGGTTTCGGCACCGGCAGTGGGCGAGCCGGGGCCATAGTAGCCCTGGTGCTGGGGCTCATCGGCATAAACCTCGGTGGGTTGGCTCTGGCCCGCTCTCGTCGTCCCCGCACCACCGACTAACGCGGCGATCGTGCCGGATCAGTGCCCGTCCTGTGATTCCTGCCCAATTCGTCCGCCGCCGGGCAGTTTGGAATCGAGGCTCGTGAATCTGACTCCTAAGCGGGAGGCGCTGGTTGGAATCCAGCCGGCGGTACCAAAAAACCTTAGCAAAATTTGTCACACTTTGGCGCGCCCTCACTATCCCTTTCACTAATCGTTTCAAAAGCCATTTTCTAAATCTGTTTTGAGTTGCCAGACAGGACGGCAAAACCTGGCCGATTCTCCATGGCCCGGCAGGTCGATAGTTACGACTCGAATCCTTCATTCGTTTGCGTTTTGAGTCGCCTTGCCTTGCAGAGTAACACTCGTTACACTGCTGACTGTCGTTACGCGAACCATGAGGGACACAGCGAACAAATCGGAGCGGGACTGGATTCTGCTTATCCATCAGTTACCGCCGAAACCGACTAATCTGCGCGTGCGCATTTGGCGCAAGTTGCAGAAGCTTGGGGCGGTGGCAATCAAGAATTCCGTTTACGTTTTGCCAGCCAGCGAGCAAGCACACGAAGACTTTCAGTGGTTGAAGCAAGACATCGAATCTGCTGGGGGCGAGGCGGCAGTTTTCAGAGCAGGTTCGGTTGAAGGGGCGACGGATAAAGAGATCATCGGTGCCTTTCGTAAGGCGCGTGATGAAGAGTACGCCGCAATCTCAGCCGCACTGGATGGTCTGACGGGAGCGATTCGGGAACAGTCTCGCGGTAAGGACCTGTCGGCTGGTCGGCTTTCTACTCATGAAGGTGAGATAGATAAGTTGCATGCCGAGCTTGAACGCATTGCTGCCAATGACTTCTTTGATGCCGCGGGCAAAGTAGCCGCCTTCACTGCTTATGAACGGTGCCAGAAAGCCATCCGCGACGCTCAAGGTCCTACCGCGAAAGCCGCTCAGTCACTGACGAAAGGCGGAAGTCTCGACGTCGCAAAGTATCAGGGGCGGCGCTGGGTGACGCGCCGTAATCTCCACATCGATAGACTCGCTTCTGCGTGGCTCATAAGACAGTTCATCGATAAGCGCCCTCGCTTCTACTTCGTTGGTGATGGGGAAACGGTTGAGGGTGCAATTCCATTTGACATGTTCGGAGCCGAGTTCACTCACCACGGAGAAGACTGCACCTTCGAGACGATGCTGAAACGATTTGGGTTGGCAGAGAGCAAAGGCCTGCGCGGAATTGCCGAGATCGTCCACGACATCGATTTGAAAGACGACAAGTTTCATCGGCTGGAAGCAGCCGGGCTAAATGCAATCATCGACGGCTTAAGCAAAGTTTTGAGAGACGATCGCAGGCTGCTGCAACAGACCAGCATCGTCTTTGATGGGCTTCATGCCTTGTTGAGCAAGGAGTCAGAGAAGAAGACTAAGACGAAGACCGGTGCTAGAAAGCGCAAAAGAACGAAATGATCGAGGAGTTCGACGGAGTAATAAAGTCGAGTATCTGGTCTGAAATGAACGCAATGAATGAAGGTGTCCTGACAACTTCGGAAGGGTGGCGCGCGAACGTCAAGGATTACCTCAGTCTTGAACGCAATGTCTCCATTGCATCAGCGGCTGTATTTCTCCTTGGATTCGGCGAGGAGTTATGGAAGAGATTCATCCCTAAGTATCTTGAAGCGCTGGGAGCAAGCATTCCGGTCATCGGCATTTTCGGCACGGTCGAAGATTTCCTTGATGCGGTTTACCAGTATCCCGGCGGGTGGATTGCGGACCATCTCGGTCGTCGGAAGGCATTTCTGATCTTCATCACCCTCGCTGCCTTTGGCTATTTGATCTACCTACTAAGTCCATCCTGGCCCTTCGTGTTTATCGCTCTGGCTCTTGCGATGGCCTGGCAGAGCATGGCCTCGCCGGCGATCTTCGCAGTTATTGGTGATTCCTTACCGCGGGAACGACGGGCAATGGGATTCACTCTCCAATCGATTCTGAAACGTGTGCCAATCGTGATCGCGCCGATCATCGGAGGAACACTCATAGCGTCATGGGGAATAGTCAAAGGTGTTCACGCAGGACTCGTAATTGCGCTGGTGCTGGCCGCGATTACGCTGCTGCTGGTTACGCAAATCAACATCACCATAGAACCGCCAAAGGTTACGAATATGCGGGGCGTCTGGCGATCGTTTCATAGTGCACTGAAGCGTCTCCTAATCTCCGACATCATCATCAGGACCTGTGAAGGCATGACGGGTGTGCTGACGATTCTGTACGTGACCAACGTAAAAGGAGTCAGCCTCGCTTGGTACGGCACCCTGATCGCGATCCAGATGATCACATCAATCCTCGTTTACCTTCCGGCAGGAAAGATAGCTGATCGGATCGGTCGCAAGCCTTTCGTGATCGCCACGTTTTTGAGCTTCGCGCTTTTCCCGTTGACTGTGATGTTGGCTTCGAGTTTCGCGTTTTTAGTTCTGGCATTCATTGTCGGAGGATTGCGCGAGATAGGCGAACCGTCGCGTAAAGCAATGATTGTGGATTTTGCACAAGAGAGGGTGCGCGCGCGGTCTGTGGGGCTCTATTACCTGGTGCGGAGTTTGTCGATTACACCAGCCGCCCTGATTGGTGGCTTGCTCTGGAATATCGCACCGCAAGTGCCTTTTGTTACGGCCGCAATCATTGGAATTGCGGGGACCGTGGTCTTTGCCATTACTGTCGAAGAGCGAAACGCCAGCTAGAGGACGATCAAATGATCATGGAAGGCTTGCTAAAAGACGTTCGTTACTCAGTTCGTGGACTCCGCAAACGTCCTGGCTTCACGTTGCTGGTTGTACTGGTATTGGCGTTGGCAATCGCAGCTAACAGTTCGATCTTCAGTATAGTGAACGCGCTGATACTGAAACCTTTGTCTTTCAAAGATCCGAATCAGTTGGTGTGGATTTGGGCGACACGCAAAACGGTTAGTCGAGCGTTCTTCTCAATTCCCAATTTCACCGACACACGCGATCAGAACCAGACGCTGGCGGAAGTCGCCCCACTCGCGATTTGGGCCGCGAACCTCACCGGCCAAGGCGAAGCTGAACGCTTGCAGGGAGTGCGAATCTCGGCTAACGCCTTGCAGATGCTTGGCGTCGAAACGGCCGCAGGGCGCGCGCTAGTTCCCGAAGATGACAATCCAAACAATGCTTTGGGGCTCGCCCCGGCCATTCAACACACCAGAAGCGATCTTAACTCCGAGTTGAAAGAAAGGGGGCGCGATCAAGCGGGCGTGACGAGGAATCGTGTTCGCAGTTTGTTGATCGTGGCTGAGATTGCGCTATCACTGATGCTGCTGGTTGGAGCCGGCTTGCTGCTCAAAAGCTTCGCGCGGTTGCGCGGCGTAAGTCCGGGCTTCGATGCCAGCAATGTTTTGGCCGTGCGTTTATCTTTACCCCCCGCACGCTACTCAAGCGGCGCATCCGTTAAGCTCTTCTATGACAAGATATCTTCGCGCATTGCTGTATTGCCTGGAGTAGAAAGGGTTAGCGCCGCCAGCGCGCTGCCCCTGAGTGGACTGATTGCGCGCACCACATTCACGATTGCTGGTCACGCTCCGGCCAACGCCAGTGAAGTACCTTTCGCGCAACATCGCTGGGTTGGCCCAGGCTATTTTCAGACGATGAAGATCCCGCTCGTACGCGGGCGCGATCTCAGCGATCGCGACAACGATCACTCGCCGGGTGTCATCGTCATCGATCAAGCTTTGCAACGGCGATTCTTCGGCGATCAGGAACCGTTGGGCGCACATGTGCTCATCAATATGGGTGATGGCAATCCCGCACGCGACTACGAAGTTGTTGGTATCGTCGAAGACGTCAAACACATGGGTTTGACTGACGAATCAACGCCGACGCTCTATGGTCCAATTCCGCAGGCCCCAAAATCCGCAGTGCCATTTCTGGCGAATAATCTGAGCCTGGTGGTGCGAACGGGAGTTGATGCCGAGGCGCTGAATGCATCCGTGCGTAAAGAGTTGCGCAACGTAGATGTGGATGTGGCGACAGCCGGAGTCAGACCGATGGGCCAGTTTCTAGCTGCGTCGGTGGCCGCACGCAAATTCAATGTGGGGTTGTTGGTGGCCTTTGCGGCAACGGCATTGCTGCTGGCTGCCGCCGGACTGTATGCGGTTATCGCTTATCTCGTCTCGCAACGGACGCGAGAGATTGGCATTCGTCTGGCTCTCGGAGCTGCCCCTCGCGATATCCTGCGTTTGATGATCGGTCAAGGAATGAAATTGACACTGATAGGAGTAGCCATCGGGTGTGTTGGCGCGTTAGCGGTTACACGTCTAATGAGCAGCCTATTGTTTGCCGTCGCGCCAACCGATCTTGTGACGTTTACCGTTTCCGCTATCGCCCTAACCCTCGTCGCGTTGTTGGCTTGCTTTCTTCCCGCGCACCGGGCAACGAAAGTAGATCCCTTGGTGGCACTGAGACACGAATAACTTCACAAGAGCTCGGAAGCGAACAGTAATTTAGCTCTTAATGGACCAAGGAGGAATCACTAACATGAGAACACTCTCAAGACGAAGAGTAATTTCGACTCTGGCAACCGGAGGCGCGGGCTGGCACTCACAGAGGTCTTACGTGCGAACAGAGTTAATGCCAAAAGCGCCAATCAAGTACAAATCGCTGGGGCTGGGCCGGTGGCGCGAGCATTCAGCGCTCAACACCGAAATCCCCTTGCCCTTCGATCCAGCAAAGCTCAAGCTTTTGTCTGAGCAGCCAATGGCGATCGTGTTATGACGATAAAAGCTAAGCCGGGAGAGATTTTCTATGCAATGGGTCACGCGAGAAAGCATTCGAGTCAACCGGACCGCGACGTGCTGGCTCATCCGCCGATTTCTCGATCCGGAAGCGGAGATTCTCTTCGTGCCAGCGGACCAAGTTGCAACGACTCAAGATGCGCAAGGTGCCATAGGTTTCGATGCGCCCGGCGCCACTTACCCACACAAAAACGCGGAAGGCTTGTGTTCGTTTGCTGCGCTCGTGCATGAGCGATTCGCGCAAGATTCCGTACTCGTGGAGATGGCGCGAATCGTTCAGGCAGCAGACTTCAAAGAGCAGCTAGATGATCACCCGGCCGCACGAGGTTTACAGTTGATCAGTCGAAGTTTTCCTTCGGTGACCATGAATGATCACGAGACGGCTGAGCGAGCCACCTTCATATATGACGCCCTATACGCGAGTATCGCGAAAGAGAAGAGGGTTTAGAGATTGAGAAGCTGAACTTTCATTAATTAAGCAAATCAGCAAAGCAAAGGAGGAAGCGATGACAAAGTTTGAAGCCGTGGTAAGCACAGCCATTCTCGTGCTTTTGGCCGTAGCAGCGTGCACATTGCCAGGCGGCTCATCGGGAGCGAGCGAACCTAGCGCGGCCATACCAGAAACTCCTGCAGCAGTGCAGGAACCAGGTAAGAGTTTTACATATAACTTCGATGCTGATGCCGCTGGAAAAATGCCGGCGAAGTTTCATGCCGGTCTTACCGGCAAGGGAACGGCCGCACTGTGGGAGGTCAAAGCGGACTCCAGCGCACCATCCCCGCCCAACGTTCTGGCCCAGACTTCCACCGATAAAACGAGCTACCGCTTTCCGCTCGCCATTGCGGATGAGGGCTCGTTTCGTGATTTGGATTTGAGCGTTAGGTTTAAACCGATCAGTGGACAGGTGGATCAAGCCGCCGGACTCGTGTGGCGATTGAAAGATGCGAACAACTACTACATCGTGCGAGCGAACGCACTTGAGGGTAACGTTGTGCTCTACAAAGTCGAGAACGGCAAGCGCACAGATCTACCTCTGAAGGGGGAAGGCCGCACATACGGGAAGAAGGCTAGCGTGCCCTCTGCACAATGGAACGAGCTCCGTGTGGTCGCGTCGAGCAATCTCTTTGAAGTTTTCCTTAACGGGCAAAAGCTTTATGAGGTTGAGGACAACACTTTTACGGAAGCGGGCAAGATCGGAGTGTGGACCAAGGCCGATTCAGTGACTTACTTTGACGACTTGAGAGTGACCGCGAAATAGACGAACGGAGGGGATTGATATGGAACGTTTTTCGAGACGCAAAGTTATCGGGTCAATGGTAGCCGGAGGAGGGGGACTCGCGCTTATGAGTCTTCTGGATTCTGCGGGTGCCAAAACGCATGAGAGAGGCGGAGAAATTATGGAGATGGAGGGTCAAACACCTGGCGGGGTCACAGCAGCTCGCGCCTTTGCAGGCCAGCACCAACCGAAGCCACTCCCTTTCAATGCAGCTAAGTTGAATGGGATTTCAGAAAAGCTCATCAGATCGCACTGGGAAAATAACTACGGCGGCGCGGTGAAAGCGCTCAACGCTGTCGAGCAAAGACTTCAAGAGTTAATGCGTGATAAGGAGTTGCCACCTTACGTTTACGGGGACCTGAAGCGCGAGGAATTGGTGCGCACTGGTTCGGTAGTGCTACACGAACACTACTTTGCCAATCTCGGTAGCGATGGAAAAGCCGGTGGCAAAGTGCTCGATCTAATCAAACAGTGGTTTGGCAGTTATGAGCAGTGGGAAGCGGAATTCAAGCGGACGGGGAACGCCTTGGCAGGTGGTTCGGGCTGGGTGATTCTCGCGTACAACATGCACAGCGGTGAACTTCATAACTATTGGGCATGGGACCATATGCATAACGCGCCAATGAGCCGTCCATTGCTGGTTCTTGACATGTACGAGCATGCGTACCACATGGACTACGGCGCGGCTGCTGGCAAGTATGTTGATGCATTTGCTCAGAACGTCAATTGGGAAGAGGTCAACCGTAGAGCGGAAGCTAGTTTGAAGGTCGCTTGAGAACTGATGGAACAGTTAGTACCTCGTGTCATCGGTTGCCAAGAGGACCCAGCAGATTGTGTAAAGGAGGTGCTAATGACGCGGACTCAAAGCACTCGAATCATCGACGCCCTCGGCATTGCCGTGCTCCTTACTTTGTCTGCGTGTAGCGGACAGCGGGAGGGTTCACCTAATGGTGCACCAGCGAATGAGGTCACAGTCTATGTTTCTACGGACCGTGTTTTTTCCGAACCTGTCTTACGAGCGTATGAGCAAAAGACTGGTGTGAAGGTAAGCGCGGTCTACGATACCGAGGAAACAAAAAGCACTGGTCTTGCTAATCGGCTCCTTGCCGAGAAGAATAATCCACAAGCGGACGTTTTCTGGTCCAATGAGCCGGTGCGCACGCTGGTCTTGAAAAAGCGAGGCGTCCTGGCTCCCTACAAATCACCGAATGCTGACGGCATTCCGCCGACCTTCAGAGACCCGGAGAGTTATTGGACCGGGTTTTCGGCACGTTCGCGAGTGATCGTTTACAACACAAATCTCGTCAAGCCAGACGAAGCACCGAAATCGGTTATTGATCTCGCCAATCCAAGGTGGAAGGCGCAAGTCGCTATCGCTGACCCTCGTTTCGGATCGACTTCCTTTCATGTGGCAGCTCTCTACGCGGAGTTGGGTGATGAACAAGCCGATGAGTTCTTCCGCAAGTTAAAAGCCAATGACGTGAAGATCGTCTCTTCGAATTCTGTGGTCCGGGACATGGTGGCACGCGGCGAGGTAAAGGTTGGACTGACAGATACGGACGACGTGAACGTTGCACTTGAAGACAAACAGCCGGTCGCGATGATCTTTCCCGACCACGACGGTATGGGCGTTCCAGTGATGCCCAATATGGTCTCAATGATCGCCGGCGCGCCACACGCGGAGGCTGCGAAGAATCTGATTGACTACCTGCTTTCTGCAGAAGTTGAGCGGATGCTGGCTCAGTCAGAGGCAGTACAGATACCACTCCGCACGGGAGTTGAAGGACCAAAGAACATCCCACCAATTTCAAGCTTTAAGCCGATGACGCTCGATTATGGCAGAGCCGCAGATCGCGTCGAGGACGTTACGCGCCGTTTGCAACCAATCCTTGGACTTTGACCAATGCAACGAGCCATTCGTGAGCCGAAAAGGTTTCACAGCTTGCTTACGCTGCCGACTTGGCGCTCGTTTCTGATCGGTTTGGCGTTCGTCCTCCTCGCTGGTTTGTGCGTGCTACCGGTCGTATACATGTTGTGTGCTTCACTATTAGACGTCAACGGCAGCTTGGACCTTGAGAATTATCGGCGTCTGCTACTCGAGTCCCGCCAGCGTGAGCTGCTATTGAACAGCACCCTGCTCGCTGCAAGCTCTGCTGTGGTTAGTACCATTCTCGGTGCACCCCTTGGACTTCTATTGGCACGCACTCCGCTACCAGCCAAATCACTTCTAAGGATTCTGCTCGTAATTCCGCTAATCATCCCGCCTTATGTTTTGGCCCTGGCATGGATTCTATTGACAGGTTCAACGGGGCTTCTAGCGCGCGTACTCGGGCGTGATCTCTTTTCAGACTGGACCTACAGCGTGACAGGTGCGGTCGTAGTGCTCGGTCTCGCTTACTACCCTCTCTCAATGCTCGCTACGGAAGCTGCAGCACGTCGCGTCGACGGACATCTCGAAGAAGGCGCTTTGCTTGTCACTCATACTCGCCGCGTGCTGTGGCGCATCACGATGCCGCTCGTAGCACCAATGGTCGCTGCCGCCGCTCTTACTATTTTCGTCCTGGGGCTTTCTGAGTTCGGTGTGCCCAGCTTACTTCGTGCTCGCGTTTATACCACTGAAGTCTTCACTGCGTTCGCTGCACTCTATGACTTTGGCGCAGCTACCGCACTAGCTATTCCGCTTTTGGCGGTCACAGTCATTGTCGCAGTCGTGATCAAGATTATCGTTGGAGAGCGGTTCATTTCAGAAAGGCGCAGTATTCATTCCGCACTGCCCTTGGTGCTCGGTCGCTGGCACGAGTTGGCGGTTGCTGGAACCATACTCGTGCTAGCTGTCTCAGTGGCCTTGCCTTTAATGGCCCTCGCCTACGAAGCAGGAACCGTCGAACGCATCACCTCAACGTTAGAGGGGTCGCGCGACGCAATCATTAACAGCCTTTCGCTAGCTGCTATCGCGGCTACGCTCATCATTGCTTTGGCAATGTTTCTCGGCTATTGGCGAGGTCGGGCGCAGACCCGTTGGCGCGGCGTCTTTGACCTATTTCTGATCGTGATCTTTGCAGTACCTAGCACAGTACTAGCAGTGGGTTTGATCGGACTGTGGAATAGACCGGGCCTGGCTGGCAGAGTCTATACAAGTCCGGCCATCGTTATCGTCGGCTACGTCGCGCGCTTTGTGACGATCGCAGCTCTTATCCTTGCGGCGAGCGTGCGCCAGATTCCAGAATCCTTTGAGGAGGCCGCTGAAGTGGCCGGCGGAAGCTGGCTGCGAACTTTTTCTCAGATCGTATTCCCGAACATGCGTCCGGGTGTTGTCGCTGCTTGGCTGATCTCTTTCATCTTCGCCATCGGCGAACTGGGAACAACGGTCCTTGTCGCTCCACCAGGCGAATCCACCTTACCGGTGCGCATCTACACCCTCATAGCAAATTCACCATCCTCTGAAGTAGCGGCACTCGCTTTGATGGAAATAGGCATCATCCTCGTGCCGCTTACCGCATTGGCTCTACTGGTGCGCGGTGGATTAACGAGGCGTGGAGAAAGTGGTGGCTGAGTCCTTCATCCAACTGGTGGAAGTAACAAAACGCTTCGGTAACAGAGTAGTTGTTGACCGCGTCTCGCTTGAGGTGAGTAAAGGTGAGGTAGTAGCACTCTTAGGTCCGAGCGGTAGCGGCAAGACGACGCTCTTGCGCCTTATCGCCGGACTTGAAGTACCTGAATCAGGTGAGGTGTGGATCTCGGGTAAGCAAGTTGCTACTGGTGGAAATAACCTCTTACCGCCCCGTGCGCGCGGCATTGGTTTCGTCTTTCAGGACCTCGCCTTGTGGCCTCATCTAACAGTCGCAGGCAATCTCGATTTCGTTTTGGCATCTGCGCGGCTAAAGAGAATCGAACGGCAAGAGCGCATAAACGAAGTGTTGAAGCTGGCCCATGCTCTGCCATTTGCCAACAGTTACCCTGCTCAACTCTCTGGCGGCGAGCAGCAGCGAGCGGCGATTGCGCGAGCCATCGTTGGCCGTCCGCAATTGTTATTACTCGATGAACCTATGTCCAGTCTTGATCCAGATCTGAAAGCGGATCTCTTAGGCGAACTCGCAACGCTGCAAAAGGCGTTGAAGATCACAACCGTTTACGTAACGCACCATCGTGACGAAGCCTCGGTCTTGGCCCACACCGTGCTGACGATGAGCGCAGGACGTGTCGCACCAGGTGCCAACGCGAGTTAAGGTAGTCGTCGATAAGGAACCGACTATTGACTGTAGTTTCTGCGCACCTTATACTCGCACCCTTCAAATTCATGCAAAGTTAGAGAGAGTTTTCGTGCAGCGCATCAATCCTAGAATAGCTTTGCGCGGCTTCAAACCAGGCGCTCGTGGCGCAGGTCACGTGCTTGGCGATCTCGAATCGGCAGTGATGGAAGCGCTTTGGACGAAGCCAGGGCAAACCGTTATCGAGGTCGAAGAGAGGTTGCGAAACAAGCGAGAAATCGCCCATACAACGGTCCTTACTACGCTCGATCGAATGTACCGTAAGGGTTATCTGACTCGCGAAAAACAGTCCAAAGCTTTTGTCTATGCGCCTCGTTACACGCGCGAAGAATTCGAGCGAATGCTGGCCCAGGAAGTTTTGGGAGCTCTAATTGGACATTTTACCGAGCCGGCGCTTTCCACATTTGTTGATCTTATAGGAGACAATCCTGGCGCACTTGATCAACTTGAAGCGAAGATTCGAGAGAAGCGACGGCAGCGCGGCGAGAAGTGAACGAACCATAGATCGAAACACCAGTGCTTATTGCAGCCATCGAAAACTTTGTTCTTTTCAGCACCGTGTTTGCTGTCGCGGGCTTCGTTGTTGCATTGGCTTTGCGGCACGTCACCACGAATGGCCGGTGGGCACTTCGCGCTGACACCATTGCCCGACTATATACTTCAGCAATAGTTACACCTCCGCTTGTCGCTTTGTGGCTCATCGCTGCCGCGTTTCTGCCGCAACTTTGGCTTACTAATGAGACCTTCGAAGCGGCTCATTCGGCGCCGTATCGTCAGGTTCATCTACTCGGCGAGCTAACCATCAGTCTCGAACCAACGATGTCGTATGCGTTGTTCATGTTTGTGATTGTGACAGGCATCTTCGCCATTTGGTCCAATGCCGCAGGTTCGTGGCGAATTGGGAGAATAATCGGGCGATTAGACATGAACGCCGCTGCGCCCCCGCCAGACCACGTCGCGCTGGTCAACAAGATCGCAGCCCAACGAAATCTCGCGGTGGGTTTGGTGATGACTGATTACCCGCTCTCGTTTGTTTGGGGAGTTCGCCGCTCCAAGTTGATCCTGTCATCGGGCTTACTGCGAACGCTAACTCCGCGAGAGTTAGCAGGAGTGCTGGAGCATGAAAGCGCGCATCATACGCGACGGGACAATTTATTAAAGCTTTTGCTCTCGCTCTGTACTTACACTTCGCTGACTTTTCCCCTGTCACGACTGATGCTGAGATGGCGTGCCACAGAGGTGGAAGCAATCTGTGATGAAGAGGCGGTTGCTTCTACTTCCGCGCCGCTCGAACTGGCGGAGGCGCTTGTAAAACTTCGTCGCCAGACAAGCTCGGTCCCCTCTATTGAACCGACGGCCACAAGTGCGCTCGTTTCCGGTTTTGTTTCCGGCAATGCCCTAACGTTCGAGTATCGAGTGAATCGTTTGCTAAACCTTTGTGATTCGACCTCTGAGCCGAAAGCTCAAAAACAGCATCGCGCGAAGACAATACCAGCGTTTCTCATGGCCAGCGCCATACTGGCCCTAATAGGTATCTTCGTTTTCGCGCCCCTCTCAATCCACCACGCCGCGGAAACGCTCATAGAACTTCTGAAATAAACAAGGACGGCTTCTTAAGGTCATGACTTTTACTCTTCCCATAAAAACTACCGCCGGTGGTCGGAGGCTACTATGCAGTCTCCTAGTGGTGGTCGCCCTAATGGCTTCATGTAGTTCACGTCAGCAACCTCGGCCCGAAACTGAAGAAGAAGCATTGGCTCGCACGGAGTTTACGGAACGAGTCGAAAACTATTTTGAATATCAACCCTTGAAAGCCGGCAGGCAGAGCCAGTTCCTCATTCACCTCACGGATCTTTCCGACGGGACTCCAGTAGAGAAGGCTGAAGTGATACTGACCGCTCGCACTAGGGGCGGAGGCGAAGTGATGCAAACGAAAGCGCGCATTGGAAAAATCACGGGGATTTATGTCGCCGATGTAGCCATTCCAAGTTCCGGTGACTACGACATCGAATTTCACATCAAGAACTCAAAACTCGACGAACGGTTGCCGCTGACAGACTTTAAGGTGGAATAGGGAAACGTGAAGAAAAGTCTTCGAACCTCTACAACGCTCGTTCTGGCACTCTGGCTGCCGATAGCTATTTGTGCCCAAACACCATCGTCGGATCAGCAGCCTGTCGTAACCTTGCAGGGATCGGACTACCTCACACTCGATTCCGCAACAGAACAGTTTCTGCGAAAGAATTTGGTTGTTGAAGCTGCGCGTCTCGAACTCGGCGTGGCAGAAGCCGAAAGAGTTGGTGCGCGGTTGCGTCCACGTCCTGGACTTACTCTGAGCGCTGAGAATTTGCGTCTTTCCGGTCCCACACCGACGGATCGCTTGAATGAGTTTGGAGCCACGGTTGCGCAGCCGATTGAGCTTGGAAATCGAAAGGCCTTGCGAATGGAACTAGCGGAACGCACAGTCACTCTTTCCGAAGCTCGCTTAAGTGAAGTGCTAAGACGTCAATTGTTCGATCTTAAAAGAACTTACTACGAGTCTGTCTTGGCAAGAGCCCTTCTCAGCATAGAGCAGGAGAATAGAGATAAGCTCGAAGGTTTGTTGCGCTTCAATCAGGCGCGCTTTGACGAAGGATACATCTCGGAAGGCGACCTCATAAAAGTACGTCTGGAGAGGATCAAGTTTGACTTTGCGGTCGCGAGCGCCGCTCTGGCGTTCAAAAAGACAAAGATCCGACTCCTTGAATTAATCGGTGATGCTGACTATGCACGCGCTGAGAAGGTAGATGTAAGAAGCCGCCTCGAAGTGCCGAAGCTGGCAATCGATCTGGTTCAGTTGAAGGAAACTGCACTAGCGAATCGTCCGGAAATCAAACTAGCGGAGGCAGAAGTCGCTCGCGCCGAGGCCGCTCTTAAGTTGGAACGCTCACAAGCGAAAGGTGAGGTCACTCCTTACGCCGGTTACAAGCGCGTAGGCGAAGACAACACACTCCTAGCCGGAGTTACTGTTCCGCTGCCCTTTGGCAATCGTAATCAAGCCGGTATTGCGCGAGCGGAAGCCGAACAACGCATCGCGGATACAAATCTGAAGTTCGCGCGCAACCACGCTCTGGCAGAAGTGGAGTCGGCGTTTCATGCTTACGCAACTGCGCGGGAACAGATCAGAGCGTATGAAGGAGGACTTCTAAAGCAAGCGGATGAATCGCGTGACATTCAGCTCGCTGCTTATCAGGAAGGTGCGACCGAACTTATAACGTTGATTGAAGCTCAGCGCACACGAACAGAGGTACGGGCCAATTACTATCGCGCGATTCTTGATTTCTACACCAGCATCTTTCAACTGGAACTGGTCACCGGCACCGATATCAAACTATGAGTACACCCACATCAAATGAAACGAACGGGCGAACCACGCACGACCAGGCAATCGAAAGCCAGGGCTACACGCGTTTCCGCCGCACGCAAGTCGTCATCGTAGCCTCGGTAGCCGTACTCGCGATCATTGTAATCACATTTGCTTTCCTTTGGTTGCGGCGAGGCAGCGAAGTAAAGACTGAAGCTCCGGCGGTGGCGAGCAGCACCGGGACCGTTAAGTTCCTGATGGAGCAGCAATGGTTGATTCACATGAAGTTGGCCCAGGCTGAGGAGCAGACGGTAGCGCGTCAGATCACGGCCACCGGTCGCGTTGTTCCTGCTGCCAATAGCCAGACACTGGTGGCTCCGCCCGTGGGCGGAATTCTCTCTGGAAGAAATCTGCCGCGCGTCGGACAGCGAGTCACGCAAGGTCAGACCCTCGCCGTAATTCAACAGACCGCCACCTCTGCTGAACAGGCGCAGGTGCGCGCAGCGGCAGCATCGGTCAATCTCGAGAATGCGAGACTCAACGCTGATCGACGCACCGCGGCTGGTGAGGTTGAATCGGCACGCGTTCGACTTAATCTCGCACAGAAAGAGGCCGCCAGAGCGCAACGACTTTATGAGAAGAAAGCCTTTTCCGAGCGACAAGTTCAGGCGGCTGAAGCGGATTTAGAAGCGGCGAAGGCAACCCACGATGCGGCGGTGAAACGGCTGGCAGCGCTGAATTCTTCAGAGGCGCTTGCGACTGCTGCACGAGGCGTCGGAAGTGCGAACGCCAGTTATACGGTACGAGCGCTATTGAGTGGCTACGTTACAAAAGTCAATAAGTCGATCGGTGAGCAGGTGGCTCCTGGCGAGGCGATTCTGGAAATCAGCAACCTCGATACAGTTTGGGTGGAAGCTCCGATCTTCGAACGCGATCTTAGTCGGCTGGCAGGTAACGTATCCGCGACGTTCACAACTCCAGCTTATCCAAATCAGGAATTCAAAGGCGTCGTGCTCGACGTTGGAGCCGTAATTGATGAACAAACGCGAGCAGCGAAGGTGATCTTTCAACTGCCGAATGGAGGCCGAGCTTTACGACTGGGAATGCAGGCCAACGTTCGTCTTGATGCCGGAGAGCAAGCCACCGTAATGATGATTCCCAAAGAAGCGGTGCTTGAGCATGAAGGTAGGAAGATCGTTTACGTGCTGCTGTCGGGAGAAGAGTTTGAAAGGCGTGAAGTGACAGTTGGTGATGAACTCGGCAATAAGCTTGCTGTACTCACCGGCTTAAAAAAGGGAGAGCGCGTTGTTACACAGGGCGCATATCAGCTCAAACTTCAGGAACTGCGACCGGCTGATGCAGGGGCACACACTCACGAAACGTAGGGGGTTAGTCGTTAGTGCTTAACAAAATCATCGAATGGGCGCTGCGCAACCGTCTACTTGTGCTCATCGCCGCGGGCGCATTACTTATCTACGGCGGCATCGTCACGTTTCGGGCGCATGTTGATGTCTTTCCCGATCTGACCGCTCCCACCGTCACGATTCTTACCGAGTCGCATGGTCTTGCACCCGAAGAAGTCGAAACTCTAGTGTCACTGCCGATTGAAGCGGCCATGAATGGAACGGCGGGCGTATTTCGTGTGCGTTCAAACTCTGCGATTGGTATCTCGATAGTCTTCGTTGAGTTTGAGTTTGGCACCGACATCTATCGCGCCAGACAATTGGTGACAGAGAAATTGCAGCAGGTACGACTACCAAAAGACTTACCACCTCCAGTCCTTGGTCCAATTTCCTCGACCATGGGCGAGATCATGCTGATTTCAATGACCAGCAAAACCACTTCGGCTATGGATCTTAGATCTCTGGCCGATTGGGTGGTTCGGCCACGGTTGCTCGGAATTTCAGGGGTCTCACAGGTGATGATCATCGGCGGTGACACCAAGCAGTTTCAGGTGCTGATCGATCCCGCCAAGCTCGCCGACTACAAACTTACGATTGACCAAGTCACTGAGGCGGTCGGCAAATCGAATGCGAATGCGTCAGGTGGATTTCTCGAGCGACCGAACGAGGAGTTTCTAATTCGGGGGCGCGCGCGGGTCTATTCAACTGAAGACTTGGCGAACTCAGTTGTCGGCATCCGCGACGGAACGCCCATCCTGCTCAAGAACATTGCCACTGTCCAACAAGGGGCAGCCTTAAAGCGTGGCGATGGTAGCTTCAATGGTCAGCCAGCCGTGGTTGCCACCATTCAGAAGCAGCCAAACGCAAACACTCTCGAGTTGACCAGGCAGATAGAGGAAACACTAGCTACTTTGAAGCCTACTCTGCCGGCTGACGTCACGATCGACACGAAAGCATTTCAGCAAGCCGACTTTATCAATCGCGCCATTGGGAACGTCAATCGGTCTCTAATCGAAGGCGGCATCATGGTGACGGTGGTGTTGTTTCTTTTCCTTTGGAACTTCCGCACCACGTTCATCAGTCTTACTGCCATCCCGTTGTCATTGGTTACCGCAATCCTGGTGATGAGTTACTTCGGCATTACCGTGAACACGATGACTCTCGGCGGTCTGGCCATCGCGATAGGCGCGCTCGTTGATGATGCAATCATTGACGTGGAGAACGTCTTTCGACGCTTGAAACAGAATGATCATTCGCCCAATCCAGAGCCGGTGGTGCGGGTCATCTTCAAGGCATCGAGCGAAATCAGAAACTCGATACTATTTGCCACGCTAATCATCGTTCTCGTCTTCCTGCCGCTTTTCAGTCTTAGCGGGTTCGAGGGTCGGATGTTCGCGCCGCTTGCCTTCGTTTACATCATCTCGCTGACCGCTTCACTAATCGTGGCTCTAGCGGTGACTCCGGTGCTCTGTTACTACCTCCTGGGTCATTCGAAGTTGCTTCATGACGAAAGAGACTCGCGACTGATCGCATGGTTGAAGCGCCGTTACTCTCGAATCCTGAACTGGACCCTGCGCCATCCCTACAAGATCGTCGGCGCGTCGGCAGTCATGCTGCTGGTTGCAGTGCTGCTCTTTCCCTTTATGGGCCGTGAATTTCTGCCGCCTTTTAACGAAGGCGCATTGAACATCAATGCGAGTCTTCCTCCCGGCACTTCACTTCAGGAATCGAACCGAATAGGAAGCATTATCGAGGCTGCGCTGCATGAAGTCCCCGAAGTAGTTTCCACGACTCGGCGCACAGGCCGCGCTGAACTTGACGAGCACGCGGCAGGAGTCAACTTGAGTGAGATTGAAGTAGTTACCAAGGAAGGCAAGCGTCCACACTCGGAAATGATGGAGGAGGTAAGGCAGAAACTTGCGCGAATACCGGGCGTTACAGGCGAGGTGGGCCAACCGATTTCGCATCGCATCGATCACCTGCTTTCAGGTACTCGTGCGCAGATCGCTATTAAGCTTTTTGGTCCGGACCTCGCTACCTTGCGAACTAAGGCAGGCGAGATTCGAGAAGCAATGTCCAGCGTCCCTGGAGTTGTTGACCTCCTTGTTGAGCCGCAGGTAGGGGTTCCACAGGTGCAAATCAATATGAACCGTCAGGCTGCTGCCGCTGTCGGTATCACCGGAGAGTCATTGGCAGAGACGGTAGACACTGCATTCAATGGTCATGTGGCATCGCAGGTATTGGAAGAACAGAAGACCTACGATGTGCTGGTACGATTCGACGATTCAGCACGCCAGTCAGTCGAAACCATTAGCAATACACTCATCGATACGCCATCCGGTGTGAAGGTGCCAATCGGACAGGTTGCCGAAGTGCGGGTAGACCAGGGACCTAACACCATCAATCGCGAAAACGTTCAACGTCGCATCATTGTGCAAGCTAATGTCGCTAACCGTGATTTGGGAAGCGTGATTGAGGATGTGCGAAATGCCATCGGCCAGAAGGTTCGTCTGCCGCAAGGTTATTTTGTGCAATACGGCGGACAGTTTGAATCTCAGGAAAAAGCGTCCCGGCAGATCTTGTTATTCTCGTTTGTCGCGATCGCGGGAATCTTTCTACTGCTTTACATCGCTCTCAAATCGGTTCGCTCTGCCTTCCTGGTAATGGCAAACCTGCCGCTCGCTTTGATCGGCGGCGTCGTGATGGTTTTTATCTCGGGTGGAACATTATCAATCGCGTCACTGGTGGGCTTCATTACGCTGTTTGGCATCGCCACGCGCAACGGCATCATGCTTATTAGTCACTACTCTCACCTGATGACTGAAGAAGGCGTCGGTTTTCGAGATGCGATCGTGCAAGGCTCGATGGAGAGACTTAGTCCGATCTTAATGACGGCGCTCGTGACTGGCGTTGGACTGATTCCACTTGCATTGGGAGTAGGACAACCCGGCAAGGAGATTCAACAACCGATGGCGGTCGTGATTCTTGGCGGTATCTTCACGTCAACGTTTCTTAACATGATCGTGATTCCAGCGCTTTATCTGAAGTACGGCCGTGCCGAAACGCAAGCGACTTCGCGCGCGTATCCGAGCGAAGGCGAGCTCGCAAGAGCTGGAGATTGAAATGTGAAGATGAGACTAGGCGGGATACGGTTCATGGTTGGACTTTTGTGCTTTGTCCTTGGTCTCTTGCTTCAGTCGCTGTGGTCAGCAAGGGAACCAGTTGTTAGAGCCATGAACGATTTCTTTCTCTATTACCAGGACTGACCGCGTTCTGTTGACCGTTAACTTAGGTGCTTAGCTTCTGCGTGCAATTGGCGATGTCCCTACCTTCTGCTGCATTCCCTGCCGGCATATTGGATGAAGGCACGAGAAATCCATTTGCCACGATTTTGCCACGCTTCGCTTAGCTCTTATCCGTTTTATACAGCGTATTCGTGACTTCTCTAGCCGCGATATTATTTTTTACGCTGCAAAAGCGGATTACGCGGCTTTACCCGGCGCTGAAGACTACCTTGACACGGTAGGGGTCTGGGGTTCAAATCCCCACGCGCCTACCATTGTTTTCAATAACTTAGCTCTCACGGCGAAGTCTTCCACCGCTCCAAAACGCTCCAATCCCCGCCTGAAAAACTCCTAATGATCCAGAAGCTACTCGCAGAAAACATAGTCTCAAGACAAGAACGCCGTAAGCTGGCAAAATCTTGGAATGACTAGTGAGCACACGGATCTGAGTATCGATGAATACTTGCGTGAACGGCTCATGCCGGTGGAAGGCTCGATTCCGCAGATATCCGGAATCGAGATGTACGGGAATTCTGTTCCAGTCGAAACGGTCGGCGGGGATCTATTTGAATATATAAACTTCCAGCAACGCTATGACATAAATGCACGCATTCAGCAGGCGCTAAAGTTATCGAAGGAATTTCTCGATCCGTTGCCGCCAGGCGCCACACCGCGTAATTCAGTAGATGATCATGTGCAGTGGTTGAGGTCCAGACCGGACTATAGGTCCGAAATGGAAGTCGAATATCGATATGCAGGAAGCTCAGAGCAAGTGCGGGTCGCGGAAGCCCTCCACGAGCTCTACAGTACGGCTGGAGTCCTGCTGGTTGACGCACAAGGACACGGACTCATTGCGGCGAAAATTGCCTCGACTGTTCACGATACGTTTCACGCTTTCATGCTCTCCGATCTTGATCACCACGGAACCACCACGCCGGAGCTGTTTGAAAACCTTAACCTGCGTTTGGCGCATTCGGTT
>JBKOYD010000079.1:0-23685 GCA_046725195.1 Acidobacteriota bacterium | reverse complement strand
CTCAACAGAGACCCTGACCGATTCCGCTTCAAGAGCAGTTGACACAGTAACTGTCGTTCGTTCAGGACTGTACTTGATCGCATTGTTGACGAGGTTCTTTACGGCCTGAGTGATGAGGCTCTTGTCAGCGGCAACAGGAGGAATCCGGTGGGCCGGTTGCTCGACCAGTCGAATCCTCTTCCTCTTCGCCACCGGCTGCAGCGAGATAATCGTATCGCGCACGACCTCGTCGAGTCGCAGGGGAATCTTTAACACTTGCTGTTTGTCCCGACGTTGCAACTGGGTGACAGCAAGGAAGGTATTTATCATCCGTGACATCCGTTGCGACTCGTTGGCGATAATCGATACAAATTCCCGGGCCTGCTCCGGAATGCCTTCGTCCGCCGTCAACAACTCAGCAAAACCATTGATGCTAGTTAAAGGCGTACGGAGTTCGTGCGACATCAACGAGATCATGTCGCTCTTTAACTTTTCATACTCCTTCGCGCGTGTGAGATCTCGAATGTAGACCGCAATGCCGATTGGTTCGTGCGTCTCACTGCCGTGAAGCTGTTCTTGAAGGAGTGATATCCGAAGACTTAGGACTTGGTTCTTGTGTTCAAAGTTGAGTTCGCCTTGATAATCAATGCCGGTTTGCAACACGCGCCGAACAGCAATCGCGGGCTCGTCAAAAACATCAGTACGAAAGTTATCAAGCAGTCCAAACAGATCCAATTCTTGAGCTCGTTCAGCTGATAGATCAGCAAAACTGAAGAGCGTCGGATTTGCGAGGGCGACGGTACCATCCAAATAAGCAATCGCGACACCGTCTTCAATATTTGTAAGAGCGTTGGCTTCGCATGTCTGTTCGACGGTTAGAGCTTTCAACACATGCAGAGCATCGAGCTTTTTCTGATTGCCCGTGTGGGAAAAGTAGCTGAGGAATCGCCTGCGTGCGGGATTCTTAGAAAAGCTTTCACGTTTCAGATTGCGTGCGAACTGCGAACCAATCGCTTCCAACAATGGCCTATCATCAATGGAGAATTCAGATGCGAGCCGGATTAGTAAAACGCCTGCCGTCTCTCGCTCGTGCCGTAGAGGCACTGCAACATTGTATGAGTTGAGACTTCCACTGCTTTCACTAACCAACTTACCTTTCGCTATCGCTCTTTCACAAAGTCGGATACCTTCGCGCCACACAGAATTTCGACTCGTTTCTGTCACGGGCTGAAGCTGAGTAGCACCTTTAAAGCGAGCCACAGTCTCAAGAGAGTCTGATGTTGAACACTGGAAGACTATTGCCTCGTTCAGTGGAAGAACCGAGTTCAGAAGCTTTAGACCGCTCATGAGTCTCGTGTTTGCACCAACGGTTCCTGAGTAAAGAAGGTCGATCGGCGAGCTGAACAACGTTCTTGCCAACTGACGATCCAAACTCCAGAGCCGATTTACATGCACAAGAAGAACGGATAGTCCTCCGCCAAAAAGTAACGGGACCATCACAAGGTCGACAGCAAAGAAATGTGCGGCAAGAGCACATATGGCACCGACACCGACAAGACTTGTGAGAAGGTAGTACCAGGAACGCCTCAGGCCGAATCGTTGCAGCGTCAGGCCGAGTACCAGGGAGAATCCGCATAGAGTAGCTGCGGTAAAAATTGGTTCCGGAGCGACTAACCCGACACCGTTGTTTGCCTGCACGAACGAAAAGCGCGAAATGGCAGGCAGGACGTCGAGATGCCACCACAGGTATGCCATCAGACCCGAAAAGAGAGCGAGTCCAGACGCAGGAAAGTAGGAGCTGAACGTTCTAGATCGATTCAAAGTTGGAGAAAGCGAACCAGATTTGAGAGGCCGCGCCTTGAAGAGGCGAGAATTGAAGGCTTCAGAGCGAAGCCATGGGGATTATACAATGCCGGGGTTTTGCTAATCTACGATTTTAGGGACTTGAGTGCACTGGCGAGGGCCGGTTCCTCATCGGGGAAGACAGTTCGCAAATCCAGCAGCACTTTTCCCTCGGATATTCTGCAAATGATTGGTGGTGACGAGGAGCGAAGGAGCAACTCTATCTCCTGAGCTGTCAGGCGGGGATGGCTTAAAGCGATTAGCACAGTCGGCAGCTTTAAGGTTGGTGCGGCACCGCCACCAATTGTCGATTCGCCGTCTTGCAAGTCGAATTTTATCTGGGTCGAGACGGCGGCATCTTCGATCATGACGCGTGCTCGTCGATCAATTTCGTCAGTCGTCATCGAGAGCATTCGGATGACCGGGACTTCAGCGGCTGCCAGGTCTTTCTGATGAGAAACCAGCGTTGCTTCCAAAGCTGCGAGTCGCAGCTTGTCACTTCGCAACGCGCGATACAGCGGATGTTTGCGTAGGCGCGCGACGATAGTACGTGTACCGACTATCAGACCGGCCTGGGCCGAACCGAGTAGTTTGTCGCCACTAAAGGAAACGATATCAGCTCCGTTGGCTATCAGGTTGCTGACAATGGGTTCATCCTTTACGCCATACTTGGTTAAATCGCTGAGTTGGCCAGAGCCGGCGTCCTCGTAAAGAGGGAGTCCGTTCTCGTGAGCTACCTGCGACAGTTCGGAGAGTTCGGGCGAACTTGCGAAACCAACGATTCGATAGTTGGACGGGTGAACTCGCATGATGAGTCGTGTGTCCGCAGTAATAGCCCGACGATAATCTTCCAGATGCGTCCGATTCGTAGTTCCTACCTCCACCATCCGAGTACCAGAACTGGCCATAACATCAGGAACTCGGAAGTCGCCACCGATTTCGACAAGCTCACCACGAGAGACTATAGTTTCGCCATCTCCCGCAAGTACCGTGAGAATGAGCAGCGCTGCCGCTGCGCAGTTGTTCACGACCAGGGCATCCTCAGCGCCGCAAAGATCCTTTAGTAAGAATTCCACACGAGCTCCACGCTTTCCTCGTACGCCAGTAGCGGCGTCATATTCCAGCGAACAGTAGCGAGCAGCTTCGTTGATCATGGCGTCCATTGCCGCAATGGAAAGAGGTGCGCGGCCGAGGTTTGTGTGAAGCAATACTCCGGTCGCGTTAATTACGCCTTTGATTCCAATCAAGCTTTCGAGTTTCACGGTGTCTTGCATTCGCCGCACTGCTTCAGCCAAAAGGACTTCCGCAGGGTCGCCATCGAAGGAAAGGTCGAGTTGGTTCTGTCGGAGCAATGAACGAATCTCGGCGGTGACCAGGCGTGCAATGGCGGTTGACCGTCTGATTCCAATTGAATCGCGAAGCTCGCGAACGGCATCTGTCCGAAGCAGTTGATCGACGGATGGGACGTTGCGCAGTCTCGAATCTCCGGTTTTCTCCGGTTCTGTCATACGGATTATTTGAGGAGGTGATCTAAGCGTCTAGAATAACGTGCCATTTCTGACGGATCAATAGGGGATTGTCGGCTCTGAATAAACTGTTGACACATGGGTTTTGAACCTCCTAGACTGCGATTAGACGCGTCTTCGTTGCGACGCACCCGCCTCTAGACCTCGCTCAGGAGAATCATCCCTGTGGGACCACGTGATAATAGACTGATCAGGTCAAAATTCCAGCTCAAAGCCAAACACAAATATGCTGTCGGTGAAAATCAGCCGACTGCGGACGAACAGCTCACCCGTTTGGAGGAGGATATCCGGCGGCTAAGGACAGAGTTTGACATCTTTTTCAATGGCGCCGCGAAACGCCCGCCATACGAGACCAAGGGACGGGTTGAGACACTTTTAAAGAGATTGGGAGACGACCGTGCTTTAACTTACGCCCAAAGGTTTCGCTACAACTCTCTTGCCGCCCGTTATAACTCGTTCCGCGATCTGTGGCGCCGGATAATGCAAGGTCGTGAAGAAGGGCGCGATCTCCTATCCACGTCTCGCGCTAGTGTAAAAATTACTGAGGCTGCGTCATTTATCTGTTTAGACGCCCACAAGGAAGTTGAGGTGGTAAAGAACTTGTACGACTCTTTCCTAGATGCTAAACGAAGATGCGGCGAACCTACTGAGAGTTTTTCTTTTCCTCGGTTTCATAGAATGATTGCGTCGAAAGCAGATGGGCTAAAAGAACAGTTAGGATGCGACAGAGTGAGGTTTTCAGTGGTCGTGCAGAGCGGCCACGTTAGCTTTAGAGCAGCCAAGGCCGATTAGCAAGAAGAAAGGCGACCACATGTGGTCGCCTTTCTTCTTGTGTGAGCTTACCGGACCCGTGACCGGAAGCAAGTCAGTGGCTTTGCGGAAGCAAGCCGGGGAGACACTACACCTTCGTAACTTTTTCGGCCTGTGGTCCTTTAGGGCCTTGCGTCACCTCAAACTCAACTTCCTGGCCCTCTTCAAGAGTCTTGAAGCCGTCGCCCTGAATGGCGCTGTAGTGAACGAAGATGTCCGAAGAGCCTGGCTGCTCGATGAAACCATAACCCTTCGAGTTGTTAAACCACTTGACCTTACCGGTTATTCTAGACATAACAACGAATCCTCCTAACGATTCGGTAAAACGGACGCGAAAGCCTTGAGGCTTTCCCACCGACCTGGTTAATGCTTGTGAGCCGGGTCGCGCCTTGAAACGGCGCTAGACGGAAACACACAACCAACAAAAAATGCATGATGAAACGCGCGGGGAGCGCTATTTCAGCATGCACAGACTTACGGGGGCAAAACCAACGAAACTCATTGACGTAAAACTTTTGAACCGGGAATGCGGGAGTCTGAAAAACTACTGCCCTGCATTGAAACGACGGCGCATACTAAGCGAAACTGAACAAGCCTGTCAAGCATGAATTGTTGATTAAAGGGAAAGCTAAGTTTAAGACAAAGCGCAGGTTAGGTGCACTACTCCTTTGGCATGATCCTGTGACACAGAAGCACAGAAAGCTGCCCCAGGAGCCATCAAAACTAGTTATTTGCCGACGACGTTTTCGGACTAAGAATTAGATATTGGAGCGGATTAACCGGCTGATCGTTAATACGTACTTCGTAATGTAGGTGTGGACCAGTAGAGCGTCCGGTTGAACCAACCTTGCCCAGTAGCTGAGCTCGTGATACGAATTGGCCCAGCTCCACATCTATGTGCGAAAGGTGGCCATAGCGTGTTGTAAGACCGCCCCCATGATCCACTATCACGAGCTGTCCGTAGCCGTTCTGCCAACCAACAAACAACACCTTTCCGCTGGCGCCGGAAACAACGGGAGCCCCCCAGGCGGCTTCAATATCCTGGCCCGAGTGGAACTCATAGCCGCTTCCGCCGAATGGATCCCTGCGCCCCCCAAATCCTCCTTCGAGTTTTCCATCAACTGGCCACACAGTCGGCGTATAACCTCGCTGGCGAAGAACGGCTTCATAGGCGCGCATGTCTTCCTCCAGTCGACCCATCTTAGCTACGAGCGTGGCGAGTCCCATTTCATCCAGCGGTAACGCTGGCCCGCCAGTACCTGGCAAGGTTGAATCTGTTTCGACGACGCCGGACTTTTCTGCTAGTCGGCGTGATGTGTCTTCAACCTTTGCTACGCGGTTGTTTAGCGTCTCCAGTTCCTGGCGTTGCCGAATATTTTCCGCACGAAGTCTTTGATTCTCTATTTCAGTCCGAAGATGAGCGGCCTGTTGCGTCAAACCGTAAAGACCGTACGTAAGCCCAAGAGCCATCGCAACAGCAATTCCGCAGAAAATGCTTACAGCCCTCTTTTCAATTTGAATTCGCTGTACTCGTGCGCGGGAACGGGAGGTATGGGCAATTATGAAAGCATAGAATCGGTCGTCTCTGGCCATTTTGGTGTGCTCCTGTTGCTGTCGCGAAAAGACCTGCGTCAACAACCGAAAGGCACAAACTCGCCAAAAGCGATTTGCGCGATTGCTGTAAGCTGTCTTGTATCTGAACCTACTTGAAGATTTGCAGCGGGTGGATTGAAAACCTTAAGGTCCCTCCAAGGTGAAATCCATCCGGCCGGTTCTGCAATAGCTGACCCTATCACAGTGCAGCTGAAGGTTGCAATAAGGTTGCAACTTTAGCGTCAAAATACAAGAAATGGACGCGCAAAAAAGGCCCTGAGACATTTAATCTCAGGACCCGCAGAATATATCTTTGTAAAATACTAGCGGCTTTAAAGCTCGTCTAGACCCTGGCGCTTCCGGGATCTGTCCCGGAAGATAGCTAGAACTATCAAAAGTAGAAGTGCGACGAAAATCACGATTATGGCGATTTTCACTATCGCTAGCAGAAAACTCACTAAAGTAATCAACTGTTTGAGCAGCGCAACAACAAGTAGGATCAGTGCGATTATGCCACCGAGCCTGCCACAAGCCTTCATGATGCCTAACATAAGCTAAAACCCCGTAATAGGTATTCTCATAAACTCAAGATCGCCGTTCGAACGGGAGTGGAGTTACATCGCGACGTGCCAACTGAGTCGTTTCACCCGTTCGAAAAGGTGCAGTATCCGTTGGCCTTGTTGTCGCCACAACCGATGGTGGCGGTCGTCGTGAATCAAACCGAACGATTCGGTCAGATGACTTTCCGCGTCGAATATAATCAAACAACATATATGCACCGAGAGCAACCAGCGCGACTGGGAGCAGCTCCTTTATTGGCAGCGTCACTCTTAGCAGTGTGTGCAAGAGGAACAGTGTGCCAATAATTATTAAAGTAGTGCCCCACGCAAATGGATTCCCGTAGAGACGCCTGGCAATTACATCGTCTTCCGCGTCTGGGGCTAATCCTGCTCGCATCAATTGTGCGGTTCTGCAAGCGTCCACCGCTGCGAATAGCCATGTACCAAGAACGCCAAGGACAAAGAAATGCACGCCTTCTGTTAACACGGCCATTTGAAAGAAGCTCGCGAAGATCGCGAAATGGACAATAGCCTTTGACGTCTGTCCGTTGTATGCGGCACCTAGACCCGGCACAAATGAAAGCAGAGTTGCCACGAAAGGCGAACTCTTTCGCCGAAGAATATGCGACGGACTTGTGTGCGAATGATGTCGCAGCAATTCAACTCCGGCGACGATACAATCCTGACAAAAAGGAAACCCGCGCACTCGGTGATCACAAGCTGGACACAACCAGCGGGCGCACTGATTGCACTGAACCACCGCAGGATTCTTAGCATGGTAGCCGCAGTACATCATCTTAAGGCCTTATCTCCTCACCGATTGTTGTGTCCATTGCTTTCTGACTTAGCGCCGGATTTGTTTTGCTCTTTTTGCTGGTCCCCATTGTCTTTGTGCGGAGGCGGTGGTGCCGGTTTTTGTTCCCGGTCATCAACAAATTGTTTCAATTCAGCAGGCACCATTTTGGACTGCCCGCTCGTTCGTTCTGCGAGCTGAAGACCTGCATCATAGACTCCGCTAATCGAGCCATCAGCCGAAACCGTGCTAGTCAACACAAGAATCGCAACAAGCAACATGGTCGCGACCGTTGCAAGTTGTGGTGAGACTATGGGGTCTAACCACAAGCGGAACCTTGACGCAGCACGCGACGTCCATGGCGCTTTAATTTCTTCCGGAGTTACTGTTCCTAATGTGGCTTGGAGAATTCTCTCGTTTAGTCCCGCCGGTACAGGCTTCTCCTCGGAGATGTATGTGTAGCAAGCTCCGATCGACCTAACTACTTCACCTGGAAGTTCCGTACAGTTATCACAAAGCGCTGCGTGGCGTTCCCACCGGTGATAAAGATGAGCCGGCAAGAAGCCATCGAGATAGTCAGTGAGAAACTCCTCGAAGTCTGCACAGCTCATCGCTGTCTCCGGAACTGTTTTCTGCAGGATACGAGCTTCGAGTTCCCTTGAAGGCGCTGGCACCACTGCAACTCGGCAAGCCTCAAGAGTGCTTTTTACGGCGGAAAGCGTTTCGTGACACACCGGACATCGCATGGCGTGTTCGGCCATGAGTAGATTGGTTTCAGGACCGACTACTCCCTCAAGGTAATCGGTTAGTTGAGTTTCGAAATCCACGCAAAGCATCTTGTTTCGCTTCCTGCCCCACTTATGTTTTCTTGCTCTCTCGTCCGCCTGCCCGCGCTCGAAAGAGCAAATTCTTAAGTCTCACCCATTGCAACGACTTTCATCCGACGAAGAATCTTGGCCAACTCAATACGACCGCGGTTGATTCTTGACTTTACCGTGCCCTCCGGAATCTTCAACAGGTCTACAATCTCCTGATAACTCAGCTCTTCAATATCCCTCAAGATTACGCACGTGCGAAGATCTGGTGAAAGCTTGTCAATTCCAGCCTGGACTTGAGCTCCAAGCTCACGACGCTCCATTTCCTGTTGCACCGTGTTCGAGCGCGTGTGCAAGTGATAGCTGTGGTCAGCAAGATCGTCCGCCTGATTATCGTGAGGTGTGCGCTGTCGCTTACGGTAATCATCTATAATCAGGTTACGAGCCAACCGCATCAACCAATTTTGCAAGTCGCCCTGTTTGGGGTCGTACTGATCCAAAGAACGATAAACCCTAACAAAAACTTCCTGAGTCAAATCTTCAGCCGTGTCGGAGCGAGAGGTAAATCGGTAAGCGAGGTTGTATATTCGGCGGGAATAACTCTGAACGATCTCTTCCCAGGCCGCGCCGTCGCCCGCGCGACACCTGCGAACCAACTCGGCTCCTTCAGTGACTGCCAACGCCTTTACAGCCCCCACCTTATGCTCTCCGGGTACCTGTAGTCTCAAATTCGGGCAAGGTGGCAAACCCTTGTCATCAGCGGATTACGACGGGTAACAAAGTAAAGTTCCAGCCAAACTTTAACCAAAACTGACCGGCAAACAAAACTCCATGAAACCAAATCGAGTCGTCAAAACGTGAACGCGTCCAGGAGCCTTCCGAGTTCCATTCTTGCTCTGACAAAGTAAGCTGTAGTAGCCTTTGGCGCCGACCCAACATGTTGTGGTTTGGCTATTGATTAGTCAAGTTGATTTGACTGAAAGCACCCCTTGTCTAAGAACTCGCAACCGCAAAATTACCGAAAATACATTGAATTCCTCGCCCTGTGTGTGCTCGCCCTCGCCATTTTGTGGTGGTTTGGTCGCAACCTCGACTGGCGGGAAGTTCGCCATTCGCTGAGTAACTCAAATCCCTACCTTCTGAGCGCTGCAACATTAATTATTTGCGCGGCTTACATGCTGCGCGCGTTTCGTTGGGGCGCATTACTGAGGCCGCTTGGTCCCTCGCGTCTGGCTGACCTTTTTGCCGCCACGACGATAGGCTTTGGCGCCGTTTTTCTTCTAGGACGAGCGGGTGAGGTCGTAAGACCAGTGGTGCTGCCCATGCGCGACGCTCGCGTTAGAGCAAGCGCTTCTTTTGTGACAATACTGATTGAGCGCATCTATGACTTCACAGCGGTTGCGCTGATGTTCGCCATTAACCTCATCTGGTTCAAGCCCCCCGTTGCGCTTGAAAATGACTTCGCGAGGGTTCGTATAGTTGGTGTTGGGCTCCTTGCCTTAACCCTGTTGGGGATCGTCTTTCTTGCCTGGTTCCGAATGAGATCTGCGATCGTGATTGATGGGGTCGGGCGGCTATTCTCACGATGGCACTTTATACCTCAGCGATTGGCAAAGCTCGTCATAGGAATGCTCGAACAGTTGTCGGGCGCCTTACGAGTTCTCGTCAACCTCGGAGAATTGGCGGAAACACTTGGGTGGACGGCTTTAGTTTGGCTTGGAATTGCAGGAGCTAATCTACTGGTAATGCGAGCATTTGGACTCCACTTTGGTTTGTCAGAAACAATATTCGTGCTCGGTTGGTCGCTAGTGGGGTCACTCGTGCCAACACCGGGCGGCGCTGCTGGAGCGTTTCATGCAGCGACAGCTGCTGGTTTGATATTCCTTCGCGTCGAAAAAGAGACAGCCGCGGCAATCTCAATCGTTATGCACCTGGTAGATTTTGGTCCAGCTGTCTTGTTCGGGTTTTTCTATCTCATTCGAGGCGACCTGAGTCTTTCACGGTTACGCGCGCTAGTCTCCCCACGAGCAGTAGAGCACGTTGTTGAGGACGAGGAACTATTACCGAACGGCATACCAACTAATAACCAAGCTTTAGAGAATGGGGCCATTAAAAATACGGCGGGCGATTGAAAATAAGAACCCTTGTGGCGAGGTTCAACTAAATGAAATGTCCATTCTGTGCATATCTCGAGGATAAAGTCGTCGACTCTCGTGAGTCGCGCGAAGGTGATGCGATCCGCCGGAGGCGAGAGTGCCTGCGTTGCGAACGAAGGTTTACGTCTTACGAGCGTATCGATGAGATACCGTACATGGTTGTTAAGAAGGATGGTAGGCGGGAAACTTTTGACCGCAACAAGGTAATGGCGGGATTGTTGCGCGCCTGTGAAAAACGTCCAGTACCGTCAACCAAACTTGATAGCATAGTGAACGCCATTGAAAAGTATGTTCAAGAATCACCCGAGCGCGAACGTCCGACGAGTAAGATTGGAGAAATGATTATGCGCCGGTTAAAAGAGCTGGATAAGGTGGCGTATGTTCGTTTCGCTTCGGTTTACCTGGAATTTGAAGACGTCTCTGAATTTATGACAGAGTTGAAGCACCTAGTTCGTACCAGGGCTAGTGGAACAGTGGGCAGAAAGTAATGACCGCGCTGACGAGGGCTCAGCATTGATCAAACCAATTCGCGCGACAGGATTAGAACGGCTTGAGTTGCAACGACTGCGCGACCGCGTCGGGCGTCTATTTGCCGCTTTGCAAGAGGCCACTGAAGCCGAGAACCCTTTAGCATCAGGTGCGTGGGCTCCGCCGGTAGATCTGTGTGAAACACAGGAAGCTATTTCGGTTCGGGTTGAGTTACCAGGTGTGAGCGCTGAACAAATAAAAATTGGTGTGTGCAATACTAAGTTAAAAATCTGGGGCGAAAAGAAACGTCGGCCGGCGCGACGGCGAATCATTTCCTACCTTTGTTCCGAACGCAGTTATGGCAAGTTTAGTCGCGTGGTTCCACTGCGCTGGACCATCAGCATCCGCGACGCGGTGGCCGAACTAAACAACGGGGTTCTTCACATTCGGTTGCCGAAAATCGAGGACCGAAGGGGAATGGAGTTTATGGTTGCGGTAAAGGACGCTAGCGCGGAATAGCTCTCAGAATTTGCGCGGTGCGGAAACACTTACCAGGTACGATAGAAAGTTAAATTATGGCAATAGGAAAAGAACCAGAGTTTACCGAGGCAATCGACACAACCGACAGCGATCAGCAATTGCAGATTCCAAACGAACTGCCGGTGCTACCGTTGCGCGACATCGTGATTTACCCGTTCATGATCGTCCCTCTGTTTGTGTCACGCGAGAAGTCAATCAGGGCCGTCGACGAGGCTCTCGGTGAGAACCGGATGATTCTCCTGGCTTCTCAGAAGGATCTCGATAAGGAAGAACCGACGGCTGACGATCTCTATTCAGTGGGAACGGCTGCGGTGATCATGCGGATGCTCAAGTTGCCTGACGGGCGGATTCGCATTCTCGTGCAGGGTCTTGCTCGAGCGCAGATAGAATCCGTAGACAACAGCGGTGAGTATCTTAGATCGCGCGTGAACGTGATGCAGGAAATCCTTCCGCCCGATCGTTCGCTGGAGGTTGAAGCGCTGGTCCGCAATGTGAGGGCATCAATGGAGAAGGCAATTAACCTCGGGAAGAACATTTCTCCTGAAGTGATGGCTATAATCGCCAACCTTGATGACGCGGGTCGCTTGGCAGATTTGTCAGCTTCGAACCTGGAATTGAAAGTTGAAGATGCACAGTCAGTTCTCGACATTGCCGATACTACGGCCCGGCTGAGAAGAGTGAATGACCTTTTGAATAAGGAGATCGAGGTCCTTACTGTCCAACAGGAGATAAACACACAAGCGCGCGCGGATATCGATCGTTCGCAACGTGAGTTTTATCTCCGCCAGCAGATGAAGGCGATTCAGAGTGAATTGGGCGAGGGAAATGAACTCGCAGAAGAGATTGCTCAGTTCAGGGAAAAGATCGAAGCGGCCAAGATGCCGAAGCCTGCCGAAGACGAGGCGCTTCGACAACTGAAGAAGCTCGAGCGGATGCATCCTGACGCCGCAGAGACAGCTACTCTGCGAAACTGGATGGAGATCATGACGGACCTTCCCTGGTCGCGTTCCTCTGCAGACAATTTGGATTTACAAAAAGCAGAACGTGTTCTTAATGAGGATCACTACGGCCTCGAAAAGGTAAAGGACCGAATCATAGAGGCATTGGCGGTCCGCAAGCTGAAAGAAAAACCGAAAGGCCCAATTCTTTGTTTGGTTGGTCCTCCAGGCGTTGGCAAGACTTCGCTTGGCCGATCTATAGCTCGTGCATTGGACCGGAAGTTTGTTCGACTGTCGTTAGGCGGCGTTCACGATGAAGCGGAGATTCGCGGTCATCGACGAACTTACGTTGGAGCGATGCCCGGAAGAATCATTCAAGCCGTGCAACAAGCAGGAACGAACAATCCGCTAATCATGCTGGACGAAATCGACAAGGTAGGAGCGGACTTTCGCGGCGATCCGTCGTCAGCTTTGCTTGAGGTGCTCGATCCGGAACAGAACAACTCATTCCGAGACAACTATCTCGGAGTTACCTTTGATCTGTCGAATGTAATCTTCATGACTACCGCGAATGTGCTGGACACGATTCAACCTGCGCTTCGCGATCGCATGGAAGTTATCAGGCTCGCGGGATACACCGAGGAAGAGAAGCGCGAGATCGCCATTCGCCATCTTCTTCCGAAGCAGATGGAGGAGAACGGCATTACGTCGCGAGACCTAAATATCTCAAAGACAGCGTTGACAACCATTATTCAGCAGTACACTCAGGAAGCAGGATTGCGCCAGCTGGAACGGGAAATCGGCAGGATTTGCCGAAAGGTTGCACGGAAGATCGCTGAAGGACATAAAGGTGTGATCAGAGTCTCGCTGAAAAATGTCCACGAGTTTCTTGGTGCTCCCAAGATTATTCCTGAGGAGGTATTGAAGAAGGATCAGGTCGGCGTCGCAACTGGTCTCGCGTGGACCGCTGTTGGCGGAGATGTGCTTTTCATCGAGGCATTGAGAATGAGGGGAAAGGGAAACCTCGTCTTAACAGGACAACTGGGTGAGGTCATGCGGGAGTCGGCGCAAGCGGCCTATTCATATGCGAAATCCCGCGCGAAAGAACTGGATATCGCAGAAGAGGACTTCAACAACTACGACCTCCATATTCATATCCCGGAGGGGGCTATTCCAAAGGACGGACCTTCGGCCGGAATCACGCTCGCTACAGCTATGGTGTCTGCGTTATCGACTCGGCCAGTGCGCAAGGATGTCGCGATGACGGGTGAGATAACACTGCGCGGAAACATACTGCCCATCGGTGGAGTGAAGGAGAAAGTCCTGGCAGCACGGCGTGCGCGCGTCTCTACAATAATCCTGCCTCAACAAAATCGCAGGGATTTGGACGAAGTACCAAAAGAGCCGTTCAAGGATATCCGGTTTGTTTTTGTCGATAACATGCGACAGGTATTTCGAGAAGCACTCGGAGAGAAGGTTGTACCACCGGCCACCTCTGGGCCCCGCCCGCAACGTATGCCGCAAGCTGCCAATGCTCGCACAGTTTGAAAGCTACGTGAGCTTGGCGTGTATGCATCAAAAGCATTGTTTTGTTGTGCTAGCGGGTTTGTAAAGCAAGGAAAAAATCACTAGAAATTGATGGTGATTTTTAAGAGAAGACGCAGTGCCTGGTGATGCAACCATCCCCTGGATTTGCGAATCTTAGTTGTTGGTTTTGACATACTTCCTCGCGACCTCCGACAGTCGCTTTGAGTCCGCCGCAGACGCGGTTAAGGACCTGCGAACAGGTTGCCCTTTCAGGGTTTCACCACCAAACGCAAAACAATAGTAACCCGATATTTACCCCTAAAAGGGAAAAGGGAGATCAAGGAGTTTTGATGAGCAAATTAAGACGTAATTACCCTTCTGTTCTATTCGCGGTCCTTACAATGGTTCTCACGTTCTCGATCACAGCGACCGCGCAGGATCGAGACAACTCAAACTTTTCTAGTATTAAGATTAAGAATTTTGGACAAATGGATGACCGCTTTTATCGTGGGGCTCAGCCGAAACAAGAAGACTACAAGGAATTAGCTGCGCTCGGCATTCATACGGTGATCGATTTGCGCGAAGATCCCGAATCTTATGAAAAGCGAAATGTCGAAGCGCTCGGCATGCGTTACGTAAACATTCCAATGAGCGACAAGAGCTATCCCCCAAGTGCACAGATCGAAGGGTTTCTGAAACTCGTTGACGACCCCTCAACTGGCAAGTTTTTTGTGCACTGTGCCGGCGGCCGTCATCGCACAGGCGTCATGGGGGCCGTCTATCGCTTCAATCACTATAACTGGAACTTCGATCAGGCCTACGCCGAAATGAAAAAATATGACTTCTACACTCGTTGGGGCCACGGCGATATGAAGAAGTTTGTTCAGGACTATGCAGTCAGCTTTCACAACAAGCCCGCAGTAACCGCGGCAACTACACAGGCTGGAGTAAAGAACTGAACACTTTGGGAATTGAGGAACGGACCCACGAGGGAGAAACTCGTGGGTCTTTTTTCGTCCTACTGATATAAATACGAATAGCTTTTCTTTTGATCCCACTCAATCCCTTCGACACTCTGCCCATCAAGAGCAAGGATGTCGGCGCTGATTTCATCAGTGCTGATGGTCGGCGGCACGTCAATGGAATAGACAATGTTCCCAGGTGATTCCTGCGTCGCTTCGCGATCGATGGCCCGCAACTCCTTATCGAAACCGTGTTTCTTAAATATTTCACGGAGGGCCCGTTGTGTGCTAACGACGTTTTTCGTAGTTACCTTTAACTCCATCGAGCGAAACACGAGCCCGGGTTCACGCCACTCCAACAACCAAAGTACGATCAGGGAGAACAGCGCCAACACGAGTGCTAAATCCCAACGCCCAACGCCCGCTGCGAGACCGAGAGCCAGACTGATAAGCAGCACCGTGATCTCCTTGGGATCACGAATGTTTGTTCTAAATCGAACGAGCGACACGGCGGCGAAAATGCCAAACGCTCGCGCAGCATTGTCGCCGACGATAATCATCAAAGCGGCGGCAACTATTGCGAGCAGAATCTGCGTCTGCGAAACGTAAGGATTGCGCTTCAGGACAAGAATGTGTTTGCGCGGCCGAAATGCCAAACCTGCTCCAAGCAGCGCTGCAAGTAGAAGCCGCAGCGAGATCATTCCCATCGATTCCACCCAACGCTCTCCACTTACGTATGGCTCATTGTGTCGTGCGCCAAATAGACGATCTACAAAACTTTCGTCGTTGCTAATCCGTGGCGCCGGAGTGGGGCGTTCCGCTGCGTCGCGCGTGGGCTCACTAGTAGATTCAGCTTGCCGTGCAACTTCGGGTGTTGTTCGTCGGGTGCTGCCAATGAAATAGACAATCAGAGCCGTCAATAACAGTACCCCAACGAAGACTACTATTAGTGTGACAACTTCCTGCTTTCTCTTTTGAGTCAAGGTCGTGAAGCTCCTGGGCAATTCGGCGTTTACCTAATCCTTCCGATTTGTTCAGCTGGTCGCAAACTGAGCAATTCAGTTGTCCTTTCTCGAACCGCTCGTGTAAGCAGGTTAATCTCAGCTGGTGAATAGTTGGCAGCGCGAAATGCATCTCGGATTTGGCCATCGCTCAATTGTGCAAGCCAACTACCCATCCATTCTGCGTCTTGAATCGTGATGTCTTTAAGGAGCCCTCTGTTCTTGCCGCCGAAATGAAGAACCACTCTGTTACCTTTGACCTTCTCAAAAAAGCTCGCTTTTGCATACTTCGCCGGATTGTTGCGGCTGCGAGTGATTCTCCAAAACAGTGGAGTTGTGCTTGCGTGGCCGAACGTCGCGCCGAGATCGCTAATGATGTAGCGCAATTCATCACCATTGTTCGCCCGAACGTAGACAATCTGATTGTTTGAATCCTTAAGATCCCAGTTATTAATCAAGGCCATCATGATCTTCAAACCCTGAAACTCAGGACTTCCTATGAACGGATTATTTTTCCACTTCCATTCCACTACACGTTTCCATCCATCAGGGCGCGCTTCGAACCTGACGTTGTTGAACGTGCCTTTTCCCGGAATCGTGACACGCGGTACCAGATAGTTGATTTCGGTTATGTAACCAACGCCCCACAGTAATCTAACAGCTGAGGTCTCAGATTGAGCTTCTTTTCCAATTTTTGCGACCCACTCACGTCCTGAGCCTTCGCGTACTCTGTATTTCTTGGAGTAGCCACCTTTTTCTTCCTTAATAAATGTGATATGCCGAAGGTCGGGGCGCATACTTGCGCCGCCCGGTCCAAGATAAAGATCTCGCGAGGAAATATCAGCGGGACTGCGCCACAAGACGGGCGTACCTTTCGGAATCTCCTTCTTTTTTGGTTTTGCAAGTCCAGTGTCGATTGAAATGGTACTAAGAAGTATTGTGAGAAGAATCAGAGTCCGCAGCTTATTTGAACGATGCATGGCAATCTCCAGATGTCCGAGCCACCCAACCTACAGCGTCGGGTTGGAACTTCAGGACCAACGAGTTATTGAGCCTTCTTCGGCTCGTCCTGGGGGCCCAATCTTGGGGATTAACTGGAGGGAAGTACGTCTAGTAGTCGCTTCCTAGGCGACCAATAAAATAGGTTTGGCTATTGAACGCTTCCGTCGAATTCGACGAAACCGGCCTATAGCTTCCATCGAATTGCAGTTCACGAGCCTTCGAATTGTCGCGAAGATAAGCGTTCAGCAGCACGTCTTTTAAGTAGCTTTTAGCATTGGGATCCGTCACGGGTGTTACTACTTCAATGCGGTGTTTTAGATTTCGAGACATCCAGTCTGCGCTACCAATATAGACTTCATCATCTCCGCCATTTGCAAAGTAAAAGACACGACTATGCTCGAGGAATCTACCGACCACACTTTGTACTCTGATATTTTCCGACAATCCCGGAATGCCCGGACGAAGCATGCAGATGCCTCGCACAATTAGATCGACCTCCACACCCGCCCGCGAAAGCTCATAAAGCTTTTGAATGACCTGGAGATCGGCAAGGCGATTGAACTTTGCAATGATGCGCGCCGGCCGGCCGGCTCGCTTGTGTTCAATCTCGCGATCAAAGAGTGCGTTGAGCTTCTCCCGAAGATTTATCGGCGCCACCATCAGTTTTTGATAGTTCGTCTGCCGCGAAAAACCCGTTAGATAATTAAATAGTTCAGTGGCATCACTTCCAATCACTTCATCAACGGTAAAGAGTCCCAGATCTGTGTACGTGCAGGAAGTCGTCGGGTTGTAGTTGCCCGAGGCAATGTGCACGTAGCGCTTGAGCGAATCACCCTCACGCCTAACAACAAGAGTGAGTTTTCCGTGAGTTTTCAAACCCATAATGCCGTACACAACGTGCACGCCGGCTTCATCGAGCTTTCGGGCCCATTCGATATTGTGCTCCTCATCGAAGCGAGCTTTTAGTTCTATCAGCGCTGTAACTTGCTTGCCTTGCTCACTGGCGCGAATCAACGCCGGCGGAATTGGCGATTCTGGGCCAGTTCGGTACAAGCAGATCTTGATAGCAACAACGTCGTCATCATCAACTGCTTGATTAATGAATCCCGTTACGCAATCGTACGAGTCGTAGGGATGGTGAAGCAGGCGATCGCGTTCCTTGATGGCGTCGAAGATTGTTTCGTATGTATTAAACCAATCAGGCACCAAAGGTTCGAAGGGAACATCTTTCAAGTCGGGTCGATCGCAGTCATAGAGCGACATGAGATCTTGGATGTGTAGTGGACCATGGAATACGTAAACGTCCTCCTCATTAAGATCCAAAGATTCAGTGAGGTAATGGATCATCTCGGTTGGCATCCCCGGAGAAACTTCCAAACGCACCGGCGCCCCGAATCTTCTTTTACGCAATTCCTCCTGAATCAGACTTAACAGATCCTCTGCCTCTTCCTCCCTAATCTCGATGTCCGCATCACGTGTAACTCGGAAGCGATGACAGTGGCCTGGATTCATTCCGGGGAAGAGTGCATTCACGTTCGCTTCAATGACTTCTTCAAGCAATACGTACTTCGATCCTGAAGAACCGACGGGAACAAGCCGCGGCACAACCGACGGGACTTTAATTCGAACAAAGCGTGACTCGACTTCTTTTGAATTCGGTTCCTTCGGTGCTTCCACCACCAACCCTAGATTGACGCTGAGCGGAGATATATATGGGAATGGATGACTCGGATCGACCGCGAGCGGGGTCAGAACTGGAAACACTTTTTCAGTGAAATACTCTTTGAGGATCTCTTTTTCATGGCGCGAAAGCGACTTGTAAGTCGTTAAGTTCACCCCAGCCCGCTGCAATTGCGGCATTATATTTTCGCTAAAGCATCGCGCCTGCTCGTCAATAAGTGTGAGGATTCGCTGCCTGGTTTTTGCCAATTGCTCCGAGGGAGTCATTCCATCGGCAGACATACTGCAAACATGATTCTCAAGCCACTCCTTCAAACCCGAGACACGAATCATGAAGAACTCATCCAGGTTCGACGAGAAGATCGAAAGAAACTTTAATCTCTCGAGCAAAGGATTACTGGTGTCAGTAGCCTCTTCCAACACGCGAGCATGAAACTCGAGCAAACTCAACTCGCGATTAAAAAACAATCGCGACGATCCGGAAGGATCGCTCGGTGCTTCTACCAGTTTAGGAAACTTGCGAACGTCTGGCTCTCTTTGGACGACTGTTGACATAGCTTCACTGTGAAAGGTGTTTTGATAGTTTTTCTTGGTACCGATATTAGGTTGAATAGGACTTAGGCGTCATCAGCAACATTCCTGCTCTTCCACAGGGAGAGTGCTTGAAGCAGGATTTGGCAATCACTGTTCCACCCGCGAATTAGGAGGTTAGTAGCAATGTAGGAGTTGCTTTTTCAGTAAGTTAGCCATTTTGTTAAAAAACAGGGGCAAAGCGTTGATGTACGATATTAATGCTCTGCCTTTTTTGAATTCGAACCAGAATCGTCATAGACCTTTTTCGCCGCAACACTCGCAAATTCGCCAGTCTCTATCGAATATGCGGTCAACTGGAAACCGTAAACGCAACCCGTATCCAAACCCAAAGCGTACCTAGCTCGCCTTGGCTGCGCAGCGGGCCAGTGTCCGAATAGGGCAATACTCGGGCCTTCATACCGCTCGTACCACGGTGTTCCCTCTCGCGAAGTGCGATCCTCACCGAGCGTCCTTAGTTCCGTTAGATCCTCAGGCAACTGGTCCGCCAACGGAACGCCTGGTCTTAATCCGCCATGCACGACGACGTGGGTATGGAGGTCGATAAGGAAAGGCAATGAGGCTAGATATCGAAGGTAGGTGCCACCTTCCGACGTCAATTCCTCGAATGCTCGTTGCTGAGATGGCTTAAGGGAGTCAGTTTCTCCCTGCCAATATTTAACCAAGGCCAAGTCATGGTTCCCAATCACCGAAGAAAACCTGGAATCACTCGAAAAAAGGTCGAGTACGTCGCGGTTCTTGGGACCTTTAACTGTGAGATCACCAACGGCAACTACGCGGTCGTCAACTTGAAGGTCCAGTTTGTTGAGTAACTCGACCAATTCATCGTAGCAGCCGTGAATGTCGCCAATTACGATTGTTCTGGCCATATCGTAGGTACATTAGCCTGGTCCCGTATTATTCGGTTCCGAATTTTCTGACTTTTTTGCAACGGGAAACCGGGTAAGCGCGTTAAGTCTTCTAGGTCTCAACTGGGTAACAGAAATTGGGTCCCAAGAGCGCAACCCGGCAGTACAGCGGGGCATCTTTACCGTGGTGACTTTCGAGCTGGCTTTGGTGGAAAAGTTAACCATTTGACCGTCTGTTTCATTATAGGGTTGTTTGACACCCTAAAAAACCGTGTGGTACCCTCCGGGTGATTCTGGGCTCCTTCTTTTAAGGATCTTGCAGTTTCCAAATCACAGAGGAGCCATTAGATACCGCGCAACTTATGTGAATGCTGCCGACGTGGCTATCCGCTCAGAGATAGTTACTCGAGGATTCGCACTAACCTTTAAGGAGAACGACGATAAATGTCAGCGAGCTTCCCTCGTTTGATGGCCCGTGTGGCGTTCCTAACGGCGCTCGTCGCTTCAGCGGCAAGCAGTTTTGCACAAATCCCGGCAGCTTCATCTGCCAGATCTATACCTACTGAAGTTGAACAGTCAGACGGGCGAATAACCCAGATCATTGCTCGTGCAGAAGACCACTTCCGTAAGGGCAAACTTAATCTCGAGGACAGCAAGCGAGAGCAAGCACGAGACGAGTTCGATAGAGCTGTCGATTCCATCCTTGAGTCGGGATTTGACGTAAGAGCTAGTCAGCGGTTGCAAACTTACTATCTCGAGTTGGTTGAGCGCATCTATAGAGAGGAAGTACCACTCCAGCAACCTGGCGCTCCTAACACGGCCAGCATGACGCTGGTTGCACAAACCACACAGTCAGACGCCTCAAGCCCAAGGACCCCTGCACCTGCGCAAATCGGTTTTCGCGATCAGAAGTTCGAACCATCACCGCTCGATGAATTGAGCAAGTTAGTACTTACAGAGCGCGAGAAGGAAGTTTCAGGTGAAGACCTCTTGGCGCTGGAACAGGCGAAACAGAACGTCAACTTCGCTTTTACTCTTAACCCACTAATTCAGCAGTACATAAATTATTACCAGGGACCCCGGGGCCGAGCCACCATGGAAAATGGCTTACGCAGATCCGGGCAATTCATGCGACTCGCACGAAGGATATTCGCTGAGGAAGGCGTGCCACTTGATGTCACGTGGTTGGGCCAGGTGGAGAGCGCGTGGAAATCTAAAGCAGTTTCCTGGGCATCGGCATCAGGGTTGTGGCAGTTCATTCCCAGCACAGGTCGTACGTACGGCTTGAAACAAACAGCCTACATCGATGAGCGCAATAGCTTTGAACAAGCCACTCGTGCTTCGGCTCGTCACTTGAAGGACCTGGCGAAACGTTACAACGGCAACTGGGAATTAGCGATGGCTGCGTACAACACTGGCGCAGGCAATATTGATCGCGCTATTTCCCGTGCAGGTACAGCCAACTTCTGGATGATCTATCCATATATCGCGCAGGAGACACGAAACTACGTTCCCAATATTCTGGCCGTTATCCTCATCGCGAAGAATCCAGAGAAGTACGGCTTCAAAGGGATCAAACCAGATGCATCTCTTTCGTACGATGTGGTCCAAGTTCCTACTGCTACAAGTTTGCAGCTTATTGCAGATGCCACGGACAGCAACATCGAGTACATTCGTACTTTGAATCCCGAGTTGAAACGCGATGTGACACCGCGTGGTGACATCTACAATGTGCGCGTACCTGCCGGTCGTTCGAAACAGTTTGCTGCGTTACTACAAAGAATTTCTCCAGATCGACGTGAAACCGCTCGCGTGATTTCGGTTGCTCCAGGGGAGGACTTACAAAGCGTTGCTAATAGAACCGGTATTAACGTCGCTCAACTTCAGGCCATGAACAATGGAGTAGACCTGAAGGCGACAACGAAGCTTGTGGTTCCCAACAGTAATGTCAGGCTCACAAAGTGGGTAAGGGCGACAGAGCCAAGTCCTACTGCCGGCTCAGTACCTGCCGGGCTCGATAAGGTTCGGGCGCGCAAGGGTGACACGATTGCGCGGATTGCGGCTTCTCGCAATCTCGATGCTAATGATGTTGCTCGGCTGAACGGCATTCCTATTGACGCAGAACTTCGTGCCGGTCAGGAAGTAAAAATACCGGTAACTTCCGCGACTGTACCCTCGCGCCGTCGTTAACGTTGTAGCTGTTACTGACCATTTAGGTCAGGCGAAATTAACGAGCGCGCTTTCGAGTTCTTTCCGAAGCGCGCTTATTTGCTTTTTGAATAGTTTGAGCCTCGTTCCTCATTTCTCATTTAGGAGCCACCTCACATGCTCTTTAGAACACTCTCCGCAGCCGTATATGGTATCGATGCTGATCTAGTAGACATCGAAGTCGATCTAACTCCTGCTCGCGGCGAAAACGAGCAAGCTTCTTCAGTTACAATTGTAGGGCTGCCTGACGCCGCCGTACGTGAGTCACGCGAACGCATACGGGCCGCCATTCAGAACTGCGGCTATTTCTTTCCGTTCCAAAAGACCACAATCAATCTTGCTCCTGCTGATGTGCGCAAGGAGGGGGCCAGTTTTGACTTGCCGATCGCCCTCGGAATATTGGGCGCCAACGGGGATCTTCAGGAGCAGCACAATCTCATTCACATTCTCTGCGTCGGGGAACTCTCCCTGGACGGCCGTGTGCGAGCGATTAAGGGCGCACTGCCCATAGCAATTCTTGCCCGCGAAGGAACTATCCGTCATCTAATACTGCCTGAGGAGAACGCAAAAGAAGCTGCAGTTGTTGCCGGCGTAAACGTCTTTCCGGTAGCCGACCTACGCAGCGCTGTGAAACTCGTAGCGGATTTGCGTTCAACCACTCCGCCTGCGCCTTTGAAAGTTGATCCAGCCGAGATCCTCGGACGAACTGAACACTACAGCGTTGACTTCAAAGAAGTACGAGGACAGGTTTCAGCGAAACGCGCGTTGGAAATTGCGAGCGCCGGTGGACACAACATCCTGCTGATCGGTCCTCCCGGATCGGGAAAGACGATGCTGGCAAAACGTCTGCCGACCATCATGCCGCCATTGGAATTCGATGCCGCACTTGACTTGACGAAAATCCATTCAGTTGCAGGTTTAACCGGACGAGCCGGACTTGTGACAGAACGTCCATTTCGTTCGCCACATCACACGATCAGCGACGCGGGCCTCATTGGTGGCGGTGCTGTCCCGCGCCCAGGCGAGGTCTCCCTTGCGCATCAGGGAGTTTTGTTTCTCGATGAGCTTCCCGAATTTGATCGAAGTGTCCTGGAAGTACTCAGACAACCGCTGGAAGATCAAAAAGTCACCATTAGTCGGGCCGCCATGTCGCTGACTTTTCCGGCCTCGTTCATGCTCGCGGCAGCGATGAATCCTTGTCCTTGTGGTGTTGCAGAGTGCCGATGCTCATTGTAACACCCTTAATTACGTAGTTTGCGCAAACTATCTGGGGCACAAGTGTTGCTAGTAGTCGCCGTTTCTGATCGCGATTCAATAGATCAAATTCGACAAACGGTGCAAACATCTGCGCCAGTGTTGTTGGTGAAAATGAAAGTGCATCGCGATGCGTATTTGCCAGCAAGCGCGAGATGGTTTGCTTCTCGCGGTCCACTTTCGCCAGACGAAGATCACGCTCCGTCGCATTGATCACACCTTCGAAGTAACTATCTAAGATCCGTTGTCTTTTGGCGTCTAGCGCCCTTAATTGCTTATTAAGGCCTTCTACGTTGACTTGTGGCCCGTTTTTCCTGCTCGCCGCATAGACACCCTCAAGGAATTCGATAGAAGTCAGTTCTAAGCAAAAGAGTTGATCTAATCGTGGCTCCAGCAGATCACGTCGCATGTAATGAGCACCGCAACGATCGCGGCACACGTAGTAGTCATCCCTTCGAAATTTTGTGTAACAAGGTGACTGGCACTCGCAGGTAATGAAACCGTTGTAAGTAAATCGGTGCTGATAGCTCTCGCTCAATCTCCAGTGGCCGACTTTCTTCATTTGCATTAGTTGTTGGGCTCGATTGAAATC
>JBKOYD010000106.1:0-9239 GCA_046725195.1 Acidobacteriota bacterium | reverse complement strand
GCGCCCTCGAATGCTGCGCATCAAGGGTTTGGTATCATCAGTACTACCGCACTCCCAATGCGCCAGATTCAACTGGGAATCAAGTATCTATTCTGAGCTTACTGGATCGCAGGCATCCGCGCCGTGCGCCTGATCGCGTGGCAACTACGGGACTGGTTGTAGCGCAAAGGCACGGACGCTTGCGGTCCGGGGTATGAATGAGGAGATCGAAGATGCGATCATTCGGTGTTGTCTTATTGTTCTTGTTGTCGACCGTGTGTTTTGCACAACAGTCAGGTGATTTCCAACCCGCTACTACAAACGTTTGGGGCGCAGAATATCCGCGCGTTGATAGCAGCGGTAGAGTTCTACTTCGTGTGAAAGCGCCTGACGCCACAAAGGTCCGCGTGAACTTTTGGAGTGGACCCAAAGTGGAAATGCAAAAACAAGCCGACGGCTTCTGGACGGTCACTACAACACCACTGGTACCGGGTCTGCATTACTACATGTTCGTTATCGACGGGGCTGAGGTTGCCGATATAGGTAGCCATGCGTTTTTTGGAGGAGGCAAACACGCTAGCGCCGTTGAAGTTCCCGAACCGAATTCAACCTATTACTCAATTCAAGATGTACCACACGGCCAAGTGCGTGAGATTTGGTATCACTCGAACGTAACTGACACCTGGCGACATGCACTCGTCTACCTACCGCCAAACTACGAAGCACAAACCAAAGCTCGTTTTCCTGTTCTCTATTTACAGCACGGCGGTGGTGAGGATGAAACTGGATGGATCCGTCAGGGTCGTGCCAACTTCATCTTCGACAATTTAATCGCCGCCAAAAGTTGCAAGCCAATGATTGTAGTCATGGCTTACGGGTACGCACGGAGAGCTGGACAAAGTGCTTCTGATCTAACCGGAAAGCCGATGGGCTCGCCTGAAATGCTAAAGGCAATGCAGGACATGACCTCGACTTTTGAAGATGATGTGGTCCAGGCTTTAATTCCTTACATTGATAGAACGTTCAGGACTCTCCGAGATCGAGATCATCGCGCGATGGCCGGGCTTTCAATGGGAGGCATGCAAACGTTCCAAGTTGCATTCAATCATCTAGGTCTCTTCTCTTATGTCGGCGGGTTCAGTGGTGCAGGTGGAATGCTTGGCACCCGCAAACTGGATCCCAAGACCGACTACAAAGGTGCGTTCGCTGATCCCACAAAGTTTGCGAAGAGTGTTCATTTACTCTGGATAGGTGTCGGCACTAATGAACCAGAGCGAATGCGCACAGGACTCCAGAATCTTCACCATTCCCTCGAAGAAGCGAACATTCGCCACATCTACTATGAATCCCCCGGTACAGATCACGAGTGGCAGACCTGGCGACGCGATTTGAAAGACTTTGCCGGCAGACTCTTCCAATAGGGTGATCACGAGGGGCAATGCTAAAAAACGAACGCGACAAAGAAATCCTACGTCAGCTATCAAGAGACGGAGAGGTGAACGTTGAGCAACTGGCCGAGCATTTCGAGACGTCTCCAGCAACTATCCGCCGAGAACTCACCGATCTTGAAGGAGCAGGACTCCTCCGCCGAACTCACGGTGGCGCGATTCAAGTCGAACCGATGTTGTACGAACCGTTTCGCAGCCTCTCTACCTTCGGCGGAAACGAGAAATTGCAAGCCGCCGAAAAGAGACGAATTGGTTTAGCTGCGGCAGAAATGATCAAAGACGGAGAAATTATCGCTCTCAGTGCGGGGACAACAACCACTCAAGTGGGTCGCAGCATTCATCATCGAAAAGGAGTCACTATCGTCACCAATGCGATCAACATCGCCATGGAACTTAGTCATCGGGTAGATTTGACAATCATCTTGACTGGTGGATTCTTGAACAAGAACTGCTTTGCGCTCACTGGGCCGTCAGGAATTGCCTCAGTTAACGAGATATTCTATGACCAGGCTTTCATAAGCGTTGATGGCATTCATCCAGAACATGGATTAACCTCAGACAGTCAAGAGCTAGGCGCGGTAAATCGAGCTATTATTCAACAGTCTCGCAAAACTGTTGTGGTCGCCGATCACACCAAGTTTGGTAAGGTCAGTAGAACATTGATTGCGCCGGTCGCGAAGGTTGATCTGATCATCACCGATAAAAGTGCGCCACGCCACTTATTCGGAGTCTCGCCGAAAGTGGTAAGGGTTTAATAATCTTCTCCACGGCACATTTGCAAGACCAACCTGGCTTTTCCTGAAATTGCCCCAACACGACATCGAAGTGATGTTTTGACGCAAAGCCGTAACATGAATCGAGTCGATTTGATGGTAACTAGTTTCGTCTTTAGTTCGTGTGAATTCGTGGACCCTTTCGCAAAATTGACGATGCAGAAGGCACACGAACCAATACGAATTAGATACTTCCGCACGCTGAGACAGTGAAGGAAAGCAGTGGAGAATCACATGATCCGATTATGTTCTACATTTACCAAGTTTGTCTCGATCGTAATCTTTGCTTCAATGATTCTGTTTCCGAGCTTATTGGTCGTGGCCCAAGATAAAGTTCAACTCTCAGTCGTCGCTTCGAAACCTGGCCCAAAGGTCGACCGCAATATCTTCGGTCAATTTGCAGAACACCTCGGTTACGGTGTTTACGAAGGCATCTGGGTTGGACCTGACTCCAAAATTCCAAACACACGCGGCATTCGCAACGATGTCGTCGCCGCACTCAAAGCTCTCAAAGTTCCAAACGTGCGTTGGCCGGGTGGTTGCTTTGCAGACGAGTATCACTGGCGCAAGGGTATTGGAACGCGAGCCGTGACATTGAATCCAAATTGGGGTGGAGTAGTTGAACCAAACACGTTCGGCACACACGAGTTCATGGACTTCATCGATCAGATTGGTTCTCAAGCGTACCTCTCAGTGAACGTCGGTTCAGGTACACCGCAAGAAGCAGCTGAATGGCTTGAGTACTTAACAACTCCACAACCGACTTCACTTCAAAAAGAGCGCGCCGCTAACGGCCACCCTGCTCCGTACAAGATTCCCATGCTTGGTATCGGCAACGAGAGCTGGGACTGCGGCGGCAACATGACACCTGAGTACTATCTCAGACAGCTCACGATCTACAGTCGCTTCGTTCGCAACTTCGATCCCGCTCAACAGGGAAAAGAACAAATGCTCAAGATCGCGGTTGGTCCAGGTGGCGGTGAAGCACGTTGGACCGAGTGGACCGACACGATCATGAAGGCCTGGGAGAAACGACAGTGGAGTTGGGACATGCAAGGGCTCTCGATGCACAACTACACAGTCATCAACTGGGAAAACAAGTTCGCTTCAGTTGGCTTCGGCGAGAAGGAGTACAGTCAAATTCTCAAAGAGACGCTGAAGATGGAAGACCTTGTTACAAAGCACTCAGCGATCATGGATAAATATGATCCGCAAAAGAAAGTCGCACTTATCGTTGACGAGTGGGGAAGTTGGTATGCGCCGTCGCCTGGAAGTAATCCGGGTTTCCTTGTTCAGCAGAACAGCATTCGCGACGCGGTCCTTGCTGCGTTGAATCTGAACATCTTCGCGCGCCATGCGGATCGTGTTCGAGGTGCAAACATCGCGCAGATGATCAATGTGCTTCAGGCAATGATCATGACCGACAAAGAGAAGATGGTACTAACGCCGACCTATCACGTCTTCAAGATGTACGTGCCATTTCAGGATGCGACATTTATTCCAGTGACTTTCAACGCGGGCACTTACACAAACGGCGACATCACACTCCCTCGCGTCGATGCAATTGCTGGTACAGACACGTCAGGCAAACTTTGGTTAGCGTTAACAAACATTGATCCAAATAATGCTGTCGAAATTGAAGCAAGCGTGACGAGCATTAATGCTAACTCAGCAATAGGCGAGACACTAACGGCACTCAAGGTCGACAGCATCAACACATTCGACGCGCCAAACACCGTCACTCCGAAACCAATCTCAGCGAAAGTTCAAGGCGGCAAGTTGACGATTACACTTGAACCGAAATCCGTAAGTGTAGTGTCGATATCGTAGGGGCGGCACTCCGTGGCCGCCCCTCTATGGAATAACTCATAATGACTAAAAACTTCCTTCGCCTAGCTATACTAACTATAACCACCGCGCTCACGCCTCAACTCTACGTGCAAGTTCAAACTGACGTCCCTCCCGTTGTTCCCAACGCCAAAGGAGTAACAGTCGAACGCATTAAGATCCACGGAGCAGCGCTCGAAGACAATCTCGAGAAGAACGCAGTCGATCGCGATGTGTTCGTCTTTCTTCCACCCAGCTATGCTAAAGAGAAACGTCGACGATACCCGGTGGTCTACGCGCTACACGGCTACTCGATCGGCGCCGAGCAATGGACTAAAGAGATCCACGTTCCCCAAACAATCGAAGGTGCATTTGCACTCGGAGCGAAAGAGATGATCGTGGTCGTTCCTGATTCGAAGACACTACACAACGGTTCGATGTATTCGAGTTCGGCAACGGTCGGCGATTTTGAAAACTTCATCGCTAGAGATGTTGTTGCTTACATCGATCAGCACTATCGCACAATTCCAAATCGAATGAGTCGCGGTTTAGTTGGTCACTCGATGGGAGGTTATGGTGCAACGCGAATTGGGATGAAGCACTCAGACGTGTTCGGCAGCTTATACATTATGAGTCCGTGCTGTTTGTCACCAAGAATTTCGTTACCTCAGAACTCAGATCTCGCAAAGACTCTCGAGGCCGTGAAGACGCCGGAGGATTCAGCAAAGCTATCCTTTGGTGCTCGCGCTACACTCGCCAGTGCCGCAGCTTGGTCACCTAATCCTAAGAATCCTCCGTTGTATCTGGATCTACCTACCAAGGATGGTGAGACGCAACCGGGCGTTCTAGCAAGGTGGGCAGCCAATGCACCGCTGGCTTTTGTGGATCAGTACACACCAAGTCTTCGTCAGTATCGGGGAATTGCTCTCGATGTTGGTGACCAGGATGGTCTAAGAGTGGACACTGCCAAACTGCATGACGTCCTTGATAAATATGGAATCGAGAACAGCTTTGAACAGTACCAGGGAACTCACACAAGCAGGGTTGCGGACCGTTTTCAGAATTACGTGCTCAAGTTCTTCAGCGAGCATCTCTGTTTTGAGTCGCGATGTCGCTAGGATCCGCAAAACAATCAATCGACTTCAGGGCTGCTTGTCGGCTCTTTGTTTCGCGAGTTCTTTTTTGAACTCCTGTTCTTTGTCCTCCACATATTTCTTGTAACCCCGTCTGAACGTAACTTAGTTGGCGATATGGTCTATTTGACCTTGTATCCTAAGGTCGAGAGCATCTTCTCAGCGTAACGCCTGCCGAACTGCCGGTAACCTTCCGCGGTGAAATGGAGGTGATCAGAGTTGCAAGGCAATCCCGCTGAGGATATGACATAGGAGTTGTGAAGCGTCGCCGGAAGCGTCCTGATGATTTCATTTGCGCTTGCCTTTTCGCCACCTTGATCGGCATTGACCACTTCCCCAGCCAACAGTGGCACTGATCCTGGCATGAGATTTAAGTCGTTCATCAAATTGTCATAGACCAATTTCACTTTCTTTGGCCAGTCTTTATCGTCGGCGTTTGATTCTCCCTGGTGTAGAAGGATTCCTTTAATCACACCATCTCTTTGAGCAATCTTCGCCAACTCAACCAGGTAGGCATAAGGGTTACCGCCGTATTCACTTGCGATGTTTACCTTCCAGGGATCAGCTGTCGCAAGATAATCGCGATACCCTTGCTTATCCCACAACTCGATCTTTGTCCCCGAAACACCGACCTTTACCACACCAACTCTAATCTGTGGTTGTAGGTTGGCAACCATGGTCCTACCAAAATAATCGATGAGCGAGATGCCCTTCGTACGACGAGTCAAAGGAGGAACGGCCGCGTACCATTGCCCCTTCTTCCAGCCGCGACTGGGTAGGTCAAAATCCGCTAACACCTGAAAGCGAGGATCAACTATTAAGTCGTCATCTTCGATTCTGCCTCCACCTTCCATATTCGATTGTCCGAAGCAGAGGAAGATGTAGAAATTCAGATCAGGAAGCAATGCCTGTGACTGCCGTGGTGCGTTGAGGCTTATGGTCACTTCTCTGATCGGCTTGTCTTCCGAATCTAGAAATCGCACGCAGAAATCGGTGGCCCCTCCGCCGTTGACGATCGCGGCGCGCACAATGTTGGTACCTTTGTTTAGGGTCAGCCGCTTGGAAACGCCGTCGTCAATGACAGTTTGGCGATCACCATAAATACCGATTACCTCCTTGCCATTGACCCACCACACGGATGCGGCGTTCGAGCCAATCGCCAGTCGAACATCACGCATTTCGCGCGGGCAGTTAATGACAGTGACAACCCAGAACAAAACATCGGAGGTCTTCTTGCCATAAGCTCGGGCGAAGTGAAAAAGGTTGACGTTGTAGTTCGTGGTATCCAACGCATGCCAGGTAAGTTCAGCACCGTCGACGTTCACCTTATCGCCGTCACGAGGAACAACGTTCAACTGGTCCGCGAAATATTCTTTCTTGACTGCTGCTTGCACTGCGGTGTCCGTAAGACCGTTGGTGCTAATAGGCTCGAGGATGAACCAGCGCTGAATGAACCCGTCCCCATCGGGTGCTTTGTCGGAAGAGTCTGAAATCTTCAGCGTGGAAGCAGGAATCTGAGACGCGGAATGCGCACCATGGCCGAAGAACGTAAGCAGAATGACGAACGCAATCAGGGTTATGAGAGGCTTAGTCATAATTTTCGGCGACAACCGTTTGATTATGGTGTTTTCAAAAGCCATCGTTGTTTCTCACTACGTGAGTCAAATTCGGCAAAGGTAGCGAAACTGCTGCCGACTGCCGAGAGGGCGAGGGGCTGTTTCAAGCTTGGTATCGCCTTCGGCATGATTCTCCAACTGCCATCAGCAAGTTCGTCGAGCCGCCAAAGCTGTTCAGGTCTCCCAGTGAAGTTTGGCAACGCGACCAGCTCCGCGTCATCGGTGGCAGTCAATGTGCGGTCAGTTCCGGCAATCGTTATTTTGAAATATGGCGAACCGAGGTAGCCGTTACCAGAGATTGGCTCGATGGACCACTTCTGTTGGGCCTGGCACATGTAGTTAGACATCCGAACACCCACATTACCCTCAGGCCATTTTTTCGAAACCTCTGCGACGTCTTGTGTTGGGATCGGTTTGCCTGTGCCTGCGAAGATGCCTCCACCGATGGGAGGTACTCCGCTACCGGTGGGCGGGCTCAAAGGCGCACTGGGAGATCCTGGTGGTGGCCCACGTCTCACCGGCCTCCCACCCACGGGGAATCCTTCCACCGCAAGCTCAAGAGAAGTGCCCGTGCGCAAAGATTCGATCTGAAAGGTGCCTCCCGCAAACCTTTCACCAGCGATTGGCCATCCATCTTTCCAAAGGAGCGGGCGAACATCGAGTACGCTCGCTCCACCTTTCTCAAGATCGGCTTCGTAGTGAAGTGAAAATCTCTGAATGCCGTCACCGAGATCGAAAAGGCCGAAATGCCCTGGACCAATCAGACGTCCGGATGAACCAACGAAAAGTTTGCCGCCGCCTCGAAGCATATCGGTACCAATGTTGTCGACGAAGGGGCCTGCGACATTCTTCGCACGCCCTACACGAATGTTGTAGCCCGAGTCCGCACCGCGACAGCAACTCCCATGAGTGACGAGAAGGTAGTACCAGCCGTCGTGATAAATCATGATTGAGGCTTCGCTGTTGATGGCTATGTTCTTTGGCTTTTCATTCGGCTTAAGACGCTTGCCAGTCTTGGGATCAACTCCACCAATCCGATATAACCGAAGTATGAACCGTATGTGAGCCACAACCTTCCCGAAGTCGGATCGAGGAAGACTCCCGGATCAATCGCATTGCAATCCTCGACTCCATCAGAGGCTGCTACTACACCGCCCTCTTCCCACTTGTAGTCAGGTGAAGCCGGATCGAGAGTCCTGTTAGTAAGCAGGTTAACGTCTGCTTTCGTTGGCCCACTGTTGGCGGCTATATACAGATAGTAACGGTCTCCGATGTGAATCACGTCTGGAGCTACACCGCGCCTCGGGAGTGAAGGTCCGCGCCGCCAGGTCCAGCCGTCATCTGAGACCAGTGAGACACCGCCCGTACCGTAGGAGTAGAACTTGCCGTTGCACAAGATGATAGTAGATGGATCATGAATCCTAATCTCACCATCGAGCGCGAAGACATGTGAGTCGTGAGCCAAGAGGGTTGTCACCACGAGACAGAACGCTGAGAAAAGGATTTTAGTCATGGAGTCATGCAAGCGGTTGATTTTGCACTAGACCTCAACAGTCGGCGCGGCTACCGCGAGTGCGCTGCGCGTCAGGTAGTTGATAATTGAGACGAGCATAGGCCCGATCACCGACCAGCGTAGACCCTTGATTGTAAACATTGCCTAAGTTGATCATTTACCTTGCTCGACGACGAGAGTTGCTTTACCCGTTCAACTAGTTAAAGTAGAATCCGTTTACCCAAAAAGGCGCCCAAAGAGGCTGTAGGTAAGTTATTTGCGATTGATGATTTGGTGCACACGCGTAGTCAAAGGCATAAGCCTTGAAACTCAAAACGGTGTTTTGTAGAGAACAGGCCTACCTTTTAAATCAGCCCGACCTCGTAGCCACCAAGTCACCTGATAGGAACTGCAGCGCGAACTAAATTTAGAACCTCACTAGTCGAAAAGAGCGGTTCACCATGCTGCACAATTAAGCTTGATCAGTGGTTAGAAAGTCTTTTTGGGTCGGCTGAAAATTCCTGAATGTTTGAGCCGATCTAATCAAATGTTCAGGCTGATCCACGCTTCCGGCGCGAGCAACCCCGAGCACGCTTGATAATCCCTGAAGACTTATGAAAGCCTACACGGCTGACTACCCAACAACACACTTCTATGCCTTCGACACCTTTGTTGTCGACGCGGGCAAAAGTGTCCTGCTGCGCGAAGGACAGTCAGTACCGCTCACGCCGAAAGCTTTTGAAATCCTTCTGGTTTTGGTGCGGAATCCTGGTCGCGTTTTGAAGAAGGAAGAACTGATTGAAGAGGTCTGGCCTGACGCTTTCGTCGACGAGAACAACTTGCCTAGAAACATCTCTTCTCTTCGAAAGGCGTTGGGCGAAGGACCCGCAGAGCATAAGTATATTGTTACGCTTCCAGGGCAAGGCTACCGCTTTGTGGCCGAGGTGAGACAACTGGAATCTCCGAACGGC
>JBKOYD010000019.1:0-3831 GCA_046725195.1 Acidobacteriota bacterium | reverse complement strand
CTCGGCGCACGCATACTGCTCACTGAGGACAACGAGATCAACCAGCAGATCGCTATCGAACTACTCGAAAGCGTAGGCGCGAAAGTGGATGTCGCAAATAATGGCCGCGAGGCCGTCGACAAGTTGTTTGAAGTGCCGTATCCGCCTCCGTACGATCTGGTCCTGATGGACTTACAAATGCCGGAGACGGATGGCTACCAGGCCACTGCGCGCATTCGGAGCGACGACCGCTTTGCGAAGTTGCCGATCATTGCCATGACGGCGCACGCAACCATAGAGGAACGGAATCGCTGCCTGGCAGCCGGTATGAACGATCACATTTCGAAACCGATTAGTCCTAACCTGCTCTTCGATACCGTCGCACGTTACTATCACCCTGGACCAGCCGCCGTTTCGTTTGCTCCAGTGGAGAAAACTTCTGCGGCGTCTGCTGTGCCCGCTCGGTTGGCAACGGCCGCAGTTGCTACAACTGCGGCGGCGTTGCCGGAGGTCGAAGGCCTGGACACTGCGGATGGTCTATTGCGTGTCGCGGGAAATAAGAAACTCTATCTCACATTGTTGCGCCAATTCGTCAACACGGAGTATGACGCTCCAACGCGCATCAAGGCACAGCTGGCAGCCAATGATCGGGCAACGGCCGAACGTATGGCCCACACAGTTAAAGGCGTGGCAGCAAATCTCGGCGCGAAAGCGGTCCAGGCTGTTGCCGGCGAACTCGAGCGAGCGATCAAAGAAGGTACAGTGCCTCCCGAACCACTCTGCGACAACCTCGCAACTGTGTTGTCGCCCTTGATTGACAAACTTCAGGCAGCACTTGGAGAAGTGCCTAAAGCTGGGAGCAATGATGGTTCGTCGGTAGTGGAGCCAGCGATGATTCTCGAGACTGTTAAGCGCATGAACAAATACCTTGATGAGTTTGATCCGGCCGCAGCGGAATGTTTGGTCTCTGATCAGTCAACCTTCCGCGCGCTGTTTGATGCGACCACTTTTGCCCAGTTTGAAGCGCACGTTGCCGGTTATGCCTTTGCTGAGGCTCAAGCTCTTTTGAACCAGGCTGTAAAAGAGCGCGGTGTTCTAGCTTGATTATGCGAGTACGAAATTACCTTATTGCGAGTGGGTGTGGGGTGCTTCTCATAGGAGGTGGAATTTTTGCTTGAAAAGTCTTTGGTGGGGCTGCTACCCAAGTCGATGGACCCCTGACGATTGTTGCCAAGCCTAACGCGCCTTCAACTTCGACGGATTTCAAACCCACACAACCGAACATTTCAACGCCACCCGCTGCGTGCGAGCTAAAAAACCAGCCCGTCGCAAGCGGAATCGTCGTCTCTCTCGGGCGGAGGAGAAGGCACTCTTTTAACGTCGGACTTATGCAGGACGCGAATATTTGCGACCGATCGCGCAGATAATTCTATGCACGGGGATGCGTAAAGGTGAATTGCTCAGGCTCAGGCGCGATGATGTGAACTTTAGTTCCGTAAGTCTGACTAGTGTCATTAACGGAGAGGTTTGGGAAATACTTCCAGCTTGGCTCCTCATTGAGAAGACGAAGAACGGTAAGCCCCGTACGATTCCTATGAGTCAGCGAGTTGCGGCGATCCTAAGGACGCTGTGTGAGGATGCTACGACTGGCGAATATATCTTCACAAGCGCCAAGACCGGATCGCAATTCAAAGGCACTAAGAAGGCGTTCGTTAGCGCATGCCGAGAGGCCAAGATCGTCAATCTCACTTTCCATGACCTGAGACATACGTGGGCTTCGCGCGCTGCTGAGATGGGAGTGCCCGAGCATGTCCGCCGTGCCATCCTGGGACACAGTGCCACAAGCATGACTGGTGACTACACGCATGCGTCAACCGAGGAAATGGAACGGGCGATGGAACCAGTTGCCTCCTACATGGGCAAAGGTTTTTCAGCCTCGGCAAAATCTCGGCAAAGTGTCGGAACAGTGGCGGCAGGGCAATCCGCCACTGCTTTGTAAACTCTTGAAAAGTAAGGGAATGGTTGGTAGCGGGGGGAGGCTCGAACTCCCGACCTTGGGGTTATGAATCCCTAGGTCAACGGTCGATCAGCACACCAGAGAATCGTGTTGGATGCAAGTCCCTGGACGAATGCGCGAGCCGAGCCGATTGATAGACGAGGGCGCGCGACCCAGGGACCACCGGGCGCGCACAATACGCGCACATCGAAGAACCCAAAACGGCCTAAACCATCCTAAGCCATTCTAAATCACGTACGTCATCAGCCCTTCACTCTCAGTGATGTCCGTTGATTTCAAACCACTTCGGCGATTCGGTAAGCGGCCCTGAAAAGGCCGGCGTCGGCGGTTCGATTCCGTCCCTGGCCACCATTCCTTTCAACCATTTAGCGTCAGCCAAAACGCGTGTAAAAATTCTCGCGCGTACAATACGTCGATCGTCGTCACAAACTGCGGTAAAACCAATCAATTTAGGCTTTGCGCCAGTCATAGACTCTGCCAGTAGCGCACAAGCTCTTTCATTGTTGCCATCTCGGATTTTCATAACAACGTTCTCTATCGGCGATACTTAGGTATCACTGCGGAACCGTGCCGATCCTACCGACCAACACCAATGTCTAATTGCTGCACCGCAACGCTTGTGGTGTAATCTCCAGCACGCACTGGCCCGAGACGGTTGATGATCTCAGCGATCGACGTGAGTGAAATGAGAGACGCGTTTAAGGAGCGATGAGATGAACTCTACAAAAGATGTCATTGAGAATCATATTCGGCGTTTTCGTGAAATTAATAGTTATGAAATAGGGTTGTGAGATTCCCGTTGCCGGACATTTTGAATCTGATGACTTCCCTCACTCGCAAGCTGCAATCGGCCAGGACATGAAACGGAGAACGTGGGGGGATCTATGAGCAAAACAATCTGGGTGGGAGCTGTCGCATACAATCCGAAAGTGGTTACGATTTGGGAGGGGATGCGACGCTACTTTCACGACGAAGCGCATCTGCCCGTTGAGGTCGTTCTATTTCAGAGCTACGAGACGCAGGTCATCGCGCTCCTCTCGCAACCGGGCGGCGATGCGGTGCCGCGTATTGATATCGCCTGGAATACAAACCTTGCTTACCTGCAAGCCGATGAGTGGAGCGGCCATGCGTGCCGCGCGGTCGCTATGCGCGACACCGATCTCGGCTGGATGACAAAGATCGTCGCGGTCACGGGAGGTCCCATTTCTACTCTCGCGGATTTGAAAAATCGGACGCTCGCACTTGGCAGCCGAGACAGCGGACACGCAGCTATTCTGCCCGTTCACTTCTTGGAGCAGCAGGGCATGCGCGAGGGAAGAGACTATCGTACGCTGCGCTTCGACAGCGACGTAGGCAAACATGGTGATACCGGGACCAGCGAAGTTGAAGTTGTGCGCGCGGTCCTCGACGGGCGAGCCGACGCCGGCGCGATCGGCAGCCCCTTCTGGAACACTGTGCGCAGCGAGCGCCTGGTGCCCGAAGGCGGCCTTTGTGAGGTGTGGTCTTCTCCAGCCTACAATCATTGCATGTTCACGGCGCGGCCCGATCTCGACCCGGAGCAGGAGCGTCGATTCGCCGACGCACTCTCGCGGATGAGCTACGACAACCCGGTTCATCGCTCCATACTCGACGCCGAAGGACTTCAGCGTTGGCTGCCGCCGCATGTTGATGGTTACGCTGCATTGCGGCAGGCCGCCGCCCAACAGGGATTCTTCAAGCAGCTATATGCTAAATCAGCGTAAGAGGTAAGACTATCAAGCGAAGGATTGAAGCGTGTGCAGTGCAACACTCGAAAGGTTTGGTCAAGCCTGCGAAGCTGGCGACAGAATTTAGCC
>JBKOYD010000173.1:0-6289 GCA_046725195.1 Acidobacteriota bacterium | reverse complement strand
ATGACGATCAAATCAAACAGTATTGCAGTCTTCAAAAGCTCGTTAAGACGAATCAAGATCGCTTGAAATCCCGAGCTCAGACCGATTGGCTTTTCGTTCAGTTTCCCAATGATCAAAAAGACGAACGCTACACTGAATGGCGTTAATAAATATGTAAGTGATAAGACGAGTAGGACACCGAGTGCGGCGCCTCCCGGAAGGGCATTCAGCCGCCCTCTCATCAGCGTTGGAGCGCCAAGCTGCAACGCGAGGATTGGTAGAAAGATGATCAGGTTGGCGATGAAGAGCACACCGAAGCGGAACCCCAATAGCTGCAGACTCCGGCTAAGTATTCCAATGAGTGACGAATTTCCGGATGGCAAACTCATTGTCAGGTGTTGAGGAGTTTGAAGTCCGCTTTTACGTTAGTGGATAAAGAATCTAAGAGTTGCCGACAGCGACGTTTGTTATTCAATCATCTCTTAGTCTTATTACCGCTACGCAGACGTGTGCGGTATCGACGGACTTTTGCCAGATTGCCGCAATCCTGCATGTCACACCACTGACGGCTCCTGTTTCTGCTTGTATCTTCAAACAGCCAACCACATTCTTCACCGCCACACTCTCGGAGACGCGACAGGTCTCCGGTAGTCAGTAACTCAGCTGCCGAATGCGCTATCGACCAGAGCATCCGATCGAGCGCGGCCTCGGTGTCAATCCACTCCCAGATAAACCCATCCACTGCGCGAGTCAGTCTTTCATGACTTCGTGCTTTCAGTAATTCAGCGTTCACCGTCTCAAGGTCAACGCTTTGGGCCATTCGGCCAGTCATTATTGCCTTGAAGATGCGGTAGAGTGCTTCCCGCAACGCAATAGCACGGTCAAACACATCCTTTGCTTCGTCCACGTTCCGCTTGCTTGCCTGAATCAAGCGTTCAGCTTCTGTCGCTGTGACGATGCCCGAATGCCGGCTCCACTCCACGAGATCTGAATACTCTACGAGTTTGTCGCCCAACACGCTGTCGGCGGAGCCTGATTCTCTTCGCGGTGAATCCCTCTTTCGTCCGTCGACTGTGTTGATAAAGTCCAGGCACAATCGACCTCCAATCAGCCTCATCTCCGCCGCCGCGGATGCTTGGATTGCTTTCATAATCCCAAAACGGCTCTTGCCCGTAACCAGTAAAACCGACATTGACAGGTTACTATTACTTAATTATCATGTAACCCCTATCAGTTATGTTAGACGGTTACTACGTTGTTTGTCAAAACTGTGAGCGATGATCGAGTGATCTGAAAGAGGAGGATATGTCTCTACTTCCAAGCCGTGATGATCTTTTTGCCTTCATTGAACGGGAGCGCGAACAATATGAACATCTGCTAAAGGAATTCGTAGCGGTGCCTTCCGTTTCTTCGGAGCCGACTCGGCAGCGTGATATCGAAAGAGGGGTTGAATTGGCAACAGAGACGATCCGTAGTTTTGGAGGGAAAGCAAAAGTTCACCGCAGCAAGGACGCCAATCCAATCATCTACGCTGCGTTTGATACGTGCAAAAGCTGTCCCACTGTGACGGTCTACAATCACCTCGACGTCCAGCCCGCATCGCAGGAAACCGAACCGTGGGAGACAGATCCTTTTCTGATGGTACGCAAAGGTGACCGCTATTTTGGGCGAGGCACAACTGATGACAAAGGGCCCGCTCTCTCAGCCCTCTTCGGAATTCGTGCGGCGCGTGAATCACAGGTTCCCATCAACATTCGTCTGCTCTGGGAATTCGAGGAGGAGATCGGTTCGCCGCATTTCGAACGAGGCATAAAGGAATTGACTGGTCTCGTCTCGACCGACTCCGTCGTCGTGTCGGACACGATTTGGATTTCGCGACAACGTCCGGCCAATCCGTCCAGCCTACGCGGCTTCATCGGATTACGATTCGTCCTCCAAACCGGAACGACCGACCAGCATTCAGGCAACGTTGGAGGGGCTGCACGCAATCCGCTGGGTGAGTTGATGAAAGTGATCTCTCTGGTCTATGACGCCGACACGGGTAAAGTGAAAGTTCCTGGTTTTTACGAAGATGTTATTGCTCCCACCAAAACACAGTTGGACGATTTCAGCCAGTCAGGTTTTACAGTGAGTGGTTTCAAAAAAGATCATCTTCTCAAATCACTGCGCACGTCCAACCGGCTCGAGTTAATGAGACGAATCTGGGCGCTTCCTACCTTTGAAGTTCACGGAGTTACCGGAGGCTACGCAGGTGTAGGTCTGAAAGCGATTGTTCCGCCGAAGGCGGAGGTGAAAGCTTCTTGCAGGCTCGTGGAAAATCAACAACCCGCAAAAATCTTCCGGCTGATTAAATCATTTGTGAAAGAGAAGAATGGGGACGTGGTCGTTTCCCTCGAAGCAGCGACGCCTCCTTATCAAGGGAAACCGAATAGCCCCTTAAGTGAGGCGGTTAAGAAATCAGTCAAATTTGCCTTCGGGCGCAAGCCGGTCTTTATCGGTGGGGCGGGATCAATCGGTGCCGTGATCTCGATGGAGAAAGTCTTGAACTGCCCGGTGACGTTCCTCGGACTCTCACTCCCGGAGCATGGCTATCACGCTCCTAACGAAAATTTCGATTGGCAGCAGGCCTCAGGTGGGATTGTCGCCTTCGCAAAGTATTTCGAGAGTATCTCTCAGATCGAGTGCGCCGATATGAAGAGGCGAAGGGTTCGCTGAAAATTTCGACGCTCAGAGCAGCATTATGACACTCAAGTGATGTGATCATTCTGTCTAGCAGCACTGAGAAGGAGACTTATGATTGCAAGAGTCTGGCATGGAGTCACGCCAAGTTCAAAGGCCGACCAATACCTCGATTACCTTAACAAAACGGGCATTCCCGATTACCGAGCTACTGAAGGAAATCAAGGCGTATACGTTTTGTGGAGAATTGAAGCGAACCGGGCGCACTTTCTGCTCCTCACGCTCTGGGAATCACTCGATGCCATTAAGCGATTTGCGGGTCCCGACTTTGAAAAAGCCAGGTACTATCCCGAAGACGATGAATACTTGCTGGAACGAGAGCCAACAGTCGATCACTACGAGGTCGAGGGCAAACCAGAGAGACCATAAATTAAATTGCAACTGATTTCTTAGAGACGACAAATGCTTTCGAACCAAAAGTCAAATTCCAATTACATGACAGGCCAGAACCGCCTTCTAACCCTTCTTGCCTTCGCCTGCATTTATTTTATTTGGGGTTCAACTTATTTGGCGATCCGGTACGCCGTGGAAACTATTCCGCCGCTCTTTGTTGCGAGCTTCCGGCATCTGATTGCCGGTGGATTGCTGTTTGGATGGTGCTGGTGGCGAGGACTGCGTCCTGTCAGACAGCAATGGGTCGCGAGCATCGTGCTCGGGGGATTATTTTTCCTCATCGGTCACGGCACACTACACTGGGCCCAACAAACTCTTCCTTCCGGTGTGGCGGCGTTCTTAATAGCAACCGAACCAATCTTCGTCGCGATCATCCTTAAAGCGACTCGACGCACTCGGATCACTGCGACGCTGTTAATAGGGTTGTTGCTGGGATTATTCGGCGTTGCCCTCATTATTGGCGCCGACCTACAAACCGGTCGCTCCCAGATGCTAAGTTCATTTGCAGTTCTGATCGGAACACTCTCTTGGTCGATCGGGATGGTTTATTCACGCAGTGCAGCGCTCCATCCTGACGACAGCATGGCGGCGGCAATGTCGCTGCTAGCGGGCGCAGTGATGCTATTCCTGGTCGGGTCGGTCACGGGAGAAGCAGCAAAACTTGACTTAGCCTTAGTTTCGATGAAATCTCTCCTGGCCCTGGGATATCTGGCAATAGCAGGCTCGCTGGTCGCTTACTCGGCGTATTTCTGGTTATTGAACCGTTTTCCTCCGACACTCATTGCAACCCATACCTACGTTAACCCGGTTGTAGCGTTGGTTCTAGGTTGGTCTATAGCCGGAGAGGTCCTTACAGCTCGATTCGTATTTGGAGGAGTAGTCGTTATCGCTGCGATTGCTTTGGTGGGCCGAGCGACGTCTCGGGAGGGCCAAGCCACGAAAATCCGCGAGCAGCTTCCCCGTGCTTCCGCCACGGAACAGAAGGCTGCGGCAAAGGCGATGAATTGAAAAATGATTTCCGAAAGGACGTACGAGTTCGACTCTCGCCCTTGGCACCATGAGTAACCAGATTCGTTTATCTGCTTTATGCGATATAGTTTCGATATGAACCTCGGCAAAATCTCGGCACACTAATCTCACGTGAGTTGTTGGCCTGAAATACGTTTCAGTATTCTCGACCTGTCGGTCGTCAGTAAGCTTGATCGCTCTAACAGCTCGAGACGATAGTATTCACTCCCGGCGGGGCAACCTGTGATGAGGATCAAGAAGTCCCCGGTGAATTGGACGAAGAGTATTGAACTCTCGCCCAATCGAGTTTTGGTATAGAGATCCATTTTCCTTTTCTATGTGAGGTAGACAGCAGATTCTCCAAAAAGTTTCAACAGGGAGCAGGGGAGAAGTGCTCCCAAGGTCTGCCAGTAACGTATACCTATATATAAGGACTGGTGACTTCAGATTGTGGGGATTCACGTTCTCGCTCCAACGAAATTCCCTTCAAATCACTGCAAAAACACCGGATTTGTTCGAGTTTGGAAGCACACGTTCCTTGATTTGGGGTATTGCCCGTCACAAGGAGGTAAGTAGCCAAGCGCTCGGCAAAAGGAGGTTGGAAGCGTAAGCTATTGAATTTATTGAGGAAATTGGTAGCGGGGGGCGGGATCGAACCGGCGACCTTGGGGTTATGAATCTCTAGTCCAGCATTGCAGTTCCTTTCATTCCTCACAAAACCTAAGAAAAGTTAGAGCGGATTGCGTCCAGCAGGGCTGTTTTCAAGCTCGTTTGTAGTTTCTGGACTCATGAAGTCTGGCAAAAGTCTGGCAAGGTAATATTGAAAGCTTGCTGAGGTGAGTGATGGGCACAAGAGCTAAAGGCCGACAAAACGAGGACGACTTGAAAGCCGCCGCAGTGCAGGCCCAGGCCAAGGCAGAGGTCAAGGCTGGCGGGCGAAGTATCGGAAGGCGACAGCGGAGCAGGAGGTGAGAATAGCTGTGCGCCGGGCGCACACATGCTCACAGGTTGAAGCATAACTGCGCGAAACAAAGAATCCGCGCAACGCGTGCGGCGAGCGGATTTTGTAACGGTCGAGTTTTTATGCCGGCGGCGATCGTCAACTAATTCTGGTTCTACCAATCACTGCGGCAGCCCGACGCGGCGCACGAGATCAGCAAGGCGCGAATCTGAACGCAGCGGATCGAGTAGGGGGTCTACTTTGAGATCGATTATGCTCGAATCTCGCGTTTGAGACGCCTTGTCCAACGTGGCCAAGGCCTCGTCTTTCTCGCCCAGCGCGACATGGATGAAGGCCAGATTGTAAGGCGAAACATAAACATGCCTGGCTAGCTCGTTCAACTCAGCGAGCAGTTTCCGCGCCTGACCTTGCTGGCCTGATTTGGAATAAGTCCATCCCAGAAGCGAGAGAACATTTTGATCGCGTCCATAAAGCATGATCATTTTGTTCGCTTCGGCGGCGGCTTCCGGATACTTCTCCATCAGCCCATATGCCACAACCAGATTACGGTGGGCGGGGAAGGAATTCGGGTCCAGCTCAAGCGCCTTGCGGGATTGTGCTATTGCGTGATCATACTGGCGCGCGTAGTTGTAGGTACGTCCCAAGTTTCCGTTGGTGATCTGGGAAAGCGGGTCGAGCTCTACCGCGCGTTTCCCCTCAGCGATGGCTTCATCTAGCCTACCCACCCCTCCTAGGTAGGAGCAATACAATACGTGAATGTTCGCATAATTCGGATTGAGTTCAATTGCGCGCTTCAACTCTCGCTCAGCTCCCGGCCAATCCCAATCGTAAAAGATTTTGATGGCGGCAAACGCTTCATGCCCTTCGATGACTGTGTCATCCAGTTCTAGTGCCTTTGACGCTGCTGCCCTCGATTTTATGGCGGCCTCGCTTGCGTCCTGATAATTACTCCCCAGCACGTTGTAGGCGACCGACAACCCGGCATAGGCCTGCGCATAGTTCGGGTCTTTTTCAATTGCCTGATTAAAGCAGTCGATTGTCCATACCGAAAATATCATCCGGCGTTTGGGCCGCAGTCTCCGGAGAACGTTTCTCAATCAGGAATCAGTTCGGAGAACTCGGAGAGCCGCAAACCGCTTCTTAATGTCTTCCGAGCACTTCAAGAGCCCTTTCGAGCGCGCTATCGCGACTACTCTCAAGATCTACTCT
>JBKOYD010000056.1:0-6200 GCA_046725195.1 Acidobacteriota bacterium | reverse complement strand
CGATGTGAATCCGCCGAAACCGTTCCAAAACCGTAGTTCCTCACGCGGTGTTGGTCTTGGTGGGGAAGGTTCCGGGGAACTCGAAGTGCTGGTTTTAAGTAGGGGCGGAAGGGCAGCCGCGGCCGTTCGGTGCTCGATCTGCTCGGCCAGTGAGCCGCGGTCGGCCCCGAGGACAACCCGCGCAGCCGCCGTCAAGAGCACGGTGTCCTCGGCTGGGACGCGGCCAGCACTCAGGACAAACGTTCCTCCCGGCTTTCCAAGCGTCGCGCTGGCAGGACCGGCCTCGAGCATGGCTTTAAGTGCGTCGGCAGCGGCGCCGGAACGCGCGTCCAGAATGACCAGGTCCAGGTCCAAGCCGCGGTGGCGAACATAGCCGTGCCACCGCACAAGCTGATGGACGAGCGCCTCGTCGTCAGCCACCGCGATACGGACCAACACGATCGGCCGATCGCCGGAGACGCCATGAGGCCACAGAGCAGGCTGGCCCAAGCGATTAGTGGCGACCGCTTCCGGCGAGCGCAGCGTTGAACCAGTGTATACGACGGCCTCTGCCAAGCGGTTGAACAGCGCGACGTCGTCCGGTGTCAGCCCCAGATCGCGTAGCTCATCGCGGCAGTGGTTCCGGGCGTCGGAAAATGCTCGGTCGGCGGATTCCAGATTTTGAAATTGCTTGATAAGCCCTGCGGCCGTCTCAAAGGTATCGGCCGCTCCAGTGACAAACGCGACGCGCGCCGTGGCTTTTGGGTCGAGGCGCACGTGTCGTCGCAGACTGAAGACCGGGTCCAACACGGGACCCGTGGTCCCATTCAAGCGCACGCGAGCGTCGAGAGCGGCGGGGTGAGCCGGAGTGCGGCCGCGGCCTAGAAACCCCACGCGCTCGGTCTCGTACTCCAACGCGTCGTTTTCCAGGCCTTCCACGGCTGTGACGTGAACGGCCCAGATTGGTGTTTGGTCCGGGGCTCGTGGCCGCCGGCGTGCGAGCAAGGCACCCGAACTGGCCACGAACTCGGTCTCTAAGAACAACTTCGCAAACGCCGGATTAGCTTGGTCCGCGCGGCGCTGGTTTAGGCACACCTCGGCATAACTGGTCAGGTCGAACTCGCGGGGAAGACTGGAGCGATTGATGAGCGTTACCACACGCACTTCTGCATCGTGGTCCGGCGCGACGCACACGGCCCACCGGGTTTCGATTTCGCCATCCCGGCGGCGAAACTCGGCCCGGTCGACATGAAATTCGACATCATACTCATCGGCCGGCTGGCATAGCGGCTGCTTCCCAGTGGACCACGTTTTGCCGCTAGAACGATCGCGGATGTAGCAAAACTGGCCCCAGCAATCGCGGGTTCCATCTTCCCGCCAACGAGTTACGTCCATGTCGCCCCAAGCACTCCATCCACTTCCGGCGTCAGTAATTATGACGGCGAACCGGCCGTTGGACAGCAGCCCGATGTGGGGGCGCGATGCATCTGAAAATTCTCGCTCCCTTGCCTCTTCAAGTCGCTTTTGTTCAGCGGTCATAGAGCACCCACTTTAAGCGAAGCTGTTCCCTGTGCAACCTCTGCGTCCTCTGTGGTTACTATGCTCAGGAAAAGACAACCACAGAGACACAGAGGACACAGAGGTTGCACAGAGGAAGTCGACAAAGAGACTCCTTCGCGTGTCAGCAACTTCCACGCCATAACGGTGAAGGCAATTGGAGAACTGGATGAATCTCAGCGCTCACTAAAACCTCAATTCAACCATCACATTTCTTACCGGCGCGGGATCGCTATTCGACGGAAGGCGGGAAAGTGTCGGGTGTTCCTCCGTCATCAACAGAGGTCCACCCGGCAATTTCGGCATAGTGACACCATATTCCTTAGTTTGCTCTGTAATTAAGCTTACTGACTGTTCTTGTTTCGCTGGCATGTTCGTTGCGCGTTGCACACGGCGCCTACGTGCTCGCTGACTCTCCAGATGGAGACGCCGAAGTAATTCTAATCGCCTCGGGCAGCGAAGTAAGCCTCGCGATCGAGGCCCACGAGAAGCTGCTCGCCGAAGGCATTCGCTCGCGGGTAGTGTCTATGGTGTCGTGGGAAATTTTCGATCATCAGACTGAGGAGTACCGGGATAGCGTGCTGCCGCCGAACGTGAAGGCGCGCGTCGCAGTAGAGCAGGCGTCCACCTTGGGATGGGAGCGATATGTCGGTCCCTCTGGTTACGTCGTTGGCATGAAGACGTTCGGAGCTTCCGCGCCGCTCAAGGAATTGCAGAGAAAGTTCGGCTTCGAACCGGATCAGGTGGTTGCGGCCGCAAAAAACCAACTGGGCATATAGCAATTCAATGAGCTGAACGGGAAGGTAAGCTCCATGGAAATCTCGAAACTTGCGGGCACGCCAGCCGATCCGTCGCTGCTGATCAACGTACCCCGCCTAGTGACCGCGTATTACACGGGGGAACCGGATCCATCAGTGCTCGCACAGCGGGTTGTATTTGGAACATCCGGGCATCGCGGCTCTTCGCTCGATAACGCGTTCAATGAGGCGCACATTCTCGCAATCACGCAGGCGATTTGCCTCTATCGCAAGCGGCAGAGCATCGACGGACCGCTCTTCATCGGCATCGATACCCATGCGCTTTCAGAGCCCGCTTTTGCGAGCGCTATGGAGGTGCTGACAGCGAATGGTGTTGACGTGATGGTCGACGCTAACAACGGTTACACTCCGACTCCGGTAATCTCGCACGCAATTCTCACCTACAATCGCGGTCGCAAGCGCGGCCTCGCGGATGGAATCGTCATCACACCATCGCATAACCCGCCCCGATTCGGCGGCTTCAAATATGATCCGCCCCACGGCGGACCCGCGGACACTCACGTCACCGAATGGATAGAAAGGCGGGCCAACGAGTTCATTGCCGACAGCCTGCGCGGACTGCCTAGAGTATCATTCGAACGTGCTCGGAGGGCGACCACCACACATCAGCATCAGTACCTCGATTCCTATGTAAGCGATCTTCCGTCAGTGGTCGATCTGCAAGCAATCAGCGAGAGCAAGGTTCGGATCGGTGTGGATCCCTTGGGTGGCGCCAGTGTGGCTTACTGGGATGCCATTGGCGATCGCTACGGACTCAATCTCGAGGTTGTGAATCACGTCATCGATCCTACCTTCAGCTTCATGACAGTCGATTGGGACGGCCAGATCCGCATGGACCCTTCGTCGGTGTACGCGATGGCACGTATGGTAGGACTCAAAAAGCGATTTGACGTAGCCTTTGCCAGTGACACCGATGCTGATCGGCATGGAATCGTAAGCCGCAGTCATGGGCTGCTCACTCCGAACCATTATCTCTCTGTTGCTATCTCATACCTGTTCGCCAATCGCTCGCAATGGTCCAGGACAGTCGCCGTCGGCAAGACGGTCGTCAGCAGCAGCATGATCGATCGCGTGGTAAACAAGCTGGGCCGACGGCTGGTTGAAGTTCCGGTGGGGTTCAAGTGGTTTGTGGAAGGACTTGTCGACGGCTCACTCGGGTTCGGAGGCGAGGAAAGCTCGGGCGCAACATTCTTGCGTCGTGATGGCAAGGTCTGGACGACGGATAAAGACGGGCTAATCCCAAACTTGTTGGCAGCAGAGATCACCGCACGGACAGGCAAAGACCCGGGCGAGCACTATCAAGAACTGACAACTGAGTTCGGCACTCCATACTACACACGCATCGATGCGCCAGCGACGCCGGAACAGAAGAGGAGACTGGGAAAATTGTCGCCCGAGGTGATTGCAACCGCGAAGCTCGCCGGCGAGCCGATCACAGCCAAACTCACTGCGGCCCCAGGTGACGGTGCATCGATCGGCGGCCTCAAGGTAGTGACTGCCAACGGCTGGTTCGCCGCCCGACCCTCCGGTACCGAAAACATCTACAAGATCTATGCGGAGAGTTTCAAGGAACAAGGCCACCTGGACGCAATCCTGAACGAAGCTCAGGAGATCGTGAATGATGCACTAGGGTCCTCTGATTCAAAATAATCGGTGTGGAGACTAAACAAATCCGGTTCTTCGTGATTTGTCAGAAAACTGATCTTTACGCTTGAACCAATCTCCCTTAATCGAGTGGACTTCCCCAACAGTTGTTTTGACGCGATGGCATAGTGAAATTTGGAGTCGAAGGTCCACTTCTTCGACTTGACTTGTAAGGAAACTCTTACGGTTTCATCTTTGGTCTCGAACTGCCGCAAGCAACATCCGCACTTTACCCTGAATGACTCCTAAAAAGTTAGGATCTAAAAAGTTGTTTGGCGTGATATTGACGTCGCTAAGAAGGATGGTCCTTGCAAACACTGTTTCCTAACTCGGACCAATATCAAAAGAGTCTAATGAAAATGAAGGTCGCAGATCAGATCCGAGCGACTTCACTTCAGACCTCCGCGCTGAATATGCGGAGACTCCAATTAAACAGCGGCCCATTTTGTATGTTGGCGTTCGGCCTGAATTGGGCGCTGGCGATCATCCACGTAGCTAAGGTTGCTGGGTCTGGCTTCGCACGGTGACCCCGACTTGGTTGTCGATGTCTTTTGAACAGTTAGGGCACTGATAGTCCCCGTCGTTGACGACGGTGACAGAAGCGCTCAAAGGTCCTATGGAATGGTCGCGTTCGTTAACCGGAACCGTAAGTCTCATTGATCTGTTTACCTTGAGGTACCCGGTTGATGTTCACGTCTCTTTGAGACAACTTCATTTACGAATAAGCGACTTGACTCTCGTGCGCACGACTCCGAATTTCACGAGCATTGATGCCGAATTTCTTCATCCGGTCCAGAAGTGTGCTACGTTTTACTCCTAATCGAAACGCGGCGCCGTTTGGACCAGCGATACGACCCTTTGTTTCGCGAAGAATTTCGACGATCCTCTTTTGCTCTTCGAAATTACCGACAACTGCCGGGGCGTCGATTGCTGAATTCATCTTCTCGGGCAGCGAAACCGATAGTGTACTGGTACTGGTGAGAATCACCGATCGTTCGATCAAATTCTCCAACTCACGCACGTTACCGGGCCAGGACCAGCGTTGAAGTTTCTGAATAGTCGACTCCGGGATCGTATCGATCTGCTTATTCATTTGAAGCGCATACTTCTGAGTGAAGTATTTGACCAACAAGGGAATGTCTTCGAGACGTTCACGCAAAGGCGGAATGCGAATCGGGAACACATTGAGTCGATAGTACAGATCACTGCGAAACTGCTTCTCTTCCATCAACTGTTCGAGGTCGGCATTAGTCGCCGCCACAAGCCGCACATCAATACTCTTAGTGCGCGCACTGCCCAGCCGCTCATACGTGTGTTCCTGAAGCGTTCGCAAGAGTTTTGGTTGGACCTCGAGCGGCATATCACCGACTTCGTCCAAAAACAACGTACCGCGATCTGCCAACTCAAGTCGCCCAGCTCGCTGCATGTTCGCGCCAGTGAATGCGCCACGTTCATGGCCGAAAAGTTCGCTCTCGAATAAGGAACTCGGAATCGCAGCGCAGTTCAAAATAACAAAAGACTGGTTCTGTCGCTGGCTGCTTTCGTGGATCGCGCGAGCAATTAGTTCCTTGCCCGTTCCGGTCTCGCCCAAAAGCAGCACTGTAGCGTCGGTAGCAGCCACCATTTCGACTAGTTGCAACAAGTTCCGAAGGCTCGAACTCTGGCCTACGATTCCAGTAAAAACTCCTTCATTGCCGTAATTCTTCACTTCGGCGAGTGTCCGGAAATTCACAGCCAAATGTGATGCTTCCCGCGGATCCGCGAAAGCCAAGAGGTTTGAATTCATCGCACTAGTCCTCCTGAAAAATTGTGTATATGTTTTGTCAGCCCCTTAACGCAGGTCGGATCTTCTCAAGCAAAATTTCATCATCGAATGGCTTGGTCAAGAAGTCTACTGCGCCCGCTGTCATCGCCTGCAGCCTTATTCCTGGGTCACCATGCGAGGTGATGAAGATGATTGGAATGCGAGATCCTTCCGCCTTTAGCATCGCTTGCAGTTCGAGGCCTGACATCCCTGGCATACGAATGTCCAGCACCAGGCAGCCGATCTGGTTCCGCTCGTCCCACTGAAGGAATTCTTCCGCTGATCCGAAGCACCGGGCGGAAAGACCGGCGGACTCCATGAGATCCTGGATAGCGCTCTGAACAGATCTATCATCATCGACGATAGCAACTAATCTGGACCTGCTTGTCATGATGAGA